>DATHWQ010000046.1:0-9904 GCA_035460465.1 Methylotenera sp. | reverse complement strand
TTTTGAGCAACTCAAAGCTCCATGCTCCCGATGTCACTACAAACTGATCCGCCTCTAATTGTTCACCAGTTGTGGTTTCCCAACGATTAAGCTTGGCGGCAACGTGTTCAAGCGGCTTGAGTTGCGTACGTTCAACCAGCTTAACGCCTTGTTGTAGCAAGGCGATGCGTAGCGCTTTGAGCACATTGGGTGGACGCACCTGCCCTACACTGGGCAACCATAAACCGGCTTTATTACTTACGCTTGTAAGCCCAGAACCTGCATAAAAACTGGCAGGTGCAGTCTGCGCTTGAATATTGTATGCCTTACACCAATCCAGCGCGGTTTGTTGATCAAACTCCGGTAACAGCAATAAACCGCTTTGAATGTATTCAGGGTCTATGCCTGTTTCAATAAGTAAGCGCTTACATATCGCTGGGTAGAGGCTAGCACCGGTCATGGTGAGCTGGTTCACCGCATCGCCGTACATCCAAGGCAATAAAGGAAACAAGATCCCCGCCCCTGCCCATGAAGACTCGCCTGAAGTTTGGCTGGCGACTTCATTACGCTCTACCAATGTTACCTGACAGCCACGTTGCACCAGCTCCAAAGCGGTGAGACAGCCAACAATGCCGCCACCGACAATCAATACTTTTTTAGTCATCAGAATCTTATTTAATAGCGATGCGCCCAATGAGCAAAGCATTTTGGGCGTTGGTTAAACCGGAAGGGTGGCCTAGCAGCACAATGACATCACCTTCAACGAGTAGGCTTTCAACAGTCGGCTCTACACCCACCAAATTCGGCCTGCGGATAGCTTTTACTTCTACTTCAAAGCTTTCCAGTTGTATTTCCGATAACCGTCTACCTACCGCGAATGCACCTGCCGCAATAATCACAGAGTGTAAGCGCACCTGTTGTTTCTCCAGATCTTCACTTTCAAGATCAGAAATACCGTGGAAATATCCACGAAACAATTTATAACGCTCTTCACGGAACATACGAATACGCTTAATCACACGGTGCAGCGGTACACCCAATAACATGAGGGCATGCGAGGCGAGCATGAGGCTGCCCTCTAAAATCTCAGGTACAACCTCTGCGGCACCCGCTTCGCGCAGGGCTTCCATATTCGCGTCATCCACCGTGCGTACAATGACTGGCAATTGCGGATAGACTTCCTGCACTACATGCAAAATCTTCATCGCCGCAGGATTATCTGCATAACTAATCACCAATGCTTTTGCACGCGCGCCGCCAGCCGCCTCGAGCACTACGCGCCGACCAGCATCGCCAAACATCACGTTTTCCCCTGCTGCTGCGGCTTCCAGAACCCGTGCGGGGTCGATATCCAGCGCGATGAACGGAATATTCTCTTCTTTCAAGAAACGACCCAGGTACTGACCACTACGCCCATAACCACAAATAATCACGTGGTCTTGCAAGTGTTTACCAACTTCATCAATATCCTGCACCACTTGACTACTATTACGTGTATAGCTGCTGACCAGTCGTCTTGCGATGCGGCCGTTGTATTGAATCAAGAATGGTGCAGCCACCATAGAAAGTAATGATGCCGCGAGCACTACTTGCAGCGCCTGACCGCTAATTAAGTTTTGCTCTAAGCCTAACGCCAATATCACAAAGCTGAACTCGCCAGCCTGCGCCAAGATGACGCCGGTACGAATGGCTACACCCGTTTCATATTTGACCAACCTGACTACTAAAGCAACAACCATTGCTTTGAATAACATGAACGCGACCAGGATTAGCATTACCAGGCCTAAATTGTTGAGAATCTGCTTCACATCCAACAACATACCTATGCTAATGAAGAACAAACCCAGCAGAATGTCGCGGAATGGCGAAATATCTGATTCCACTTGATAGCGGTAACGCGTTTCCGAAATCAGCATACCGGCGATAAAAGCACCTAAAGCATAAGATAACCCTGCCAATTTGGTGGCATAGGCTAACAATAAAGTCACCATCAACACATTCATCACGAATAACTCACGCGAACGCTGACTGGCAACCAAGTTAAACCAAGGATTGATGAGCCATTTACCGATGGTGAACAGGAACAGCAGCATGGCCGCCGCTTTCAGCATGGCCAAACCCAGTACATCCATCAAATTAGCATTTGCCATACCTAAGGCTGGAATCAGTACCAGAATTGGCACCACTGCGATATCTTGAAACAGCAACACGCCGATACTCAGGCGACCATGACGCGAATTAAGATCGACGCGCTCAGCCAGCATTTTAGAAACGATTGCGGTAGATGACATCGCCAGTGCCGCCCCAACAATAAAGGCCGCCGACCAATTTAAACCAGCAAACTTTGCAATAAACATCGCCACACCAAGTGTGATAATGACTTGCGCGCCACCCACACCCAGCACTTTTTTGCGCATGGCGTATAGTTGCGGCAGACTAAACTCTAGCCCGATACTAAACATCAGGAACACGATACCGAACTCGGCAAACTCACGATTCGCCTCAGTATCTGGCAGCAAGCCAAATGTCTGCGGGCCTAGCGCCAGCCCTACTAAGAAATATGCCAGCATTGCCGGTAAGCGAAATGCACGGAACAAGGCCACGCCAAAAACGGAGCAGATAAGAAGAATTAAGATTAAAGGCAATGTTTCAAACATAATTTATCAATTGTGATGTTATTCTTTTTTATATTGGTGATTATTGTTTCACATCAAACAGCCTAGCAGTACTGCATAATTAAAATGCACGAACAAATAGCGCGGCGCACTAGCAGCCGCGCTAGCAAAATATATGCCTAAAGTAAAAATTTTAAACAAAATTCGTTAAAAATGTCTTCTTTAGTAACCGTTTAGGCTTTATAAGTAAGACATTCCCTTTTATACTAGACTTTATGTTTAGTTGTCTAATTTTTTATAAGCTAATTTAAGCCTAATGTCATCATTACTTAACAAAAAGTCTACGCCAGTCAGTCGGCCAACCACACGACCAGATCGGCAGCCTACGCTGTCTTTGGCACGCGACGTGCTGCTGCTCGAAGCAAGTGAGATTCATGCACTCGCCAATCGTCTAGACGACAACTTCACTGACGCGGTGAATCTGATTTTACAATGCCAAGGTCGCGTGGTAGTCAGCGGCATGGGCAAATCAGGCCATATCGGCGGCAAAATCGCCTCCACATTCGCAAGCACTGGCACCCCTGCATTTTTTATGCATCCGGCAGAGGCCAGTCATGGCGATTTAGGCATGATCACTACTGGCGACATTGTGATTGCACTGTCCAACTCGGGTGAAAGCGATGAAATCCTCGCCATCATCTCTCCCTTGAAAAGACTGGGTGCAAGTATCATTGCCATCACAGGTAAGGACGACTCTTCATTAGCCAAAGCAGCAGACATCCATTTAAGTGCACACGTTGCAAAAGAAGCCTGTCCGCTAGGTTTGTCTCCGACGTCTAGCACAACCGTTGCCTTAGCTTTGGGCGATGCACTGGCTTTATGTGTGTTGGATCAACGCGATTTCACCGCCGAAGATTTTGCACGCTCTCACCCAGGCGGCAGCTTAGGACGGCGCTTACTTGTGCATGTCAGTGATTTAATGCGTAGTGGTGACAAAACGCCTCAAGTGTATGCAAATGCCTCACTCTCAGAAGGTTTGCTTGAAATGTCACACAAAGGACTGGGGTTAACAGCCATTGTAGATGCTGATAACAAACCAATTGGTATCTTTACCGATGGTGATTTACGTCGCGCATTTGAACAAAACGTGAATGTCGCCACCTCAAATATTGCCGATGTCATGCATAAAAACCCATTTATGATACACCAAAACAAACTCGCGATAGAGGCAGTAGAAATCATGGAACAAAGAAAAATCAATGGTCTATTGGTCACCAATGACGATGGCGTTTTAGTCGGCGCTTTAAATATGCATGACCTGTTGCTGGCAAAGGTGGTTTAAGTGTTGGCAGCCAACTCTCCTGAACTGAACAAGCGTTTACAAGGTATCAAGCTACTAGTGCTTGATGTAGATGGCGTAATGACTGATGGCGGTTTGACCATTGGTGATGACGGCCAGGAATATAAAACCTTTCACTCGCATGATGGCTTGGGTATGAAACTGTTAAAGGCCTCAGGCGTTGAACTTGCTATCATTACTGGCCGCACTTCAAACGTGGTGAAAAAACGCGCTGAAAGTACAGGCGTTGCTTATTTTTACCAAGGTGCGGAAGATAAATTTGAAGCATTTAATGAACTCATAAAAACTTGCAATCTGGAAGCACATCAATGTGCTTTTATGGGGGATGATGTGGTTGATTTACCTCCTATGCTCATCAGTGGTTTGGCAATTGCGGTGCCTGCCTCACCCACATTAGTGCTTAAACATGCGCATTATGTCACCAAAAAATCCGGTGGTCGTGGTGCGGTGCGTGAAGTGTGTGAGCTTATCATGCAGGCACAAGGTACATTTGATGCGCAAATGGCGCCATTTTTATCACGAGCCAGCATTTCAAATTAAAAGTATTCCAGCCATGTGTAGCCAAATAACCATCCTCTGTCATTTTATGAATCTATCGGAATGAGATTCTTGATATGAACTTCATGACAAGATCTGCGATTATTTTCCCATTGGTGCTGTTGTCTACACTGGCACTACTGACTTTTTGGATTAACCAGACTGTACAGCCACCAGCGCCCAAACTAGACGGCAGTAGTCGCCATGACCCTGATTACATCGTCAGCAATTTTGTGACTACGCAAACTGACATCAATGGAGATTTGCGCTACAAATTAGCCGCGATCGAGATGAAACATTACCCTGATGACGACACAACGAACCTGCAACATCCGCGTTATACACAATATGCGGTGAATAAACCTTATACTCAGGTGGAAGGTTTACGTGGCTATGTATCAAGTGACGGCGAAGAAGTACAAGTCTTTGATAACGTCAAAGTGACACGCCAAGCTTTTGAGGAAAAAGGTGAAATGACACTGGAAACAGATTACCTCAACATTCGACCCAATGACGAGCTAGTACAAACACAAAGCCCGGTGGTGATTCGTCAAGCACCTAAAACCGTCATCTACGCAACGGGTATGATCTATGAAAAGAAAAATAAGACCTTGACCCTACTCAACAAAGTGCGGGCGCATTATGAGAAACCGGTCACTAAAGCCACAGCAGCTACCGATTCTAAGGTTGCTAAACCAGAAACGCTAAACGCTAAAACTGATACCACGAAACCAAGCAAGACTAAAGATTCACTACAATCTAATAAACCTGATACTAACAATGCGCGCATTCGGAGACGCTATGAATAAGCACTCAATCACAATTTGGCCCCATACAACGCTGGGCTTAATGTATTTAAGCTTGATAGTCTTGGGCTTTACAACATTAGGATTTTCCAATCAGGTATTTGCGGAAGCAGCTGACCGTGACAAACCGATTGATTTAGAGGCAGACTCTGTCAAAGTTGATGACGCCAAACAAACCAGTACTTACATTGGTAACGTCATCTTGACGCAAGGTACTCTGATTATCCACGCCGACAAATTAATCGTGCGCGAAGATAAAGAAGGCTTTCAACACAGCACTTCTTTAGGAAACCCAACCACCTTCAAGCAAAAGCGTGAAGGCAAAAATGAATACATGGAGGGCAGCGCCCAGCGTATTGAATATGACGGCCGCATGGATAAAGTGCAGCTTTATACCAAGGCTTGGGTAAAACGTGGCGAGGACATCGTGCACGGTGATTACATCATGTATGACGCGAACGCTGAGTATGCCGAGGTAATCGGCGGCGGCTCACAAGCAGCTACCCCAGCTACACCAAGTGGCCGTGTACGCGCTATCATCCAACCGAAAAACAAAAAAGCGACGACACCTAGCGGCACGGACACCAAACCCAACGAAAACAAACCTGCCGGTGACAGCAAATCTAGTGTGCAACCCGTACAATCAACTTCTGCAAGCAACGTATCTTCAGTTAAAAATATGCGCTTCAGCAGAAGCCTTGAAGTGAGCACTGAACCTAAGCTTTAAGAAGTTAACTCCTAAAATCACTCTGAATTGAACAAGTCATTATGAGCGAACTCATTGTAGAAAATTTGCGCAAATCGTACAAAGCACGCACTGTTGTACAAGACATCTCCCTGGAAATCAAAAGTGGAGAAGTTGTCGGCTTGTTGGGCCCCAATGGAGCGGGTAAAACAACCAGTTTTTACATGATGGTTGGACTAGTACCTTTGGATGAGGGCAGAATATTACTTGATGGCAAAGACCTTAGCCGCATGCCTATTCACATGCGTGCCAGAATGGGTTTGTCTTATTTACCACAAGAACCATCGATCTTTCGCAAACTGACCGTTTCTGAAAACATCCTCGCCATACTGCAGTTGCAAGAGATGACTGAAGAAGAAATGGATGAAAAACTAGAGTCTCTACTCGAAGAGCTGCATATCACCCATATTCGCGACCATGCTGCGGTGAGCTTATCGGGCGGTGAACGTCGTCGCGTTGAAATTGCACGCTGCTTAGCTTCTAACCCAAGTTTTATTTTATTGGATGAACCCTTTGCCGGTATTGATCCAATCGCAGTGATTGATATTCAAAAAATTATTCGTTTTTTAAGTGCGCGTAACATCGGTGTGCTGATTACTGACCACAACGTACGCGAAACGCTAGGCATTTGCGACCGAGCTTACATTGTCAATCAAGGTCATGTGTTTGCCTCTGGCATTCCAAGTGAGATTGTCGGCAATGAAAGTGTACGCGAAGTTTATCTGGGCAAACATTTCCGTCTATGAAGCAAGGGTTACAACTTAAGTTCTCACAAAATCTCTCGCTTACACCTCAGCTACAGCAAGCGATTCGGTTATTGCAACTCTCTACATTAGAGCTCAATCAAGAAATTGATGTGTTGATGCAAACCAATCCATTGCTGGAAAGAGGTGAAGCTGGCGAGGATGAGTATGGCAACACGGCAGATGATACTGCTGACGAGATTGCACTCAATGAAGCAAAGATTAACGAGACACGCGAAGCCAGCACTGAAATTGCACAAGAATTCAGCCCGCAAGATTACGGTGCCGAAGAGGAAGCCTATACCAACGGCAACACTGAGCCGTTCGACAGTACGTTTTCAGAAATTCCCGACCCAGTTCAAACCGAACTCGTCCAACGTGACGAACCCACAGAATTTGATATTACTGCCAGCGCCGCCGAATTCGCTGCAGAGTTTAACGATGAATATGATGAATTCTCAAACGGCAGTCGCTGGGATGAGAACAGTACGCCAGCGGATGACGACAGTGATTTCAAACAGCAAGAAACCCTGCAAATCAGCCTGCGTGACCACTTACTCTCTCAATTAAAGTTGATGCCCCTATCTGAGCGTGATCAATCGCTGATTCAACTATTGGTAGACAGCATCAACGAAGATGGTTATCTCGAAGCATCGCTGGAAGAAATCGCAGAAGAAATGCCTGTAGAGTTAGAAATTGACGAATTAGAACTACAAACCGCGCTACGTCACATTCAAAATTTAGACCCCGCTGGCGTGGGTGCGCGCAACCTGAGCGAGTGTTTGTTATTACAACTTGCCGTTATTTCACAAGATACACCGCATCTGGCGCTTGCAAAATTGGTGGCAAAACTTCACTTACCTGCACTTGGCGCACGCGACTTTACTAAGTTGCGCAAAGAGTTAGGCTGCGACGAAGCAACACTGAAGCAAGTACAACAACTCATCACTAGCCTGAACCCACGTCCGGGAAGCGCATATAGTCTGATTGGCTCTGAGCACTATATTCAGCACGAAGTCATAGTAAAGAAAGTAAAAGGCATTTGGATCGCCAGCCTCAATGATGGCGTGATTCCTAAGCTGAAGATTAATCAGCTGTATGCGAGTATTCTAAAACGCAATCGCGACAGCTCTAGTCAGTATCTACAAAGCCAAATGCAGGAAGCAAAATGGATGATCAAAAACATTCAGCAACGCTTCTCCACCATTTTGCGCGTTTCACAAGCCATTGTTGATCGTCAACGTAACTTTCTGGAATACGGTGAAGTCGCCATGCGCCCACTGGTATTACGCGAAATTGCAGATGAACTGGATTTGCATGAATCAACCATCTCGCGCGTGACCACCAATAAATACATGCTGACGCCACGCGGTATTTTTGAGTTGAAATATTTCTTTGGCAGCTCGGTATCCACTGACAGTGGTGGCACCTGCTCGGCCACCGCGATTCGTGCACTGATCAAACAATTGGTCGATCAAGAGAATCCTAAGAAACCTTATTCTGACAACCAGATTACCGATTTACTAGCCAAACAAGGCATTGTGGTGGCACGCCGCACCATTGCTAAATATCGTGAGTCACTCAACATTGCGCCGGCCAGCTTGAGGAAGTCCCTGTAAGCTATCCAGCTACTGTAGCACCAAATTGTGCGCGAAAATGTAACAAAATATTTCTTTAATTAATTCGCAAATTTGGCTGGCACAGACACTTATTTAAGTAGTAAACTGAAATTGTTCTGAAAGTTTTGAAGTGCTGAAGATTTTCATACGCTGCAGATTTTTTGAAAGTCGAAGTTTTTCAAACTTAAGGAATATTTCAAAAGGAGCAAGTCATGAATTTACAATTAACTGGTCATCATTTAGAAATTACACCTGCTTTACGCGATTATGTAACAAGCAAATTAATTCGAATCAGCAACCACTTTGATCATGTCATCGATGTCAAAGTCACCATGAGTGTAGAGAAGCTTGCCCAAAAGGTTGAAGCCACACTGCATGTCCCCGGCAATGATTTACATGCCGCCTGCGCTGATGGCAATATGTATAGTGCGATTGACATGCTAACCGATAAACTTGACCGCCAGGTAGTCAAGCACAAAGAAAAAAATGGCGACCATCACAAAACAAATGGCGCGGTTAAGCACCAAAACATTAACTAATTTCTTAACTTTAACTTATGGCTCAAATCAACGTAGCTGAGCTATTCAAACAAACCCGTCGTAAGCTCAAATTGAACTGGGTTGCTGGGCTTAACGGCGGGTCTAATACCCTCACTAGCGAAACTGTTACAAAACCTTCTTTAGCCCTTATCGGCCATCTTAATTTTGTGCACCCAAACCGGGTACAAGTACTGGGTTGCGCCGAGATGGACTATTTGCGTAGTTTAGAAGCTGCAGACGCCGCACGCTCTATTGCTAATTTATACTCAACTGACCTAGCGGCCGTGATTGTAGCGAATGGTGAGAAAGTACCTGATACACTCGTCGCTGCGGCAGATAGCCACACCACTCCACTCTTTACCTCAACTTTGCGCAGCCCGGAGTTGATGGATATTTTAAGTCATTACTTAGCACAAGCCGTTGCGGAGTCTGTCAGCCTGCATGGCGTCTTCATGGAAGTACAAGGCTTTGGCGCACTGATTAAAGGTGATGCTGCCATTGGTAAAAGTGAGCTGGCATTAGAGCTTATTTCACGTGGTCATCGCTTAATTGCTGATGACATCGTCGATTTTTTCCGTATATCACCCGAGCGTATTGAAGGTCGCTGCCCGGCATTATTGCAAGACTTTCTAGAAGTACGCGGGCTCGGTATCTTAAACATTCGCGAGCTATTTGGTGACAACTCTGTCAAACCAACCAAACCACTCGACCTTATCATTCAGCTGGAAATGGCGGATAAACAAGCGCCAGAATTACTAGATAGACTCAGTGTCAAAACACAACATGAAGAAGTATTGGGCGTAAAAGTACCGAAAGTACATATTCCGATTGCTGCGGGTCGCAATATCGCCGTATTGGTAGAAGTTGCTATCCGTAACCACATGCTATTATTGCGAGGTGTGAATTCAACCAAACAATTTACCCAGCGCCAAATGCGCGAGATGAAAAAATCCAAATAGAT
>DATHWQ010000045.1:0-38911 GCA_035460465.1 Methylotenera sp. | reverse complement strand
TGAGTGGCATGAGAAATTTCTGTGGGCATTGCGTCGCGGTGCAATTCCGGCAGGCCGTATTACCTCTAATGCTGGCGCACTAGAGCATAAACCAGCCACTTCAACCATCAATTGCACGGTTTCTGGCGTGGTGGAAGATAGTATGGATAACATCCTCGGCAAAGTACACGAGGCAGGTTTGACCCTAAAAGCGGGTTGCGGTATCGGCTACGAGTTCTCTACCTTGCGTCCAAAAGGTGCATTCGTAGCGGGTGCAGGCGCTTACACCAGCGGCCCATTAAGCTTCATGGATATCTACGACAAGATGTGTTTCACCGTATCCAGCGCGGGTGGTCGTCGCGGTGCGCAAATGGCAACATTCGATATCTCACATCCTGATGTTACTGACTTCATTAAAGCTAAACGTGAGAATGGCCGTCTGCGCCAGTTCAACTTAAGCTGCTTGATTACCAAAGAATTTATGGAAGCAGTAAAAGCCGACGCTGAGTGGAAACTGGCTTTCCCGGTGACAGAAAAAGAAGCGATTATCGATGGCTTGAACGTTAACGATGAAACCCAAGTGGTGTGGCGCGAGTGGCCAGTAAAAGGTAAATACCTCACTAAAGCAGATGGCATCGATGCTGGCAAAGTAGCTTGCCGTGTTTACAAAACCATCAAGGCACGCCGTTTGTGGGATGTGATTATGTCCTCGACTTATGACTTTGCTGAACCAGGTTTTATTCTGATCGACCGTGTAAACGAAATGAACAACAACTGGTTCTGCGAGAACATTCGCGCAACCAACCCATGTGGCGAGCAACCTCTGCCACCTTATGGCGCTTGCTTGTTAGGTTCAGTCAACCTGACCAAATTTGTGAAAAAACCATTCACTGACGAAGCGCATTTCGATTGGGCTGAATACCGTGAAGTCGTTTCAATCTTCACCCGCATGCTGGATAACGTGGTTGAAATCAACGGTTTGCCATTACAACAGCAACGTGACGAAATTGCGCGTAAACGCCGTCATGGCATGGGTTACTTGGGTTTAGGCTCAACTTTCACCATGATGAAAATGAAATACGGTGAAGAAGAGTCTATCAAATTCACCGATGAAGTCACCCGCGTAATGGCAGAGGTGGGCTGGGAAGTTGGCGTGCAATTAGCCGAAGAAAAAGGCGCCGCACCGATTATGGAAGAGAAATTCGAAGTCACCGCGGACATGCTGGCAAAACGCCCAGAGATGGCGGCAGACGGCATTAAAGTAGGCAGCAAAGTCGCTGGTAAAGTGTTGCTGGGTAAATACAGCCGCTATATGCAACAGTTCCCAGAAGGCTTGCGTAACCAAATCGCTACTAAGGGCGTTAGATTCACGCACCATAGCTCAATCGCGCCTACAGGCACGATTTCATTGTCACTAGCAAACAACGCAAGTAACGGTATCGAGCCAAGCTTCGCGCACCACTATGCACGTAACGTGATTCGTGAAGGCAAAAAATCGAAAGAGAAAGTCGATGTGTTCTCTTACGAACTATTGGCCTACCGTGAGTTGATTAACCCAAAAGCCATGCCTTTCAGCGACAAACCTGAAGAGCAATTACCGGATTACTTCTTGGATTCTTCAACCATCATGGCGAAAGCCCACGTGGATATTCAAGCGGCGTCACAAAAGTGGATTGATAGCTCTATCTCAAAAACCATTAACGTGCCGACTGACTATGACTTTGAAGATTTCAAAAACATCTATCTCTACGCTTACGATAAAGGCCTCAAAGGTTGCACCACATTCAGGTTCAACCCAGAAGCATTCCAGGGTGTGTTGGTAACCGAGAAAGACTTGGAAAGCACCACTTACAAATTCACGTTAGATGATGGCACCGAGCTGGAAGTGAAAGGTAATGAAGAGATTGAATACGATGGCGAAATTCACTCAGCAGCAAACCTTTACGATGCCTTAAAAGAAGGCTATTACGGTAAGTTCTAGATTGTCATCCCGTGCACGACACGGAATGACAACATTAAGGAGAAAATAACATGGCAGTTAAAATTGAGAAAAAAATCACTGGCTACGCATTAGTCAATGAAGAAGAAAAAGCAAAAACAGCGGAGCTTAAAGAAGCGAATGCAAAAATTGTACAACTTGGCGAGCCGCTAGACCGCCCGGAAAAAATCACCGGTTCAACCTACAAAGTTAAAACACCTGTGACTGAGCACGCGCTCTACATCACCATTAACGATGTGGTTATGCACGAAGGCACACCGCAAGAGCATCGTCGCCCATTCGAGATTTTTATCAACTCCAAAAATATGGATCACTTCCAATGGATAGTCGCCCTCACCCGCGTGATGTCTGCCGTGTTCCGTAAAGGTGGCGATGTGACCTTCTTGGTAGAAGAACTCAAAAGCGTGTTCGAACCAAGCGGCGGCTACTTCAAAAAAGGCGGCAAGTTTGTACCTAGCTTGGTGGCAGAGATTGGCGAAGTGGTTGAGCAACATCTGCAATCAATTGGCATGCTAAAAAAACCAGGTTTAGATGAACATCAACAAAAACTGGTTGAAGAGAAAAAAGCTGAATATCTGGAAAAACACGCTAAATCAGGTGAAGAGATGAATGCAGAAGGCTTTCCTAAAGGCGCATCACTTTGCAACAAATGCCAAACCAAAGCTAGCATCGTAATGGACGGTTGTTTAACTTGCCTGAACTGTGGTGAAAGCAAGTGCGGTTAAATAACTAACAGTTTTTTGCCCCTTATGCTTGTGTAAGTGACCCCATAAGCTGCAAGTTTGACCTCATAAGCTGCAACTAAAGACCCCATAAGTTGCAATTAATAAAGCCTGATGATTCAGGCTTTATTTATATCTGTAAGGACTCTTAATCAAGAAATGGCATACCCGATAGAACGCAAGTTGGTAATTAGCATCGCATCAAGTGCTTTGTTTGACTTATCAGAGTCCCATGATGTCTATGTTAATAATGGCGTAGATGCTTATAGACTTCATCAGGAAAAGAATATTGATAATCCATTTCCTAAAGGTGTTGCCTTTCCATTCATAAGGCGTTTTCTTGCAATTAACAACGCATTTCCAGATCAGTCCCCTGTAGAAGTTGTATTACTTTCAAGAAACTCTCCTGAAACTGGCCTTCGTATTTTTCGATCCATTAAGCATTACGATCTCAATATTACTCGTGCAGCATTTATGACAGGTAGTTCACCTTATGAATATATTCCTGCTTTTAACTCCTCACTGTTTTTAAGTGGTAATGAGGCAGATGTTAAAAAGGCCATTGAGTTTGATTACCCTGCTGGTGTTGTTTTACCTTCAACTGTTTATGACGATGAATATGATAATGAATTAAGGATAGCATTCGATTTTGATGGTGTAATTGCAGATGATGAAGCTGAATCTGTTTATAAGAAAAATGATGATTTGGATGAGTTTGAGGCTCATGAAACAGCTAAGCAGTCTATACCTCACCAACCAGGCCCCTTAGCTGATTTCTTAAAGAAACTCTCATTCATGCAAAAGCTTGAAGATAAAAAATTAAAAAAAGATCCCACTTACAAGAAAATATTAAGGATAGCCATCATTACCGCAAGAAGTGCGCCCTCGCATGAAAGAGTTGTAACTACATTAAAGAATTGGGGAGTATCAGCAGATGAATCCTTTTTCCTTGGAGGAATGGATAAGTCGAGAATATTAACGATTCTTAAACCCCATATGTTTTTTGATGATCAACTAAGTCACTTACAATCGCCTGCGGGTGATATACCCATGGTGCATATTCCATTTGGAATTGCTAATAAAAGTTAATGAAGTATCATTTGATTAATGTACAATAATCAAATGAACAACGAAATTAAATCAGTAAGCACACATGGAGGTAAACGCCCAGACTCTGGTCGTAAATCTGGTTCAGGGAAGTTTAATGAACCAACAACGCCACTGCGCATCCCCTCCAGCCAGGCGCCGGTCATCAAAGACTTTCTTGCTGCCTATCAACGTAAAAAGCTGATTGCCAATCTGGATAGCGTTAAAGAATTTGAGTTACCCGCACTCAATATGCTGCCCATCCAGCTGCCTTTATATTCCTCTAAGGTTTCAGCGGGGTACCCCAGTCCAGCGGAAGAGCATGTAAACCAACGTTTAGATCCCAGTGAATTTTTGATTGACCAGAAGGACACTACGTTCTTTGTCACCATACAAGGCTATTCAATGATGGATGCTGGCTTATTGCCGGGGGATAAAGCGGTAGTTGACCGCTCTAAATTGGCCTCTGTCGGCAATATTGTTCTTGCGATGATTGATAGCGAATTTACCATTAAAACATTGAGCCGTACTAAAGAAGGTGGTATTCGTTTATTGCCTGCCAATTCGACTGGGGAATATTCACCCATCGAGATCACAGAGGACATGCATTTTGAAGTGTGGGGTGTCGTGACAGGCTCCTTCAGGCGCTTCAAGTAGGCAAATGACAGCCACAAAAAAGCCTATTCACTGCTGAATAGGCTTTTTTACTTGAGAAGCGAAAAGTAAAAATTAAAAAAGGGTGAGCAGTAATACTCACCCTTATTAGCTATAAATTCTATGTTTTCAACATAGTATCCAATTTTACTCTACCCACCTACTCTGAGGTGTCAGTATAGTAGTAGCTAAATAGTCTCAAATACGTTATTTCTTTGTTGCAGGTTTGGGCACTATTGACCCGGTGACGACTACAACTTTTTTATCCTGTTTTGGCTTTTTAATTTCCTTGTTCTTTTTTTGCTGACCTTTTGCCATGATGACTCTCCTGAGTATCCATTGTTAAGATTGATTAGCACATTTACAAATGCCATAACCATGTAGTTTCATCATAGGCTGATGCAAGAATATAGGTAGATTATTTTAAGTATTCAGAGATTATTGCTAGTCACTGTAATGGTTTCACCGCACCACAACTTGCACTCACCCATTTCCCGTTGATATCAGCTTGCTCACTCACAGGGTTGCCTTGGGCGACGCCCTTGAATTTAGTTTGTCCTGAAAAGTTTTCCGGGCTTGTGATGGTTCCTTCTGCTACTCCATCGCCTTGTAACTCGGCGCTGGCGCAGGTAAAGTCCATTTTGTAGTTGTTGCCGGTACGGGTTGAGTTTTTGGTGGTGCAACCTAATTGATTCTCAGCAAAAATAGGTGGTGATTTTTGATTCGCCATTTCTTGCGTAATACAAGCATTGGATATAGCTGCGCCATTTTCAATTTGTGGCATATCAAATCCGTAGTCTTTTGCCAGGTCTTTGATGCCTTGCATTTGATCTGCTGGAATATGCGGTACCAGTAGTAACAAGTCTGAGGTTGTTGTGATCTCCCATAAGCCGGGACGCATGTTGATTTCTGCCGAGTTTGCAGATACTGACAATGGGGATATTAAGGTGATAGCAAGAAGGATTTTATGCATTGAATTTCCTGGGCAAATGTTGATACATACTTTCAGAGAGCATGTAGACAAGTTAAGTTCACCTGGGTGTTTGTTACAACTGATGCAAGCGATTGACCATAACGGCTTTTAGCTTGGCAGAATGTATTAATTAGTTTTAAGTTTTTAGAGAAGTCTGATTAGAATGCAACCTGGCATTTAATTGGTCAATCACCTCTGCCCAATCTGCATCATTCATGATTTCTCCACACAAGAACGAAGCTTGAGCAGGCGTCCAGAATGGTGCTTCTGAAAGCGAAGTACTGCTGGCCAAATTGCTATGGGTTTTGATGAAGCTTTCTATTTCCACATCATCAGACGGTAAGCCGAGTTGTGCGAATAGATTGTTGAGTGTGTGCATTGATGATTCCATAAATGACCTCAATTCTGATTATTCATTGTAAACCTTAAAGTAGTATTGGCAATTAACATGAACCCTGATGATTTACAAAAACTAGTGACGCTAGAGATGCCTTACGGTAAATACAAAGGTCGCGTACTTGCAGACTTACCGGGTAACTACCTGAATTGGTTTGCGCGTGAGGGTTTCCCCGCTACTGAGTTGGGGCGTTTGTTACAACTGATGCAAGAGATTGACCATAATGGTTTATCGCCTTTGTTAGCCCCTCTCAGGACAAATGGTAAAATTCCTCAGTAATAACGGCCTGTTTAACGCATGCTTTAGTCATGAATTTACTGACCACTACTTCATGAATGCCAATAGGATGGTTGCTAACATCACGTGGATAATGGCTACATCAACAAACGAATTGTTGAAACCCAAAAACTAAGGAGATTATTATGTGGACAACACCAGCAGCTACAGAAATGCGTTTTGGCTTTGAGGTTACAATGTACGTAATGAATAAGTAATATGCTAATGAAGTGGCAAGTAAAACAGGCTGAATTGAAACCATTTTGGCCGATGCATGCGTTTAATTGCACTTGCCCGATATGCCAAAGATGATTAAAGCTTAGACCTAGAAAACTTAGGCCTGAAATCTTAGACATAGTTAGCTAAAAAACCTAGTCGAATGACTAGGTTTTTTTATTGGTACATTCAGTACACTTTGGTAGCCAGATTTCTAGTAGTTATTACTAATCAATATCGAATGGATACCAAATGAATTTTGATAAAAACAATAATGACATTGGTGCAACTAGCCTAGATCAAATGGTTGCAAATACTTGTTTTTGTAAGTTGAAGTCATTCTGTAACGATAAAAGTAGTAATAAATGTATGCAACATAAAAACCAGTATCAAGCGTTTATGGTGCAAAAACATGAACAACACCCAAGCTAAATTTTAAGATTATTTTTTTACCCAATAACCAGTTTTATTCTTCGCGGGTTCCAATATCTGCATATCTCTGCGACTGATATTGATCATTGCTTCATCAAATGAAATCTTGTTTTTTTCAGCCTCTGCCTTGGCAATCGGCTCGGCCTCTTTAAGCCACACGGGGTTTACTTTGTAGCCGTTGTCTTGCATACAGGTGATGATAACGTTGGCTCTTTTACTCATGCGTTCTAGCTTTTGAAACTCAACAATCGGGGTGTCTTTTGCCACCGCCCTATCGCCAAAGTCTATACATTTATAACCAATTTTAATCATTTGTTCTTGGTCTGGCGTTAAGGTAACTTGGTTGTAAGCGCCTTGATTATAAAAAAGGTAGCCTGCAATCAAGGCTACTACAACACCAAACCCAAGTGCGTAAGATAACTTCAAGTTATTTCCTAGGCCCTAAAAAATCTGACTTACCTAGCTCAACGCCGTTATGGCGCAAGATGTTATAAGCCGTGGCGACGTGAAAGTACACATTCGGATTGACCCAATTTAGCAGGTAAGCCTGCCCTGTGAAGTGCAAGTCTATTTTGCGCACGGTGATGACAATATCGCGGCTTTCAGCACCTTCCAATTGCGCTGGTTGGATGCTATCAATAAACGCAATGGTTTTAGCGATGCGTGCTTGCAGTTCAGCAAATGTGGTTTCGTTATCCTCATACTTTGGAATCTCTACCCCTGCTAAGCGTGCTGCAGCGCCTTTACTCATATCTGTGGCGATTTGTACTTGACGTGTCAGCGGATACATATCCGGAAAGAGTCGCGCATTAAGTATGACGCTATGCTCAATCTTTTTAGTATCAGCATAGGCTTCACCTTTTTTGAGGATAGTGGCGAGATTGCTTAAGGCACGTTTGAGCGGCGTAATAGTGGCGTCGTACATAGATAGCATGGTGTGGAGAGTCCTAAAAAATGTGTAAATTGGTATTATTTGACCAAGGAAACTGATAGTGAAGCTGATGTCGCTTCAACCATAAATTATAAATGGTACATGTAGCGGCGTGACCAAGGCATATTATCGGCTAGACGCCCTGCTTTGTGGCTGACCAGTTGATAAATCGAAACTTGGTCATGTTGAAAAGCGTAGGCGCATCCCCCTAGGTAAAGCCGCCATGCGCGATAGCGTTCTGGTTCGATGTGCTGCTGTACCTCTATAGAATTTTTTTCAAAGTTATCTACCCATATAGATAAGGTGCGTGCGTAATGGCGGCGCAAATTTTCTACATCGAATACTTCTAGTCCGCCTTGCTGCATCGTCGAAATCGCCTCGCTAACGTGTGGTAGTTCGCCGTTGGGAAAAATGTATCGATTGATGAAATCACCAGCGCCGAGATTAGTATCTGCCATGTCGGTGCTCACCGATGTAATGCCATGGTTCATTACGATGCCATCCTCTTTAAGCAGGTCGTGAATGATACGGAAGTAATGAGCCAGTTGTTTGCGACCCACATGTTCGAACATGCCAACGCTGGTGATGCGGTCGAACTGGCCTTTTATATCGCGGTAATCTTGCAGGCGAATCTCTACTCGGTCTTGCAAACCTGCGGCTTTGACACGTTCATTCGCCAGCGCATATTGTTTTTCTGATAGGGTGATGCCAACACATTTTGCATCGAACTTCTGTGCCGCACGTATCACTAGAGCGCCCCAGCCGCAGCCGATGTCGAGCAGGGTCTGGTTAGGCTGCAGTTGAATTTTAGTCAGAATATGGTCAATCTTCTTTAATTGCGCAGCTTCTAGCGTTTCATTACCTTGCTCAAAGTAAGCGCATGAATAGACCATATTGGGATCTAGCCACATTTTATAAAACTCATTGGATACATCGTAATGAAACTGAATAGACTTCAGGTCACTTTGCCGTGTGTGCGGAAAGTATTTTGAAAAGAAGTGCAGTTTTCCATGACCCATATGACGAACGAGGGAGAAAGCTAGATTAATGATGTCGTTGAGTTTACCTTCAAAATCTACCTTGCCTCTAACATAGGCTTCGCCAAGCTTGCTCATACTAGGTGAGAGTAAGTCGGCAATGAAGCTAGGGTCTTTGATGTGTAGTGTGACTGGAGGTGCGGCGAACTGTCCAAAATCAAGATGTTGACCATCCCAAAGTACAAATCGCGCTTGAATATCAGTATTCTGATTGATTTTTGATGCCCACTGCATGAGTTTCTTATGCAACATAATCACTCCCAATCAATAAAATTGGTCACTAGAACATTGGTCACTAGGGGACTAAATAATCATCATACCAAAATCATATGAAAATCAAACTATAGCTTAAAGACAACGGCTAGTAGCTCAAGTTTCTTTTTTTGAGGTTTCAAACTCGTCCCACGATACCTCGTTAACGTTGTACTCAGCTTTTGACTCAGTAAGTGTATGCACATCAGCAAAATATAAATCGTCTTCTGGGCTGGTGTTTTCTTCAGTTATTGAATTAGCAGTCATTGCATTTTGATTGAGTTGCACAGGAAATCGCCAATAGATTTTCTCTACTATATTGCCAGTTACTTTAAATACATGCCCAATGAGGTTGCTTTCCAGCACGTTAGAGTAGCGAAAGCGTTTGAGTGGCTGCGATTCAATTAGCGTGACGTAACGTCTATTACCGTCTACTTTAAAACATGTGACCTGTACTTCTGCACCAGTATTCAAAAAGTAATCAGTAATGAAATCAGTGATATTTTTAATTGATTTTTCTAAGCGTCTTTTGTTGTGAAGGATATAAAGCACGTACGATAACAAGATTAGGATATCTGCGACCACAATGTACACCGCAAGAGAATCCAGGCTGATCGTCATTGTAAACATTGCATTTTCCCTCTTATTATTAGGTTGAATCGCTTACTTTTTAGACCGTACATCTTTCTGTTAATGGCTAGTATATATACAAACCGGTACTTTTGTGGGGTTGCGCTTGGGGTTTCTATCCTAGCAAATGTTTTAGGTGCAAGTGTAGAACTTGATTAGGTGCTAGTGCAAATCTTTCAGTTCCAGCTTGCGTAGCTGTGGTGCAAACTTGGCGGTGATGCCCACCACTGACAATGTCATCATGCCGCCGAATATCACCGATGGCACTAAGCCCATGAAGCGTGCAGCAATGCCGGATTCAAAAGCGCCAAGTTCATTGGATGAGCCGATGAAAATGCCGTTGATTGCAGATACGCGCCCTCTCATGGCATCTGGTGTAGCGAGCTGCAGAATCGTGGTGCGCATGACGACCGAGATGCCATCAAAAATACCTGACAGTAGCAATAGAAGAGCCGCTATCCAGAAATAGGTGGTGAGTGCAAAGCCCATGATGCAAATGCCAAAGCCGGCAACTGCAGCCAGCAACCAACGCCCAGCATGCAGGTTGATTGGATGGCGTGTGAGCCATAGTCCGGTGAAGATGGCGCCCACAGCGGGTGCTGCGCGCAGTATGCCCAACCCCTCTGGCCCGAGATGATAAACGTCCTGAATGAATGCAGGCAACATGGCGACTGCGCCACCAAACAATACCGCAAACATATCTAAGGAAAGCGCGCCGAGTACGATCTGATTGCTAAAAACAAAGCGTAGACCCTCGCCGATGCTAGTGAAGACAGGGATGCTTTCAGATCTTTTCGGTTCTTTAACTCTGAGTGATAGCATCGCCATAGCCGACCCTAGACATAGCAATGTAGCAATCGAATAAGCAACTGATTTACTGGCAAAGCCAACCATTAAACCACCAAGCGCAGGGCCGATAACCAAGCCGGATTGGAATATCGCGCTACCAATGCCAGAAGCTTTTGCGTATTCATGTCTGGGTAAGATGAGTGCAAACAAGGTGCTGTAACTAGGTGCAATAAAAGCCCGTGCGATTCCTGTAAATGCAATGGAGCCATAGATCCATAATGTAGGATCGCCACCTACCAATCCCAATGAAATTAAGGTCAGCGTGAGGGCGTTGATGCATAGCAACGTGGCTGCCAGCACGCCAAATATACGCCGTGAGTAAAAGTGATCAACCGCATGACCCGCAAAAAGTGCTGAGCAAAAGTAAGGCAGTACCTCTGCCAGACCAATCAAGCCCAGTGCTAAGGTATCGTGTGTGATCTCATACATATGCCAGCCGACCACCACCGCCATGATTTGGTAGGCGAGTACGATTTGAATGCGAAATGCTAAAAGTTTGAGAAATGCGTGGTTATGATAAGAGAAAATCTGGTTCATTCAGTGAGTGTAATCAAGCGTGTAACGTATAAGAGTCTATTTTAAATGGTAATCAGCATATTACCTAAAACCCTCATGTAAAATTTGATGGCATGTACAAGGTGGTTGCTAGTAGAATAAATATTAGTGCAGTGAATAAGGTAGTAAGCATGACGCTATTTATGAACGATAGCCGAAGTGCCGATGAGTCGTCGTTGACCTAGTGCGATTCTACCGATATAGATTAGGCGCACTAACCCTTTCCCTCTTATTAAAATATTCAGTCTTTAGCCATTATTTTTATTTTGGCTGTCAACCTGATTACCGATGCTGACGTTGTGACGTGCTGGCTGATGGTAATTTCACAATTAATTTACGCATTATTAGGTAATTTTTGTAAGCTCTCGCAGCCTTTTAGAGCGTCTGTCAGCAAGTTTGCTGATATTTAAAAAAGCACATATTAATTTTAAGGAATGTTATGAAAAAAGTATTACTGGCATCATTATTTGCATTAACTGTTTCAAATGCTGCTTATGCAGATGACCTCATTGATTCAGCAACTGCTGACGGTTCTTTGAAAACATTTGTAACTGCAGTTAAAGCTGCAGGTTTAGAAGCAACGTTAAAAGGTGCTGGTCCTTACACAGTGTTCGCACCAAATGATGCAGCCTTCGCTAAAATGCCAAAAGCAAAATTAGATGCATTACTTAAAGATAAAGACGCACTGGCTAAATTATTGAACGCACACATTGTTGCTGCAAAACTCACTAAAGAAGACGTGCAAGCTGGTAAAGTTAAATCAGTTGAAGGTCATGAACTGAAACTTGACGTTTCGGAAGGCATCAAAATTGACGGCGTATCAGCTGTTGGTGGTGGCGATATCAAAGCTGACAACGGTGAAATCCATATTATCGATTCAGTATTGTTACAAGGCAAAGCTGGTAAAAAGAAATCTAGCTAATCTAAATTTAGCTTAGAAAATAATGCGGGTAATGACTCAAAAGTCTTACCCGTTTTTTTATTGATGATGCTTATTTAGGCACGCGCCATAAATACCAGCTGGCAATGGTGCGATGCGGACTCCAGGCTTCGCCAATTTCTGCTATTTCTTTGCGTTTGGGCGCTACAGCTAATTTTTTAAGTCGCTTGTAACCTTCTACCACCCCAAAGTCGTCAGCAGGCAGTATGTCCATGCGTTCAAGTGTGAAGATCAGCAGCATTTCTACCGTCCAGCGGCCAATACCTTTAAGTGCTACCAATCGTTCTATCAATTCTTCATCACTCATTACATCGGCATCAAGACGTATAGGTACCAGCCCATTTAATGCGCCTGTGGCGATGCCTTGTATGGTTTCTATTTTGCGTGCAGAAAACCCGCAAGCGCGCAGTGTGTCAAATTCTGTAGCAAGCAATTGCTCAGGAGATGGGAAGGCATTGCGGTAAATTTCCAGAAAGCGCCTGATAATCGCATCACCCGCTTTGCCATGTAGTTGCTGATAAGCCACCGCGCGGACAAGCGCTTCATAAGGCTCGCGTTCAGGCTTGGGTTCAAAGCTGCAGGAACCAACCGTGGCGATTAACTGTGCCCAGTCTGCGTCTAACTGTGTGAGAAAGTCCGTCGCGGCTTGATAAGTATCTAATGGTTTCATTTTTTAATTATAGCCATAACTTACCGATCATAAATGTTTGAATTCAATAGCAAGACTCGGAGTGCGTGCGTGAACACATATTGATAAATTGCTGTCTTCTATAGGTATCATGAGAACCACATACCATGAACAGTTCAATTAAAATTGCTAAAGCAATGACGACTGAAAATGACCCGCGCTGGATATTCGTGCAAGCACGCGATGCTGCTGCGGACGGCATCTTTTATTATTCAGTAAGCACCACAGGCGTGTATTGCAAACCATCTTGTGCGGCACGTCTCGCGAGGCCAGAGCATGTAGCATTTCATCATAGTTGTGAGGACGCTGAACGTGCAGGTTTTCGCGCATGTAAACGTTGCAAACCAGGCCAGCCTAGCTTAGCTGAGACCCACGCCAAGATAGTCGCAGACATTTGTCGACTGATTGAGGCTACCGAGCAGACCGTCAATCTTGAAGTTTTGGCAAACAAAGCAGGTTTGAGCATTTACCATTTTCATCGTGTGTTCAAAGCAGCAACAGGGCTTACTCCGAAAGAGTATTCGGTGGCACACCGCGCTAAAAAAATACGTAATGAACTGAATAAAAACACCACAGTGACGGAAGCGATTTTTGAGGCGGGTTATAACGCTAATAGTCGGTTCTACGAAAAATCAACACAGGTGCTCGGCATGACCCCTTCAAACTACAAAGCCGGTGGTGCAAATACGACGATTAAGTTTGCGATTGGCGAGTGCTCATTAGGCACAATATTGGTGGCAAGCAGCGAGCGTGGTGTTTGTGCGATATTTTTGGGTAATGACCCCGAGAAGCTAATACAAGATTTGCAAGATGCTTTTCCAAACGCACAACTGTTAGGCGCCGATCAGGCGTATGAAGCACTGGTGGCAAAAGTGGTAGGTTTTATCGAAACGCCTGCCTTGGGGATCGATTTTTTCAAGCACTTGCCGTTGGATATCCGTGGCACAGCCTTCCAACAACGTGTGTGGCAAGCCCTACGGCAGATTCCAGCAGGTGCTACTGCGAGCTATAGCGACATTGCACGCCTAATAGGTTCGCCAAAAGCGGTACGTGCGGTTGCCGGCGCATGTGCGGCTAATACTATTGCAGTAGCGATTCCATGCCACCGCGTAGTGCGTAACGACGGAGCGCTGTCAGGTTATCGTTGGGGCGTAGAGCGTAAGCGTGCATTGTTGGATTTGGAGGCGCATCGTTAATGGATTTGTTTGCGAATCAGCAGCCAAGTACGCAGGAAATTGTGAAAGATGCTTTTCTACTGCAAGGTTTTGCATTGAGTAAGGAGGCATTGATACTGGCTGATTTATCACATGTTATTGCAGTTGCACCATTGCGCAATATGGTGACGCCGGGCGGCTTCACCATGTCAGTCGCCATGACTAATTGCGGTACGCTGGGCTGGGTAACGGATAGAACAGGTTATCGCTATACAGCGCATGACCCAGTGAGCGGTAAGTTGTGGCCGGCCATGCCGGATTCCTTCATCACCTTGGCTCAACAAGCCGCTAGTGAAGCAGGTTTTGATGGTTTTTTGCCTGATGCTTGCTTAATTAACCAGTACAAAGTCGGTGCGCGTATGAGTTTGCACCAAGATAAAAACGAGCTGGATTTTACGCAGCCTATCGTTTCGGTTTCATTGGGTTTGCCGGCGGTATTTCAGTTCGGCGGTTTTAAGCGTGCGGATAGAACGATAAGAATTCCGCTTAATCATGGCGACGTGGTGGTATGGGGTGGTGACTCTAGACTAAGATTTCACGGTGTGTTGCCGCTAAAAGCTGATACTTACCAAGTGCCAGCTTTAGGCGAACATAGAATCAACCTGACTTTTCGCAAAGCAGGTTAGTGCAATTTGCTACTAAAATTTAAGTTTTAGTTTAAGACGACGCCACATTTGGCACAGCACGTTACCGTCTAATTGGTAATGTTTATGTAGCGGCTGTTTCACTTCCCAGCTTGCAGTCATGCCTGCTGGGAACGTAACCAAATCACCTTTGCCAAACGTCACTGGCGTGCCGCCTGTTGGTGTAATCACACATTCGCCCTCTAAGATATAAGCGATTTCTTGCTCTGGAAACGTCCATGGGAATACAGAAACTTCTTTTTGCCAAGTTGGCCATTTAGTCACATTGAGTGCATTTAAACGCGTTTGGCTTGGATTCTTTTCTACGATGATTTGGCTCATGCTATTTTCTTTAAAGTGATAATAATCAGCTATTTTATCGCATAGTGGAGATATAGATATGAGATAAGTTCTTCATGGGCAAAATAGAGATTTTCGCAACTCAGCACACAATATTTTGTCTTACTTTTGAACGCATCAATAGCAGCTATTAAGGTTTGTCCGCATATATTTTAAACGCCCAAGCCGGGCTGTAAAGTAGAAAGGTCGAACTATCATGAAAACCCTAAAAATCAATAAAGTATTAATAGGTGAGGCATTAGTTGGAGAAGGTAATGAGGTCGCGCATGTGGATTTAATCATGGGACCTCGCGGCAGTGCTGTTGAAACAGCTTTTTGTTTAACGCTTACCAACCAAAAACGTGGTGATAATGCACTGCTGGCAGTTGTTGCTCCCAACCTGATGGCAAAACCAGCAACCGTCATGTTCAACAAAGTGGATATTAAAAACGCTAAGCAAGCGGTACAAATGTTTGGCGCTGCGCAAGCGGGTGTTGCTAAAGCAGTCGCAGATTCTGTCAAGGAAGGTACTATTCCGCTAGATGAGGCCGATGACGTATTTATTTGCATCGGTGTCTTTATTCATTGGGATGCAGAAGACAATACCAAAATCCAAGATTGGAATTATGAGGCGACCAAATTAGCGATACAGCGCGCCGTGGCAGGTTTGCCTACCGCTGCAGAAGTCATTAAACAAGAGTTTACAGCGCACCATCCACTGGCTGCCCATGACTATAAAGCAGAGCCTGCAGCACGTCCGTACAAAAAAGCGGCATGATAGTTTGCAAGCTATGTGATAAACCAGTAGTAAAATAACGTTTTTACTACTGGTTGGTTACTGATGCAGGTTAATTTAGCCGAGGCGATTGCATTACTTAAACGTGGCGATGTAGTCGCTATCCCTACCGAGACCGTGTATGGCTTGGCTGCGGATGCTGGAAACGATATTGCGTTGCAGAAAGTGTTTGCAACCAAACAGCGCCCAGCGGATCACCCTTTGATAGTGCATATTGGCGATATTAGCCAAGTGAATGATTGGGCATCTGTGTTTCCTGAGACTGCAGTCAAGCTTGCCACAGCCTTTTGGCCGGGCGCGCTGACTCTAGTGTTGCCTGCACAAGACCATGTATCCCGTGTGGTACGTGGCGGTGAGCCTACCATCGCTTTGCGCGTACCAAACCATCCGGTTACACTTGATTTGCTTAAACAAGGCGGCTTAAGTGTGGCCGCGCCATCTGCCAATTTATTCACCCAATTAAGCCCAACTACTGCTGCACACGTAGAAGCAGGTTTGGGTAAATCCATACCGGTGTTAGATGGCGGTGCATGCAGTGTAGGCATTGAATCCACTATCGTCAGTGTCGCCGCAGATGGACAATGGCTATTGTTGCGCCCCGGCATTATTAGCGAAGAAGCGATTGCGCAAGTAGCAGGCATGCCGCAACAGACATATCAAGTAAAGACCGCTGAGACCGCCATCCCTAAAGCTCCTGGTCAGCATGCTTTGCATTATTCACCACGTACGCCAATGCTGTTATTTAGCAATAAAGCCACGCTGATGCATGAGTTTGCAGCTTTAACTCAAGCCCACAAGCAGTGTGCAGCATTGCTTATAGGCGCAGGTGAAGCACCGAATTGTGTCGTGATTCAATTACCCAACCAGCCAGAACTAGTGGCAGAGCGATTGTATAGCGCACTACACTCATTGGATGATTTGAAAGTCGATTGCTTGTTGGTAGAGTTGCCGCCCAATACACCGGAATGGGCGGCGGTGTTAGATAGACTCAATCGCGCCGGTTATCAGTAGCCTAATTAAACATCCCTACGCACTGTTTGCGATGAAAAAAGTGAGCATAGCAATCCTATGAATTTTTAATCGACTTTTGGATTTGCACCTTATGGATTTGCACTAAGTGAACTTAAATCAAGCTAAAGTGTATATTATCTTAGCAATATTGCCCATGTTTGCGGTTGTCGCCTATGGCATACACTGGCAAAATGAGCATCTACATCTTTAATGACACGGGCTAGAACATGACGATCAAATGTAATTCATTATTCATTGCACTAGGTTTATTGGTTTTGTTGCCATCCTGTGGTTCGATGAGCATCTCTAATCCTTTTGGTTCTAAGAACAAAGAGCAATCACGTACGCCAGCAGGTGCAACCGAATATGTGTGTGAGGGTAATAAGCGTTTTTACGTGCGCATGCTCAACAACGGTAACGATGCATGGTTAATCTATCCAGACCATGAAGTGAACCTGACAAAAAGTGCTGACAACAATACACGCTTTACTAGTGGCGTCATTACATTGGATATCAGCGGTGCTGAAGCTACGCTGAATGATGGTGAAAAAATCGCCTACACAGCGTGTAAACCACAAGGCAAAAACTAGAGCGTTAAAGGCAGAAGTAGCGATTATTAGTGCCTGCTGTGATTCACTTTTCAGGTGCTTTTAGTGCGTCGTTGAGGGCTTCAGCCAAATCAGAGTCCATCTCTTTGAGCGTTAATCGAATCTTTTCAACTTCGGCTTCATTACCCTGTTGATGTGCCATCAACGCCAGAGCCTGCAAGGTGGCTGGATGGTTGGCATGTAGTGATAGCGCCTTTTTAAAATCTTTATTGGCATTTACTTTGTCGCCTAATTGCTGTGCGGCCATGCCTAAGTAGTACCAGGCTTCTACGTTATTGGGCTCTTTTGCTGTCCAGTTGGATGCGATCCTTTGCACGTCCTGCCAGCGGTTGTTTTGAAAGGGTAAGACGACTTGCATGAAGTATGGGCGCATCTCATCTGGCGCATCCCAAAATGGTAAGTCATGGGGGGCGTTCAGCTTGACCTCAGGTGCTTGCAACAGGGTTTTAATCCATTTAACCGACATGTTGTAGAAGTAAGCGCTGCGGCCAGGGCTTTTGAAGGTGCTAATACCAATCAACTTGCCTTCATAATCAAACACCGGGCTACCGCTGGCACCGATGGAAAAAGCCGCTTCCGTGCGAATTACTTCACTATCATCCATCGGATATAACGCTTTGATTTTACTCAAAGCCACATAGGGTGCAGGTGAGTCACTTGGCATAGAGATAGAAATCACAGATTGTTCATAAGTGAGAGACTTTGATTCGCCTAGCGGGACGGGTTTGAAATTCGCCCACTCAAATCTCAAAATACACACATCGTGTTTCCAATCGGCTTGAAGCGCTACGGGTGCAAATTCCTCCCCCCATTTTGCGACACTGATACCATTGGCATTTTGAAGGACATGGCAATTAGTTACTACATGGTCTTTAGTAATCGCTATCCCTGTACCAAAGCCGTGTCCGCCGGATCTGGTTGAGGTGTTTACTTTGACCAGTGATTGTTTCAGTTCATAAATGAATGCGTCTGAGGGTTCGGCTTGCGTAGCTGCTTTTACATTCACCACACCCAAACACAAGCAGATGGTCAGTGATAAATTAAGCACTTTTAGGTAGTGAAAGATATTCATTTGCATAGCATACGCCCTCGCCAAGCAACAAAATGCAGAACCGATAGATTTGTAAAAGAATATTAAAAATAAAGTTCTAATCTATATAAGTTTTTAACAATTAAATTTGTTAAAAGTTCTATAATATTGCCTACCAAAAAACCCTTTCCATTAAACAACTCCAAAAGAGAAGATAGATGAGCACAAAAAACGCTGATATTGGCCTGGTAGGCCTCGCTGTTATGGGCCAAAACCTGGCCCTCAATATAGCCGATCATGGCTACACCATTGCGGTGTACAACCGTGATTCCAAAAAGATGGAAAACTTCATTGAAGAATGCAAAAAGAATGAGCCTTCACATGAGAATGTGGTGGGTCATGCAGATTTGGCTTCTTTCGTATTGAGTATCAAACGCCCACGCAAAATTATTTTGCTAGTTAAAGCGGGCAGCGCAACTGATGTGACTATCAATGCTTTATTGCCGTTCTTAGAGCAAGGCGACATCATCATTGACGGCGGTAACTCACTATGGACGGACACCATCCGTCGCGAAAAAGAATTAACTGCTAAAGGTATCGATTTCATCGGCTCAGGCGTTTCAGGTGGTGAAACTGGCGCGCGTTTCGGTCCTAGCTTGATGCCTTCAGGCACACGTAAAGCATGGGCTAGCTTAGAGCCAATCTGGCGTGACATCGCTGCCAAAGTTGACCCGGTCACCGGCGAACCTATGGAAGGCGGTACACCTGGTAAACCAGTGGAAGGCGGTTTCTCCTGTGCTGAATACATCGGTCCAGACGGTGCTGGTCACTATGTAAAAATGGTGCACAACGGTATTGAATATATCGACATGCAATTGATTTGCGAAGCTTACTGGTTGATGAAAAACCTGTTGGGTATGCCAGCAGATGAAATCGGTAAAGTATTTTCCGAGTGGAACAAAGGTGAGTTATCAAGCTTCTTGATCGAAATTACCGCTGATATCCTGCAACAAAAAGATCCAATGACTAAAGGTTTCTTGGTCGATCAAATCTTAGATACTGCAGGTCAAAAAGGTACAGGTCAATGGACAGCAGCGAATGCGCTTGAATTAGGCGCACCAGCCAATGCGATTGCAGCAGCAGTTTATGCACGTGCACTTTCAAGTTTAAAAGAAGAGCGTGTAGAAGCCAGCAAAATCTTAAAAGGCCCTGTGCTTGTAAAAGAAACAGATAAAGCAGCGATTATTGAAGCGATTAAAAACGCACTTTATTGCTCAAAAATCTGTGCTTACGCACAAGGTTTCCAACTCATTGATAAAGCGCAAGTGGCTTATAACTGGAAGCTTAACTTCGGTGAGATTGCACAAATCTGGCGCGGCGGTTGTATCATCCGTGCACGCTTCCTGCAAAAAATCACTGATGCGTATGCATTGAACTCACGTTTGAAAAACTTGATGCTAGACCCATACTTCACCAATGCGATGAATGAAGGTCAAGCTGGCTGGCGTAAAGTGATTGCCTTGGCAGTGACTAACGGCATTCCAGCGCAAGGCTTTGCGGCTGCTTTGGCTTATTACGATGGTTACCGCAGTGCTGACTTACCAGCGAACTTATTGCAAGGTCAACGTGACTTCTTCGGCGCGCATACTTATGAGCGTAAAGATCAACCACGTGGTCAGTTCTACCATCTGGATTGGCCTGAAGCTGGTCGCCCACAATTAGAGGTTTAATTTTCTCTAAGCAATAAAAAAGCCCCGATAAGGGGCTTTTTTATTGCTTGTTAAGCGCGCAATTATTGAGAAAGCGTTCTGCTGAACAAGTTAAGTGCTAACTGATAGCCTAGGGCTGCAGTTTGTGGGTCATAACGTTCGCCCTCATCGCGCATAAACGCATGTTGTGCGTTGAATTCATGCCAAGTGAATAATAGGTTGGCATCGGTCATTTTTTTATACACGTCAGCACGACCAGCGGTTGGGATATGGTTATCTTGCTTGCCCCAAATCATGAGCATTTCACCTGAAATATCTTTCAGTCTATCCATGCTGTGCTGACCAGCTTTATTTGGAATGATTTGCGTGTGCAAATCAGTCGCATAGAAACAAGCGGTGCCTTTGATTTCAGGCTGTAACGCTGCGCGGAAAGCCAAGTGACCGCCGATACAGAAGCCCATTGCGCCAATATTGCCGTTATACCAAGCTTGTTGTTTGATAAACGCAATCATCGCGGCATTATCAGTATCGTAACCTTGTACATCTTTTGCAGCCTTGTCAGCATTGCCTTTATCGCGGCCTGCATCGTCATAGCCCAATACCGTGCCAATCGGGTTGAGTTCATGAAATACTTCCGGTACTAATACAGCATAACCGTGGCTCGCCATGATTTTAGCAGCACGTTCTATTGGGCCGGTTTGTTGGAAAATTTCTGAGTAAAACAAGATGGCTGGGTATTTGCCTTCATTCGTAGGGCGGTGAATATAGGTGCGCATCACACCGGTAGGTGTATTGATATCTGCGATATGGCTTTGAACGTTCATAACTTATTCTTTAACTTTCGATAGGGGTAAAAATTATTCTCAGCCATAATTGTACAACGCCATCAGTGGTTTAGGGTTGCAGTGATTCCTGTGGCGGTGAATTTAAGGCAGAACTTTATGCTAATTAAAGTCTCAATGTTAGTAATGACACAAAAAATATAATGACTATAAGATCTAGGGGATATATGCGCCATTTCACCTGTAGAGCATTATTGTTTGCCAATTTGTTTTCTGTGAGTTTTGCTTATGGACAAGCGCCTAAGCCGGAATTTTTACTTGCGTTAAGCAATTCGGTAGCAAAAGTACGTATTGATGATAAAAATGGCCAGCTTGGCGTGGGCTCTGGCGTGGTGGTGGCCGAGAATCACGTGGCGACTAATTGCCATGTGGTTGCTAATGCACGCGGTATTTCAGTTTATAAATTAGGCACTAGCTACGCGCCAATCGCCATGAAGGCAGACTGGCGACATGATTTATGTATTTTGAAATTTGATGATTTACCGCTTAAACCATTCGAGCACGGCGAGACTGCTTCACTGCAATACGAGCAGCACATATTGGCGCTTGGTTTTTCCGGCAACTCACCTAGGCCTGTCGAATCATTTGGTAGTGTCAAAGCATTAATCCCATTTGATAATGGGCTGTTAGTGCGCACGACTGCCGGCTTCAGAATGGGTGCAAGCGGTGGAGCATTACTGAATTACGATGGCAAACTGGTTGGCTTTACTACATTTAAAAGCCCCGGGCGCAACGCGTACTATTATAGTCTGCCGGTAGAATGGGTACAGGCCTTACTGAAACAACCTGATATTCAATTAACCACACCTGTTGAATCTCCCTTTTGGGATGTGCCAGAGAAAGAGCGTCCGTTCTTTATGCAAGTAGTGCAGCCTTTGCAAACTGAGGCTTGGAGTACCTTGGAACTTATTTCTAAAGCATGGGTGACCGTAGAGAAAGATAATCCAGAGGCGTGGATGCACTTGGGCTTAGCCCAGCAGGGTTTGCAAGAGTTAGATAAAGCTAAACAAAGTTATAACAAAGTGCTGGCATTGGCGCCTAAACATTCAAGCGCTTATTATCAGCTAGGCTTATTAGCAAAAGCGCAGGGTGATACGCCCGAAGTAAGCAAAATTAGCAAAACTCTAGAAACAATCGATCCTGATTTTGCTGAAACCTACAATATAGATTTGGGGTTGGTGGCGGTAGCTGCGCCCTGATGATAGCCTAACAAGTGGTCGCTAGTTTTAGAGGAAAATTACTTTCCGACTAGTGGCCTAGCCCAGTTTGCTATTACTTTGAGATTAAAGTCTTTTGTTGGTGAAGGCTTTGAAGCGCCTTCGGCTTAAACACAATCACCGCATGAGGCGAGTAGTCTTGCCAGATTGCCCTGGGTAAAGGTCGTTGCATCGTCTGGTGTCGTGCTTAGCTGCTCGTTATTCAGAGCATTGCTCTTGGCTAACTTAACTTTGCTGTTTTGGTTGGATTGATTGCGCTCAGAAATGACAGGCGCGGATGTTGTGGTTTTGTGTGTAGCTATGTACATAGTTTTCCCCTTTTGGGAGTTATCAAAGTCCGTTGAAATTTTGTCTCAGACGGATAAGAGTCAGTATATATTAAAAAATTCCTAATGAATATCATTAAGTTAGTCGGTACTTCTTATTCTATTTCTATCAAATATAACCATCAACGTATCAATTGCATTCTTGGATGACATGAAATAATCCATATAAGGTTTGCTAAAGACCTCACTATTTTCGTAAAATGATGTTTTGAAATGTAATTATTGTTTATTGCTTGCAAGATTTAGTCAGTATAAGCCGAGCAAACTTACATAATTCTTGACTTGAATATCACACTATCAATCCATGCAAGCCACCATTCAATCAACCATGCAACTGATCATTAACGGAAAACCGCGTAGTTTCGATGGCGCGATACTTAGTGTCGCCCATTTAGTGACGAATCTTAATTTAGAGGGCAAGCGCCTCGCCATTGAGTGCAATGGTGAGATTGTGCCGCGTAGCCAGTTTGCAGATACGCAACTGCGGGATGGCGATAAGCTGGAAATCGTAGGTGCAGTAGGTGGCGGTTAATTGCACCCTGCCATAGACCAGCACTCAAAAGTAATCAAAGGATAAAAGTTGTCAGATTCATTAAAAATTGCAGATAAAACTTACCATTCACGTTTATTGGTAGGTACCGGTAAATACCAAGATTTCGCACAAACACGTGCAGCAATTGACGCCAGTGGTGCGCAGATTGTTACGGTGGCGATCCGTCGTACCAATATTGGTCAAACCGCTGGCGAACCTTCATTGTTGGATTATTTACCACCGGAAGAATTTACGTATTTACCGAATACAGCAGGTTGTTATTCAGCCGATGATGCCGTACGTACCTTGCGTTTAGCGCGCGAGTTGCTGGATGGGCATAAGTTAGTCAAGTTAGAAGTGTTGGGCGACCCTAATACGCTTTATCCAAACATGATTGAAACCATTGCAGCGGCCAAAGTGTTGGTCAAAGATGGCTTTGATGTCATGGTGTACTGTTCAGATGACCCTATCATCGCCAAGCAGTTGGAAGAGATCGGTTGTTGTGCGGTGATGCCACTTGCCTCGCTCATTGGATCTGGTATGGGTATCTTGAATCCATGGAATCTGCAAATCATTATTGAAAATGCCAAGATCCCAGTGCTAGTGGATGCAGGTGTTGGTACTGCCTCGGATGCGGCGATTGCGATGGAACTTGGTTGCCAAGGCGTACTGATGAACACCGCGATTGCCGCGGCACGCGACCCTATTTTAATGGCAGGCGCAATGAAAAAAGCAGTTGAGGCAGGGCGAGAAGCTTATCTTGCGGGGCGTATGGCCAAAAAACTTTATTCGGCCAGCCCAAGCTCTCCTACAACCGGTTTGATTGCATAATTCATAAAATGGCAAACACTAAACACTACGAGTGCTCAGTAACTGTTGAGGCGACTTTTATTCCTGAGCAATCAGACATTGAGCATAATCGCTATGCATTCGCTTACCACGTTAAAATCACCAATACTGGTAATGTCCCTGCACAATTAATTAGTCGGCATTGGATCATCTCAGAAGCAAGTGGCGAACAACAAGAAGTAAGAGGGTTGGGCGTGGTAGGCGAGCAACCGCTACTTAATCCAGAAGAGCATTTTGAATATACCAGTGGTACCGTTCTCAATACGCCTATGGGCGAAATGCACGGTACCTATGAGATGGTTGCAGAAGATGGTGTCAGGTTTGATGCAATTATTCATCCTTTTGTGCTGTCTATGCCTAGGGTGTTGCACTAGATGCTTGCTTAAGAAACTATCTTCAATGATGACTAGGTTTATATAAATTGATAAAAAAAATAGTAGTGCTTTTTTTAGTGATATTTGCGGCGGGCATGCTGAGCTCGTGTGCTAAAAAAAATGTAAAGAACACTGCGATAGTAAAACCAAACGCACCCTCTGTTGAATGTGACTGTAAAACTGCAGAATCCCCACCCGTACAACTTCCTGAGTTAAGTAAATCAGCTCCGGTTACCGGAACCAAATCGACAGAAGCGGCGGCAAAAGTTGCCGACTACAGTCTATTAAAGCCTGCTAAATGGGAAGATGTGGATGGACTGAGTCAGGATAATTTGAGCCTAGCGTGGCCAGCTTGGATGCAAAGCTGTAGTGCGCTAGCGGCTAGACCAGTGTGGCAAAAAGCCTGTAGTGCCGCTAACGAACTTAATAGCCAGACAGCCGGTAAACCTAGTGACAGTGGAGTGCAGGATTATTTCAAGCAATATTTCTCAGTTTATAAAACGACTAATGCCGACGGTACCGATAACGGTTTGATTACTGGTTACTATGAACCTTTGTTAAAGGGCAGCCGTACAAAGTCGGCCCAATATCCTTACCCTTTATACCAGTCACCTAACGATATGATAACGGTTGAGTTGGATAGTATTTATCCTGAGCTTAAATTCAAGCGGGTACGTGGCAGACTGGTCGGCAATAAATTAGTACCCTATTACAATCGGGCAGAAATCGAAACTGAGGCATCGCCTATCAAAGGGCGCGAATTTATCTATATCGACGATATTATTGATGTCTTCTTCTTGCAGATTCAGGGTTCAGGGTTAGTGCAGCTAGAGAGTGGCGAGCAAGTACATGTGGGTTATGCAGATCAGAACGGTCATACCTACAATTCAATCGGACGCTTGCTGGTTGAGCGCGGAGAGTTAACATTGGATAAAGCCTCGATGCAAGGCATCAAGAATTGGGCACGTAATAACTTGGGCAAGTTGCGCGAGTTGCTGAACCAGAACCCCAGTTATGTATTTTTCCGGGAGTTACCTGCAGGCTTGCCTGGGCCGTTAGGCGCGCTGGGCGTGCCTATACTGGCAGAAAAAAGTGTTGCGGTTGATCCCAAATACGTACCACTAGGGGCGCCTGTGTTTTTATCTACTACCGAGCCTAATAGCCCCAAACCGCTAAAACGCATGATGATGGCGCAAGACACTGGCGGCGCGATTAAAGGCGGTGTGCGAGCTGATTTCTTCTGGGGTGCAGGTAATGAAGCGGGTGCGAAAGCAGGCGCAATGAAACAGTCTGGTAAGATTTGGGTGTTCTTACCTAAAGAGTTTGTTCTACCTAAATAACTTGGTAAATAATTTGGCTTGAGTAAACTTGGTAAGTTACAGACAATAAAAAAGGATGCCAGAAGCATCCTTTTTTAATATACGTTGAACTTACTTGTTCATTACGTACATTGTAACTTCGAAACCGAAACGCATTTCAGTAGCAGCTGGTTTTGTCCACATAGTAGTTCTCCTTTTTGATTAATTCGTTACGCTAGCGCTTAAAAGCATTTGCATTACGTGTGATGCATCATACGGCCAACTCACATTAACAACACGACACCAGTCATTAAAAAAGTCTAATGAAAATCATTAGATATTTAAGGTTGAGGTTTTAACTGCTTCAATTTTTTAATGAGTTTTTTGATACCTTTGCGCCCGATCTTTCTTTTTAGATCTACTTTAAAATCGTAAAGATAGAACGCCAATTTATATTTAAAGCTAAATTTCCTGCCGGTATTGGCCAAATATAGGCTCATCAGGCGCTCGCGCCCTTCCCAATGTAGCTTATTGCAAACGCGGGTCATATCAGAGAGTCGATGACTCATGTTCATCGGCGGTGCAAAGAAGCGGGCACGTGCGGTATCAATGAGTGAGAAGTGTAATGTTTTGTTGGCTAGTATTTTCACCAGCACATTGCCGCCGGATAGATCCCTAAAATAGACGCCACGTTTGTGCATATTGTTAAGGTAATGTGCCAGTTGTATATAGGTTTCTTCAGCGCTAATCACATGACCATCTTTATTAGCGAACTCCTTGTTGCCTTTAGCAAAGCTAATAAACATTTCACCAATTGAGCAATCTGCTTTTACAAAGTCACAAATATAGAAGTTTTGTTTTAGTGAAACATCGCCCTGCTTTTCAAAAAATGCAACCGGATGCGCAGTGTCTATACCGCGTCTCAATAGCTCAACGGCACCATTCCAACTGCGCTTGGCTTTGCTGGGTTTAAAGCGATCAAGGAATGCTTTATGCGGGTACATTTTAACGGGCTGTTTAATGGTGATTTGTTGCGCGTGGTTGCGTGGGTCGATGATTGCCCAGATGGCGTTACGCGCGTGACGCAAAGCGCCTTCTTTTTTCGGACTCACTAATTGCGCAGGATTAAGTTGCTGAGCCAGTAATACGGCTTCGTCAGCGTCCTTGGCGAGAATCAAACCAAACCAATCATCTTGACGAAATGGATAGTAGTTTAAACCTTCGATATGGGTATGTATGGTCAGGTCTTTGGCTAATTTCGGATTAGCGACGGTCGTTGCTTGGTAACCTTTCGGCCAACGCAAATAGATGGGGGATTCTGTAATCAAAACCGATTTTCCTGATATTTGCTGCCCATCACGATTGATGATTTCGGCTTGCTGAATGTCATCTTCAGGGTAAATATCTTCTAAGAAAGCGACCTTGCCATTAATTGTCCAGATGGCATGAATTTCATGTTGCATGGTTTGAAAATGGTGCATTTCCAAACCATTACTGCTAGCTAGGGTTGCTGTATAACGGGCGCCTTGTACAATGTTGGCGACCGTTTTGATGGCACTAAAACTAGGATAGGGCTTAAAGTTTTTAATATCTCCATCCACGTTCGCATAATGCGCAACGCGTTCAAGCACGGGGTAATCAGCATCTTTTAAGCCATCATCAATTAGTCCTTCACGATGGCAGATAAAGGCACCCCAGTATGCTTGGTCTAATGCACCAGAAGCGGCATTGAGCAGCATGTATCTTGCAGCGTAATCTGCCTGTTTCTGCGCACCTACCGGTAGAATGCGTTGAATACGATAGATGGCCCAGAATGCTGCCGGCGACATGAGTGAACTAACGCCAAAATCAGTGCTGATCTTTTTGAGGAAGCGTACTTTTTTAATGAGGTTTACTTTAAATATTGTGGCCCAACGATATTTAAAGATGCGGTGATCAAAGCGTTCTGGCTCGGTCACGCGCTCGCTGAACATGTTGTTAGTGTGAATATCCGGCAGCTGATTTTTTGCCTTTAGGATTTTCAGAATAGCGATATTGTAGATAGGCTCAAAGTCGGTAACATTCGGTCCGGCAAGTGGAATACGGCGTTTTTTGACTTCGGTATAAGCAATATCCCAAGCGTGCAAAAAGCCATCTACAGTGTAGCCTGCCCAGCGTTTACGGTTGATGGTAGTGCCAATCTCGATACGGGCGACTTGTTTACCAAAGCGATTCAATACTTCAATTAAGAATCCTTGCCATGTAGCTTGTTCAGATGCGCTTTCCATATTTCTTGCGCTGTTAAACGGCTGCACAATATGTAAAGTCACTTTAAAATTATCGGCGATGAGTCTTTCTAAGAAGCGTGCATTGAAGCTAGTGAGGTCGCCATAGGTGAAATCTAATCGTACTTGTTTCGTGCCTAATGCATTGAGCTGTTGAATGACATAATCATCCATCACCGCATCTTGAGCGGAGGCCACACACACGCCAATAAAGTCTGCCGGTACGGTATGCCCAGTGATGGGCAAGTGTCCGTGCTTAACGTAAAGTTTGCCGCTTAAAATATAAGACAAGCCCATGCGAATGATGGGCCATGTCAGCATGCTGGCTTGTTTTTTGGGCGGATTTCTGGAAGCGGTCATTTATACAGGCTAAGGTAAACGGTAGCGTTGTTCTTTGTAGAGCAAGTCAGGTAATAAAGAGTTGGCCAGCGCACGCTGTTCAAGTACTTTGGCATTCTGTGGCGGTGTTGCTTCAGCCAATTTCTTGATTTTTGCATCATACACACCATGTGCAGGTGCTTTGCCGGCACGTAGTACCACTACTTGTTTGGCATCTGCATTTTCTTCCATCCAGGCAAAGTTATCGGTGTATTGCATCATGGCGCGACCCTTGGTATCAGGCGCTTCGCTAGATAAATCACGCCCGGTCATCGGATGCTGTGCTTGGATGCCCATCAGCGATAGCATCGTCACCGGTAAATCAATTTGGCTTGCGACAGTAGTTAAGCGTTGCGGTTTGATATCTGCGCCGAGGATAAGTCCTGGGATGTGGAAACGCTCAATCGGCACCAAGGTATCGCCACGTACACGAATGTCGTGGTCGGCGACGATGAGAAAGACCGTGTCTTTCCAGTAGTCACTTTTTTGCGCTTTTTCAAAAAACTGACCGATTGCATAGTCTGCGTATTTCACAGCATTGTTGTCGGTGGCCTTGAGTTGATCATAGAGCTCGATACGACCATCAGGAAACTCGAACGGTGCATGGTTAGATGATGAGAACGCTAATGTAAAGAATGGTTTTCCGGATGCGTGATGTGCCAACAATTGTTCGTGCGTTTTATTCAATAAGTCCTCATCAGACGCACCCCAGCTACCCACGAATACAGGGTTCTTATAGTCTTTCTGTTCGACAATATGTTGAAAGCCGTTACCAGTAAAAAAGCCGCGCATATTGTCAAAGTGAGACTCGCCGCCATAGATAAATTCGGTGTTATAACCTTGTTTGGATAACAGTGCTGCTAAGGTAAAGAAGTTCTTTTGTGATTTTGAGAGTTTGACCGTACTGTCTGCCGGCGTAGGTTGGAAGCCGGTGATGACAGCCTCAATACCGCGTACTGAGCGTGTGCCAGTTGCGTAAAGTTGCTCGAACCAAATACCTTGTTCCTTCAGTCTTTCCAGGTTTGGGGTCACTGGCACACCGCCAAGTGATTCTACAAAAGTTGCGCCTAGGCTTTCTTGCAGGATGATCACCAAATTGAGTGGCTTCTCCCGTTTTTGACTTGGAATGAGTGTTTTCAAAGTCGGAATATCGGTATCTTGGTTACCTGTGAGCTTGAAGATTTCCTCACGTGGCATTTTTCCGTACATCTCGCTCGATTTGTCTTCCTTGATGAGATTGTAAGTCGCGTAAGTGACAGAGTAGCCGGAATTCAGTACTAGGCTATTGACCATGCTGTCCGCAGTAATTGCAAACATGGCCGGGTTAGCTGGGCGGTGCCCAATAGTAGAGCGAATGCCAAATGCCACCAAAATGAAAATCAGCGGCCATGTTACTAGTGTTTTTGTGACACTCCAGCTGGATTTAGTGGTGAGCCATGGTTTCATAAGTTTACGCATCACGTAAACAGTGAGCGCAATAAATATCAAACTGGCGAATATATGGATACGGAAGCCGACCCATAACATGCTCATGACTTCATGCGGGTATTTTAGATACTCAACAAAAATCCGATTCGGCCGCACATCGTATTCGGCAATAAAACCAGGCGTGGCAACCTCTAAAAATACCAGCAACACCACAGCAAGCACTGTCCATAGATAGGTAAAAGTTTGCCAACCGCGCCACCATTTGCAGAGGGCGAAAATAGGCAATAACAATATGGGAACCAGACTTAGCAAACACAATTGAATGATATCTACACGTAAGCCTTGCAGGAGTAATTCACTTAAATGGCCTGTGGCGTTGACGCGGTCTAGTTTCCATAACACTAAACCGAAGCGGGACAGTGTAAGCACAACCAAGCTGATGGCAAACATTGCAACTAATGGTGCGTAAGGCCCGCTAAAGCTGAAGCGCTGCCAAATTTTAGTAAGGGTACTTTTCGTAGTCATGAGTCAATAATTCTTTGAATCAAGTAAAAGCGAGATTATAAAGCTTTACGCACGATAAAGCTTTATCGACTGCTCTTCCTTGAATCAACCCTATTTTTTTAAGGCTCTTGCCAGAGCCAGCAAACTGATGCTGACAAAAATCACTGCGCCGAAAATGGTCGCTGTCTGCACCACAGGAAAACCGTTTTTCTGCATCATGACATACAAGCCTACCATGGTTAACATCGTACAGTTCTCGAAGAAATTCTGTACTGCTACTGCATTGCCGGCACCTACTGTTTCATGGCCACGCTCTTGCAATAAGGCATTAAGCGGCACCACATAAAAGCCGCCGGTAACGCCGATGAGGATTAAAAATCCGAGAGCGATGTAGATATTTGAAACATGAGCAAACGCCATGATTAAAAGGCCAATCGCCATGCCTACCGGCAATACGCGGTTGATGTTACGTAGGCTAATTGTGCTGGCTGCCAACGCTGCACCAACGGCAATACCAATCGCCACAGCACCGCTCATATTGGCCGGCATGCTAAGGTCGGTGATGTGCAAAGCTACCGGCACCCACGCCACTAGTAATAAACGCAAGGTGGAGCCCGCTCCCCAGAACACGCTAGTGCCTAGCAGAGATAATCGAGCATCGCGATTACCGAATAAGGTTTTAAGTGCATGAATGAAATTTCTGACCAATGGAAAAAAGGCAAAAGGCTGGTTTGGTTTGAATGCAGGTAAGCGTGGAATCAAGGTGTTGGCAAAAGCTGCCGTCAAGTAACAACCACATACCGTCATCAATGCCAGATTGACGGAGCTATCTGCCAGCATGCCGCCTAATACCGCACCTAATAGAATCGCAACGATAGTGGAACCTTCCATCATGCCGTTGGCTTTGACGAGGTTTTTTTCACTCACCAACTCACTTAATATGCCGTATTTTGCCGGTGAATAAGCCGCCGCCCCTATGCCGACCAAACCATAACTAAATAGTGGATTGACGCCCAGCAACATAGTGCTTGCACCTATAAACTTAAGTATGTTTGCAATCATCATTACCCGACCTTTAGGGAACCCATCGGCAAAAGGACCTACAAACGGCGCCAGCAGAATAAAGGCTACGACAAAGAATTCCTGCAACATGGGAATCTGCCAACTAGGCGCACTATGGGAAAGCAATAACGCAATCGCTGCGAATAATAAGGCGTTGTCTGCCAGGGCAGATAAGAACTGCGCAGTCAAGACTGCGATCATGCCGCGTGAAGTGAGCGATTGTATTTGTATGTTGTTGAGGGAACTCATGCCTTGGCTTTCTCAAAGAAATTTCTGGTTTCAAAAGTTGATTTGGTAAATGCATTGCCTTCGAAATTGATAAGGCGTTTTGTAGCAAAATCAAACATCAATGGGTTGTAGTGACGCAGGTTCTGCAGGAATAGCAAATGCTCGACTTTCAGTAAACCCATAAAGGCAAGTTCTTTAGTGGAGACCAGCGGCACGATGCCGGGCAGTGGATAATCTGAACCATTAATCAAGCGGCGATGCCAATCTGGGCGGGCTAATATAGGCTTGATTGCCCAAGCGTGATTAAACAGCGTGAGTGCGGAAATCTCGCCAAACACTAGCTTTTCGTAAGCCGGTGTATTCATCAAGCGGCTAAATAAGTCGAAGCTTTTGATAGATCGATTATTGTTATCTAAGTCTTCATCATGGCCATCACTAGCACAGTGAGCTAGTACTACGCGTACACCTGCATCTAGCGCACGTCGCATTCTAAGTGGATTGCCATGTGCCTGATCGCCGCCTTGTACAGCGCTTTCGCGACCGGTGTGGCTGATAATAGGCAAGTCTAGATCATGCAGTTTTTGGTAAAACTTATCGCATTTTGGTGAGGCAGGATCTATACCCATGCCGGAAGGCAGCCATTTAATGGCACACGCGCCTAATGCGTGGGCTTTTTCAATCGCATCGACGCAGTCTTGACGGTAAGGATGGATGGATGCCACCCATTCAAAATGTTGCGGGTATTGCCTGGCGATATCGGCCACATATTGATCCGGCACATGGAAAATGGAGTGGATTTTGTCGGGATGGCCTTGTTCATCGTGATACCAGTCGAAAGCAAACAGCATCGATTTATATCCGGCGGGCATTTCTTTGGAGATTTGTACTAGGCGCTCGACGTAACTGTGGTCGACTCTATCGGTATTAACGCAACCACCATTCATGTAAAACTTTTTTTGTATTTTGAGTATGGGGTGCCAATAGCTGTCCATATTCGGGTTGAACCATACTAGGTCCTGCTTGCCTTCAGGGTCAGCATCACCAACACCCACGATATGCACATGGCTGTCCCATACCTGCGCAGCATCAATGCCCTCCCATATTTTTGCCATGAGAGGATGATTCTTCAAGTCATCTGGCAAGCCCGCTAAGCACGGGTTGTTCAGACCGGATTCTGGCAAAAATCTAATGCCTGCATAGCCTAGACTTGAGGTGGCTAATAATGCTGCACTACCCAGCAAACTTTTATTCAAGAATTGCCTGCGGTTCATCGTTATTCTGCACTCTCAGCCATTTGCTTCAAGGTCACATAATCGGTTTTGCCGGTGCCTAATAACGGTAGTTCTTCTATCAAGATAATCTTGCGTGCGATGGCGAGTTCCGGGCTGCCCAGCTCTTTAGCGCTGGCGCTAAGTTGCTCGCGAGTGAGTGTTGCATCTGTGGTGTAAAGAATAATGTTTTCGCCACGCTGTAAGTCGGTTTGCGTAGTGGCGGCATGCTGATGTTGGGGTGAGGTATGGTTGGCAATGTCTTCAACAGTTTCCAGCGAGACCATTTCACCGGCAATCTTGGCAAAGCGTTTGACGCGGCCTTTGATGATGACGAAGCCATCGCTGTCGATTTCGACAATGTCGCCCGTGTTGTACCAGTTATCCTCGGGGGCTTGGATCACGCCAGGTTTGTCATACAAATAATAACCGAGCATCACATTTGGGCCACGCACGAACAATAAACCGCCGGAGTCTATGCCAGGAACCGCTTCCAGATTGGCTTCCAGGCCAGGCATTAAGGTGCCTACTGAACCGTTTCTATTGGCCATGGGTGTGTTAACAGCCAATACCGGAGCGCACTCTGTTGCGCCATAGCCTTCCAAGATGCGGATGCCAAACTTGTCTGCCCATGTTTTACGTACTTCTTCGTTTAGTTTTTCCGCACCGGCTACTACATAACGTAATTTGTAAAAATCATAGGGATTTGCAAACTTGGCGTAGTTGGATAAGAACGTACTGGTGCCGAATAACACGGTACAGCCGCGGTCATAAATCACTTCCGGAATCACGCGGTAATGCAATGGCGAGGGGTAAACAAAGAGACGCGTGCCGGTAACCAATGGCATGATCGCACCGCAGGTAAAACCAAAAGCATGGAATAGCGGTAACACCATCATGAATTTATCTTGGATAGAAAAATCAATAACGGATTTGATTTGTGCAATATTGGCCAATATATTGCCATGCGAATGGACTACACCTTTGGGTTTGCCTTCAGAGCCAGAAGTAAATAGCACCACGGCCGGGTCGGTAGAATGGCTTTTCTTGATGGCTAATCTAGGCAACCACAAAGCAAAGCCTATGAGCCAGACTTTATCCAGAAAATTGAATGAGGCACGTAAGTCTTCTAGGTAAAGTACTTTGACATCTTTTAAGCCTGCGACCACTTCTTCAAGTTTGGCGACTTTAATGAATTCGCGCGATGAAATAATGGTTTTGATGCAGGCGACAGTACAGGCGTTTTGTATACCCGCGCTACCAGAGGTATAGTTAAGCATGGCGGGTACACGTGCAAATGCACTCATACCAAACACCAAGCAGATGGTATTGGTGACGTTAGGCATTAATACACCAACATTTTCATGTGGCGTCGTTACTTTGCTGGCGATGCGCCCCAAGGCCAGGCTCTTTTTCAATAATTCGCCATAGCTTTCTTCTATCTGACGCATATCTTCGACAAGGGCGGTTTTGCGGCCATAGATTGAGATCGCATCTAAAAATGCTTCGAATAAGGTATTGATGGGCGCTGAACTAAACAGCATTTTTTGCATTTCACGACGTATGGCATCACCTGATAATCGACGTCTTAATTTCGCTGTGGGCGCGTCCGGCATGGCGATGTGGGTGGTCGGAAGGATTGTAATGGAGACTTTTGGAAATAGTGTTTTGGATTCACTATGTTGCAAACGACTGAAATAGGAGCGTGCGGCACCATCGATACGCACTGGCAAAATGGTTGCACCGGTTTTAGCAGCTACGAAACCAGGGCCATCATATATCTTCATCAAAGAGCCGGTTAAGGTGATGCGCCCTTCAGGAAAAATCACTACAGGTTTACCTGCTTCTAATAGCTTGATGATTTTCTTCATGGCTAAAGGTGAAGTTGGGTCGACCGCTAAAAAAGGGGTTAAGCGCAACACTTGTCTAAAGAGCCAGCTATCTAATACCTTGGTATGCACCACAAACGTTGCGCGTATCGGTAGGAATAAACCCAGCAATAAGCCATCCAGAAACGACTCGTGATTGGCAATAATGAGAAGTTTATTTTGTTGTGGAATATTGGCGATGCCTGCGACCTCGACGCGGAAGACGAGACGGCAAATAAATCTTAAAACTGTTGCAACCATGAACGACCCTTTTAGTTTTTTTATTGGTTAAGTTTCATTTTCAATGTAAGTCAGAACACTTTGTAATGCCGCTAGAACATTGCTACGATTAATCCAGAAATACACTTCCTTGCCGATTTTTTCAGAACTCAGCACACCGGCTCCATGCAGCACTTTGAGGTGATGCGTCACTGCGGTACGGCTTAATGTAGTGGTTGAGACTATTTGCAAGATGTTCAATCGCTCGCCTTTTTCAAAGGCTAACAAGATGCGTTGACGATGCTCATCGCCGAGCGCGATAAATGTCGCTGCGGTATCTTTAAACTCTATGGGCATGTCAGTGATTGACTTCATAACTATATAATTAGTTATTTAGTTTTGTGTGTCAACTACTTTTTGTTTGAAATTTTATTTATAGAAATAATAGACGTAAAAAAGGGCGCTTACGCGCCCTTTTCTGCAACTAACTAAATTAATTAGTTATGGTATGCACGTTCGCCATGCTCTGTTGTATCCAAGCCTTCACGCTCAGATTCTTCAGTAACACGTAGACCGATTAAGACATCTACAATTTTCAATGCGATGAATGACACAACTGCAGAAACTACGATTGCAGTCACAACTGCGTAGATCTGAGCAGTCATTTGTGCACCAAAGTCGTAAGCTGCTACGCCGTTAGCTACGTAGTCGATTACGCCTGCACCACCAAGTGCTGGGTTAACAAATACACCTGTTAACAATGCACCTACGATACCGCCGATAGCATGCACGCCGAATACGTCAAGTGCATCATCATAACCGAACATGTATTTCACTTTCGCTACGAAGAAGTAGCAAACTGGTGAAACAACTAAGCCGATGATGATAGCGCCCATTGGGCCTACAAAGCCACATGCTGGTGTAATTGCAACCAAGCCAGCAACAGCACCTGAAGCAGCACCCAACATAGATGGTTTGCCTTTAACTAGCCACTCAGAGAATGTCCAAGATAAAGTAGCAGCACCAGTTGCAATCATTGTGTTAACTAAAGCTAATGCAGCGTAACCGTTAGCTTCAAGGTTTGAACCAGCGTTGAAACCGAACCAACCCACCCATAGTAAAGCAGCGCCTGTCATCGTTAGAGTCAAGCTGTGTGGAGTCATTGCTTCTTTACCGTAACCGATACGTTTGCCGACCATGAATGCAGCTACTAAACCAGCGATACCTGCATTGATGTGAACTACAGTACCACCAGCAAAGTCTAGTGCGCCTTTAGCCCATAACCAGCCAGCGTTAGCTAATACTGTATTGAGTGATTCTGCAGTCGTGATTGCATCTGGACCGTCCCAATACCAAACCATGTGTGCCATTGGCAAGTAAGCGAATGTGAACCATAACACCATGAATGCTAATACAGCTGAGAACTTCATACGCTCAGCAAATGCACCGATAATCAAAGCTGGTGTGATTGCAGCAAACGTTAATTGGAAAGCAACGAATACGAGTTCAGGAATGTAAACACCTTTGCTGAATGTAGCGCCTAATGACTCAGGTGTTACGCCAGCCAAGAATGCTTTACCTAAACCACCAAAGAATGGATTACCGCCTGTGAATGCAACGCTGTAGCCATATAGAGCCCATAACACGCCCATTAATGAGAACACTACAAAAACTTGCATGAGTACAGAAAGCATATTCTTTTGGCGTACCAAACCACCGTAGAATAAAGCCAAGCCTGGGATTACCATTAACGTAACGAGTACGGTAGCGATTAACATCCAAGCAGTGTCGCCTTTGTCAGGCACTGGAGTTGCTGCAGCTGGCGCAGCCGTTTCTGTAGCTGGTGCTGCCTCTGCAGGAGCCGCGGCTTCAGCAGGCGCTGCAGCTTCAGGCGCAACTACAGCCGCTGCATCAGCAGCGGGTGCTGCATCTTCAGCAAATGTATTGCCAATAAAGCCAAAGCCCAGCAAGCTGACTAAGGCAAGTGTCGAAAGTAACTTTTTCATCATGATCCCCTTATAAAGCTTCTACGCCGGTTTCACCGGTGCGGATGCGATAAACTTGTTCGAGATTAAAGACAAAAATCTTGCCATCACCAATTTTGCCAGTGGCTGCCGATTTTTCAATCGCATCCACTACTTGGTCTAACAAATCATCTTTAATTGCGACTTCTAATTTTACTTTTGGTAAAAAATCTACCACATATTCAGCACCGCGATAAAGCTCGGTGTGGCCTTTTTGGCGGCCAAAGCCTTTAACTTCAGTAACCGTGATGCCTTGTACGCCAATGGCAGACAATGCTTCACGAACCTCGTCAAGCTTAAACGGCTTGATAATTGCGGATACAAATTTCATGAGTGCCCCCTAGTGAATGTAATTGCACAGCAAAAATAGATGGATTTACTTTTGCTGTACATTTACTGAGATTACGTACTAACGAAATTAGAACGTTTTTTGAACGAATACTGTGAATTGCTCATCAGCAATACCACCGCCGGCAAACAATGCATCGCCGTAGAATGAATCACGGCCGTTTGTGTCAGTGTAGTAACCACCAACGTTAACACCATTGCTCCATGATTTAGTTAGGCCAAGTTTCCAGTCTGTGTATGAACCTAAATCATTTTTAGCACCTTCTGTTTTGCCGCTGAAGTCTTGACGACCAACGTGAGCATTAACAGTGAAACCAGTTTCGCCGATTGGATAGTTAGCATTTAGTTCTGCGTAATATGAACCATCAGCATTTTTTAAACCAAATGCACCGTCAGAAGCTACAACAGAAACTTTAGCTTGTAACCATTTGTATGAAAGTGAACCGTATACTTCAGTTGTTTCAGCATTTCTGAAATTTGGATTGATTTTGTCACCTGGGTAGATGTACTGGAGTAAACCAACATTGTAACCAACGCCAGAATCACCAAAAGTACTTGCGTAACCACCATAAAGATCAAGCTCTAAGCTAGAGTTTTGGTAAACGCCACCATCTTCTAACCAGCTAATATTTGAACCCCAAACACCAGCGTATAAGCCACTTGAATGTGAGTAGTCAGCGCCGCCTTGAATGGCTGGGCGTTGTGACGTTTGTGTCAAACCACGGAAAATATATTGGCTATAAAGACCCATGTTGTATGTGAACGTGTGTGGTGATGCAGGGGCAGCAGCAGGTGCTGCATCTTCAGCGAAAGACACTGAAGGCATTGTAAGTGCGCCTAGTACCGCCGTTAGTAATAGTGATTTACGCATATTGCTTAACTCCTCAAATAGATATTGAATGAAAAAATACACCTAAATCCTAAGCAAGCCATGTGCCAACATAAATAATCTTTACAATCAATAAGATAGGTAGTTAGCGATTCAGTGTACCTTTTGTATTTTTGCATTGAAACCTGCTAAACTGCAATAAAAATCAAGGAATTGTTATGTTGAACCCAAATATAATTAGTGAAATATCAAATAAAATCAAAGAGTTGATTAATAATTCTCCGGTGGCTGATTTGGAAAAAAACGTAAATGCACTATTAAAGGGCGCATTCACCAAAATGGAGCTTGTTTCGCGTGAGGAGTTTGATATACAAGCAGAAGTGCTAAGAAATGCCAGGCAAAAGCTAGAGGAATTAGAAGCTAAGCTTGCATCGCTAGAAGCGCAAATGACCTCGGATAAAGAATCGAACAAGCCGTAACGATGAGTCTGGCAGTCTTGTATAGTCGCGCCCTCAGCGGCATGGATGCTCCCGAGGTGGTGGTTGAAGTGCATTTAGCTAATGGATTGCCGAGCTTCACGATTGTCGGGTTGCCGGAAGCGGAAGTTAAAGAAAGCAAAGACCGTGTGCGGGCTGCCCTGCAAACTGCACAATTTGAATTTCCAGCACGCCGTATCACTGTTAATCTTGCTCCAGCGGACTTACCGAAAGAGAGTGGGCGCTATGATCTACCGATTGCTTTAGGTATTTTGGCGGCATCAGGACAGATTCCAACTGAGCCACTAAGCCGTTATGAGTTTGCAGGAGAGTTGGCGCTGACTGGCGAGCTGCGCCCAATCCGTGGCGCATTGGCTATGACTTCCAGCATGATGCGCATGCCAACGCACCTTAATGGTAACGATAAGTTACAGGGTGCTGCACCAAAACGTGCATTCATCCTGCCCCAAGATAGTGCATCAGAAGCTGCGTTGGTGCGCGAAGCCATTATCTACCCAGCAAAATCATTATTAGAAGTATGTGCGCATTTAAGTGGACATACGGCTTTGACGCAATTAGCACCTGGTGACCATGTAACAGAGATTACTTATCCGGATTTTAGTGATGTAAA
>DATHWQ010000044.1:0-12913 GCA_035460465.1 Methylotenera sp. | reverse complement strand
TTAAAGCAGACTTTAATCAAGCCACACAAGATACTCAGATACAACAACATCGTTATGATGAAGTTGCCAAGGATTTTCCTGTGACGTCAATTGGCGCTGCCGATTTGAAAACGGCAGTTGAACTCGACAAGACTATAGCGGACTACCCAAAATCACCACGGCTTATTATGCAAGTGGTGAGTGCAGCATTAGAAAAGTCACCCGAAGTTCAGCTCAACAGGCTACGTTGGTTGCTCACCAATGATATTAATATCAAAGATGACGATAAAACGATTGCGGTACCGGTACCGGCTTCTAATAACCAGCAAGTTAATCCATCGATAGCGATAGATACTACCAAATTGAGTGAGCTGGGTTTTGTTACGGCCGAAATAGCAAGCTTCAAGGGTGATTACCGAGGTGCGCTGAACAGCGTGAATCGATTTGTGGCAACTTTGAGAGCTGACAGTAGGGTAGCTGCGGTAGAGGTATTGCAAGAGCCAGTGAATGTAAGTTCTTTTGTAGATTTGCAGGGCAGTACGACAGACGAGCAATCTACACAAAAAGAACCAGCTTTATTTAAGCTTAAAGTTATCTTAAAAGTACCAGAGCTTTTACCAAATACGGTATCAAAGGCGCAGTAGTTTAAGTGAACTCATAATGAAATTAGCCCCACAAGACTGGCGTAAACTTCAAACCCCTCTAATCGTATTAGGGGCGGTGGTCATTGTGGTCGCGTTATTGATTGTTTTTGCTGAGAGCTATCGCGCTAGCCAAGAACAAGCATTGCAAGTACAACAGAACTTGCTCAATTCTGCGCGTCAGCGTTATCAGTCTTCTGGTATGGAGAAAGACACTATTATTGAATATTTGCCGCAGTATCAGGCACTCATCAATAAAGGCTTTGTAGGTGAAGAGCGACGTATTGAATGGGTAGATGAATTACGCGCACAACATAAAATGCATAAGCTATTCGGTATCAAGTACAGTATCAGTCAGCAAGAAGACTATAAACCAACGTTTGCGCCGAGTTTGGGTGGGTTTATCATGCATCGTTCAGTAATGAAGCTAGACCTCGATATGCTGCATGAAGGCGATATACTGCAATTAACAGAATCATTAAGCGCAAACAAAGCCACACCATTTATGCTGCGCGACTGTGAAGTGACCAGATTGAATGGTGGTGGGCCGTTGAGTAAACAACTGATTGCAAATCTGCATGCAACATGTGAAATAGATTGGCTAACACTGCGTGAACCTACACCTGTTCAACCAGCTGTACTTCCATGACTATAGTGCCTTGATGATAGTTCTATGATGATGAATAAGACGATGAAAACATTCACTCTAATTACAAGCTTATTGGTAAGTTTTCTACTAAGTGTATTCATGACGCAAGTGCAAGCAGCGCCGAATGATGATTTCGGTCGTTTATTTAGTCGACCTGAAGAACGCAAGAATTTAGATTATTTAAGACAGAATCAACCATTAAAAACCATCAGCCCAGCCGAAAACTTGCAGTCTGAATCTGCTTTAGAGGCTGCACCATTAGAATTACCCGACCCCATCACCTTGCAAGGTTATGTTAAACGTAGTGACGGTACAAAAAGTACCTTATGGATCAATAATCAAGCGGTGCAAGAAGACAGTACGATTGATAATGTGCAGATTGGTCGACTTAATCAACGTGAGCGTTCAACTTTAGGTGGCAGCCCAGAAGGCTTGGACGTAAAAATCCCCGCCAATGGTAAACGTATTCGTCTTAAAGCAGGTCAGGTCTATGAGCCTGAAACTAATCAAATCAAAGAACTGAAAACGGTAGAAAAAGAGAAACAGTTCAATTTAGAAGAAACAGGTGTCATTGGTGATGAAAGATAACAACATTAAATGCCAGCAGCAAGGTGCGGCATTGATTATGTTAGTGTTCATGCTGGCGCTTATTTTTACTGCGTTTGCGATAGGTAAAACTACAGGTATTGAATATAAGGCAATTAATGATTTCAAAACCGCTAAAGCTTTAGCTGATGCAAAAGAAGCAATTTTAGGATGGTCCGTACAGCAGAGCACACCGGGGCAATTGCCATGCCCTGAAGATGCCACGTTAGTTGGCACCCCTGACGAGGGAACGGCTCAATTAGTATGTGCCTTGCCAGCCATTGGGCGTTTGCCTTGGAAAACACTTGATCTTGGCAATATTGTAGATGGCAATAACGACAAGCTTTGGTATGTAATATCTACAGGCTTTAGATATCCGCCAATTAATCTAAATACTGTTGCTGGCCTAAGTTTGAACGCAGTCCCTAATAGTGCTGTGGCAATAGTTTTTTCTCCCGGTGTTGCTTTCCCTACGCAAAATAGAGCTGCGTCAGATAGTCCACCAGCGGCAGTTGCCGAATATTTAGATCTAACGAATAACGATGGTGATGTAACATTCGTGAGTTCAGGGGACGCTAATGTTTTTAATGATAGGCTGCTGGCAATTTCTAAAAATGAATTATTTGACCTAGTAGCAAAGCGCATATTGAGAGAGGTACGTGGGGATAATGCGCAAGGCTTGGTTAAATTTTATGCTGATAATACTAACTATCCATTTGCAGATATTGATGGTGATGGTATAGCTAATGATCTTATGGAAAATGGGACGCCTTCTTATGCAGGCGCACCAGACAGCTTAGTGTTTTCGGCTTCGAGAAGCACGCTTGTAGATAATGCGTGGCCATCGTTAATAAATTATTCAGTTTCCGCTGATAGACAAAGTGTGAATTTGACTTTAAACAGTAAAAGCCTATCGGTCTCACCATGATGCCTATTAAAAAACATTCTTCTGGCTTTTCACTAGTAGAGATGGCTGTAGTGCTAATTATACTAGGCCTATTAATAGGTGCTTTCATTGCGCCTATCTCAGCACAACTAGATCAAACAAGAAATTCAGAAGCACGTAGAGATATTTTGGAAATCAAAGAGGCATTACTAGGTTTTGCCGTCGTAAATGGATTTTTCCCTTGCCCAGATACTACCAACGATGGATTAGCGGATGCTTGTGCTAATGCTAATCCAAATGACACAACAGGAGGAAATATACCTTGGTCGACTTTAGGACTTAAAGCTAGTGATCCTTGGGGGCAGGCCTATCAGTACCATGTGAATAATGCGTTTACTGCGATATTTAACTTAAGTACTACAGGCATTGGAGCCGGAATAATTAGAGTATGTACTACTAGTGCATGCGCAATAACAGAAGCTAGTGATGTTCCACTCGTTGTATATTCATTAGGTAAAAATGGTGGGGTAGTTCCTCCAGCTACAGCGGATGAAGCAGAAAATACGGATGGCGACACAGATTTTGTGAATCATGATTTTGTAGAAGGTGGCTACGACGACGTGCTGGCTTGGATTTCTACCAATGTCTTAATGAATAAAATGGTAACAGTAGGAAGGCTTCCTTAGTAGTATGAACGACAATCAACTTTTACGTTACAGCCGCCACATTCTATTACCACAAATTGGCTACGAAGGCCAAGAGAAGCTCGTCAACAGTCATGCATTAATCGTGGGTGCCGGCGGCTTAGGTTCGCCAGTGGCTATGTATCTTGCCGCGGGCGGTGTGGGTACACTAACAATTTGTGATTTCGACACGGTAGATTTAACTAATTTACAGCGTCAAATTGTGCATACTACACCAGCGGTTGGTACCAATAAGGCAATCTCCGCGCAACAAACTTTGTTTGAGATTAACCCAAGTATTACCGTGAATACGGTGTGCGTAAAATCGACGGAAGATGATTTTGCAAAGCTGGTGACTCAAGCGAATGTAGTAGTTGACTGCAGTGATAACTTTGCGACGCGTTATACCTTAAACAGGTTATGCGTTAAGTTTAAAAAACCATTGGTGTCGGGTGCGGCGATTGGTTTTGAAGGGCAGGTGACGGTATTCGACATGCGTTCTGATACTAGCCCATGTTATTACTGTTTGTTTCCAGATGCGGGTGAAGATGCTGAGATGCGCTGTGCTGAAAATGGTGTGTTTGCACCGCTAGTGGGCATGATAGGTACAACGCAGGCCGCTGAAGCAATGAAACTGTTGATGGGTGTTGGTGAAAGCTTGCAAGGACGTTTGTTGCTACTAGATGCGCAATCTATGGAGTGGCGGACTATCAAGCTGGGTAAAGACCCAGCTTGTAGCGTTTGCGGTAAGCACTAAATCGTACGGTTATTTGCCGCCAATTAGGGATTTCACTGCTCCTACCAAATCACCTGGCATGACGATGACTTTGCTATTTTCAGATGAAGACATTTTTTGCAAAGCGGTAATGTAGCGGTCACCCAATAAAAACATTGCAGATGCGTTATTTTCTTTTACTGCTTCAGTAATGAATTTAATCGATTCAGCAGAGGCTTTTGCAGCCACCATTTGCGCTTCAGCATCTTTACGTGCCGCTTCTAAGCGTGCTTCAGCATTCAAGATTAACGATTGTTTTGCACCTTCGGCTTCTGTCACAACGGCTACACGCTCACGTTCAGCAGCAGCTTGTCTTTCCATCGCGTCCTGCATATTAGGCGAAGGCTTAATGTCTTGGATTTCTACCGATTTAACAGTCAAACCCCAATCCAGCGCTTCATCGGCAATCGCCGCTTTTAGCTCGGTTTTAATACGGTCACGTGAGGTAAGTGCATGATTCAATTCCATGCCACCAATAATGGAACGTAAGTTAGTTTGCACCATATTACGCATGGCCTCACGGAAATTTTCAATACCATAAACTGCACGTTCGATATTGGAAACTTTAATAAATGCGACCGCATTGGCTAAGATCACCGCGTTATCAGCGGTGATAACTTCTTGTTGAGGTATTTCTAAAATAATATCCTTAGTGGTAACTTTGTAGCTCACTTTAGTGAAAATTGGGTTAATGACATGCAAACCTGGTGACAGCACGCCAGCAAATTTGCCGAGGCGTTCTACTACCCATTCTTCACCCTGAGGCACGATGCGTACACCTTTGATGATGGCAACGATTACTAAAAATATGAGTACAAAACTAAATTCGGTCATGGTGTCTTCCTATTGTTGGTTTTTCTTTAAAGTTGATTTTCTTGAAATTAAAACTATTTTTTTGTGATTCTTAATGCATTACCTTCAACCGCTACTACTGTCGCATCGCTACCTGCTTCAATAGGCTCATTAGAAACTGCAGGCCACTCGCGGCTGCCCATCAGGCCTTGTGTGAAGCGGATCTTGCCGTTCTGGGTAGGACCTGCAGCTTCGACCACGGTGCCAACACGCCCGATTTCCTCACCCTGTGCTTGGCCTATACGGGAATGTGTCTCGGTCTTTTTGTAATGAAATTTCCATATGGCTAAAGAGCCTAAAGATAATACGGCATACATGGCAAACTGTATGCCGATATGAATATTTGGGAATGCCCACATTGCGATTGAAACACAGATGGCAGCAACACCAAACCATAATACATAAAAAGTACCAGTCGCCATTTCTACAGCGAGTAGTATCAGGCCGATTGCGCCCCATATCCACATTGCCTCAATCATACTGTTCCTCTAAGTGTTTATTGACGCAACATCTTAGCACTTTTCAATCAAGATTTATGGCAAAATCCAGCATAAAACTACTAGAAAAAAAGTGTACACTAGCAAAAAACCTAGCAGGAATTTTTTGAATGAAACCCTCACTAAAGCTTAGTATTCCTAGCGACCGCAATGAGCGCTTGCATTATATCAAGCGTACGTTTCCCTCTGCTAAAGGACCAGACCTGGAATTTGAATGGTCTGGTGGTCGACTTAACGCCCTAAAGAAGCTCAACAGTATCGATGTTGATGCTTATGCCAAGAACCGCAACTTCTTGAATGGTGCTGTTACTCACTTATCACCTTATCTCCGCCACGGCTGCTTAACGCTTAATGAGACATTCGATTCAATAAAAAAACGCTTTGGGTCACGCGCTGATAAGTTGCTGTATGAACTTACTTGGCGTGATTACTGGCGGTTGGTGTGGCAAACTCAAGGTAATGCTATCTATAGCGAGATGGAGTCGCCTAAAGTGGCGATTGGACATGCATCCTTAGCTGAAGATATTACCCAAGGTAAAACCGGCTTGCCGTGTATGGATGCTTTCGTCAACGATTTGCTCACAACAGGCTATGTGCATAACCATGCGCGTATGTGGTTTGCTAGTTATGTCGTGCATCATCGTAAGATAGATTGGCGTGCCGCTGCCGATTGGTTTGAAGCACATTTATTGGATGGGGACATCGCGAGTAACCATCTTTCATGGCAATGGGTGACATCGACTTTTAGCTCCAAACCTTACTTTTTTAATAAAGAGAACTTGGCTCGTTACACGGGTGAGCAATACTGCGCAAGTTGTAAAGTGGAATGCCCGTTCGATGCGAGTTATGAGGTTTTGAACGAGCGGCTGTTTGATGCAACGTTAGTGCCAATCGCAAAAAAATACACACTCACACCTATCCCTAGACAAATGATGTCTGGGCACCCCGCGATAGCGGTGTTTATACATGATGAGATGCTTACCGCCGCACATCCTTTGACTCAAAAGCCATTCCCTAAAATATTCGTGTTTGATCCGCAAATACACGGTGCGTGGTCGTTAAACAGACTGCAATTTGTTGCAGATTGTTTGAATGAGATGGAAGGGGTAGAGGTTTGGCTAGGAGACACTTATCAGGTGCTCATGCAGCGCGGGGTAGGGCATGTAATGACGCAAGATACGCCGAATCGTAAGATCAAAGAATTGCTAGAGCCATTTGCGCCCAAGTGGGAACCAGTGCCTAAGTTTGTGGATATTGAGGTGAGTTCAAAACGCTTGCAACGTTTCTCACGTTACTGGGAAAAGGTAGGGCCAATGGTATTAAGTGATACTACTAAATCATAATAATAAACGGAGGAATGATGATTGTTTGGATAATCATTGCGGTCATATTTTTGTATTTTGTGATCACTTATAACAGCTTGGTCAGTATCAAGAATAATGTTGAGAAGGCTTGGTCAAATATTGATGTGTTGCTCAAGCAGCGTCATGATGAGCTACCCAAGCTCATTGATACTTGTAAGCAATATATGCAGCATGAGCAGGCGACGCTGGAAAAAGTCATTCAGGCGCGTGCACAGGTTTCTGCAGCAAATAATCAGCATGATGTTGCAGCACTTGGGGTTGCTGAAGGTGCGTTGCGTGCAGGGTTAGGCAGCTTGTTTGCTGTCGCCGAGAATTATCCTGATTTAAAAGCGAACGAAAACTTTTTAATGTTGCAATCTCGTATCACTGGGCTTGAAAATCAAATTGCTGATCGCCGCGAGTTTTATAACGACAGTGTGTATATCAATAATGTACGTATTCAACAGTTTCCTGATTTGATTGTGGCAAAACTGTTAGGCTTTATGAAGGCGGATCTACTGCAATTTGCGAGTAAAGAACTCGCCGATATAGACGTTAGTCAACGTTTCAACGCCTAAAATCTATTGTTCATGATGCGGCAAGTTCTTAGTAGCTACTATGCTAATCCACTTGCGCTGTGCGTTTATATTGGATTAGTGGTTGCGGGTATTTTTTTGGAGCATCGCAACCACCAGCATCATGAATTATTGGTCGCTTTGAGTTTAAGTGCCTTAGTTGCGATGTTGGTATGGGCATTTAATTTTAAACGCTTGCTTAGTATCTCAGAAATACCTACTTCCACTATTGCCGCTGCAGCTCAAGGTTATGTTGAGCTATCTGGTAAATCTAAAAGTATATTGCCGATGCGCAGCCCGATTCGTGGGGTGGATTGTGTGTGGTTTAGGATGTGGGTTTATGTCCGCGATTCAAACCATATGTGGCGGTTGGCGCAATACAACGCCAGTGAGCAGTTGTTTGAGATGCAAGATCTTACTGGTAGATGTCGAATCGACCCGAAAGGCGCGGAAATATTAGCTGCTAGCCGTTATGTTCGCGTGCAGAATGATCACAAATATATCGAAGATGTGCTGTTTTCCGATAAACCTATCTATGTGCTGGGCGATTTGGATACTGGTAGCCAAATCAATACCGAAGCCGAGATATATCAAGATGTTGGCAAGCTGGTTACTCAATGGAAGCGGTCGAAATTGAAGTTTTTACAACAGTTTGATTTGAATCGTGACGGTGCCGTGGATATGCAAGAATGGGAATTGGCGCGTGAGAAAGCGTATGCTGAAGTAAAGCTAAAGCATGAGATACGAGCCAAAAATGAGGTGCATCTTATTTCTCAACCGCGTAACAATCGCTTATTTTTGATTTCCGGCATCTCACCACATATGCTCAGACAGAGTTATAAAAATTGGGCAATTGTGCATTTTATGCTGTTCAGTGCAGCTGCGATTGCCTGTATATCATTGATTGTAAGTCGTTTAGCTACATAACACACTGCATAGCCTGTGTTAAAATGGCGGGCTATGACAACTCAAAATACCACTCAAGCAAGCCCTGCAATCAAAGAACTTGCCAAGTCGTTCGACCCTAAACAAATTGAAAGCCATTGGTATCAGTTTTGGGAGAGCAAAGGCTATTACGCCGCAGGCTTAGATAACACAAAGCAAGATAACTTCTGTATCTTGCTTCCGCCACCTAATGTCACTGGTACCTTGCACATGGGGCACGGCTTCAACCAAACCTTGATGGATGCGCTGACCCGCTACCACCGCATGCGCGGCGACAACACCTTGTGGCAGCCAGGTACAGACCATGCAGGTATCGCCACGCAAATCGTGGTAGAGCGCCAACTGGATGCGCAAGGCGTATCACGCCATGACTTAGGCCGCGAGAAATTCCTGGAAAAAGTCTGGGAATGGAAAGAATACTCAGGCGGTACGATTACCAAGCAAATGCGTCGTTTGGGCACTTCGCCAGACTGGGATCGCGAGCGCTTCACCATGGATGAGGGCTTGAACAAAATTGTGACGGAGACCTTCGTGCGTCTTTATAACGAAGGCCTGATTTATCGCGGCAAACGTTTGGTGAACTGGGATGTGAAGTTAGGTACAGCGGTTTCAGATCTTGAAGTGGTGCAGGAAGAAGAAGACGGCTTCATGTGGCACATCAATTATCCACTTGCTAGTGGGAATGGTCACTTAACAGTTGCGACAACTCGCCCAGAAACCATGCTCGGCGACGTTGCGGTAATGGTGCATCCGGAAGATGAGCGCTATAAACACCTGATTGGACAAAACGTAAAGCTACCGTTATGCGATCGCGAAATACCGATTATTGCTGATGATTATGTAGATTTGGAATTCGGTACCGGCGTGGTAAAAGTAACGCCAGCGCATGACTTCAATGACTATGCGGTTGGTCAACGCCACAAACTACCGATGATTGGTATTTTGACGTTGGATGGCAATGTGAATGATGCTGCACCTAAGCAATACCAAGGGTTAGAGCGCTTTGCAGCACGTAAACAGGTTGTGGTGGATTTAGAACAACAAGGCTTTTTAGTTAAAGCCGAAAAACATAAACTCAAAGTGCCGCGTGGCGATCGTACTGGTGTGGTGATTGAGCCTATGCTGACAGACCAATGGTTTGTAGCCATGAGTAAACCAGCTGCGAATGGTAAGAGCATCACGCAAAAAGCGCTGGACGTTGTTGCGAGTGGTGAAATCAAGTTCTATCCAGAAAACTGGGTAAATACTTACAACCAATGGCTGAACAACATTCAGGACTGGTGCATTTCCCGTCAGCTTTGGTGGGGTCACCAGATTCCTGCTTGGTACACAGATAGCGGCAAAGTATATGTAGCGCATGATGAAAGTGCAGCGAAAGCACTAGCAGCTAAAGACGGCTACACCGGTAACTTAACACGCGATAATGATGTGCTTGATACTTGGTATTCATCAGCATTATGGCCATTCTCTACACTGGATTGGACAGGTGACGAAGCTAAAGACAAAGCCAACACCGCGTTAGATTTATATTTGCCATCGTCTGTGCTTGTGACAGGTTTCGACATTATCTTCTTCTGGGTGGCGCGTATGGTCATGATGACCACGCATATCACTGGCAAGATTCCGTTCAAGCATGTGTATGTGCACGGCCTGATTCGCGATGCCGAAGGCCAGAAGATGAGTAAGTCTAAGGGTAACGTGCTCGATCCGATTGATTTGATTGATGGTATTTCGCTGGATGAATTGATTGAAAAGCGCACCACTGGTTTAATGAACCCAAAACAAGCCGAACAGATTGAAAAACGCACGCGTAAAGAATTCCCGGAAGGCATTGCCGCTTACGGCACAGATGCCTTGCGTTTTACATTCGCAGCATTAGCTTCGCCTGGTCGTGATATCAAGTTTGATTTACAACGTTGTGACGGCTACCGTAATTTCTGCAACAAATTGTGGAATGCCACACGCTTTGTGTTGATGAACACAGAAGGCCAAGACAACGGCCTGGAGGATTGCAGCACGAAGCCTGAAGGTTACTTGAGCTTCTCACAAGCAGACCGCTGGATTGTTTCGCAATTGCAACGCACAGAGGCAGAGATTGAGCGAGCGTTTACAGATTATCGCTTCGACTTGGCTGCTAAAGCCATTTATGAATACGTGTGGGATGAATACTGCGACTGGTACTTAGAGTTGGCCAAGGTTCAAGTTCAGCAGGGCACAGATGCAGAAAAACGTGCCACGCGCCGTACTTTGCTACGCGTGTTAGAAACCATCTTGCGTTTGGCGCACCCGATCATGCCATTTATCACGGAAGAGATTTGGCAAACCATTGGCCCGATGAGTGGCCGTAATGGGCCAAGCATCATGCTGGAAGCCTACCCGAAATCTCAACCAGGCAAGATTGATGAAGCTGCCGAAGCATGGGTGGCGTTGCTGAAACAAGCGGTAGATGCTTGTCGTAGCTTGCGCGGTGAAATGGGTATTTCGCCTGCAGCACGCGTACCTTTGATAGCTGCTGGCGATGCGGGTAAGTTGGCTCTTTATGCGCCATATTTAAAGGCCTTGGCTAAATTAGAAGATGTAACGATTGTGGCTGAGCTGCCAGAAGCCGATGCGCCGGTGATGTTGGTCGAAAACTTCAAATTGATGCTAAAAGTTGAGATTGACGTTGCCGCTGAGAAAGAGCGTCTAGGTAAAGAGATTGCGCGTTTACAAGGTGAAATTGGTAAAGCCAACGGCAAACTCAATAACGAAAGTTTTGTAGCACGTGCGCCAGCGGTGGTGGTAGAGCAAGAAAAAGCACGTGTTGCAGAGTTCAGTGCCAGTCTAGAAAAGCTACAAAGTCAGGTAGCTAAGCTAGGTTAGTAACACAACAGATGGGCACTTGTGGGTAACAAGTTGCCCTAAATATATGAGATATGGCCACTCAACATAATGATATCGATGAGGTGATGTGCTTCTGTAGCGGTACTACCCGCGGTGAGATTCAACGCCTATCTCAAGAGGGTTTGGATCAGGATGCGATATCGAGAAGAACGGGTGCGCTGTCGGGTTGTGCAGGCTGCGAGTGGGATGTTGCAGAATTTTTAAAAGTGCTTGCTGAGCAACAGAAACCTAGCTAGCCCCTAAATCTAGGCCTAAATAAATAACTGTACATCCGATTCACCGGCAAACTGGAAGAATGTCGCCGCGCCACCAAATTCAATACCCTCAATAAAGTCCGTAGGTTTGAAATCAAATAAATCAACTGTCATTTGGCAGGCAATTAGTTTAACGCCGCTTTCCAGGCAAGCTGTACGTAAGTCTTCAATGCTTGCCACACCTTTATCCGCAATTTTTTGTTTCATCATCATGGTTGCCATACTTTCCATACCGGGCAACATTTGCACAAAGTTTGGCATCGGTACAGGCATTGGCATGGCCGGATTGCCTAGTGGTGAGACTTTTAAATCGCCTAAGTCTTTTTTGAGCAATGCTAGACCATAAAACGTGAAAAATATCTGCACTTCATAATCTAGTGCTGCTGCGGTTGATGCCAAAATAAAAGGTGGGTAGGCCCAATCGAGAGAGCCTTTAGACGCGATTAAGGCAAGTTTCTTAGCCATTTTGGTGTTTAATCAGCACGTTTCTTGATATAAAAAGTGAACGTGGTTTCATTTTGATCCAGCTGCAAAAGCTGGTGACCGGTTTGCACGCAAAATGCATTAAAGTCTTTAACTGAACCTGGGTCAGTAGAGATTACTTTTAAGGTTTGTTCTGCCTTGATTTCGCTTAAACCTTTTTTGCAACGCAGAATAGGTAATGGGCAGTTGAGGCCGGTTGCATCAACTACTTTATCGAATTCCATGATTAAATTTTCCCTTCATTTTTTGGTGCTTTATCGTTAGGTACAAACGGATGACCCGCCTTGCCCCAAGCTAAAACACCACCAATGAGGTTGTAGACATTTTTACAACCTTTGCTAGAGGCAAAAGCTGCGGCATGTGCTGAACGTACACCGCTATGGCAGTAGAACACGATATTTTCAACTTTGGTTAGCGGCTCATATTGCACAGGTAGCATGGCTAGCGGAATATGCACGGCACTTGGGATAATGCCGCGCGCGACTTCATCGTCATTACGTACGTCTACTAGTAATAATGGCTGTGTTGCCATCATGTCGAATAACTCTTTTACTTCAATTTCGCTATATGTGCTCATTGGAATGCACCTAAATTAACCAATTGAAATAATAGCAATTTTGCGTGGATACCGCACTAATTAAAGTGATAAGTGAGGATATGGAGACTAATTAAAAGAGATTTAAGGCTCAATGTATCGACCAAATAATGCTGTAGAAATATTAGATGACGCTATGAATAACTTCTCCAAGCAAGCTTGCTTCTTCTCGTCTGATAACCAGCCTGTAATATAGGTTGTGCCTATAGCCGCAATTGGATAACCCGATGTGTCTACTATTGCGACGCCAAATCCACTAGTAGTGCGATCCAGAATAATATTATCGTA
>DATHWQ010000043.1:0-3506 GCA_035460465.1 Methylotenera sp. | reverse complement strand
GATTAATCTCGTGCAATCTGCTGCCAAAGTATTGAGCGAGGGTTATGACATCGAGATCATTGAAGCGCATCATCGTCATAAAGTAGATGCGCCATCTGGCACCGCATTGCGTCTGGGTGAGGCGGCTGCGAGTGCGTTAGGTCGTGACTTAGAACAATGTGCCGTGTATGGCCGTGAAGGCGTTACTGGCGAACGTGACCCGAGTACCATAGGTTTCGCTACGGTGCGTGGCGGTGATGTGGTGGGTGACCATACCGTATTGTTTGCCGGGATTGGTGAACGCGTGGAATTGACTCATAAAGCCAGCAGTCGTGCTACTTTTGCCTTAGGTGCTTTGCGTGCAGCTAAGTTTTTAAGTGGCAAACCTTATGGTTTGTTTGATATGCAAGACGTATTAGGCCTGCGCTAGTTTTCATGGATTAAGTGATGCAGTCTAAAAGTCACTTTTTCTTATTGATACTGGGCATCTTGAGTCTGGTATTTGTATGGTCTGCAATTTCTCCAGCACACCGTCCTACTTGGTGGTTAGAGGTGTTTCCTGTGCTACTTGCATTGCCCATCTTACTCTTTACCTACAAGCACCTTGAGTTTACACAGCTCGCGTATCTGCTGATGCTAGTACACGCCATCATTCTTTTGATTGGCGGGCACTATACCTATGCAGAGGTGCCCCTGTTTAGCTGGTTGCGAGATACTTTTGATTTGGCACGCAATTACTATGATAGGGTCGGTCATTTTGCACAGGGCTTTATTCCGGCAATTATTGCGCGTGAGATTCTGCTTAAAAAATCACCGTTGACCAAAGGCGCTTGGTTATTTTTTATCGTTTGCTGCATCTGTTTGAGCATAAGTGTTGTGTATGAATTCCTTGAATGGTGGGTGGCGGTCTACTCTGGCGAGGCGGCTGATAAGTTTTTGGGTACACAAGGCGACGTATGGGATACACAGTGGGATATGTTTATAGCGCTGATTGGCGCCATTTCCGCACAGCTTTTACTGTCAAAAGTACACGACAGGCAAATGATGCAAATGCAAGGTCGGCCTCAAGATCGGCATTGATAAGTCGCTTTTTTTTCGCTATAATTCGTTAATTCTGAAACGGGAAGAGTATACAAGCTCCTCCCGTTTTGCATATCTGCCATCTGTTCATGATGGACAAAGAAAATTTTTTAGTTTAACGCTGTAAAACAAGGAGTTACTGTGCCACAAAACCTGCCCGCCATACTCGTACTTGCAGATGGAACTGTGTTTCGTGGTGTATCAATCGGAACATCAGGCAACACTGTAGGTGAAGTTGTATTCAACACCTCAATGACTGGTTATCAAGAGATACTGACAGACCCGTCTTATAGCAAGCAAATCGTCACACTCACTTATCCGCACATCGGTAATTACGGCGTAAACCTTGAAGACGTAGAGTCTGGTCAAGTGTACGCCAGTGGTTTGATTATTCGTGATTTGCCACTGACCCATAGTAATTTCAGAAACTCACAATCGTTAGCGGATTATTTGGTTGCCAATAATATCGTTGCTATTGCTGATATCGACACACGTAAGTTGACTAGACTGCTACGCGAAAAAGGTGCGCAAACTGGCTCTATCGTTGCAGGCGAAGTAGATGAGTCGAAAGCTTTAGCCTTAGCACAGAGCTTGATTGCAGGCTTCCCTGGTTTGGCGGGTATGGATTTGGCTAAAGTAGTGACTTGCGCTAAACCATATCAGTTTGAAGAAGGCGAATGGGCTTTAGGTGAGAATTTCACCGCTGCTCCAAAAGCTCAGTTCCACGTAGTTGCTTACGATTACGGTGTTAAGCGCAATATTCTGCGTATGCTGGTTTCACGTGGCTGTAAGGTAACAGTGTTGCCTGCACAAACGTCAGCGGCAGAGGCGCTCGCTTACAAACCAGACGGTGTGTTCTTATCAAACGGCCCTGGTGACCCTGAGCCATGTGACTATGCAATTTCTGCGATTAAAACAATTGTAGATACTGGCATTCCAACGTTTGGTATCTGTTTAGGCCATCAGTTGCTGGCCTTAGCGAGCGGTGTCAAAACACATAAGATGAAATTCGGCCACCATGGTGCCAATCACCCAGTGCAAGATTTGGAAACCAATCGCGTGTTTATTACCAGCCAAAACCACGGTTTTGCGGTTGATGCGACTAGTTTGCCGGCTAATATTAAAACCACGCATGTGTCTTTATTCGATGGCAGCTTGCAAGGCATTGCGCGTACAGACAAACCTGCGTTTAGCTTCCAAGGTCACCCAGAGGCAAGCCCGGGGCCGCATGAAATGAATTACTTGTTCGATCAATTTATTGGGTTGATGCAATCCAGAGCTGCTTAATTAAGCATGCTCGGCCAAAATTGGCTGTGATGTAATGCGCAAGATTTAATGCATAAGTTAAAAAGTAAATGGTTGTTGAGTTTGATAGTGCTAGCTGTCTATCCTGCGTTCGTGCTGAGTTATGTGTGGTACCACTGTTTAGTGAGCGATTTTCAGGGTGGTAAGTACGGTCAGTTAGATGCTTATCGGCATACCTTGGCAAGTGCTGTGGTGACATATACCTCATCATCTAAATTGGTTGCAGTGGCAACAGCGGTGATGGAGCGCAAAGGTAAGCCTTCGAATTTGATGGATAGGCATAACAACCTGATTGGTACTGGCATAGGCGAGACGGCAACATCGTTTAGTCAAATCAACGGACTAGTGTTGCAGCGAGTAAATGATGGTGCTGAAAATGCAATAGAAGAATCGCAAGTAACATGGTTAGCAAGACCCTATTGGGAAAAAAGTTTATTTTGGTAAAGTGTGTAATACATGGCAAAACGTACAGATATTAAATCCATCCTCATCATAGGCGCAGGCCCAATCGTTATTGGTCAAGCTTGCGAATTCGACTATTCTGGAGCGCAGGCTTGTAAAGCCCTACGTGAAGAAGGTTACCGTGTCATTCTGGTGAACTCTAATCCAGCGACCATCATGACCGACCCTGAGATGGCGGATGCGACTTATATCGAGCCAGTGACCTGGCAAATCGTTGAAAAGATTATTGCCAAAGAGCGCCCAGATGCGTTGCTACCTACGATGGGTGGTCAGACGGCATTGAATTGCGCGTTAGATTTAGATAAACATGGTGTGCTCAGCAAATACAATGTTGAGCTGATTGGCGCTTCTAAAGACGCGATTGATAAAGCCGAAGACCGTCAAAAATTCAAAGAAGCCATGACCAAAATCGGTTTGGGTTCAGCACGCTCTGCCATTGCTCACAGCATGGAAGAAGCCTTACAAGTGCAAGCCAATATTGGCTATCCAGCCATTATTCGTCCATCATTCACCATGGGCGGTAGTGGCGGCGGTATCGCTTATAACCGCGAAGAGTTCATGACGATTTGTGAGCGTGGCTTGGACGCTTCCCCAACCAACGAGTTATTGATTGAAGAATCATTACTCGGCTGGAAAGAGTACGAGATGGAAGTGGTGCGCGACTCAGCGGACAACTGCAT
>DATHWQ010000042.1:0-17857 GCA_035460465.1 Methylotenera sp. | reverse complement strand
TATTAACTGTTAGCCATTCCAAAGGAACCTTATGGCGTATGATCCTCAGCAAATCTTCAACGCTGCAAATAGTTTCCTATTGGCAGCGGATCGTGCGCTTGAACAGAGGCCTGTAGGGTCAGGTCAGTTGCAAATACTATTTGTTCCTGCAATTGTATCCACAGCATTTGCTGTTGAGTTATATTTTAAGTCCATAGTCACACTCGAAGGCAGCATTGCCAAAGGGCACAATCTTTCAGTTCTCTTTGAACGACTCTCGCCAAATTCGCAGGCTACTTTGGTCGCTAGCTTTAAAATTGATTCATCCGCGTTCAAACAAAAGTTGGCGGGCATATCTGATGCCTTTATTGAGTGGCGATATATATTTGAGCAACAATCAGCCAACCTTGATTTTCAGTTTCTTCAAGGGTTGGCACAAGCAAGTAGGCTCCAAGCCGAGTCATGGCTAACCCATCATTCAAGCGGGACGCCTAACGGCGCCCCTTAATTCAAACGTTAGGCCTAGAATGCAAACCATCATTGATGAAATTAGTGCGGCATTGAAAACACTTGGTTTGGATACTGAAGCAGTCAGACCACTCCCCGCGCTTGAAAGCGAAAAAATTTACTTGTCAGCGCTAAATCATTTTGTGGCTTCAGGTGACCGTCGATGGTGGTGGGAAGATTTCCGCAATTCATCTATATCCGTTAAGTTCGAAAATGGAGATGCTTGGAAGCATTTGCCTGAATTAACACCAAACCCCGATGAGTTAGTATGGTTTATAGCAGAAGAAGACCAACTCCCGTACTATCCAGTTTTTGAAACCACCCCCAAATTTGCATCCCAAATTATTGGGGAGTGCCACGGGTTTGAGTACTACCTCATTGCAAAAAACCTTGATTGGCTGGTCTGTGAGACGCACCATGATTGTGTTTTTGCTGTTGGCGAGGAAGTTGAGCAGCGTCTCAAAACTTATGCGGCCTAATTCAAACGTTAGGCCAAAAGGATTTTTGCACATGAAAAGATTAGTATTCTTGTTTTTATTAGCGCTGTTCCACCAAAGCTCATTCGGCGCTATCTATAAATGCGAAAAAAATGGAAAAGTCGAGTATCAAGCCACTCAATGCGCAAAAGGAACCGACATTTCAAATAAAATAAAACAACCACCTCAAGCCGCTTCGCCCATCAGTGAAGCCACGCCATCTGGCACCAAAAAATGTCAAGGTAAGGAAATGAGTTTAAATTTTCCAGATATAACTATATTTACCACACTACACGTCATTGCAGATTTTTCAGGAAATAAATTGGTAGCCGACCCTTTTGTGGGTGGCTCAGGTGCTTTTTATTACCAATGCACTCCATGGGACGACATACTAAAAGATATCGCTGGTAAATATAATTTAAACGTCAAGGTCGAAAATGGAACTATATTTGCTCGTAATCGCTAGGCTAAACAGCAGACTTGTGAAATCGCTAGCTTTAGTAAACTAGTTAAGTAATGAGTTAGTTCATTTCGGGAGCGTTAAAACATCATGTTCATTATTCCAGTCGGCAACAGGGTAAATTGGAAGCAACCTCCAGTCATTACACTACTGCTCATCCTGATCAATTGCTTCGTATTTTTCTCGCTTCAGGCAGACGATAGTCGCAGCGATAAAAAAGCAATGGAATATTACTTCTCATCGGAATTACCAACATGGGAACTACATCACTATGCGGAGTACCTTGAAAGCAATGGTGACCCCGCAGAAACTCAGAACTTCAAAGTTATGCTCAACAAACGAGATAGCTACGCACTCATCATCATGGAGAACGATACGAAGTTTATGGGTGAATTACATGCAGGGCATGTCATTACACCACAAGCGCCTGAATTTGCCACATGGACTGCGCAACGAAGCAAATATGAGTCCCTGCGCTCTTTCACCAGCCGCCATGTGTTTCAGGTGGACAAGCCCAACCCGGTCGATGCATTCGTTTCTGCATTCATGCATGGGGGGTTTGATCATTTGTTCGGTAATATGGTTGTGCTGTTCCTGGTCGGATTCCTAGTTGAATCGGTAATTGGCAAAACACTTTTCACTTTAGCATACATCGTCTCTGCCTTTGCAGCGACCTATACATTCGGCCTGACTGCGCACGGTCATAGTTTGTTGGGAGCTTCCGGTGCGATTGCCGGGGTGATGGGTTTGTATACAGTCATTTTCGGGCTGAGGAAGATTGATTTCTTCTATTCTCTGGGATTTTATTTCGACTACGTTCGCGCACCAGCGATTGCACTGTTACCACTGTGGCTAGGCAATGAGCTGTATCAATTCTTTAATGAACAAGGCTCACATATCGCTTATATGGCACACTTCGGCGGCTTGCTGAGCGGCGCAATGATGGGTGTACTGTATCGCTGGCAGCGACCTATCTTGATCGAAAGTCATCATCAAGCAGCTGAAAGCAAAGAGATGGATGGCAAGGCATTTCAACGCGGGATGGACTATCTTGGTACCATGGAATTCCAAAAGGCGCTCAGTGTATTCAAAGCGCTACAAGAAAAGCATCCCCATGACACAAATCTTGTACGGCTTGCTTATCGTGCAGCAAAGTCAGACCCTGCCAGTGAAGATTACCACCGTGCGGCGCTAAGGTTGCTGGCATTGCCTGAAATGGATGCTGTTACGTCTGATCAGACGCACACTATCTTTCATGAATATATAAGTTGCGCCAAACCTGCCCCTAGGCTAGGACACGACCTTGTTGCGAAATTAGCGAAGCGCTTTGCAGGTGCCAGCCATTTCGATGACGCAGAGAAGTTGACAGGCTTGCTACAGCGTACAGTCCCGCAGCATGGCGAACTGCCCTCTGTCCTACTCGCACTGGCCCGCGGATATTATCGCGAACAACGCAAAGATAAGTTCGAGGCGATTCTGCAATCCTTAATTCGTCAATTCCCGCAATCGAAAGAAGCAGAGGCCGCCACGGGCATGTTGCGTATAGGTTAACTGATGGCGGCGAGCTTGTTTAGTACTTCTGTGTATTGACGCGCCTCACTGGCAAGGGTGTGGCTGGGGAACTTGACCTGTAATGTATGCAATATTTGCATGGCCTCTTTGTGCATCCGAAAGTGCTCGCTGAGTATTTGCGCTGAGAGCAGATAAACTGACGGGATGTGCTGATGACTGGGGTAACGTCTATCAAAGCGGCGCATTAAATTTAGGGCTAGTTTTTGTCGTTTCGCCGTGTATGCCGCAGCGGCCAATTCATATACCTGATTAGGGTCGCGCAGTTGAAATTCCGGATCGAGCATCAGGCTCTGCTCACACAAATCTAGTGCCTGAAACATGCGCTTCTCATTTACCAGCTTGGCGATGAATTCACGCACATGCTGTAGTGCCGCATCCTGTTTGCCTGCCGCCATCAGAAGCTTCTGATAGCGCTCATGCAGGTCATTATTTTCCCAGCTGGTGCGTAGTTCCTTGCGCAACAGATCTATTGCCTCTTCCTGCTGGCCGTTCGCGATTAATAAACTCAGTCTAGACAATACCGGATCAGCTACTTTACCTGGCGATAGCTTGGCCTCCGCCTGCTCAAAACTCACCGCTGCATGCACACCAAGCTCATCGTGGTATTGATATATCGCGTAGCCCATCATGTGGTATGTAATGAGTGCGAAATAAAATTCCACAAAGCTCAGCAACGGTAATACTAGCCATGAATCCATATGCGCATACAGATAGCCTTGCAGCCACAACCCGCTGCTAGTTAAACTGGTAAGGACAAAGCAAAGCGCTAAATAAGGTGAGCCGATGGTTCTGATAAAATACATAATTCGTGCCGGATTGAGTGCCTCACCTAGGCTTTTAGACACGGCAATAATCATAATCCCTGCGGGGATCGCCACGGTCATGAGTAACCAGCCAAATCCATACCCAACCCTATCGAACATCAATACTAATAACCCGCTGATCAACCCAATAACCAAGATGAGCACAAACTGCCGTACGACCTGTGCCGTATCTCCTGCTTCACCATTCACACCGCTTGGTTCATCGAATTGGCCGTTAGCTGTGCGCTCCATCACCAAAAAAGCGTACTTGAGAAATACAATCCAGAGAATAAAACGAAGCAATCCACCAAGGACATCCGGGATGAACATTGAAATGCCACCAAACACCGAATATCCAGCGATACGCATGATCGAACCAATCTGCATCGGATAAAGAAAGAAACTCGGCAATCTGCGCCAGAAAGGTGTAAATGTAGTACCGGGTTCGGCCGAGAAACGATTATATTCAGACATGACAGGAAGGTAAGAAACAGATATGTTTTGCATCCTACCAGAACAACATGCAATATCTAAATAGTATAAGTCAGACACAACCTGTGCCTCAAAATGTTAGGCTTCAAAGCCGACCTATCCCACATCGTTGAATTAGCAACTTAAAGTGGCTCTGTTCAACTCGAAAGCAGGGCGCACTAAATCGCGTGATTTATGTCAAATGTTAAGGTTCAGTTGTTCCATAGGAGCATCGAAAATGCTAAGTCGATATGTGATTGTTTCAGGTGTCGTCTTTGGTGTAATAGCAGCCGTGCAGCTTATGCGGGCTTTGTACCAATGGCCTGTGCAAATCGGTGGTTTCGATATGCCAGTATGGGCATCATGGATTGCAGTACTTGTTGCTGGTAGCTTATGTGTATGGGCGTTTGGCTCAAACCGCAAATAGCGTCATCGCTACTTGCGACTAAACACCATATCCCACACACCATGGCCTAATTTGATGCCACGGTTCTCAAACTTGGTGAGCGGTCGGTAGCTGGGTTTTTCTGCGTAATCTTTTGCGGTGTTTTCTAACTGTGACTCAGCACTCAATACTTCTAGAACCCACTCAGCGTATTCTTGCCAGTCGGTTGCCACATGCAAATAGCCGCCTGCTTTTAATTTAGTGCAAAGCAATTTCACGAACTCGCCCTGAATCAATCTACGTTTGTGATGACGCTTTTTGTGCCATGGATCTGGAAAGAAAATATGCACACCATCTAAACTTGCATCTGGCAACATATGTTGCAGTACTTCCACCACATCATGCTGAACAATGCGGATGTTAGTAAGTGCTTGCTCTTCAATCAACTTAAGTAGGCTGCCAACACCTGGCGTGTGTACTTCTACTGCTAAAAAATCACAGTCTGGTAATGTTTGTGCGATCTTGGCAGTGGTTTCACCCATGCCAAAACCGATTTCCAGTATCTTTTTGCTTTCCACCCGATTGAACTTGGCGTTCAAATCAATCGCTTCTGGCGCGTATGTAATACCAAATTTAGGCAGCCCAGTTTCTAGCGCACGCTCTTGGCCTTTTGTGAGCCGCCCTTGGCGCAGCACAAAACTACGAATGCGCCTTTGTTTCAGGTCTTCGGTTGAAATATCGTCTTTTTTATCTAATTCTGTCATGGCGCGCATTATACTTTAGAGAGTATGAGATTTATCACCGGAACCGAATCCCATAAACGGTGTTTCCATATTTTTGGTGAACGCAATCACCTTAAATAGATCGCCCATTTCGGCTGGAGATAGCAGTTTCTGCGCTGCGGCAGCCAGCGGCGCATAGCGCGCCATATCGTGTGGAGACACTTGCGACATCACCTCCAAAATGCCGCAGTTCATTAGAAATTGTGCCTGGCTACAAAACCCTGCTAACGCTAATCCGTTGTTGATACCCACATGAGCAATATTGGTGAAATCAACATGTGCCGTAATATCTTGCAGCCCCACATAAATAAGTGGATTGGTATGCGCTAAGTGTTGGTAGTGGCACATCAGTGTGCCTTGGTTACGTTGAGGATGATAATACTCGCGTTCAGAGAAACCATAATCAATCATCAAAATTGCGCCATGCTGTAAGGTATGAGCAAGGCTCGTAACCAATCCACTGGCTGCTGGGCAAAGCTCAGTGAGGTAACCTTCAGGCAGATTGAGCTTATTCGCTATCTCGAATAAATGACTTTGGCCAATTATCTTATCTTGCCAAACAAAACCATGCTCACCCACCGCCACACCCCGCTCACATATGCCCTGGGACGTGTTATGGACGAGGTTAACTGGTATTGCATCCAACACTTCATTGCCAATGATAATGCCAGTAAACCCTGCTGGTAGTTGGTTTAGCCATTCCACACGTTCTATGAGCTCCGGTGGCAGCTTTTTTTGCAAGGTTTCAAGCTGGATCTGGCGCAAGTGGTCACTTACTTCCAAGATAAAATATTTACTTGGCACAACCTCTAGCTCTGCCAAAGTTAGCAATACATCTGCTGCCAGCCTACCAGTCCCCGCACCCAACTCTAAGATATTCCCACCAGTTATTTGTAAAACCTCTGCGATTTGATTAGAGAGTGTTTGTGCAAACAAAGGAGAAATCTCAGGCGCGGTAACAAAATCGCCACCTGCGCCGAACTTTTGGCTACCTGCACTGTAATAACCTAGTCCGGTTGCATAAAGTGCACTCTGCATAAATTGGGCAAAGTCTATCCAACCACCTGCTTGCTGGATATTTTGCTGAATGAACTCAATGAGTTGCTGGCTATGTTTTTCGGCTTCTAATGATGGTGTAGGCAATGGAGTCATGGAGTTAGATTATAATAGCTAGCCTTAAGGATTGGATAACACGTGGATTCAAACAACACAAATAAAGTAGTGCTCATTACAGGTGGCGCCAAACGCGTTGGCGCAGCCATATGCCGCACCTTGCACGCACAGGGGTTTAACCTGATGATTCACTACAAAAGCTCACTCAGCGAAGCACGCGCCCTGCAAGCAGAACTGAGTTTAAAACGCGCGAACTCTGTAGCGATTATTCAAGGCGACCTATTGAATATTGCCGGGTTGCCCAATTTGATTAGTGAAACCATTAGTCATTTTGGTCGTTTAGATGTGCTGATCAACAATGCATCGACCTACTACGCAAGTGAGGTTGGCGAGATTGACGAACATAAATGGCAGGACTTGATGGGTAGCAACTTAAAAGCGCCGTTGTTTTTATCGCAAGCAGCGGCACCTGAGTTGCGTAAAAATCATGGTTGTATTGTGAACATTACAGATATGCATGTAGAGCGTCCTAAAAAGGGCTATATTGTATACAGCGTAGCGAAAGCTGGCCTGGTCACGCTGACTAAGTCACTTGCCCATGAGTTAAGCCCCGAAGTGCGTGTAAACGCAGTGGCGCCTGGCCCAGTGCAATGGCCAGAGAGCAATCCACAGTTTGACGAAATCTATAGGCAGCGAGTGATTAACCAAACACTGCTAAAACGCGTTGGCGAAGCCGAAGACGTAGCAAAAGCGGTCAAGTTCTTAATCGCAGATGCCCCTTTTATTACTGGCCATGTACTAGCCGTTGATGGCGGCAGGTCATTAAACCTTTAGAGAAATAATTAAATTGAATAAAAAACTCAAAGTTTTAAGTGAGACAAGGCGCGATACAATTTTTAGTGCGCAGCATATGTTTTATATGTAAGCAATCAAAATTGATTGAGCAACAAAGTATCACAACAAAATTTGAGTTTTAAAATTATGATTAAACACTTACCAGAAAACCATTCCAACAACTTCATCAAGCTGCGCAACAGCCTGATCAGCGCCACTGGCAAAGCCATTGGCGACTACAACATGATTGAAGAAGGCGACACCGTATTGGTCTGCATGAGCGGGGGCAAAGACTCGCACGCCATGCTGATGATACTGCTTGCCTTGCAAGAGCGTGCGCCAATCAACTTTAAACTGATTGCGATGAACTTGGATCAGAAACAGCCAGGCTTCCCTGCGGATATTTTACCTGCCTATTTTGAAAAACTGGGCATAGATTACCGCATCGTTGAAGCGGACACATACTCTATCGTTAAAGAGAAAATACCAGAAGGCAAAACCACCTGCTCACTTTGCTCACGTTTACGTCGTGGCGTAATTTACACCACCGCTAAGGAGCTAGGCGCCAATAAAATCGCGCTTGGGCATCATCGTGACGACATTGTTGAAACTTTGTTCCTGAACATGTTCTTTGGTGCCAAGATGAAAGCAATGCCGCCAAAACTGGCAACTAATGACAAGCAGAATATCGTGATTCGCCCGTTGGCGTATTGCAGCGAAAAAGATATTGCGAGCTACGCGCGCCAAATGGAATTCCCCATCATTCCTTGCGATTTGTGCGGCTCTCAGGAGAACCTGCAACGTCAAAAAGTAAAAGACATGCTGAATGCTTGGGAACGCGAACAACCGGGTCGTGTGAATAATATATTCCGTGCGATTGGGAATGTGGAACCTTCGCACCTAGCTGACTTTAATTTATACGACTTCAAGGGCTTGAGCCAAGCTAAGCCAGAAGATGAAGATCCCCTATTTGGTGATATTGCCAATGAAGGTGCAGCACTCAGTTTATCAAACACAGATGGCACTAGAATTGAATTCTCACGAAATAAATAGCTAAATAATCTACAAATACTTTGGGTAAATCGTTAAATATAAACATATATGTAGTAAATTAGCTCACTTTGTGGCGTGGCTTATTGTCTAGTTGCCATTTACCTTGTTATTATCCAAGCTGTTATCTTAGTAAACCCCTTTTATTTAGGTTTTCATGTCCAAACTGCTCATTGTTGAATCTCCATCCAAAGCAAAAACACTCAAGAAATATCTTGGTAGTGATTTTGAGGTATTGGCTTCCTATGGGCATGTACGCGACTTGATTCCTAAGAATGGTGCGGTAGATACTGCCGACAACTTCGCCATGAAGTACGAAATCATTGACCGCAACAGCAAACATGTGGATGCGATTGCTCGGGCAGTGAAAAGTGCAGACAGCATTTACCTCGCAACCGACCCGGACCGCGAAGGTGAGGCGATTTCATGGCATATCGCCGAGATATTAAAGTCTAAAAACTTACTTAAAAACAAACTCATGAAGCGCGTAGTGTTTCATGAAATCACCAAAAGCGCAGTAGAACACGCCATTGCCGAACCGCGCGACATCTCTATGCCTATGGTCAATGCGCAGCAAGCACGACGCGCATTAGATTACTTGGTTGGCTTTAATTTATCGCCATTACTATGGAAAAAGATCCGTCGCGGCCTGTCAGCTGGCCGCGTGCAAAGCCCAGCGTTGCGTTTGATTGTAGAACGCGAACTGGAAATTGAAGCGTTTAAATCACAAGAGTACTGGTCTGTTCACTTAGATGCCTTAAAGCACAGTCATGGCTTTAGTGCTAAATTGGTACAACTCAATAACCAAAAAGTTGAGCAATTCACGGTCATCAACCATGACCAACAAGCAGATATTGTTGGCAAGTTGCTACTTGCCAGCGCAGGCAAAACTACCGTTTCACGTGTAGAGAAAAAACAACGTAGCCGTAGCCCTGCCGCACCTTTCACCACCTCCACCCTGCAACAAGAAGCTGTACGTAAACTTGGCTTCACCACTGCACGTGCCATGCGCATCGCCCAGCAACTATATGAAGGTGTTGATGTAGGTGGCGGTACGGTAGGTTTGATTACCTATATGCGTACCGACTCGTTCAGCATCGCAAATGAAGCGGTAATGCAGATTCGCGATTACGTGAAAAAGAACTTTGATGCCGATTATTTACCAAAATCGCCCATCATGTACAAAACAAAATCTAAGAGCGCGCAAGAAGCGCATGAGGCAATTCGCCCAACCGACATTGCACGCACACCTACCAGCGTGCGCCAGTACTTAACGGACGAACAATTCAAACTGTATGAAATGATCTGGAAACGTGCGGTGGCATGCCAAATGTCTCCAGCCAAATTCGACGCAGTAAGTGTGGATTTGAGCGTGGGCAGCGACGCCAATCTATTCCGTGCTACTGGTCAAACCCTAGTATTCCCGGGCTTCATCGCCGTGTATATGGAAGGCACAGATGATGAGGAAGAAGAAGGCGAAAGCAAGTTACCGCACCTTGAAACTGGCGAAGTGCTGACTGTAGAAAAAATCTATGGCGACCAGCATTTTACCGAGCCACCACCTAGATACGGCGAAGCCAGCCTAGTGAAGATTCTGGAAGAATATGGCATAGGCCGCCCTTCTACCTATGCGAGCATTATCAGCACTTTGCAAGACCGCGAATATGTATTGCTGGATAAAAAGCGTTTTACACCTACTGATGTTGGACGCGTGGTCAATAAGTTTCTTACCGAGCATTTCACGCGCTATGTGGATTACGACTTCACCGCCAACTTGGAGAATGCGCTTGATAGCGTGGCCGAAGGTGAGCGTGAGTGGGTACCGCTCATGGACGAGTTCTGGCAAGGCTTTAATCAGCAATTGCTGAGCAAAGCTGATGTTGATCGCCCAGGCAACGAACTCATCGATGAGGCATGCCCAAAATGTGGCAAGCCCCTGCAAAAACAATTAAGCCGTTACGGTAGCTTCATTGGTTGTACTGGTTACAACAGTGAACCGAAATGCGACTACAAGCGTAGCCTAAACGGTACTGCCAATATGGCCAGTGAGCCTGTCACGATTGGCGCAGATACCAACAGTGGTAAAGACATTCTTTTGATGAACGGGCCTTATGGCCCATATTTACAACTCGGCTTGGCGGTTGAAGGTGACAAGAAGAAACCAAAACGCGTGAGTATTCCTAAAGAAATTCCACTTGCCAGCGTCGATATCGAAATAGCCAACATGCTGCTATCTTTGCCGCGCGATTTGGGTCTGCATCCAGTTAGCAATAAAAAGATCGTGGCTAATATCGGTCGCTTTGGACCTTACGTTAATCATGACGGTAAGTTCAAGTCTATCCCTAAAAGCGATAGTGTATTCACCATTGATTTAGAAGGTGCGGTCACCCTACTTGCACAAGCCAATACAGGGCCCGCACCGTTACTTTCACTGGGTGCACATCCTACTGGCGATGGTCAAATTGAGGTCTTTGCGGGACGTTATGGTCCTTATGTGCAGCATGGGAAGGTTCGCGCAACGCTACCAAAAAGTGTAGAGCCGGAAGCTCTGACGCTAGAAGAAGCGCTAGAACTATTAAACGCCAAAGTGGCTAAAGAAACACCCGCTAAGAAATCAGCTGTTAAAAAGGCGCCTGCCAAGAAAGAGGCTGTGAAGAAGGCTAGTGTTAAAAAAGCTGCACCTAAAAAGGCGGCTACCAGTAAAAAGGTTAGTGCCGCAAAAACTGCTACTAAGAAACCAGCCGCTAAAAAAGCGAGTGCTTAATAAATTAGCTTAATAGTTTAAATACAAAGAGGTAAATAAAAAAGCGGCTTAAAGCCGCTTTTTTATTTACCTAGAATCTCTTCTAGTAACATTAACCGCTAACGTTCTCACCAAGAGAAATGCTGTCGTTATGCTCAATCCATTTACGGATACGGTTGGCATCACCGATACGCGACATCTTTCCATCTGAATCCAGCAACACAATAATCATAGGCTGACCAGAAATCTCGGCCTGCATCACTAAACAACGCCCGGCCTCATTGATAAAACCAGTTTTAGACAAACCAATCACCCAATTACCACCACGAACGAGTGAATTGGTATTCACAAAGTTAAGTGGACTTTGGCGCCCATAAAAAGTGACCTCTTGTGAAGGCATCGTGCTCACTTGACGGATTTCAGGGTACTGATACGCAGCGCTGACCATTTTCGCCAAATCTTCCGCCGTTGAGACATTGTTGCTATCTAAGCCTGTAGAATCAACGAAGTGTGTCAATTTCATGCCCAGCATCTCTGCTTTGTAATTCATGGCGCGAATGAAAGCACTGATACCACCCGGATAGTTACGACCCAGTGCGGCGGCGGCACGATTCTCAGAGGCCATCAACGCCAACTGTAATAACTCGCCACGTGTGAGCGAGGTACCTACACGCAATCTGGAATGTGTATTTTTGAGATAATCTACGTCTTCATCGGTGATATAAAGTACATCATCCATGGGCAATTGCGCATCCAACATCACCATTGCTGTCATCAGCTTGGTCACTGACGCAATTGGCGTTGGTAAATCTGTATTTTTTGCGTATAGCGTTTCACCGGTTAACTGGTTGATCACAAGCGCTTTGGCTGATGCAAGTCTAAGTGGGCTACTACCATCATATGAATCTGAATATGCCATGCCTTTGTGGGCACGCAAGCGATGATGGATTTTGCCGTTGGACTTATATTTGATGAGTTTGTATTTGCTACTCGTTGTCACGCGCTTGTGTAATTTTTTCTCAGCCGCCTGTACAGCCATAGGCGACGCGCTTAACATCATGGCGATGTAATATAGAAAAAATTTTCGCGCGAATAATCTCATTTGTTTGTTCTATCTCATACAGTTACAACTGAATACTATATAAAAACTTTAGCTTTGTCATTAATAAATTTCATTTTTATTTCAGTGCTCACTAGCCATTAACTTGTGAGAGAATTAACAAACCAATTCTAAACCAAATTACTTCAATAATCATCATGCGCATCCCTCAATCATTACTTTATAGCACCGAGCACTTATGGGCAAAACCAACTGGTGATGGCCTATGGGAAGCTGGCATTACTGATTACGCACAAGACTTACTAGGCGATATAGTATTTATTGACGCTCCGGCAGTAGGTAGCATTCTGACAGCTGGTAAACCTTGTGGTTTGATTGAGTCAGTCAAAACAGGTTCTGATTTGCATGCACTGGTTGATGGTGAGGTGACTGAAATCAATGATGCTCTCTTAAGCGCACCAGAACTCATTAACGACAAGCCTTATGAAGCCTGGATTTTCAAGTTCAAATCTAACGACACAGATATTGAAAGTCAGCTTTTATCTGCTGAGGCTTATCAAGCGCTTATTGCGAACATCTAAATCAATGGTTATTTCTGGAAAATCAAACGTACTGATTCAATCAATCGTTCAATTTCAGCCTTAATACTGAGCGTCATTTTTTGCTCAATCTGCGGCACTTCAGCATCCAATATCTCGTGCACCTTATTACTTAGTAATTGCTCGACTGCCGGCACCTCAACGTTAAGCGCTTGCTTGAAGTCATTTTTAGTTGCCTCAGCCAAGGCTATAAAGTCATTTTTTAGGTTCGCGCTCAACTCAGTCGATAGCCCTTGGTATAAAGCCGGGAAAGTATCACCCAATTTTTGCTCTAGCTGCTGTTGAGATTGCACCTGTAAGGCATTCAGGTAAATACCAAGCTCGGCGTGTGACTCTTGTGTCAATCGTTGGTGTATTACTGCCAATTCACTTGCAAGATTGGCCTGATGTTTAGCCAATATTTCCTCATGCAATTTTGTGATTTTACTCTGCAAGGCGGCAGTGGCTTTTTCAACGGTTGTCGCCTCTAACTCAGTCAGCGTAGCCCGCAATTGGCTTATTAGCGTCTCTTGCATCATAGGCAGACCTAATATCAGTTTGGCTTGCACTTCTGCAACACCCTGCGCTTGCATCTGATTCAATTTGGTATCTAAATCAGATTTAATAATTTCTACATTTGCATGCAGCATTTTAGGTAGCTCGGTAGCTAAATCAGCTTTTGTTTTATCTATCAAAACCTGCTGCGCGCTGTTTACTTCTTGCGCCAAGGTTTGTTGAATATGCTCGACACTGGCTTGCCTTGCGTCATCAATCGCTGTATTAACCGATGCCATCGTGGCGGCAAGGATAGATTGCTGCGCTGCGGCTAATTCATCATTCAAATATTGTTTTAGCGTAGTTTCTGTTTGTTGTTGAATCGACTGGGCGTATTGTTCGATTTTTTGAACGACCGATTGATCAATATCGTCCGCGAGTTGCGCCCTTAGCTGTGGCTGTATTTGAGCAATAACTTCTGCAAGTAAGTCAGCTGTGACCGCTAACCTACTTGTCCGGGCAGCATGCACCTCCTCGGTTAGCAGGGGAATATCTTCTTCTTGCATCACTAAATCCCCTTCTCAAATCCAGTTTGATTCATCTACAAGTATCCCCGCAAGACATTGAATTAGCTAGCAGCAACATCTATTGATTTAACCTCGTAACCTCGATCGCGATAAAACCTGAAACGCGCTCTTGCCGCAACTTTATCCGCTTCATCGGTACCAACCAATTCTACCAAATGTCTAAAGCGGCTAAAAAATGGCGGATGCTGAGTCTGTAAATTAATTAGCACATCATCTTGTAGCAAACGCTCACCATTCGTAGCCAGTACGATTGGTGAGAATTGACTCGCTGCTTCATCCGCACAGCTACTCGGCAAAAAGCTGCTTGCCGAGTGCTGCCAGAGCTGTTGTTGTAAAGCACTATTCATGGCCCGATCTTGCGTAAAAACCATTAACTGACGTCCTTTAGCAACGGCTCTTTCGCAGAGTTCAGCAGTCCTCGCTAACTTATCCGGCACATTGAAATAGAATTCTACTCGCGTCATTGAGTTTATATTTACTTACTAGCTTTACTTGCACGCGCCACTAAGAACTCAGTGAGTAATGGCACTGGACGACCTGTGCCGCCCTTTTCCTTACCTGATTTCCAAGCAGTACCAGCAATATCTAAATGCGCCCAATCATATTTTTTAGCGAAGCGTGACAAGAAACAAGCTGCGGTAATGCTGCCTGCTGCCCGTCCGCCAATGTTGGCCATGTCTGCAAAATTACTATCTAACTGTGGTTGGTAATCATCCCACATTGGCATGTGCCATGCACGGTCTAATGCAGTTTCACCCGCTTGTAATAACTCTTTCGCCAAGGCATCGTTGTTGCTAAATAAGCCACTGGCGTGGTGACCCAAAGCAATCACACAAGCACCGGTCAACGTTGCAATATCCACCACTGCACTTGGCTCAAACCGTTCTGCATAAGTCAATGCATCACATAGTATCAAACGACCTTCAGCATCGGTGTTCAGTACTTCAATCGTCAAGCCAGACATGCTGGTCAATACATCACCTGGCCTTGTTGCACGGCCATCTGGCATGTTTTCACAAGTTGGAATAATACCCACCACATTCAATGGTAATTCCATTTCTGAAATAGCTTTGAATGTACCGAGCACGCTGGCGGCTCCGCACATGTCATATTTCATCTCATCCATTTCAGAACCTGGTTTTAATGAAATACCACCCGTGTCAAACGTAATACCTTTACCCACTAGCACTACCGGCTTTTGATCTTTTTTACCTTTGAGGTGTTGCATGATAATAAACTTAGGTGGCTCCTCACTGCCTTGTGTTACCCCAAGGAACGAACCCATACCAAGCTTTTTCAGCTCATCTTGCTCAAGCACCTTAACTTTAAAGTCATACTTTTTACCCATGGCCTGCGCTTGCTCAGCAAGGTAAGTAGGGGTGCAAACATTCGGTGGTAAATTGCCTAGATCTTTAGCCAAGCTTACGCCGCTAGCCAATGCTTTACCTTCGGCTAAACCTGTCTCACCTTCTTGCAAATCGGCATGTTCACTCACATTAATAGTAAGTTTTTTGATGCCTTTCTTAGCGTCATCTTTTTTGCCATCTTCTTTTTTTCTTTTTATCGCGTCAAAACGATAAGTTGTATCTAGTGTCACTTCTGCCAGATGCGCTACTTTCCAGCGAGCGCTGAATTTTTTAACGGGCAAGGTAGTCAGATAAGTGGCGACATCAGATGCACCGCTACTTGCCAATGCTTTTACTGAAGCGCGCACTGCCTGGCAGTATTGTTTCTCAGTGAACTCGCGTTCTTTACCTAAGCCAACCAGTAAGACACGTTCACATGCAGTACCCGGCACATTGTGCAAAATCAAAGATGAGGCTAATTTACCATCCATATCGCCGCGCTTGAGAATATTGCTGAGGTAACCGGCAGAGACTTCATCTATCGCCTGTGCTGCATCTGACAATTTATGTGATTCATATACGCCAACAATGACACAATCGCTACGCTGTTTTTCCGGATTACCGTTTTTTATGCTAAATTCCATCTAGTCACACCTTTTTCTATTATTTATTAAATTATCCCGTGTTTTACACCTAATTCATAGCCGTAAATAAATGGTCTTAAATAAATCATATGCTTTTTAAGCGCTCTCTTATACAAGAACTCATCTCAACCGCTACTGGCGCTTTTTTGATCCTAGTCGGCATTGTCATCGCACAGAGGGCGGGTAACCTTATTCGCCTCGCATCAAAAGGCATTCTGCCAAATGATGCCATCACTACTATGCTGGGCTTTAACATGCTTAAGTTCCTGCCCATGCTGTTATCTCTTACCGTATTTCTGGCAGTATTGATGACGCTGTCACGCTGGTATCGTGACTCTGAAATGGTCATTTGGTTTAGTGCGGGTCAAAGTATCAATCATTGGATTCGCCCAGTACTGACTTTTACCATTCCGGTTATCGCCATCATCACTGCCTTAAGTCTGTTTATCATGCCTTGGGCCACCAATAAGGCTGAGGACTATCGTACGCAACTCAAAAGTCGCGATGATCTGGCTTCCATTAGCCCTGGTGTATTCAAAGAGTCTAGCCATGCCGACCGTGTGTTCTTTGTAGAGAGTTTTGATGAGCTAGGCAACATTGTCAAAAACATCTTTGTGCAATCCATCCAGCATCAGAAATTAGGCATTATCGTTGCCGCACAAGGTAGCCGTTATGTTGAAAAAAATGGTGATAATTTCCTGCTCATGGAAAATGGACGGCGCTATCAAGGTACGCGCGGTACTGCAGAGTTCTCGACTACGCAGTTTGAACGCTATGCCATCCGGGTAGAAGCTGCCGAAGTCAAACAAGAGCCACCTACTACACAATCAAAATCCAGCCAAGAATTGATTAAATACAACAACGATGCCAACAGCGCTGAATTACAATGGCGACTAGCCATCCCTATTTCGGCGCTAGTACTAGCATTGCTGGCTATCCCACTAAGCTCATTGGATCCACGTGCGGGGCGCTCTGCCAACTTTGTACTGGCACTCGTTATTTACATGATCTACAACAACCTGCTCAGCATCGTACAAGCCTGGATCGCACAGGGTAAGATCAATGAAATGGTAGGACTGTGGCCGGTGCATGCAATATTTTTAACACTGACAATTTACATGTTCTACAGACGCGTATTTCAGTTACCGATTTTTCCAAATATTTTCTTCAGCGCATGGTCAAAAATTCGCAATAAGTAATGACTAAGCAGCCTCAATAAAACCATGACAATTATTACCCGCTATCTACTCAAAGAAATCACCGCGAATGTGCTGCTGATCATGCTCGCATTGATTGCGATGTTCTCATTCTTTGATTTGATTCAAGAATTGGAAGTCCTAGGCAAAGGCACTTATGGTCTAGGTAAAGTCTTGCTTTTTGTATTATTAAGTGCACCTGGCCATATTTACGAAGTGATGCCAGTAGCGGTATTAGTGGGCTGCATGTATAGCTTAGGCCAGTTCGCACGCTACTCTGAACTGATTGTGCTCAGAGTAAGTGGCATCTCACTGCAAAGCATTGCATACTCTCTGTTAAAAGTTGGCTTGGTATTTACCATCATCACTTTTTTAGTCGGGGAACTCATCACACCATTCAGCGAAAAAATGGCGCAGCGCATGCGCATTAAAGCTACCGAATCAGTCATTGCACAGGATTTTAGATCTGGACTATGGGTAAAAGATGGTAATAGCTTCGTCAACGTGGAAGAAGTGCTGCCAGATGCAGGCCTAATGAATATCCACATATACGAATTCGACAAAGACTTTAAATTACGTACGATTAGTAACGCAAAACGCGGGCAGTTCGAGGAAGACTACTGGGATCTCAAGGAAGTCACACAAACCTATTTTGATAAAGACACCATCAAGGCGAATCAATTTCCTGAGGCAAACTGGCGTTCACTGATTCGACCAGAACTACTTAATGTGCTGTTAGTGTTACCTGAAAAAATGTCTGCTTGGAATCTGTATTC
>DATHWQ010000041.1:0-10067 GCA_035460465.1 Methylotenera sp. | reverse complement strand
AAACTGCTCGAAAGCAAACTAGAAAATCTAGCGCATTATGATTCTCTATGTAACTTACCTAATCGCGCCTTATTCAACGATAGATTGAGATTAGCACTCGCTTACGCCAAACGCGAAAAGAAAAATTTAGCCGTGATGTTCATAGACCTTGATCACTTCAAAGAGATAAATGATATATATGGTCACGAAGCGGGTGACACAGTGCTCAAGCAAGTATCGCAACGTTTAGTGGCCTGCGTTCGTGAGTCAGACACTGTCGCCCGTTTAGGTGGCGATGAGTTCGTGGTTTTACTGCCGATTATCGACAATGAGGCTGATGCAATATTGGTAGCCAGCAAAATTGTAGAGGCTGTAGACCAGCCAATTAGAATAGCGCAATCAGAGATGCATGTGTCTTCTAGCATTGGGATAGCTGTTTATCCACAACATGGTAAAGATGAGAAGTTGCTGGTGATTAACGCGGATATGGCGATGTATCAAGCCAAGAAAAACGGCAAAAACCAATCTCAAATGTTCGATAAAACCATGCTTGAACAATAGACTTTCTGTTTAGGCTTGGTTTCTCGCTTTCAGCTCTGGTAGCCAGACACACACCTGCAGCCCGCCGTATTTGGCAGATTTATCAAAAGACAGCGTACCACCGTAACTTTCAACAATGTCGTGCACGATAGACAAACCAAGCCCGCTGCCTGGTTTAGATTCATCTAGCCTGAAACCACGTTGCGTCAGTGTATCCAGTTGATCTAACTCGCACCCAGGCCCATCATCCTCAACGATTAGAATAATGCCATGCTGTGCTTTCACGGTTAAAAATACCTGCTGATTACACCATTTACAGGCGTTATCCAGCAGATTTCCCAACAGCTCGGAAAAGTCCTCTTGGTCGCCCATATAGCTGACGTTGTCATCAACGCTCCAATTAATGATGGGCAACTTAGCTACATGCATCAATTGCAAAGTCTTCACAATCAGGGTGATTTCTTCTTTTACGTTCACCCTTCTGCCGGGGAGCGTATTTCCAATCAAACGTGCGCGTTTTAACTCACGCTCGACGATATGCCGCATCACCTCAATAGATTCATCAATCGTTGCTTTGAATGCTTTTTCTTTGTGAATATTAGACTGCTCGACTGTCTGGTTTAATATGGTTAATTGCGTTTTAAGTGCGTGCGCCAGATTACCTAGTGCCTCGCGCGAACGGCGGCTTTGATTACTCATGATGGTGAGCAGGCGATTGAATTCGGCAATCAATGGCGCTATTTCTGTGGGGCCAACAGACTCGATCTGCGTGATTTCACCTGACTCCAATCGCAACATATTGTCTCTAATCACATCCAAAGGCTTCAGGCTATTTCTAACAATCCAGCGCTGGATAAGCAAGAGTCCCATTAGAATAACTAATGAGATTGCTCCATACAGCCATTGAAACTGGCGTAAGGACTGATTGAGATTTGTTAAGTCCTCGGCAACCGCGATAGTGATGTCCTGCTGCTGTTTTCGATACCCTTGCGCAACGACTAAAAGTACCTGCCCTTCTGGGCCATTTAAGCGTAGCGTAGAGGATGTTCCTGGTTTGAGGGTGGGTGTATTGAGGTTGCTATCCCAAAGCGAGCGGGAGACTTGCCGCTGATTGCCCACGGCAATGACGTAATAATGACCTGACAATGGCCGCTGATAGACTGTATTGACCCGGTGTGACTCTAATGTGAATATGCCTTTCTGATCGACATTGATACCTGCCAATAGGCTCTCACTGTCGTGAGTGAGGCGGCTGATCAACTGCTTTTCTGACAGGTTGCTGAAGATGAAACTAATCACGCCCCACTGCAACCCGAGTAAGACGATCAAGCTAATAGCAAGACCAAAGGAGAGCTGCCTATTAAGACTCATGTCTGCGCAGGCGGATTAAAAACATAGCCCTGACCACGTCTGGTCTGGATAAAATCCTCACCGATCTTTTGTCGCAAGCGATTGACGTAGACCTCGATGACATTACTGTCCTTATCGCTATCGTATTCATATACGTGCTCAGTCAGCCTTGTTTTCGATAATACTTTGCCTTGGTTGAGCATAAAGTATCTTAACAATCGGTATTCCGTACTAGTCAGCACCTGACGTTGGCCATTTGCATGCACCAAGGTCTGCGTCTCTTCTTCTAAAGAAATATCATTGAAAACTAACGGTGTTGCTACGTTACTTTGACTGCGCTTAATAACGGCACCTAACCTAGCTAGCAGTTCTTCCGTCTGAAAAGGCTTGCCTACATAGTCATCAGCGCCTAATTTGAAACCTTCAATCTTCTCTTGCCAAGTATCACGGGCGGTCAATATCACCACCGGCACGTTATTGCCGTGTTTACGCCAATTAGCTAGCACTACCAGCCCGGACTGCTTAGGTAAGCCAAGATCAAGTACAACAATGTCATACGGCTCTATATCACCTAGGGCCTCTGCTTCCAAGCCATCTGTAGCAAGATCGACCGCGTACCCCGCCTGCTGCAACGCAAGCTGGATACTTGGCCCTAACACTAAATCATCTTCAACTAATAAAAGTCTCATCTCTAGTCATCAAGCTCGATTTTAACCAACTGGCCGGTTTTGGCGTCCAACTTCACTTCCCAAACTTGTCCTTTAGCGTCAAGAATCTCCACTTCATAGATATAACGTCCATGCTTTTTCTCAAGCTCGGTATCAAGTACTTCGCCTTTTTTCTGCAAGCGTGCAAAAGTTAGAATCTTTTCCAACGGTAGAATCTCACCTTGCTGCCTGAGCTTTCTTGCCAGTTCATAATCTTCTTCTGCCGCAGCGATACCACAGCTCAAAATGAAGCTTAAAAGCAAGCCTGCTAAAACAGCAGTTGAGTATGGTATTCGCGCGTAATGCATATCAGAAGATTGTACCTTGTCATTTACACTTAGGTCATCAAGACTTAAAACCAGTCACGAGTAACCTTACGTGCCTCACCAGTTTTAGCGTCGATATCGACATCCCATTCTTGACCTTGTGCATCAATGATCTCGAATTCATAATCCCAACCTTGTGGCCAAGTACGCTTTTCAAGCTCTGCCTCAATAACTGTGCCTGGCTTCGCGGCCAATGCTTTTTCAGAGGCTTGTTCTACAGATAGCAGTCCAGCTGCTTTGGAAATAAGCTGCATCTCAGCGACATCGTCATCATCGGCCATGGCATAGCCTGCCGCTAATACGCTTAAGCTTGCTGCTGTCAAAGTAATAATAAAGGTTTTGTTAAAGTTAATCATAATAGTCTCCGTAATTAAATTAGTTTAAGCAAAGTTAATTTTTTGCCACGGAACCACTTTAATCACTGAACCTTAAACCAAACTTAACATATGGATTATTTTTGACTCGAGATTGTCAAAACTTTTAACACCACAAAGACACTCTTATGGGCGTTAAAGGTATAAGATAAATCATCAAGTAAGATTTACTTAGAAAGGATACAAAATGAAACCGCATCCTTCAAAACAAGACTTCACAGATAAGTTAAGTCAGTCTTATGAGGCCATACTAGATGGCGCCCTGAAGAAAGCGCGCCAGGGAGGTTCACTCTTTAGCCATTTAGAGGATGAGATACGTGAGGATCTCAATGCACTAAACGAATTAAGCAAAGATGAAATTGCACTGCTCAAGGCTTATATCAAACGTGATTTGACCGATGCTGCAACTTATCTGGATTCCACAGGAAATGCACTCAAAGACTGGCTAGGTTTCGATTTAACGCTTATCGAAAGTAAGTTGCTGCATAACTTTGCAGAAGCAGCTGACAAAACTACATTAGAACTTTTAGAAATACAGCATCAGGCAGAGCTAACGCCTTACCATACAGGTGAATTAACAGGCATCGGCACATTGTTGTGTGACCAGTGTGGTGCAGAATTGCATTTCCATCAACCCGGTCATATTCCGCCATGCGCTAAATGCCATCACACAAAGTTTCACCGTGAAATAGTTTAGGCTAAACGCTATTTATAAATGCAGTTAAAACAACAGGAGAAGAAACAGTTTCTTCAGTTGGTGCCCGGGGCCGGAGTCGAACCGGCACACCCTTACGAGCGAGAGATTTTAAGTCTCTTGTGTCTACCAATTTCACCACCCGGGCGGATGGAAGTAGTACATCAAATTGCGGAGCGTATTCTAACACTTACTCAGATTTTTTCAGCAGAATTTCGCAGGTTTTTCATTTATTTTTCATATTAAATTAAAAAGTTGTTTGTTCTATTAATTCATGACCACAGCATTACCTTCAATACGCTTTCATAAGTGGCGCTCTTAACAATAAAAAAGCAGACTGTTTGACAGTCTGCTTTTAATAAAGCTACAACTCATTAGCAATCAACAACTACTTATTCACTAACTCACGCACGATCTGCCATTGATTATTGATACGTTCGAACTGCAATTCTTTATCAACCTTGTCACTGTATGCTGTAATTGGAATGCGTTGCATGTTGCATACTTCACAGCTGGTATCTGCGGTTTTCTTGCTTTTGTATGTAGTCAAAGTGTAATCCTGCTTGAACTTAGCATTGGCTTTGTCACCATCACAGGCCACTTGTAAATCATCTACTTTTAGGCTGACTTTTCCATTAGCACTTAAACGTTCACGCTTTTGTTTTTCCCATAACACTTTGTCTACCTGTGGCACTGATATGAATTTATCAGCATAAAATTTTAAGTAATTATCAGCATCTTTTTGACGCCATGCTGTTGCCCAATCATTCACACGATTTGTTACATCGGCCACACTACAGACCTGTGGTTTTGGCTCAGCCTTAACCAGCCCTGGGGCTGCCAATGAAGGCAATGTATAACTCAGTGGCTTGGCATCTGCTAATAAAGCAGCCTTATCTACAGTCTCTTGAATTGGGGCCACTGCCTGACACACGTTTTCGCTATCCATGTATTGTTCACGTGCGTATTCAGGAAGATTGCCACGGGCAGCACCAATCTTGTTTAACAACTCGCCCTGCCCCGCATAGGTTCTGGCATAAGCCATTTGAATGTCATATTCGGCATTGGCAAGACTACGTTTAGCTTGAAAATACTCGTTTTCTGTATCCAACAGATCCAGCAAAGTACGCTGCCCAATATCAAACTGTTTACGATAGGCTTCTCGTGCATTTTCAATCGAATTCTTATGCCGTGTACGATAGGTTAACTGCTCTTTCAGCTGTTGGATATCATTGTAAGCAATCACCACAAGCTGACGCGTATCTACACAGGCTTTATCACGTGCATCATGAGCGCCATTTAATTTTTGTGCAGTTTGTTTGACCAGGTTTTGATCGGTAAAACCATTAAACAAGTTAAAGTTCATGGTTAATTCAAGTACATCGGCAGCATTTGTGCTGTTACGGCCGTCTGAGCTTGTTCCTAAGTTTTTACGTGCCTGTAAATCTAGCCTAGGTAAATAACGCCCCTCACGTGCCTTGATTTCATTATTACTAGCCTGAATATCTTCGATTGTAGATAACAAATTAGGATTTTGGTTGTAAGCAACTTTCAGTGCCTCAGCTGAAGTTGGCTCTACACCAGCATTGAAAAAAGTAGGCGCTTCTAAAGTTTGCGGAGGTAGTTCACCGTATAAACGTTGCATGCGTGCAGTAACATCATGCAAGTTAGTCGTCTCTGTTAACAAATTAGCCTCGGCCAATGCCAAACGGCCATTAGCTTGCTCTAAGTCAACTTTTCTGGCGACCCCAGCATTTACTCTTTCTTGAATCCGGTCAAATAGTTGCCTATGTGCGATGTAATTTTCTTTAGCAAACTCTGCTAGTTTACGAAAGCGCGCTGTATCAATATAAGCGCGCATAAATTCAAGTGTTGTATCTTGCATTGCGGCCTGTAGCTCATAGTAGCGTACGCGATTAGCATGACCAAGACGCTTCACTTCATTGCTTGTTGCAAAGCCATCAAAAATCATCTGCCTTAACACAAGCTCATTATTCATACGCGGAATAGCGGTACCATCACCCAGATCAACCCTGTTTTCTTGATTTCTGTAAGTAGATACAATATCTGCTTTAGGTAAAAAACCTCCCCTAAAAGCTTCTTGCTCAAAACCAGACTCTAGAAATTTATGATACCGAGCTTGCACTTCAGGATTTGAAGATACTGTTTTTTCAACCATATCTTTTAAGGTCACTATTGGTTCTACCGCGAAAGCTAAACTACTCATCAGGCTAGTTAAACTAAAAGTTAAAACCAGAGAGATTAATTTGTACTCAAATTTATTATTCAAAAGTTGCTTTCCTGTAATTTCTGCGGATTAGAAAATATCCAATCTGTTTTGTACTAATCATCGAATCTGCCGTAAATTTTAATACACATTTGATGATACTTGACCTAAGCCATCAGCAAAACTCATGCCACACTTTAATTAATAGGGATTCTGACAAACTTTCTAATCACCAATAAAATATTTATTTATATTTTATTACGCAATTTACGTAATTAGATCCTCATTTTTTTAGGTGAAACTAAGACGGATATTACTTGCTTCATTCAATTTAATCAACAAGCTATTGTTTTATCTGTGTATTTACGTCAACACCTTAACAAAAAATTTACATGAATCCTGAAGTAAATCTAACTATTACTCAAATTACTTTGCTGTAATACAGTAATTTCAATATAAAAAGATTGTTCTTAAGTACTTTAAATTACTCTGTAACATTTAATTGTTTAACTCAGAAAATAAATTCTAAATTGTCATATTTTCGACACTTGGCGTTTAAAGCCAACAAAAAAAGCCTCTTACTAAATTTAGTAAGAGGCTTAAATGAAGAATTATTGCTAGACTTTAGAATCTAACTTATTTAGGTTAATCAGTAATAAGCTTATTATTAGCAAGCAGGTTAGCAATAATCTGTGCATCAGTGGTGTTAGATCCAATCAAGTCAGCCGCGCTTAAGGTAATCTGCTGAGTTTCGTTGGCGCTGGTATAGGCTCCGCCTACAGCATGCCCATCCGCAGAGAATCCTCCAGAAGTGCTGATATGAACAATCGTACCACCAGCACCATCTGAGGCAAAGTGCAGGTAATTCTGCAAATTGCCAGAATTTTCGCCCGTGAGTAAATCTCTCAAATCCAGCACATCAGTACCAGCAGTGGTGCCGAAACCCGTCACAGTATCTTGCGCACGAGTAGCATAACTGGTACCAGCATCTGCCAAAGCCCACTGGAATACATCCGTACCAAGTCCACCAGTCAAGGCATCATTGCCACCGCCGCCACTAATAACATCAGCTCCGGCATCACCGCTAATCGCATCGTTAGCAGACCCTCCCAACAGCACATCATCACCTGTTGTACCGATAATGGAATTATCACCATCTAGCGTCAAGGATATAGTGCCGGTAGCACTGTCGCCATCTGCATCGGTCAGTTGATAACTTAACTGAAGGTCAAAGTTCGCGTCATAATCCACTACGCTTACATTTTCAATCCCGAGCTTATAGGAACTCTGGCTGCCGGCTTCGAATATAAGCTTCTCGATAAGCTCACCTCCCGGCGCCACAATCGAGTACATGCCGTTGGCGTCTAGACTGGCATTGGTAACGTAGTAACTAAACTGGCTACCATCAACTGTAGTACCATATATCGTTAATTCATCGTGTTCCGATGCACTGTCGAAGTTGAAGAACGAGACTTGCATTAATGCAACAGCATTGCCTGTCGTACCGCTGGCAAAGTCCAGGGTAACGCGCTCACCGGCGTTCATCAGGTTATTGGCAGCGCCGATATACTTATTATTGGTATTGATTGTAGTAGTCGTACCATCGAGGTAATTTTCTCCGGTAACTACAACATCAAAAGGGATACCACCTGCATCAAAGGTCAGAGTTAGATCCTGTCCATTTCCGCCACTCATCACCATACTTTCGCCAGAGCCCACAATTTCGCTGCCTAAAAGGCTTTGGTATTGTGTATAGGTGACGTCAGCATCAGCCCCCGTATTCAACTGGATAACCAGTTCGAAAATAGCCCCTGCCGATGTGCTGCCGGTGACTGTACCAGTCAGGCCATCAGGGCTAATGGTGAGGGTGTATACCACCAGTTCGCCACCTGCATAGATATTCGGTAATGAATCGGCAACCGAAACCCAGGATAACGTATTAGTACCATCGCCGAATTGGGTAGAGATTGTCTCTGTGACCGTACCAACAAAGTTGGCCTCGTTACTCAGCGTAATATCTGAGTTGCCAATCAAGGGCACTTCGTTCGGAATATTCGTGCCTGTTGCCGGCATGGTGATGGTAGCTGTCGTAGCTGTACCCGTAGCGGTACTGCCCCCAACACCCTCAGCGCTCGTTGCTGCAGCTGTCAATGTGAATTGTGTGCCAACGGATTTATTGACTGTAAGCAGCAATCCGCTAGCCTGTGCACGGGTCATCGTCCAGGTATACGCTGCAGTTGCATTGGTATCTGCCACCACGGTGCCATCACTCAACTTAAGTACCGCACCGGTCGGCAAGTTACTGCTGGCAATCACGATATTATTACCTAGCGTTTCACTGCCATCCGTATCTACCAATGCTGCAGAAACATCCACAGTGTAGGTATAGTTCAGAACGGTAGAGGTAATCAGGCTTACATTATCAACAGTAATCGAAGCGCTTTTCGTAGCTGGTGACGTAAATGTCAACGTATTGCTCGCAGCTGCCGACACCGTAAAGGTAGCAACTCCGCCAGAGTAGCTGGTTGGCGCAATTGCAGTACCATTCCACCTAACAAGGCCATTGCCGGTCGTCGGTGCAGTACTTATATTAACTGTAAACGTGTAGCTTTGCCCGCTGGTCAACCCTGTAATCGTTTGCTGCGCAAAAGCCGTATGCGTGGGTTGGCCATTGCCGGTTACCAACACAAGCGTAGATGAATTAAAGGTAGCACCGCCTCCGCCAGAAGCCCCAGACGTCCAGCCGGTTGATGCGGATGAGAAGTCTCCATTAACCACCACGTTGCCACTACCCACCATACCGTTTAGCGGCAGGTCGCTCACGCTGATTGTTACAGTCGGCGCATCTGCCACTGCCGCTACCGTCATATTCACGATTGAAGTTACGCTGTTGCCAACCGCGTTGGTCTTGGTAATGGTAAAGCTGTCCGCACCCGAGTAGTTTGCACTTGGGGTATAAGTAAGCGTTCCGTTACCGTTATCCACAACCGTGCCATGGGCACCCTGCCCTAACAATGAAACTGTGTAGCCGGCAGGTGAGCTGATAAGAATACCGGTATCTTCATTACCGCTAGCCACAATTGGATCAACGATGTAAGCATCCGATGAAACGTCGGTTGCACGGTTAGATATACCGGTATCATCAGTGCTCGCAACCAGCCTGAATATCTCGTCAATCTCAACTACTGCATCTGAGCGTGTACGTACCCATACTTCGGCTGTTGGGTTGGCGAGCGCATCACCGGCAATAGTAATAGAAGATGTCGCCAGGCTAATCCATGTAGTGCCGCCATCAATGCTGTACTCAAAGTCATTGCTTGCCCCCAGGGTTGCCACGCCTTCAAAACGGAGATTCACTAAAGTATCCGTCGATTTGATAGCACTCAACTCCAAATCAAAGACGGCAATACCACCTTCACTCACATACGATGGACCACTCATCAATAGCGACGGCGAATCAGTGATCACTGTTTGTCCAACCGCGCTGATATTGGTCATGTCAGTTTGGGCATAATTACCAATGCTTGCCGTGAGCGTTAGGGATTCAAGCTCGTTCTCGACCAAATCGGCTGTCGTCAACACCTTAACTTCAAGACGAGTCTGGCCAGCGAGCATCGTGAGGCTGCCTGTATAGTTTGTCCAGGCGCTGTAGACATTGGTTGTAGGGTCTTGAATCCGATATTGAAGGGTTGCCGAGTAATCAGTACCAGAGGTGGCTTCGCCGCCTGGTGTCAAGTTAATGACGGTATTAACAGCGCGTGCAGCGCTTAATTCCACTACAAATATACCAGCCCTACCCTCATCTACCGGTAACGGGTCTGATACCGTCAAGACCGTACCGATATTGAAAGTGATCGTGTTGCCTGCAGT
>DATHWQ010000040.1:0-7993 GCA_035460465.1 Methylotenera sp. | reverse complement strand
GGACGCGCCAATATCATCTCGGGAGATTCTTGAATCTTGTCAAAATGCACTTTGCTGCCATCAGCCAACTTCACTTCAAGTGAAGGATATGTAGTCTTACGATCTGGCGTATAAAACTCTACTGATTTAGCCAGATTGTGTACCCATGAATAGTCTAGCCATTCATTGAGCTCATTTTGCTGCGGTTTGGCCTTAGCAATTGAAACCTTCCAGTTGCCATCAACCAAATCCACGTTCAGTCTAGACTCTTCCCATTGCTCTAAATGGCTAAAATCAAAACCAGCCACTTTTTCAGTAGTTTTTAATGGCGCTTTATCTACCATTTCAATCACTTGGGTAGAAGCAGCATCTGCATAAATATTGGGTAATAAATAGATGATGCCTCTATGCGCGACATACTGCTCATCATTCACAGGGTTATGTGTACCAAATAGAAACTCTTCTACATCATCCTTATTGCGGTACAGTTTTAATTTGATAGCTGGATTATTGAGTCCGAACTTCTCTAAATCCGTACTCACGATTTTATCTTGAGTCTTTGCCGCAATAATGCCCAATATTCTTTGCACTGAGGGCTGGTCTGCGCGAGTCTTGTAAGGCGCGGTCAAACGCCACAAGCCATCGACTTTTTCAAACGTCACAGCGGCTTTAGTCGGGAACTCGACACTGACAGCATTGAACTCTGCCAACTTGTAATTAGAGACTTCATAGGTGCCCTCTTGCTCTGCCCCCTGCTTAGGTCGCAAGTACAAAAATGCAACCAAGCCCGCAACCACACACAACATCACCAAATTAAGTAACCAGCGCTTTTTCATGCATGACTCTCTTAAAAACTAATAATGACCTACTGAATACTTGTAATCTCTAATCAATCGAACTTATGCTTTTCTGCGTTTCCACCAGAAATAGAAACCAGCAATCATGAATCCTAAAGGAATGAAATATTGGAAGCCGTGAAACACCGTCCAAGCCACAATACGAGCAGTACTGGTATCTGGAATGCTCACGTTGATATCTTTAAGCGGCATCGGCTGAATCGTAATGAGCTTGTCATCACCGGCTAACCAATTGACGATATTCACACCTAGATCCAAGTTACCACCATTGGTAATAAACGTGTTTGATAAGAAGTTAGCATTACCCATTACTACGACACGCTGACCTTTTTTACCGTAAACACGCTCCAAGGCAACACCGATATTAATTGGGCCACGTTTATCACTCTTCTCATCAAATGCCGGCTTAGCATCTTTCACTAACTTTTTGGAGGCTAACCAACCATTAGGTGCGACCTCTACCAGGTTGCTGACTGTCCAGCCGTTTTCATCTGTGCCTTGCGCCGTCACCTGGTGCGCTTCTGGGAACAATGTACGCAACATAAAGTTGGTGGTAATTGGGTGCTCACCGTACAAGCTCGCAAATGACACACGGGCATCAGCACCGTATTGAGCAGATGCCATATCCAAAGCAATGCCTGGCGACACTTGCAAGCCTAGGTAATCCGCTACTTCTTTCAGGCCGCGTAAATTATCGTCATCCAATAACCATAGTAAATTACCGCCACCCTCTAAATAGGCTTTAATTTTTTTAGCTTCAACGTCGCTCACATCCACTTGTGGACTTGCGATCACCAGCATGGCGCCATTGCTTGGTACTGCTTGTGCAATGGTTAAATCAGGGTTGGCGAATTTGAAGCCTTTAGCTTCTAATTGTTTACCGAACTCACCAATATCATGGTTTTTAATACCGAGTAAATTACGCTCTCCATGACCGTCCAGATACATTACAGCCTGTTGATTAGTGCGAGAAAGTCTCACCAACAGATTAGTCATCTCTTGCTCGGCGATAGGCGGTGTAATGTGTTCGGTACGTTTTTGATACTCGACGATCACTTCACCGTCACTCTTGATACCAGCGTCTTGCGCCATTTTCGGCTCTTCAGACGGGTTGATAAAAGTCAGGCTAATATTCTTTTTCTCACGTTGATAACGTGCCATAAAGTCAATCATGCCCTTGCGGAAATTATCACCGCCAGAAGCATCATCTTTTGTTGCAAATACCGTGATATTGACCGGCTCTTTCATCTGCTTGAGCACGTTCACACTGCCTTGCGTCAAAATATTGCGGTTTGCCTGGGTAATGTCTCTTGAGACGCGATACTGGCTGGCAAGATAGCCCAGCAATACCACCATCATTAAAAACAGCACAACAAAGAAGCTATTTTGTACTAATAACTGAAAGCGTAATTTACGATTGATTTTCATTTCAAATATTCCGATATTGCATGGGGCTTAATTAACCACGTAAGCGGTCAGCGTCCAGACGACGTACAGTTAAGGTTAAGAATGTCACGATAAATAAAACGAAATAGGCAATATCACCCGTATCAATCAAACCGCCAGAGAATGATTGAAAATGACGCATCAAGGACAAGCTAGCAAGCGTGTTGCTTGGATCGCCGGCAAAGAAGCGGTCTAGTATCATCAAGGCAAACAAAGCGACGAAAGTCAGAATCGCTGCCACTACTGGCTGTTGCGTCAAACTTGAGAAATACAAACCAAGTGCAGAGAAGCTGGCCACCAATAACCACAGGCCAATCGAATTGGCGATGATGTAGCCAAAATCAATATCTGCCCAAATATTTAGCGTAGATAACATCAAAGCGATGAACACAATCAATATGGTTAAGAATCCTACTAAACCTAAAAACTTACCTACTACGATTTCTGTGAGCGAGATAGGGGCACTGAATAAGAACGGTAAAGTTTGGCTGCGGCGCTCTTCACTGATTAAACGCATAGAGAGCAATGGCACCGCAAACAACATGATGAATGAAGCCAAGCCATACACGGTTTGCCCGACAAACTGCGTCACACCGGTACGCTCTGCGGGGCGCATCGCGCCCGACATTACCGCAAAATAATCGTTAACGCCATTGAGGTAATGGGTACCGAATGCAAACATCAACAAGGATAAAATGACCCAACCCATTGGCGATGCAAACACACTTTTAAGTTCTTTTCTTGCAACATTGATAATCATAAATTGACCTTAACTCACTAATTACTGGGCTGATTCTTGAGCCGATTATTGACCAACTGGCTGTTCTTGATAAGTCAGCTGCACAAAGACATCTTCCAAACTCGTTTGATCTGGCGCGATTTGGTGCAAACCCCAGTTATGGGCTACAGCGGCCTGCACAATAGCCTCAGCCGGTGCCGCATCTTCTGCAAAACGCACACGCATCAAACCAGTTGGCAACGCTTCCACTTCTGTTACCCCAGCGATTTTTAGCAACTCGCCATTGGCTGGCGGATTATGCATACCCACCAACAGTTTATTGCCGATACGCTGACGTTTCAGTACATCAATCGAACCATTAAAGACTAGCTTACCTTTATCAATGATTTGTACACGGTCACAGACCATTTCGACTTCAGGCAGAATATGGGTAGAAATAATCACGCTATGTTCGCCCCCTACTTCACGAATCAATGCACGAATATCTCGAATTTGAATAGGGTCTAAACCTACTGTCGGCTCATCCAGAATGACGACCATCGGGTTATGGATAATGGCCTGCGCAATCCCCACACGCTGTTGATAGCCATTAGAAAGATTCTCAATCAGCCGTTTGCTCATGTGGCCTAAACCACAACGCTCTTTAGCCACTTCGATTGCTTTTTTGATATGTTTTGCATTGACACGATGTAAACGCGCCGCGACAGTAAGATATTCATCCACCGTGAGTTCTTTATATAAAGGACGCATTTCAGGCAGATATCCGATCAGCGCTTTGGCTTCTTTCGGGTTCTCTATCATGTCAATGCCGCAAATCTTCACGCTACCATTACTTGGTGCCAGATTGCCTGTCAGCATCTTCATGGTGGTAGATTTACCCGCACCATTAGGCCCTAGAAAGCCCAACACCTCACCTTTTCTCAGGTTAAAACTTACATTACTAACGGCTTCTCGCCCACCATAAAGACGTGTGAGTTCGGTTGCCTCTACTGTAAAATTATTCATAGCCACTCAATTTAAGACAATCAATAGAAATATCTAACATGCTTATACAGCATTAAACTAAAACGCCACACCAAACCCTTGTCGTGACAGCACGATAAGAATATTTGATGGAATTATTTAAACTCGTCTGAGAACTTGACTGATGGAAAGTTCTATTGACATGCGCTATAGTCAATACATAATTATGTAGGAACTTGCGACTACTGTCACGGACTAAGAAATAGAACCTGCCAATACTCGATGAATCACTTGATATATCTAGTTATGTGACCACATAGATAGTCAGCATGTGAATTTATAGCTGTATCTAGCTAGCCAATTTTATTATTGAAAACATTGAATCAACACTTATGCGCTCAACCAAACATCAACAAGTTAAAAAAACATCACGTATTAACGCTTCGTGGATAGTCGCGTGCCTGCTAGCAGGCGCCGTGACCCTAAATGGCTGCGCAACAAAACCTAGCACTAATAGAGTCGGCCCCCCCGTTGCTAACGCACCAGTTGAACAAGTTGAAACTGAACTAACAGCAGAGTTTGTCTACAAGTATTTAGTAGGTGAAGTCGCTGGACAACGTGGAGATTTTGCCACTTCTGGTTCGATTTTTTATGATTTGGCAAAAACGACAAGAGACCCAAGGCTGGCAGAGCGCGCTGCGAAAATTGCAGCTTACGGCAATGTTTCTAATTTAACGATTCCTGCTGTGAAGTTATGGTCTGAGCTTGACCCTACATCAACAGAAGCGCAACAGGCGATGACAGAAATGTTGATTGCAACGGATCGAGTAAATGAAACCGAGCCCTACTTGGCTAAATTACTCGCCAATGAAGAGACCAGAGCCAATGGTTTCTTATATTTGAATTCTTTATTGGGTAGAAGTGCCGACAAAGCCAATGTATTACGTTTAATTCAATCACTTGCAAAACCTTATCCAACCCTTGCTGAAGCGCAGTTTGCAATCGCTCAGGCTGCTTGGTCAGCCAACCAAGATGATCTTGCATTAGAATCGCTGAACCGCGCAGACGCACTGAGACCGGGCTGGCACGTTGCAGCGTTACTCAAAGGGCAAGTGCTATTTACAAAATCCCCTGAAGCGGCGCTAACCTTTTATCAAAACTTTTTGGTAAAACATCCTGAAGCCAACGAGATTCGTATCAACTTGGCTAAATTGCTAGTTAGCCAAAAACAATATGCTGCTGCCAAGAAAGAGTTTCCAATCATTCTTAAATATGCAGAAACTAGCCAAGCTAAAAACACCCCTGAAGTAACAGCGATTATAGGCTTACTGTCATATCAATCAGGTGATTACGCGGCGGCAGAAACTTATTTTGAACAGGCAATCAAGCTGGGCTTTAAAGATGTAGATCAAATTTATATCTACCTTGCACAAACGGCCGAAAAACAAAATCATGACACCGCTGCAATCAATTGGTACAACAAAGTAGAACCAGGCCAACGCTACCTGGAAGCGCAACTAAATTTGGCCAATGTCATTGCGCGTGTGCAATCGACTGATAAAGCCATTGAAAAACTGGATGCGCTGGAAGATCTCAATACCGAGCAACAAATCATTGTGATCCAATCACAAGCGGCTTTACTGGCTAAAGCAAAACGAAATCAAGAGTCTTTTGACCTGCTTGATAAAGCGGTAAAAAATCTACCAAATACACCAGAGTTGGTTTACGACTACGCACTTGCCGCTGAGCGCATTAAAAAACTTGATCTCATGGAATCCGAACTACGCAAAGCCATTGCTGCAAAACCTGATTTTGCTGCGGCTTACAACGCACTCGGTTATTCATTTGCAGACCGCAATATCAAGCTAGATGAAGCGCTGAAGTTGATTGAGAAAGCCTTATCCATTTCCCCAAATGACCACTACATGTTGGATAGTCTTGGTTGGGTGCATTACCGTAAAGGCAACCTGGACAAGGCAATCACCTATCTGCAACAAGCTTACAAGGTGAACCCAGACCCTGAAATTGCAGCGCATTTGGGTGAAGTACTTTGGCAAAAAGGCCAACATGAAGAAGCTAAAAAGATTTGGCAAGAGGCCCTAATCGCTAATCCCGATAATGAAGTATTGCTCATCGCAGCCAACAAATTCAAATCTTAAGATTTAACTCTTCTTTCCAGCATGCATCTAACTCGTCTTGTTGTTTTGGTAAGCTTTGTTGCGCTGATACAAGGCTGTGTCAGCGTACCTGCATCCAAACCAGTTGAAAACGCTGCGGCACTCAGCTCGCATCAACAACATTTGAAGCTTATTTCTACCATTCAAGCATTTTCGCTTAAAGGTCGCATCGGTGTGCAAACCGAAGGCAAAGGTTTTTCTGGTGGCCTGCAATGGCAGCACGCACTGGCTCAAGATGATATTGCCCTCTATTCACCGCTAGGCGGCCAAGTCGCCAACATCAAAAAAACGCCAGCTTCCGTGACGCTAGAGGACGCGCAGGGCAATAGTGTTACAGCAGCAGACGCTGAATCACTGACACAAAAAGCCTTAGGCTGGAAACTGCCACTGACCGGGCTTGCGGACTGGTCTTTGGGTCGCCCGAACAGCAGTCCAATAGATAGCATCGCTTGGGATGACGCAGGTCAAATTACCCGATTGGTGCAGGACGGTTGGGATATAGAGTATGCCGACTACGTGGCTTTCGAGGGTAAGCAACTTCCTAATAAAGTGTATTTACGTAGCCCTAAGGTCAACATCAAACTGATCGTAGAAAATAGATTCAGCGTCACGCCCTAAAAATAGTAATGACTAACACAGCAACTACCGATTACCTCACACAAGGCTTTCAAGCCTACCTCGCGCCTGCAAAGATCAATTTATTTCTGCACATTACTGGCCAGCGCGCAGATGGTTACCACTTGCTACAGACCGTGTTTCGCTTACTGGATTTCTACGATACGATTTATCTCAAACCAACAACTGGCAAAGCAATCAAACGTGTTAATCAAGTGGCGAATGTGCCGGAAGCCCAAGACCTATGCGTGCGAGCCGCCACACTATTACAACAACATACACAATGTCAGCTTGGGGTAGAGATAGCGGTTGAAAAGCGCATCCCCATGGGCGGCGGCTTAGGCGGCGGCAGCTCAGACGCCGCAACTGTACTACTCGCCTTAAATCGCTTATGGCAACTAAATCTCCCCCGTGAAGAATTGCAGGCACTGGGCTTACAATTAGGTGCTGATGTGCCCTTCTTTATCTATGGCAGCAATGCATGGGCAGAGGGAGTTGGCGAGCAATTGCAAAGCATAAATCTGAAACCAGCCTACTATGTTGTGCTGAATCCAAATATACATGTCTCAACAGCACAAATATTTGCCAATAAGCAATTGACAAAAAATGCGATTCCTAAGACAATGTCGGGCTTTTCAGGGATGACTAATTCGGCAACTGGTAATGTAAGTGCTGACTTTACAAATCATCTCGAAAAAATCGTTTGTTGTGATTATCCGGCAGTTTCAGCGTGTCTAACATGGCTTAAACAATTTGGTGATGCAAGAATGAGCGGTTCAGGCGCTTCAGTATTTTTAGAAGTAGCCAATAAGGAAACCGCAGTAGAAATATGCAATCAAAAACCAAAAGAGATGGATGGTTTTGTTGCAAAAGGGTTAAATCAGCACCCTTTATTCGAATATAGTATTTGAATATGCTGGTTAAGTAATTGGGGAGTCGCCAAGCTGGTTAAGGCACCGGATTTTGATTCCGGCATGCGAAGGTTCGAATCCTTCCTCCCCAGCCAAGAATTTTAAATGCAGACAAAAGTCTGCATCAGTTGAAATAGACAAGCGTGTAGATTATTGATTTACGCGCTTTTATTTTTAGTACGCCTTGTAATTGGGCGTTGGTAGTAAATCAGAAACCAGCACGATAGGAAATCAAATGGTGTCTACCGGCAACATGATGGTCTTTACAGGCAATGCCAATCCAGTCCTCGCTCAAGAAGTAGCGAA
>DATHWQ010000039.1:0-36547 GCA_035460465.1 Methylotenera sp. | reverse complement strand
ATAAATTTATCAGATGTAGTTCCCTGAACTTAAGCTAAATAATAACTCAATGAATCCAACGCGTGAAAAAGAAGCCGTTAGTGCGTACTTGAAGCTTTTGCAGACTAAAGGTGCGGGTGAAGATGTGTTGCAAAAGCGTGCTTTATTTTTAGATAAACTTAGCCCACATCTGACAGGTAAGGTGTTAGACGGCAGTGAGTATCGCGAAGTGATAGATATTGTCATGGAAACTATGCCTTCTGAAGACTGGCATGACTGCTTGAACGCAGCCCGTGAGTTCTATCCATTTTGGATAAGTGATTTCAAAGCGATTGCTTCTTTGAGTTTAAAAACGGGTTTTGATATTCAGCCACTTCAATGGCGGCCTATACAGACCTCATTAAAAACATTGTGGGATAGCCTGGAGACAGAGAAATTTGATACTTCAGAGAATTGGCCGTTAAAAGCATATACCCAAGCCTTGCGTTTCGAAGGCGCCGAGCAGTCACTCGTAGATACTCGCGTAAAACTTGCAAAAGTCATATTGATACGTTTAAGGGACGCGCCAGCAAAGAACCGTAAGTCTTACCGCACGGCAGTTGATCTTACTTTGCCTTTATTCAATATCAAACAAAACAGACGCTTGTTCTTGGTCGTTGTGCGCGAGTTTTATCATTTCTGGTGTGGTAATCCGGATGCCGCCAGCATGGTGCTCCAAGATGGTTCTGGCAACATGTTGCAGTAGTTTCTAGTTTTTCATCAATCGACTTGTCCTAAAACAAAGCCCCATAAAATCACGCCATAAACAATGTAAGTCCAACAGGATTTTTACATCCACTTTTTCTTAAATTTCTCTTACTTACCTGCCATAGTCATTCCCATAAAACCCATTTTGCACAAATAAGGTGCAATGCACCATGTGTAGCACCAGTAAAGTGCAAACTTTCAATCTCTGATTATAAATAAATAATACAAAACAATAAGTTAAGTATTGGCGTGCTATTTGCTTGATTTTGCTGGATTAAAAATTAGGGAGTGATATAGAAAATGGATGCGTTAATCTCAGCAAATGATGTTTTATTTGTATTGTTAGGTGCCATTATGGTGCTTGCAATGCACGCAGGCTTCGCTTTTTTAGAAGTCGGCACAGTACGCAAAAAAAATCAGGTCAATGCCTTGGTCAAGATCATGGTCGACTTTTCAGTATCGACTATTGCCTACTTTTTCATTGGTTACAGTGTTGCCTATGGTGTCAATTTTTTCAGTGGTGCAGAGGTGCTCGCGGCTAAAAATGGTTATGACCTTGTTAAATTCTTTTTTCTATTAACTTTTGCCGCGGCGATACCTGCCATTGTTTCTGGAGGTATTGCAGAACGTGCTAAATTCAACCCGCAGCTCGCAGCAACCTTTGTGTTGGTCGGTTTTGTCTATCCATTCTTTGAAGGTATCGCATGGAACGGACATTATGGTATTCAAGACTGGTTGCTAGCCACTTTTGGTGCAAAGTTCAGAGACTTTGCAGGCTCGGTAGTGGTACATGCTATGGGTGGCTGGATCGCACTTAGTGCGGTTATTTTGTTAGGTGCTCGTAATGGCCGCTATAGTAAAGAAGGGCATTTACATGCTTATCCACCTTCGAATATTCCGTTCTTGGCACTTGGCGCTTGGATACTCACCGTAGGTTGGTTTGGCTTCAATGTGATGTCCGCACAGTCTATCCAAGGCATTTCAGGTTTGGTCGCTATCAACTCGCTCATGGCCTTGGTCGGTGGCACTTTAGCGGCATTGTTAATGGGTAAGAACGACCCGGGCTTTGTACACAATGGCCCATTGGCTGGTTTAGTTGCGGTCTGTGCTGGTTCAGACATTATGCATCCGCTAGGCGCGCTCACTACGGGTGCGGTGGCTGGTGCCTTGTTTGTTTGGGCGTTTACACTGACGCAAAATCGTCTAAAAATTGATGATGTACTCGGTGTATGGCCGTTGCATGGTCTATGTGGTGCTTGGGGCGGCATCGCAGCTGGTATCTTTGGTGCAAAAGCGCTTGGCGGTATGGGAGGTGTAAGCCTTGCATCACAATTGATTGGCACGGGTTTAGGTGTGCTAATCGCCGTTGTGGGTGGGGCCGCTGTCTATGGCGTACTCAAAACTCTGGTAGGTATTCGCTTGGGTGCTGAAGAAGAGTTTGACGGTGCAGATTTAAGTATCCATAAAATCGGCGCTACGGCTGATGATTGATATTAACTGGCATTGAAAATAACTAAAAAACGGTTTCATTGAGAGACTGCTTTCGGCCTAAACCAGACATTTATCCATAGTCGTTTTGTTTAGCATGGGGGACCCTCAACTCAGTTTATTAGATGCTGAATGACCCATCTGGATACTGCCCGCACATAAATTCCACGAAGGCGCGTACTTTAGGACTCTGCAGCCTGCGAGAGGTGTGAAGAACCCAAAGTTCGACTTCTTGGTCAGCACTGCCCCAGGACACTAGGGTTCCATTCTCAAGCAGGCTTCCAATGATAGATCGCGGTAACATTGCCGCTCCTGCACCGGCAGCGATGGCATCGCGCACCATTAGAAGCGAAGAAAGACGTAGAACAGGTTTCGGCTCGATGGTGAACTGACCATGGTTGACGGACCATAAATCTCCGTCGCGATAGGTAGGCATGACAACTGCTGGAACCTGTATAGGCTTGTCGGATTGCCCCATCGGCATTTGAAAGGATGGGGCTGTAACAAGCATTAGTCTATCTTTGGCAAAACACCTCCCCACCAATTCACTATCTTTAGAAGGGTTTATACGGATGGTGGCATCGAAATGCTCGTCAATAAGATTGACGACACGATCCTCAGCTACAGCTTCGATCTGCACTTCAGGATAAATAGCCAGAAACTCTGCCGCAATCCGTCCGAATGCCAGCTGCGAAAATAGAATCGGTGCCGCGATACGTAAACGACCACGTGGCGTAGCAAGACTGTCTCGGGCCGATGCTACCGCTTCCGCAACTTCGTGCATTGGGCCCTCAATTCTGCCTAGCAGCAGTTTGCCGGCTTCTGTTAACTCCAAACGCTTGGTACCTCGCTCAATAAGTCGAATACCTAGCGCTTCTTCCAAATCTGCTATGCGCCGCGATAGTGTTGCCTTAGACCGACCACTGGCGCGGCTAGCTTTTCCAAAGCCGCAATGAGTGGCGACTAGTTGAAAATCCTCAAGTGAATTTAAATCCATAACGTCTCATTTTTGATACGAAGTGTCTATATTTTAGAGCCTTTCATTATATATTGAAACAGATTATTGTTTGCACCTAGCCTTTATAAACAATTTAACCATCACCTAAGGATTAATATCATGACCATTCTCGTTACCGGATCTACTGGCACTGTCGGCCGCCAAGTTGTTGAGCAGCTCATTAAGCGCGGCACTAATGTGCGCGCGCTCGTCCGCGATCTTTCTAAGGCTAATTTTCCAGCAGGTGTGGATGTTGTACAAGGCGACTTGCTCGACGTCGACTCGTTGCGTAGTGCATTTTCAGGCGTTTCAACACTGTTCCTGCTCAATGCCGTTGTGCCCGACGAATTTACCCAGGCACTGATTGCGCTAAACGTCGCCCGTGAGGCTGGCATTGAGCGGATTGTGTACCTGTCGGTCATTCACAGCGACCGCTATCTAAACGTACCGCACTTCGCAGGCAAGTTCGGAGTTGAGCGGATGATTGAGCAGATGGGGCTTAACGCCACCATTTTGCGTCCCGCTTACTTCATTAACAATGATCTGACGATCAAAGATGTGGTGACTGGCTATGGGGTATATCCTATGCCCATCGGCAGTAAGGGCCTGGCGATGGTCGATGCACGCGACATTGCCGAGGTCGCTGCCATTGAACTCATTCGTCGTGAACAAGCTACGACGCCACTTTCGCTCGACCGCATCAATCTTGTCGGCCCCGACACGCTAACCGGCGCAGATGTCGCCGCCATCTGGACGGAAGTACTGGGTCGCCCGATTGCCTATCCTGGTGAAGATACCGCTGGGTTCGAGAAGAATCTCCGGCAGTTCATGCCGAGTTGGATGGCATTCGACATGCGTTTGATGAGCGAACGGTTTGTCGCTGAGGGAATGGTCCCTGAAGCTGGCGATATTGACCGCCTGACCGCGCTTCTAGGACGTCCACTTCGCAGCTATCGCGACTTCGTTTCGGAAATCGCGACTTCAGCCTAACGACTAAACGCTTTTCCAACGTCACGTCATGGATGATTCATGACATGACGTTTCGCCAGTTAGAAACTCTATTTAATCAGCATTGATAACTAGAATAAAGTTGGTCGTTTCTACGAGTTGTTAGTTGCTCAAGAAAGAAAGTCGCCTACCTCTGCGGTCGTGCAAGAGGTATTAGTACACCAATGTGCTTAATTCTATTTTTTACTATCATATTGATGACGTGACTCTTCGATCTGTGGCCATTCGCTGACCACCCAATCGACTAAGGCTTTTACTGGCACTAGAAACTCTTTACCACGCTTGGTGAGCGTATATTCCACCCGAGGTGGTACTTCAGGATAAAGGATGCGGGTAACGATGCCGTCTCTTTCAAAGTTTCTCAGTGTCGTTGAGAGCATTCTTTGCGAGATACCATTTACTTCGCGACTTAGCTCAGAAAATCTTAGACAGTTATTGTCTGCCTTTGCCAATGCCACAATGACCAGCATGCTCCATTTGTCGCCGAGTCGCGATAACAAGTCACGAATTGGGCAATTTCTGTGATCTTCAATTAAATCTTCATCTAATAACGAGTCTTTTTGCATAACTAACCTTTATGTAACTATCTAAACAAAAAGTACGTTCTTGTTTTCAATTTAGTAATTATATAGTATCTAGTTACTTTTAAATACTAATGAAAGAAATAAGATGTCACATTCTGTTCTACATATTGATAGTAGCCCTCTCGGTGATCATTCTGTATCACGCAAACTCACCGCAAAAGTTCTGGCTGAACTCAAAGCAAATCATCCAGACACCAAGATTGTTACTAGAGATCTAGGAACATCGCCTTTGCCGCATTTGAGTGGCATTACTGTAGGTGCTTTTTTTACGCCACCTGATCAGCGTAATGAAGTGCTAAATGAAGCATTAAAACTATCCGAGGAAGCAATCGATGAGCTATTCGCAGCTGATGTGATTGTGATTGGTGCGCCAATGTGGAATTTCGGTATTCCTTCATCACTAAAGGCATGGATAGACCACATTGCTCGTGGGGGTCGCACATTCAAATACGGTGCTTCAGGGCCAGAAAGTCTTTTACCATCAGGTAAAAAAGTCATCATCGTGTCCTCTCGTGGCGGTATTTATAGCTCAGGGCCAATGCAGGTAATGGATCACCAGGAAACTTATCTTAAAGCAGTTTTAGGCTTTATTGGTTTGCATGACGTTTCAATCATACGCGCCGAAGGTGTAGCTATGGGTGAAGAAGCTGTAAAAACAGCAATGCATTCGGCTGATAATCAGCTAGTCGAAGCTATCAAACAAGCCGCCTAAGTTAGCTTAACTATTATTGCCAAAATATTCGCAGAGCGAATTATATTTAAATAGGATATTTATCATGACCGGTACTTCTATCGTATATCAACCAAGTAAAGCAAAAAATGTCAGTGCATGGATATTACAAGTTCTGCTCGCCCTTGCATTTTTAGCGGCTGCAGGCGCAAAACTGGCTTCTGTGCCTATGTTGGTCGAAGAGTTTAATTTGATTGGCTTAGGTCAATGGTTACGTTATGTGACAGCAATTGTAGAAATCATTGGGGCTATTGCTTTACTGACACCAAGATTCGCCGCTTACGGCGCACTCTGGTTAGCAATAACCATGTTTTTCGCTGCACTCGCTCATTTGTTTGCGATGCATAACGATCCAACACCTGCCTTAGTTTTGCTGGTTTTGAATCTTGTTGTGTTCTGGTTGCGTCGTTATCAGTTTAATCTCAGTTCAATCCGTAAATACTTTTAAACAAATTTTTAATTCTAATAAAGCGGCTTTATCTAGATACCACCGCTAAATATGGAGTGATATAAATGCAAAATCTAGCTGAAAAAATAGATACAGCGAACGAACGTAAGATTATTCACCGAACCCATGGCCACAGTCATGGACCGATAACAAGATTAGTTAGCCCTAGCGATTTGGGAGAAATCATCAAACCATTTGTGTTCTTGGATAGCTTTAATATGGAGGCCAGCCGAAGCAATGTATTTGGCTACCATCCGCATTCTGGCATCGTCACCGTTACCACCATTTTTGAGGGTAATGTGGAGTATGAGGATTCGACGGGGAAAGCCGGTGTGTTGACAGCAGGCACCGTCGAATGGATGCAAGCGGGTGGTGGTGTATGGCACACCGCAAGCCCATTAGCTAAGACTGGAACACACCTCCGTGGATACCAGCTTTGGTTAGCACTTCCGCAGTCACTTGAAAACGCTGCACCTGAGAGTCTATACATTGAGCCAAACGAGATACCCAAGGTTGGTCCTGTCAGAGTGATTCTTGGTGAATATCAAGGTGCCAAAAGTCCTTTGCCACAAATATCGCCAATTACCTATTTGCATGTCCGACTTGAAGATGGAGAACATTGGACTTTCGACTCACCTGCCAATCATGATGTCCTTTGGTTAGCAATAGATGAAGGCAGTATTCGTGTTTCTGGTGAAACGCTAACTAATGGAATAGCTATCTTTGACTCAGAATCTGCGCCATTAATCCTACAAGCGCTTGGCACCGTTAATTTTATGCTTGGCTCAGCAGTTAAACATCCACATCCTTTAGTTACTGGATACTATTCGGTTCATACAACCGATGATGCGCTAAAAATAGGAGAAGAAGGTATTAAAACTGTAGGAAAAAGACTAAAAGCCGAAGGACGGATTTGAAGCAATATCTATGAGAGTTTTTTGCATTGAGTAAAGGCTGGTGAAATGACCATAAATACTAAACGACTGCTTTGAGCCGACCTTACTTATTCATAATCGACGCTAAGTGGCCCAACGAACTCCTCAATCTACATTTTTAATAGATTTTATTGCATTTGAAATATTTAATAATGATGTCTCTATAACACTTCTTGGTGCTGCGAGATTCATGCGCATAAATCCACTGCCAGCTTCGCCAAACCAATTCCCTGAGCTTAATCCTACCCCTGCATGTTGTATAAAAAAATCCCTAAGTTGATTGTCATTTAAACCTAAACTATGGCAATCAAGCCATAGCAGGTATGTGCCTTCTGGCTCAATAACATGAATATTTGGTATGTTTTGCTTAACATATCTCAATACAAAGTCTCGCGTTTCTTTTAAATAGCCTAGCAGTGCACCAAGCCATTCTTCTCCATTACAATAAGCTGCTTCAAAAGCAACGATGCTGAATGGATTTGAAGCGCTAACATGTAAGCCATCAAAGACTTTTTTAACTGCATTTCGTTGTATTTCATCTGGAATAATTAATGCGGACAGATTCAAGCCAGGCATATTAAAAGTTTTGCTTGGGGCAACCGCGGTGATTATATTTTTTCTTTTATCCGATAACTGTTCAAGCATTTGATGCTTGAATTCGGGATAGATAAGATCTGAATGAATTTCGTCTGAAATTACTATTAATTCATTTTTATCGGCAATGTCTAGAAGTCGTACTAGTTCATCTTTAGTCCATACTCTTCCAACAGGATTATGGGGGGAGCACAACAGTATCATTCGTGCATCAGCAGCGCACTTCTCTAAGTGTTCAAAATCAATACTGTAATGATTATTTTCAAATTTAAGAGGATTCAATAGTAAGTTTCTACCAGTATCAGTAACAGCAGAAAAGAAAGGAAAATATACTGGAGGCTGAACAATGACCGAATCTTTAGTGGTTGTTAATGCTGTAATTGCTGCATTAAGTGACGGCACAACACCTGGGCACATCACAATCCATTCCCGTTCTATATCCCATCCATGTCTCAGTTTGAGCCAGTTTATTAGAGAGTCGTAAAGACTATCTGGGAAAACTGTATAGCCATTTATCGGATGATTTGCGCGCGCTATGAGTGCTTGTGTCACTGCTGGCGGAGAGGCAAAGTCCATATCTGCCACCCATAGAGGAATTACATCTGGATTACCAAACATCCCTTGGCGTCCATCATATTTAAGACTGGCTGTGCCTTCACGATTAATGCAAAGATCAAAGTCAAATGTATCTTTCAAAACACTCCCCAAATTCAACTATTTCTAGCTCTAAAGTATATGTCTCTTATTTATACCTCGTCTTTTTTTACTTGAGCTTTTTTACTTGCCATAGCGAATCGATAAAATAGTTTTGTTGATCAGAAAAATGGACTTCAGTTTCGAATCCAGAATGACTAGCAAGATAATTGATGTCTGCCTCAGAAAACTTAAATGAATATTCTAGGTGAAGCGGCTCAAACCTTTCGAAGTGAAAGCTCTTTTCTAGTGCTGGCATATAAATTAATTGGTCTTCCATGGAAATTAGGTAGCTCTCCATCGCTCCTAATATGGGATTATAGAATCCATAATGTTGAAATTTTGCTAAATCAAAATTGGCGCCCAATTCAAAATTCATTCTATTAAGAAGATTTAAATTAAAGTCTCTGGTAAGCCCATCAGAATCGTTATAAGCCCTATTCAATATTGCTGTGTCTTTTTTTAAGTCATATCCAATCAATACAAGATCATTGGCGTTTAGCGATAGCCATAGTTCATTGAGAAACTCCATGGTTCTTAATTTACTAAAATTGCCAATATTAGAACCCAAGAAGAGTACTAATTTCTTATTATTGGATATTTGCTTTAAATGGGTAAGCCCATGAAAGTAATCTGCAACGATGCCATGAATATCTAAAAGTCCCCCAACTGCCAGGTTTTCGGATAAAAACCCCATTGCCTTTTCAGAAATGTCTATTGGGTAAAAGTTAACTTTAGTACCCTTATTTAGAAAGCTATTGATGATTAATTTGCTCTTGTGACCATCTCCTGCACCTAATTCAATAATGTCTATCTCTGACTCGTTAATTTTGTTTGCAAGGGCGGCGCCATGTGTTTCAAGAATTGAAAACTCAGTTTTAGTTAGGTAGTAGTCACGATGTTGTGAGATTTTTTGAAACAGCTCACTACCAGCATCATCATAGAAGTATTTTTCGGAAATAGTCTTGGGGTTGCTACTGAGTCCAATTAGTACCTCAGCCTTAAATTCTTCTTTATGCTCTGTGGTCGGATTAGCAAGTAGTAAGTTAGTTATTTTCAAATGACATCCTTAGCTAATCTAATGCCTGAAAACATCCAGCGCTGTTGCGGCTGATAGAAATTTCGATAGGTATGGCGATAATGGTTATTCGGTGTAGCGATACAGCCCCCCTTCAAAACAAATTGATTGCACATAAACTTACCGTTATATTCATTTAATAAACCATCAAATGCCTTAAATCTCGGATAGGGCGAATATTGGCTTCTAGTCCAACACCAGACCTCCCCACTGGGAGAAGACGAATCGTTGGGATGAAGTAACACATCCTCTTCCAAGGTCTTCTTCATTTGTGAGTTATTTAAATAAACTTCTAACTCATGCTCTGTGGGCAGTCTAAGTTTTTTCCAACTCGCAAAGGCATCAGCTTCGAAGTAGCTTATATGTACTAGCGGCCTATGCAAATCTATAGGTATTAATCCATATAGAGTATATTCATGCCAAATGCCACCTTGCTTTGACCAGTATAAGGGTTGTTCTATTTGTTGCTCATTTATCCAGTCCCATCCTTGGCTCAGCCAATGCTGCGGCTTAGAATAACCATTATCTTCAATAAATTCTAAGAACTCTCCATTCGTCACTAATGTTTGGCTGATTGCAAATGGATAAAGATAATTTTTATGTCGAGGTTTTTCATTGTCATAGGCAAATTCTTCCCCATCGAATCCAACCTCATAAATATCTTCTTTAAATTCTGACCAACCGACTCTTGGCTTTGGCGCATCTTTGAGTGAAGCTTTTGAATACGCCGTTTCTAATTCATTGACCCCAAGAATATATTTGATATCCATGTAGAGTAGCTCCTGATGTTGCTGCTCATGATGAATGCCAGCTTCAATTAAAAATAGCATTTCACTTGATAAAACATTTTGGGTGATAAGTTCAAGTAGGTGACGATCTACATAGGTTCGATATTGAGTAATCTCTTCAACAGTCGGTCTTGATAAACTCCCCCGATTAGGCTGAATAGTATGTTTTCCTAATGCTTTGTAATAGGAATTGAATAAGGAACTATACTGATTGTTGTGGTGCTGATAGTTTTTGAGAAATCTAACAAGAATTACTTCCTCAAAGAACCAGGTTGTATGACCTAAATGCCATTTTGGAGGGCTCACATCTGGGATGGGTTGAGACGAGTAATCCTCATTTTGAATATGGCGACAGATTTCTAGAGTTTTATCCCTAACCTTTTGGAAGGTACTGATAAGACTCTCTTTTTGATTTTGATCAATCATCATATTTAATTTTTTGTTTTTTTAAGTATGCTCTTCTTCTCTAATCAAAGTAACTAGTTTTACAGGCAACGCGTAGCTAAATTGATTAATCAATCTAGTGATAATTCGATCTGCTCCTGTATCTATCATTAGTCCAATTAATAGCATAATGATTCCAATATTATTAATGTCATCTTTGCATATAAAAATCAACACTTCGTATTAATTACAAGCTACTATTATCAGAACAGTAATAAAAATAGTTGTTTGAGTATTAAGGAGACAGACGTTTGCCGATTAGCTGGAGCGGTAATCTTATAGTCTTATCTGTGTTGATTGCCATGTTTGGCTCCTTCACAGCGCTTTCTCATGCTGAGCGTATGCGGGAAAGTACAGGGTATCAGGCTGCGGCTTGGATGATGGCCGGTGGCGTGACCTTGGGTATGGCAGTCTGGTCGATGCATTTTATCGGTATGCTGGCTTTTCACCTGCCTATCCCTATCGCTTATGATAGTCGCCTGACGTTTATTTCGGTATTACCTGTTATTGCAGCCGCGCTTCTCGGTTTCTATTTGCTGCGAAGCCCAAAATTGCAATTGAAAAAGATTGTAGTAGGCGGCTTCTTTATGGGATTAGGCATTACGGCCATGCACTATACGGGCATGGCTGCACTCAGAATGCAACCCGCAATCAGTTACCACCCCACAATATTTATCCTTTCTGTTGTTATTGCCATTACTGCCGCTATAGGCGCACTTCTTATTGTATATGCCGGCGAAAAAACCGGCTTACACCCATTAATCCAGCACTTATTAGGTGCAGTGATTATGGGTTTTGCGATAGCGGGCATGCATTACACTGCGATGGCGGGGGCTATTTTCGCCCCTAGTAGCATCTGTTTGGTCGGCGGTCTACAAATCGAGCCCAATTTATTGGCTTTGATAGTCACGTCCGGCTGCTTCCTCCTTTTCAGCGGGGGCGGGTTTGCCAACTCACTTGACCGACATATGGCGCTGGATAATGTGCGACTGGCTCATGCCCAGTTAGAAGCACAGCAGAAGGAATTACATATTGCCGCCAGTGCTTTTGAAGTACAGGAAGGCGTGATGATCACCGATGCTAATAACGTTATTCTGCGTGTGAATAAGTCTTTCACTCAATTGACTGGGTATAGTACGGAAGAAGTCCTAGGTAAGACCACTGCAATGCTTATTTCAGAGCGCCATGATGAACAGTATTATCAAGATATTTTAAAAGCATTACGGCAGGATAAATCCTGGGCAGGTGAAGTCTGGAGCAAACGCAAGGATGAGGTCATCAATCCCTATCGGCTCACGATAACGGCAGTCTCCAACCCGGATGGACAGGTTACGAACTACGTTGCTGCAATTTCTGATATCCGCGAGTTTAAAGAAGCTCAGGAGAGTATCCTGCTTCTTGCCTTCCACGATCCGCTTACTCAATTACCCAATCGGCGCTTGTTACAGGATCGTCTACAGCAGGCGATCGCCGGTAGTGTGAGAAGCCGGCATTATGGCGCGATCATGTTCATAGATCTCGACCATTTCAAGGAACTGAATGATACTTTGGGGCACAATTTTGGCGATATGTTATTGGTCGAGGTGGCATATCGCCTACAGGACTGTGTGCGTGAGGGTGACACTGTCACCCGTTTGGGAGGCGATGAATTTGTGGTGATGCTGGAAGACTTGAGTGAGGAAGCAAAACGAGCGACAGCCGAAGCCAAAACCGTGGGGAAAAAGATTAGCGCAATTATTAACCAGCCCTATTTCCTACAAACTAATGAGTGCCATATTACCAGCAGTATCGGTATAAGCCTGTTCTGTGGGAATGTGACCAGTGTGGAAGATTTGCTCAAACAAGCTGATATCGCTATGTATAAAGCGAAAAATTCCGGGCGTAACGCAATGCGATTCTTCAGCCCTTCTATGAAAAAGCACCTGCAATCAAGCGCTCCTTTAAATTTAAACTCATAAACTTAAGCTAGATATCTAACTTAAGTGCCAATCTAGCGCGCTATGTTAAAATCTGGGTATGATCTCAAGACTATTCACTTCTTAATATGACACGTTTTCATGTCATTATTCCAGCCGCTGGCAGCAGTAGTCGCATGGGGGCAGATTCCCCTAAACAATACTTAAGTTTGAATGGCGAACCATTGATTCAGCATGTGATTAAAGTGTTCGATCAAGCTGCTAAAATCAGTAGTATCAATGTCATATTAAGCCCGGATGATACGCATTGGCCCAGCACTGACATTGCTAGTAGCAAGCTGCAGGTGCATTATTGCGGTGGTGAAACTAGGGCGACGACGGTGCTTAATGGCCTTAACGCTATTAGCTCTCAAGTGGAAGCTGACGACTGGGTGTTGGTACACGATGCAGCACGCCCGGGCTTGAGTAATCAATTGCTGAATCAGCTACTGATTACGTTGGAAGAAGATAGCGTGGGCGGCCTATTGGCACTGCCTTTAGCGGATACTTTAAAGCGTGCGGATGATGAGCAGCGCGTATCGACCACAGTGCCACGCACCGATTTATGGCAAGCGCAGACACCGCAGATGTTTCGCTACGCAACGCTTAAACAGGCTTTAACAGCATTCGAAGGTACGCCTACAGATGAGGCGGAGGCGATTGAGGCCTTAGGTTTAAAGCCTAAGCTTGTGACCGGAGAACTGCGTAACCTTAAGGTGACCTACCCACAAGACTTGGCGGTATTATCTGCACTACTTGATTAGAATTTGTAGTTAACCTATTCATTATATTGAAATCGAACAGATAGAAAATATGGCAACTTTACGCATTGGTCACGGCTTTGATGTACACCAACTGGTTGTTGGGCGAAAATGCATCATAGGCGGTGTCGATATCCCATTTGAAAAGGGCTTGGATGGTCATTCAGATGCTGACGTATTGCTCCATGCGATTTGTGATGCTTTGTTAGGCGCAGCAGCGCTGGGCGATATTGGCAAACACTTTCCACCTACCGATATGCGTTATAAAGGGATTAACTCACGTGAGTTGTTGCGGCATGTGGCGGCATTGTTAAAAACGCATGGTTATGTTGTGGGTAATGTGGATAGCACGGTGATTTGTGAATTGCCGAAACTATCGCCACACACTGCGCAGATGCGTGCCAATATCGCTGAAGATTGTGCTGTCGGTATAGATGCCATTAATGTAAAAGCGACCACGACTGAGAGGCTAGGTTTCACCGGCCGCGGTGAAGGTATTGCTGCAGAAGCAGTGTGCCTGATACAAAAGGTTTAAGTCTCAATAGCAATTTTTTGCAACTTGTTTAATTAAGCTAGCTCAAACATCGCTGATGCAAAAGCCCAGTGATAAAAATCCCGCAGTAAGTATTAGACGCAATTCTTTTAGGTGATATTAGCCCCTATGTTACGTTGGTTTGAAAATCTCTTAAATCCATTTCCACCAAGCGAGATCCAATCGCCGCCAAAATCGCTTTGGCAGTTTTTATGGGCAAGCACGCGAGGTATACGCCCTTATTTGCTAGGCGTGACCATATTCACTGGGTTGACTGGTGCTTTTGAAGCTTTATTGTTTGCCATGATGGGTAAGGTGGTCGATTGGTTGGCGCTGATTCCACCAACCGAATTATGGGCGCGTGAAGGCCAGCATCTCATTTGGTTAGTCATGGCCTTGATGTTCAGTGTGGTATTTATTTTGATGCAAACCTTGTTTAAGCATCAAACGCTGGCGGGCAATTTTCCTATGCGTTTGCGTTGGAATTTCCACAGGCTCATGCTCAATCAAAGCATGAGCTTTTATCAAGATGAATTTGCAGGCAGGGTTGCGGCAAAAGTGATGCAAACCGCATTGGCAGTGCGTGATGTATGGTTCATCGTGGCCGATATTTTGGTGTATGTGGTGATCTATTTCGGCACCATGGTGACAATAGTAGGGTTCTTTAACCCATGGATTGCATTACCGTTCTTGGTGTGGCTGGCAGCTTATATTCTTTCACTGAGCTACTTTGTACCTAGGCTGAGCAAGGTCTCCCAGAATCAAGCTGATGCTAGGTCGATGATGACGGGCCGCATCACCGACGCTTATACCAACATTAGTACAGTTAAATTATTCTCACATGCAGGGCGTGAGGCTGGTTACGCACGCTTTGCCATGCATGAGTTCTTAGATACCGTGCATAGTCAAATGCGTATGGTGACGCAAGTAGAGGTAGTGAATCACCTGCTTAATATGATTCTGATTACAGCCACAGGTTTAACGGCTTTATGGCTGTGGAGCAATGGTGAGGTTTCAGTGGGCGGTGTGGCCGCAGCAACGGCGATGTCACTGCGCTTGAACGGTATCTCGCATTGGGTGATGTGGGAAATGACCTCGCTCTACGAACAAATCGGTACCGTGCAAGACGGTATCAACACACTGACTACGCGTAATAAAATCAGCGATGCCGAAGATGCCAAACCCTTGCAAGTTAAGCACGGTGACATTAAATTCGAGGCGGTTGATTTCAACTATGGCGGCAATCGTGAGATTTTAAAAACACTGGATTTGCACATCGAACCAGGCGAAAAAGTCGGGTTGGTAGGGCGCTCAGGCGCCGGTAAATCCACCATCGTCAACTTGCTATTACGTTTTTACGAAGTAGAAGCTGGACAGATTTTGATTGATGGTCAAAACGTGAACAGCGTCACCCAGAATAGTCTACGTGAACATATCGGCATGGTGACGCAGGATACTTCTTTGCTGCACCGCAGCGTGCGCGATAACATTTTGTATGGTCGTCCAAACGCAACGGATGAAGACATGATCGCTGCCGCCAAACGTGCAGAAGCGCATGACTTTATTATGAACTTGAGCGATGCAAAAGGGCGTAAAGGCTATGATGCCCATGTGGGGGAGCGTGGCGTCAAGCTCTCTGGCGGTCAGCGCCAACGCATCGCTATTGCACGCGTCATGCTGAAAGATGCGCCGATACTGTTGTTGGATGAAGCGACCAGTGCATTAGACTCAGAAGTTGAGCAAGCGATACAGGCGAGTTTATATAACTTGATGCAGGGCAAAACTGTAGTTGCCATTGCACATCGACTCTCTACCATTGCCGCGATGGATAGGCTGATTGTGTTAGACGAAGGTCAAATTATTGAGCAAGGCAACCACCAACAATTACTCAAGCAAGGTGGTTTATACGCAACGTTATGGGCGCATCAGAGCGGTGGTTTCTTAGGTGATACTTAGTGCGCTTTATGCTTTGAGTAGGACTATTACGGCGCCACTGCCGCCATCTTGCTTGCGTGCTTCAGCATAGGCAATTACTTCATCTTTTTGCATCAGCCAACCGCGTAATTTATTTTTAAGCACTGGTTCGCGGTTGCGAGAGCCTAAGCCCTTGCCATGTACAATGCGTACACAACGTATGCCACGTTTTTTGCAATCGCTAATAAAGATTGAAACATAGGTACGCGCTTCATCACTGATAAGTCCATGTAAATCGATAGCTGCCTGTACTACCCAGTGCCCACGTCGTAGCTTGCTTAAAATGTCGGGGGAATGGCCATCACGCAGGTAAAGTAATTCTTCACCAGTTTCTAATTCATGCGCTGGAATGTAATGATCGGACAATGAGTCAGCAAGGGCTTGCCGCTCATCACGAAGAAACTGTTTGGGGATGGGTTTTGGTTTTACTTTGTCTGAATGTACATGAGCATGTGGTAGTGGCGCAGTGAGCGGACGAGCGTCCTTCACTGCTTCGCGGAACAGTTCTAAATCTTCTGTAATATCTGGACTGGACTTCTGACCGAGATCAGAGTCCGTCTTTTTTCGCGCCACCACAGCATTCTCAATAATTACTTGTCTAGGTAACGCTCAGCATCTAGCGCAGCCATACAACCGGTACCAGCGCTAGTGACTGCCTGGCGATAAATGTGGTCTTGCACGTCACCTGCAGCAAATACACCAGGTACGCTGGTTGCGGTGAAATTACCACCGCGACCGGATTGCGTAATGATGTAACCGTTTTCCATCTCGAGTTGACCTTCAAAGATGTCAGTATTCGGTTTATGACCAATCGCGATGAACACACCCATAAGTTTGATTTCTTTAGTGCTACCATCGTTCACGTTTTTAATGCGCATACCAGTTACGCCGCTGTCATCGCCCAATATTTCGTCAAGGGTCTGGAAGGTTTCCAATACAATCTTACCTTCGGCTACGCGAGCGTTTAGTTTATCTACCAAAATCGCTTCAGCTTTGAATTTATCGCGACGATGTACCAGGGTGACTTTGCTTGCAATATTCGCCAGGTAAAGTGCTTCCTCTACCGCTGTATTGCCGCCACCAACTACTGCAACTTCTTGATTGCGGTAGAAAAAACCATCACAAGTAGCACAAGCTGATACGCCTTTGCCGTTGAATTTCTCTTCAGATGGAAGACCCAGGTATTTAGCTGAAGCGCCGGTTGCGATGATTAGTGCATCGCAGGTGTATTCGCCATTATCGCCAACCAAGCGAATCGGTTTTTCCTTCAAATGCGTAGTATGAATGTGGTCGAAAATCATTTCCGTATCAAAGCGTTCAGCATGTTTCTGAAAACGCTCCATCAGTTCAGGACCTTGCACACCGTCATTATCGGCTGGCCAGTTATCAACATCCGTTGTGGTCATCAATTGACCGCCCTGTGCGATGCCGGTAATGAGTACTGGTTTGAGATTAGCGCGTGCGGCATACACCGCAGCTGAATAGCCAGCAGGTCCAGAGCCTAAAATAAGCAGATGGGCATGTTTAGTTGCCATGATAAAACCCTTTAATAATATTTAATGCGAATGAGTTGATGCTGAGTAAGCTAATGTAAAAGAGATGGTGCGACAGCTTGTTTTTACAAGAGGCTTTTGCTACTTAAAATCAATTTAATTTTCTAATTAGCTCTCTAATAAGCTACGTAACATCCAAGCGGTTTTTTCGTGTAACTGTAAACGTTGGGTTAATAAGTCTGCTGTCGCTTCATCAGAAGCCGCTTCTGCCGCAGGGAATACACTACGTGCGGTGCGGCATACTGCCTCATGTCCTGCGACTAACTCTTTGATCATGTCTTGCGCTTTTGGAACAGAGTCTGTTTCTTTGATAGATGATAATTTCACAAAATCACGATAGGTACCGGGGGCGTAAACATCCAGCGAACGAATCCGCTCTGCGACTAAATCTACTGCGAGTGCTAATTCTGTGTATTGCGTTTCAAACATTAAATGTAGTGTGTTGAACATTGGTCCGGTAACGTTCCAATGGAAGTAGTGCGTTTTCAAATATAAGGTATATGTGTCTGCTAAAAGATGGGATAAACCTTGGGCGATATTTTTTCTATCTTGTTCTTTAATGCCAATATCCATAATGATTTCCTATACCTGAATACAGTTGAAATTAGATTGATATTCTAATCGCTACGCAGCGACTTTGATACTGCTATAATTAAATCCGACATCAAAAATACGTAAGGTTTTTACTATCTTGCTTTTCAAAAAATCAACACCAGTGAATGCGCGCCGAGCCGCAGAAGTGACCAAAACCCATGCAATTGGTGCACCGCTTATTAAAGAGGCATGGTGGCTAGGTCTTGTACTCGTCGGCCTTTATATTACTGTGATTCTGTTCACTTATCATCGTGAAGATCCTTCATGGTCGCACATGGCTGCTGACAATGCAGTCATTCATAACAGCGGTGGTAGCGTAGGCGCTTGGCTCTCCGACATGATGCTGTATCTGTTCGGTTTTTCAGCTTGGTGGTGGGCGGTACTCGCTTTTTACGCTATGTGGTTTGTGTACTTGAAATTAGAAGTGGTGAACCTGAGTGAAAGGCCATTTTTACTTTTCAATTTTATTGGTTTTGGTTTGTTACTTGTTGCTTCATGCACGATAGAAGCCGGTCATTTGATTTCGCTGCCAGCCTCATTACCCCTTGCGCCTGGCGGCATGTTAGGCACTTCGGTAGACGGTCTGTTGCGCAGCATGTTCGGCTTCACAGGTTCTACTATGGTGTTGCTCTCGATGTTTGTGGTCGGCTTCAGTTTATTCACCGGCTGGTCATGGATAATGATGACCGAAAAATTCGGTGCGCTTTTAATCACGATTTATGAATTTGTTTTACTGAAATGGCATGACTGGCAAGATAGAAAAGCTGGCAAAGTTGTTGAACTGGAGCGTGCGGAATATGTGCAAAGCGAGCGTAAGCGTGCCGTGAATCGCGAGCCGGTGCAGATTGAAACGCCAGTGCTGGAAATCGCGCAAAGTGCACGGGTACAAAAAGAGAAGCAAGCACCGTTATTTGAGACACATCCTGATAGCCTGTTACCGCCAATCCATTTGCTTGATGAACCTGCCGGCACGGTAGAGTTACAGTCGCCAGAAACACTAGATTTTACCTCACGTTTAATCGAGCGAAAATTGATGGATTTTGGCATTGAAGTTAAAGTGCTCACGGCCTTACCTGGCCCAGTTATTACTCGCTATGAACTTGAGCCGTCAGCAGGCGTTAAAGGTAGTCAAGTCACCAATTTGGTGAAAGATTTGGCCCGTGCGCTCTCTGTCGTTAGCGTTAGGGTAGTCGAGACGATTCCAGGTAAAACCTGCATGGGGCTGGAAATTCCTAACCCTAAACGGCAAATTGTTTACCTGTCTGAAATTATGGGCAGCCAAGCCTATGCCGATGTACATTCGCCGCTCGCCATCTCCTTAGGTAAGGATATCGCAGGTAAACCTGCGGTGGCTGATCTTGCCAAAATGCCACACGTATTAGTAGCTGGTACCACTGGCTCAGGTAAGTCTGTGGCGATTAACGCGCTGATTTTGAGCCTGCTCTACAAAGCAGATGCGAGCCAAGTGCGCATGATTTTGATCGACCCTAAGATGCTCGAGCTTTCTGTGTATGAAGGTATCCCGCATTTGTTGGCGCCTGTAGTGACCGATATGCGCCAGGCAGCCAATGCCTTGAACTGGTGTGTAGCCGAGATGGAACGCCGCTATAAGTTGATGTCTACTTTGGGTGTGCGTAACTTGGCGGGTTATAACCAAAAAATCAGGGAAGCAGATAAAGAAGGCAAAAAAATACCACATCCGTTCAGCCTCACGCCGGATGAACCAGAGCCATTGATGGAAATGCCAATGATCGTAGTGGTGATTGATGAGTTGGCTGACTTGATGATGGTGGTGGGTAAAAAAGTAGAAGAGTTGATTGCACGTTTGGCACAAAAAGCGCGCGCTTCTGGCATCCACTTGGTGCTGGCAACGCAGCGACCATCGGTAGATGTGATTACAGGATTAATCAAAGCCAACATTCCAACGCGGATTGCTTTTCAAGTCTCTAGCAAGATTGACTCGCGTACGATACTGGACCAAATGGGCGCTGAGGCCTTGCTGGGCCAGGGTGATATGTTGTATATGCCGCCGGGCACAGGCTATCCAATGCGTATCCATGGTGCCTTTGTTTCGGATCAGGAAGTCCACAAGGTGGTGAACCACCTTAAAGCGCAAGGTGAACCTAATTACATTGAAGGCATCCTAAGTAATGAAGCTGAAGAAGGCGGCGCAGACTTTTTAGGAGGTAATGAAACTGGTAGTGAAGCAGACCCACTGTATGATGAGGCGGTCAGTATCGTGCTTAAAAGTCGCCGCGCCAGTATCTCTTCTGTGCAACGGCAGTTGCGTATCGGATACAACCGCGCCGCACGTCTGATAGAAGATATGGAGCGCGCTGGTTTAGTATCTGCCATGCAAAGTAATGGTAATCGTGAAGTGCTAGCGCCACATCGCGAAGCCTAGTTCCAACTCACTCAAGGATTTCAATGGTTAAGTCAAAAATCGTATTGCTGGTTTGTATGCTGGTTATGTCATTTGTAGCAAAGGCGGATGGCGTCAAAAGTCTTAGAAGTTTCTATGACCAAACACACGCGATGCGTGCTAATTTTTACCAAGTAGTCACAGACAGACAAGGCCGTAAAGTACAAGAAGTGCAGGGTGAGATGCAATTGAAGCGTCCTAACAAGTTTCGCTGGGATTACAACAAACCTTATGAGCAACAAATTATCAGTGATGGTAAACAAGTGTGGTTGTATGACACAGAGTTAGCGCAAGTAACTGTGCGTGAACTTAGTAAGGCGCTAGGTTCCAGCCCAGCTGCTTTGTTAGCGGGAGATGATACTTTAGACAAAAGTTTTAAGTTTAGTAATATTGATCGTAAAGATAACATTGAGTGGGTCAGGGCAGATTCGAAAGATAATGAATCGGGTTTTGAGAAGATATTGTTGGGCTTTAAAGCAGGCGAACTTCAAGAGATGGAGTTAGTGGATAGCTTTGGACTTCAAACACGCATTGTTTTTAATAATGTAGAACATAACCCGGTGATCAATCCTAAGACTTTTTTATTTAAGACGCCTAAAGGTGTAGATGTGGTAGGCGAGTAGGCTATTGGATAATGGGTTGTTGCAGTAATGCAACTAGAAAAAGCTTTACAAATAAAGGCGCAAATGGCGCCTTTATTATTGCCTGATGATTATTACCCAATAGTGTTCTGTCCACTTGCAATCTAGAGCATGCTTATAAAATGATGTGGCAACGCTATTGTGATGGGTTACCACCTGCTAATATGCAGGTAATTAAAACTGATGAAGTCGCACAAGCGATATAGATATATTTTGAATAGCCTATTTGAAACTGCTAGTCCTGAAGCGCCACTTGCAGAGCGACTCCGCCCCAAGACTTTGGATGAAGTTGTCGGGCAGTCACATTTATTAGGTGAAAGTAAGCCGCTGCGCTTGGCTTTTCAATCAGGTAAGTTACCTTCGATGATTTTGTGGGGTCCTCCAGGAGTAGGTAAAACCACATTGGCACGTTTGATTGCCAATACTGCTGATGCTGAATTCATTCCCATTTCTGCGGTACTCTCTGGCATTAAGGATATCCGAGAGGCGGTAGAACGAGCAGAGCTTACCTTGCAGCAACATGGCCGTAAAACGATTCTATTTGTAGATGAGGTGCATCGATTCAACAAAGGTCAGCAAGATGCCTTCCTGCCTTTTGTAGAAAGTGGCTTGATCACTTTTATTGGTGCCACCACTGAAAACCCTTCGTTTGAAGTGAATAGTGCTTTGCTGAGTCGGGCGCAGGTTTTTGTACTTAGTGCACTGTCAGAAGCAGAGTTGTCATTGTTGTTGGATAGAGCTCAGCAGTTGGTGGCGGCAAATGTCACATTAAGCCTTGAAGTCCGCGAACAAGTCCTGGCCTACGCCGATGGTGATGCAAGACGCTTACTGAATTTTGTAGAGAGCTTATTTAACGCCGCAGAGAATGCGAATGTCACTGAAATCGATGAGGCTTTTTTACAAACCACAATGGCAAGTAAGCTACGTCGGTTTGATAAAGGCGGCGAAGCTTTCTACGACCAGATTTCAGCACTGCATAAGTCAGTGCGTGGTTCAAACCCAGACGCGGCTTTGTATTGGCTCTTGAGGATGATTGATGGCGGGGCAGACCCGTTATATTTAGGTCGTCGCATCATTCGCATGGCGATTGAGGATATTGGCTTGGCAGACCCGCGTGCGCAGACGATGGCTTTGGAGGCTTGTCAGATTTATGAGCGACTCGGTTCGCCAGAAGGTGAGTTGGCACTTTCAAATGTGGTACTTTATCTGGCCGTTGCACCTAAGAGCAATGCGGCTTATAACGCGTACAATCAAGCCAAGGCTTTTGTGGGCAACGACAAATCGCGCCCTGTACCGCTACATCTAAGAAATGCACCTACCAAGCTGATGAAAGCCTTGGATTATGGTAAAGAGTATCGCTATGCACATAATGAGCCTGAGGCTTATGCTGCAGGGGAGCAGTATTTTCCAGATGATTTAGCTGCGCAGCAATTTTATATACCCACGCCGCGCGGCTTAGAAGGTAAAATTAGCGAAAAATTGAAACACTTAAAAGAACTAGATAAAAAAGCGAAAAAGTAGAGAACAAATGTTAGACATTCAGGCATTAAGAAATGATTTGGAAGGCGTTGTTAGCCAATTAAAAAAACGTGGCTTTGAGTTTGACTCAGCTAAATTCTCTGCCTTAGAGCAAGAGCGTAAAACCGTACAAACACGTACACAAGAGCTACAGGCTAAACGTAACAACACATCAAAGCAGATTGGCGTTGCTAAATCTAAAGGCGAGGATGTCAGTAGCATCTTGGCTGAAGTTGCGGGTTTGGGCGATCAGCTGAAGGCTGATGAGGCTTTGTTATTAGAGTTGCAGGTAAAACTGCAAGATATTTTGCTTAATGTGCCGAATCTGCCTCATGACAGTGTACCAGCGGGTAAATCCGAAACCGATAACGTAGAAGTGCGTAAAGTCGGCATGCCGCGTACTTTTGATTTTGAGGTTAAAGACCATACTGATGTGGGTGCGCCATTGGGACTGGACTTTGACACTGGTATTAAGCTTTCAGGCACGCGCTTCACCTTCATGCGTGGTCAAGTGGCTAAGTTGCATCGTGCATTGGCGCAGTTCATGCTGGATACGCAAACAGAGCAACATGGCTATGAGGAGTGTTATACACCTTACATGGTAAATGCCGAAACTTTAATAGGCACGGGCCAGCTGCCCAAGTTTGAAGAAGATTTATTCTCTTTGAATCACAATGATAGCAAACTGTATTTGATTCCAACTTCTGAAGTGACACTCACCAATACCGTGCGTGATGAGATTGTACCTTTGGAGTCCTTGCCCATTAAGCTCACCGCACATACACCATGCTTCCGTTCTGAAGCTGGTTCTTATGGCAGAGACACAAAGGGCATGATACGCCAGCACCAGTTTGATAAAGTCGAGATGGTGCAAATTGTGCATCCTGGTAAAAGTTATGAAGCTTTAGAAGAAATGGTCGGCCACGCCGAAAATATCTTGAAAGCATTGGGCTTGCCATATCGAGTGGTTTCACTTTGTACAGGTGATATGGGCTTCGGCGCGGCTAAAACTTATGATCTGGAAGTGTGGTTGCCCGCACAAAATACCTATCGCGAGATTTCATCTGTTTCTAATTGCGAGGCGTTTCAAGCACGTCGTTTGCAAGCACGTTTTAGAAATGAAAGTGGCAAACCGGAGTTGGTGCATACTTTAAATGGTTCTGGTTTGGCAGTAGGGCGTACATTGGTGGCCGTGTTAGAGAACTACCAAAATTCAGATGGTAGTGTCACTGTGCCTGAGGTGTTGCGTTCTTACATGGGTGGTCTGGAAAAGCTTACTCTCAGCAAAAAATAACTCCGTCAACCCGCCGTTAGCCAGATTTAGCGGAAAGCAGCAGCGCTAGCTATCTTAAAGCTATTAAAGTCAGGATTATGACTCGGTTGGTAGCGCTCTAATATGCGTTGATAGCTACGTATCGACTCCACAAAAATTACTGGTGCACCACCGCTGGCATAGCCGTATTTCACGGTGGTGTAATACTCCGGGTTGTTTAGCATGACGAGAGTCTTTTTGATATCTGCCCAACTATCGGGGTTAAGCCCATGGCGCTGCGCTAACACTCTCGCATCTTCTACATGCGCATAGCCAATGTTGTAGGCTGCCAGCGCCATGTAGGTTCGATCTGGCTCCGGAATATCGTCTGGAATTGTCTCTCTAAGTTTAAGTATGTATTTAGCCCCTGCCGGGATGCTTTGTTTAGGGTCTAGCCTATCCGTGACACCCATCAGGTCGGCGGTACCTTCAGTGAGCATCATAAGACCACGTACATTGGTGGGTGAGGTGTTATAAGTATCCCAGTGTGACTCACGGTAGCTTACTGCCGCCAATAAACGCCAATCTAGCCCCGTTAGATCCTGCGCTTGTTTGAATAGATGAATATATTTGGGTAATAGCGTATTCGCGCGCTTCAGAAAAGTGGTGATATCTAAGGTATTTAAGCGCTTAGAGTTGCCATAGTAGCGGTCAATTAAATTCCGCAGTGTGCCATCCTTATGAATGCGATCAAAGAAGGTATGCACTTTTTGTACAAGCTGAGGATCTGCATTTTTGGGTAACGCCCATGCTATCTTTTCTGCTTTACCTAGAGGCATAGCCACAGCCAAGTTTGGGTAATAGTTTTGCATCACAGCAACTAGATGACTGTCAGCCACGGTGAAATCTAGAAGACCACTTGCCACTTCTTCTAATAATGCTTCTGAATTGGTTTTGTTGAGCGCCTGCCAACGCAATGTAGGCTGTTCTTTTTGTATTTGACTTAATCTTTCTGCAAAGCTGGTGCCGGCAGGTACTACTATTCTTCTATTTGAAATAGATACAAGACTCGTAGGTTTCTTATCGACTTCATTGTTAAATACTAGTTGCTGTTGGGTTTCTTGGTAGGGCTTGGAGAACTGTACTAATTTTTGACGTAGTTCAGTAACAGATAAGTTTGCTGCAGCTATATGTGCCTTACCTTTGAGTAAGCTAGGTATGACATCGCTAATACTGTTTACTAACAAGAACTTGACTTGGTAGTCTGGTGCGTATTCTTTGACAAATAAAGTAGCCAAGTCATATTCAATACCGGCAAACTCATTGTCGCCATTCACGTAATAGGTGCTGGGCCCGTTATGCGTGACAAAAATAATCTCTTTTTTATTCGCCCCTGCTAATTTTTGGCTGTCCTGATCTGGTGGCGTGCAACCCGCAACCAAAAGTGACAATGCTAAAGATAAATACAAACGCATGAGGTTTGTGTTTTCTTGATAGACCAGACCCGAGCTAGGTCCAGCGCTCGCTAACTTCGCCATTTGCGGCAATAAATACCGCATCAGTTAGACCATAAAATATGCCATGCTCAACTACACCAGGCGTGTTGCTGATGAGGTCGTTCAATGTTTTGGCATCAAGTTCTTTGTCAAACTTCATGTCTAGTACATAACTACCATGAGAGGTCACCCAGAAGCCATCTTTAGCCGCATTCGGACGTAAATCACCTTGGCCGCCTAATGATGCCAAGCTTCTTTTGGCGAGTTGCCATGCAAAAGGAATCACCTCGATTGGAATCAAGAAATTCTGACCAATGTAGTCAACCAACTTGCTTTCATCCGCTACGGCGATAAATTGTGTAGCAGCTTTTGCGAGCAGTTTCTCTTTTACAAGATCACTGCCGCGGCCTTTAAGTAAAGTCCGGTCAGGTGTGATCTCATCAGCCCCATCTACATATAAATCGATACTGCTGATATGTTCTAGTGCAACGATAGGTAATTGCAGCGCCTGCGCTTTTTGTGCGCTGATGGTGGAACTCGCGACTGTAGTGACTTTGAGGCCTTCTTCAACCTGGCGGCGTGCGAGTTCTTCAATAAAATAATTAGCGGTAGAACCAGTGCCTAAGCCAACAAGCATGTCATTTTTTACATATTTTGCGGCTTGTAAAGCGACTAACTGTTTGTCGTTCATGCTACTTCTCCAGTTATTATTTTTTGCTTTTATAGACAACTATTATTGGTATCAATTCTAGCGCGATTAACAACTTTAGGCATAAAAAAAGGGAGCTAGTTGCTCCCTTTTCGCTAAATAACTTTAAAAAATTAAAGTTTATTTCATTACACGGTTTTTATATTCGCCGGTACGTGTATCGATTTCAATCTTGTCGCCAGTGCTACAGAATAATGGTACTGGTAATTCGAAGCCAGTTGCGATCTTGGCTGGTTTCATTACTTTACCTGAGGTGTCGCCTTTAACTGCTGGCTCTGTGTAAGTGATTTCACGCACTACAGAGTTTGCCAATTCTACTGAAATCGCTTTGTCATTGTAAAAACGGATATCAGCTGGCATGCCATCTTCTAGGTATGGTAGCGCGTCGGTCATGTACTCTGCATCTACGTCAAACTGATTATATTCAGCATCCATGAATACATAGGTAGGGTCAGCGAAGTATGAGAAAGTCACTTCTTTTTTCTCAAGTACAATAATTTCAAACTTGTCGCCTGCGTTGTAAATGCTTTCGCTAGGTGTCTCAGTTAACAGGTTTTTGAACTTCATTTTAACTACGGCCGAGCTACGACCTGATTTATTGTATTCTGCTTTAACCACAACGAGTGGGTCGCTGCCAATCATAATCACGTTGCCGACGCGGAGTTCTTGTGCTGTTTTCATAGGTTGCCTTGCTAAATTTAAGTAAATTGAGTGCGCTAAAACCGCGCATTATACCTGATTTCTTGTCAAATTTTCACTAAAAATCACCAACTTAGTTGCCATGTCAGGTTGGCTGATAAATGCGTCTGCACGTTGCTTAGCATAGGCATGTAAAGCGGGTAGTTGAGTGATGAGATGTTGCCAAATTTCCGGCTTTGAAATGTTGTCCTGAATGTGGACTTGTTTCTCTGCCTGACCAGACCATGCAAGGCTTGATTGATAGAGCAGGGTTTTTACTTCAGGTGATGCCTCGTTTGTGTAAACATCTAAAAAGGCGTTGAGCTTGTTGATGTGTGTATCTTCGGCTTGTATATAAGGTTGCCAAACAAAAGGCTTGCCAGCCCAAATAGCACGTATCCAGCTATCTTCGCCACGCACGAAGTTCATATCGCATGTCCACAGTAGGCTATCATAATCATCTTGTGATAAAAATGGAAGAATGTGTACTGTGAGATTGTTTTTATGAATAACATCACCAACTTTTAATTCAAAATCTGTTAAAAATACGTTAAAAGTAGATAATGTGCTATTAAATGGCAGGTAAAGACTGATGTGCTGTTCGGTGTTCTGTAATGCTTCTACTAAACATTCTATTTGCGCTTGTGGATAACAGAATATTGAAATTTTGATAGTATCTGACGATGCATTTGTTTTGTCTGTACTCCAGAGTTTTTGAAGAAACTTGGTTTGCAGTGCTGTTGAATTCAAGAACTCATCGCGTTGTGTAATCAAGTCTTTTTCACGTATCAGGCCGCCTGTCGCATCAATAAAACCTGGAAAGAAGAAGTGCTTGGTTAATGGTAGTGTAGGGTGTGGTGATGGCTTTGCGTGAAAATCACTCACCCATGATTCAGCAGAAAGGTATTCCAGATTGATCCATATGGTCTTGTTCGGTTGCATCTGCTGAACATATGGTTCAGGGAGATTGCAGCCGAATGTTTCTATGACAACGTCTGCACACGCATCTGTGCTTTCATCCCAATTACATATCTCAATACCGTTGATTGTCTGCTGCTGTTTTGTGGCATTAAGATTGGTGATGATATGACTGGCAATTGTCAGGTCATCAATAAATAGACGTATTTGTAGTTGATGTTCTTTAGCCAGTTGCTGGCTGAGACGCCAGCATACGCCAATGTCGCCATAGTTATCGACAATCTTGCAGAAAATATCCCAACGTTTACCCATGCGATTATTCATGCAGGTGACTAGGGTTTTTCGGCTTGTTGGTATTGAATGTCGATGACCTCGTACTGCTCGTCACCAGCAGGGGTGGTGACTTTAATGACGTCGCCAATTTGCTTGCCTAACATTGCTTTAGCCAATGGGGATACCCAGCTGATGTAGCCTAAAGACGGCTCCAGTTCATCTTGGCCTACGATGCGATAGGTATGTTCGGTATCATCTTTTAAGGAAAAGAGTGTGACCCAAGCGCCGAAGAATATCTTTTCAAGGCCTTGCTGGCTGGCTGGGTCGACGATGACAGCTAAATCCATGCGCTGCATTAAAAAGCGCAAACGACCATCGATTTGGCGCAGACGTTTTTTGCCGTAGATATAGTCGCCATTTTCACTCCTGTCGCCATTGCCGGCTGCCCAAGAAACGACGCGCACGACTTCTGGGCGTTCTACTTTGAGTAGCTGCTGGAACTCTGCCTCAAGCTTTGCATGGCCTTCAGGCGTGATGTAATTTTTCTGGTCTGCCACGATTTACTTCGTTTGAATGGTAACGGATGGTTCTAACAGATGAACATCCTGTACAAAATAAGGGGTTTCACCGAAACATGAAGACGGGATGCCTTTATGTTCTTCATAGATAAGTTTGATTCTCTGGCCCATGGAGTTGTTCACTTTTTTAGCGACATTGTCATCTTTAACCGTGAAGGTAAATTTTTCAGCTTGTGTCCCCGGCATGGAAACTAGTACGATTTCACCTTCCCACGTTTTGCAAATATAGCCTTTGAGCGAAAATTTTTGCACGTAACCGGCACGTTCACCGGATGAGTACACCCAGTTCAAACTTGCCCATGTGTAGAGTGAGAATAAAGCGATAGGGATGATAAATAACCATACTAAATATTTCAGCAATCCCTTTAATTTACTCAACATCTGTTCATCCTTAATCATCAAAATGGGTGTGTCACCACGAATAAAGCGTAATTTAGCAAATAATAGTTGTAGCCAGTAATTTTTATATATTTTTACCGCTAAGAATATGCACTAAACGCTACAATCACGCCATGTCATTCACTTCTCATACAGTCACCATTTGTTCGACTGCACGGCTTGTTCGTGGCATGCATTTGCAACGCCAGCAAACACAGCTTGCGAGCGGTAAGCAGCAATGGCAAGCCATTGAGGCCTACACTCTACAGCAATGGTTAGATCAGCTGATGGAAAATGCGACTTTATTAGGTTTGCTGCCCAGTGATGCGTTGCCAATCATCAAACTGAGCGATGTCGCAGAGGCGTTTTTGTGGGAGCAGGCAATCACCAATTGTCTTGCCAAACATGAGGCAGCGGCATTGTTTGATGTTCGTGCGCTAGCTAAGTCTGCCATTGAGGCCAATCAATTGATGTGTGATTGGCTTATCAGTGAAGCGGATATCAATCACCAATTCATTACACAAGAGACCCGTCAGTTTTTGCGTTGGCGGCATACGTTTCAAGCATTGTGCGCGCAGCAAAATGCAATTGATGTAGCGCGGCTAACTGCATTGCAAATAGAGCTGATGGAACAGCACCATGTTACTTTGCCTGAACGAATCGTATTGGCAGGGTTTGACCGTATCACACCGTTAGAACATCAGTTATTTGAGCACCTTAAAGCGCGCGGTGTACAAGTTGAAGAATTTGCTGCGAACACAATAAGCAATGGCCATGTAGAACAATATGCGCTAAATGACAGCCACGCAGAGTGCAGTGCTGCGGTGGCGTGGGCTAAGCGAAAACTGGCAGAAAATCCTCAGACACAATTGGCAATCATCAGCCCGGTACTGGGTAATATCCGTCGTGAGTTGGCGGATTTATTGGACGACACATTTCATCCCGAGACCTTGCACGCCAGCCAGTACGAAGCGCCGCGCTGTTATGATTTCTCCCTAGGTTTGACGCTGACAGAATACCCGCTAGTGCATAGTGCACTCAGGCTTTTAAGATTTGCGTCGACAAAAGCTAATATCAGTTTTGAGGAAGTGACACCGATCCTGCAGGACGTGTATTGGAGTAGCGATGCGGAGATTGATGCTAGGGCACAGCTGGATGCGTATCTACGCCAGCGCTTGAATGCAAACTATAGTCTAGAAGCGCTCATCAATCAGGTGAATAAGTTACAGCTGGAAAATGTGCTGCTCAAGTCGCTCATTGAGCATTTGAAAGTGATTGCCCAATTTCAAACGCAATCACACAAACGTCAATTACCCTCAATGTGGGTCGCTGCTTTTGTAGGATTGCTGGATGCGTTGAATTGGGCAAAAAGTCGCGCGCTTTCCAGCTATGAATATCAGATGCAGCAGTCTTTTCAAAAGCGTCTCGCAGAGTTGAGTGCGCTAGATTCGATACTTGGCAACATTGCCATATACGAGGCTTTGCAGAAACTGGTGGAACTTTGCAATGCGGCGATGTTTCAACCTGAAACTACGGGTGATACCCATATTCAGCTTCTTGGCTTATTAGAAACACCGGCGTTGCAACTAGACGCAATATGGGCGTTGAACATGAACGACCAGCATTGGCCGCCGCCCGTTAAATTAAATCCTTTGCTGCCTGCAGAATTACAGCGGAGTCGCAGTATTCCTAATGCGAGTGCGAGCGTGCAAACTGAATTTGCAACTTTAGTACAACGGCGCCTGATGCTAAGTGCGCCGGAGATCGTATTCTCATACGCCCTTAAAGAAGATGAGCGTGAATTGCGGCCATCACCATTGTTGATGCAAGGTGAGTCAGCAGCAAACTCAATAGGCACGGTATATTCTATTCAGACATTGGCCGAAATACTGGCGCAGCCCGCTGCTATGCAAATGTTTGATGACAGCACGGCGCCACCTGTTTCGGAGGACGAGAAGGTGCGTGGCGGCGTCAAGTTGTTCGCGACGCAAGCCATATGCCCAGCGTGGGCATTCTATCAATATCGTTTAGGTGCCAATAAGCTGGAAACGCCAATCGACGGTTTGGATAATATGTCGCGCGGCAGTTTGCTGCATAAGGTGCTGCAACTGTTTTGGTTGGATTGTGAGAGTTTAACTAATCTAAAAGCAATGTCTAGTCAGCAGCGCTTAACTGCGATTGATGTTGCAATTGAAAAAAGCATCATAGCTTTGGCGCAAGAGATTGGCCCTCACTTGCCGCCTCAGGTGCTACAAATCGAACGGCAACGATTAAACCAATTGATGCAGTATTGGTTAGCGTTGGAATTAGAACGTGCCGATTTTGCAGTGCGGGATTGTGAGAAAAAGTATCCGCTGGAAATTGAAGGTCTGAGTTTGAATCTGACCATAGACCGCATCGATACATTAACTGATGGCGGAATTGTCGTGATGGATTACAAAACCAGCAGTGTAGTCACCAATAGAACTTGGGCAGATGACCGTATTGCCGAGCCGCAGTTGCCTATTTATGCGGCACTCGCCTTAAAAGACGAGCAAGTGGTGGCAGTGTGTTTTGCCAAAGTTCGTACGGACGAAACTAAGTTTATTGGTCTGTCAGAAGTGGACGGTATTCTGCCCGGTGTGACTACTTTGAGCAAAGCGAGAGTTGAAGGATTTAAGCGTTTTGAAAGTTGGAATGCGCTACTACAGCACTGGGACAGTAGCCTGAAAGCGATTGCGCAAGAAATCAAAACTGGCATAGCTTCTGTCACTTTCCAAAAAGAAAGCGATTTGGAGTATTGTGACGTCAAACCCTTGCTGCGCTTGCCTGAGCGCATGCTGCAATTTGAGCAAGTGCAGGTAATAGCAAGCGAAGGTAGTAATTGATGGTGCAAAGCCTGAACGAATTAGATAGTTTCAATCGAGTGCGTGCACTTGAGCATGCTTCATTCATTGTGGAAGCGCCTGCAGGCGCGGGTAAAACTGAATTGCTGACTCAGCGTTATTTGAAATTACTGGCGACGGTGAACGAGCCGGAAGAAATCATCGCACTGACGTTTACTAATAAAGCTGCGGCTGAAATGCGCAACCGCATTTTATTAAGCTTGGAAAATGCACAACAGCAAACCACTGAAACGGCAGCTCACAAACTAAAAACGCGTGAATTAGCAAATGCGGCACTCAAGCAATCCAATGCTAAACAATGGGATATCCTCACGCAGCCAAGTCGATTACGCATTCTGACCATTGATGCACTTTGTAGTAGTTTGACGCGTCAGATGCCGCTGTTAAGCAAGTTTGGCGGTCAGCCGGCGGTGAGTGATGATACCGAGCCACATTACTTGGAAGCTGCACGCCGTGCCATTGCACACATTGTGCATGAAACACATGGCGACGATACGGTGACAATGGCATTGCGCTACATGGATAACAATAGCGAAAAACTCATGGCATTGTTGGCCAAGATGTTATCAATGCGTGACCAATGGTTGCCACTGGCAGGACAATTACATGCTTTGGATGTTGAAGAGGTGTCCTTCAATACTGAAATTGTATTGCGACATTTGATCGCAGAAAATTTGCAAGCTGCGTTAAATGTATTGCAACCCAGCCTACAAAATTTATTGATGCCCCTGGCACGTTATGCTGCGAGCAATCTGACTGAGGAAGCTGATATTGCGCCTTTGCTGGATTGGCAAACCCAACTCAGCGCCGATGCGGATGATTTGTTGCAATGGCAGGCGCTGGCTAAATTTTTAGTGACACAAAGTAAAACCTACCGCAAGAAACTCGATTACAGAGATGGGTTTCTGGCAGATAAAGAACATAAAAGTAAAAAAGACGACTATTTTGCCATCGTAAATACGATGGAAGATAGTGAAGCGATTGCCAATGTATTAAGTTTGCCGGCAATTTCAGCACTGGAAGAGAGTCAGCCAGTGATTCAAGCGCTGACTAGATTGCTGGTATTAGCAGCGAGCCATTTGTGGGCTGTGTTCCAAGTGGCAGGCGAGGTGGATTTTGTAGCAATTGCGCAGAGTGCGCAACAGGCGCTGGAGAACGAACAGGGCGCGACAGATCTGGCACTCAGGCTAGATTATAAAATCTCGCATTTACTGATTGATGAGTTTCAAGACACTAGCCCAGTGCAAATGAGTTTGATAGAAAAACTCATCGAAGGCTGGCAGCCAGACGATGGCCGCACACTATTTTGTGTAGGCGATCCCATGCAATCCATCTATCGTTTCCGTAAGGCAGATGTGAGTCTGTTCTTGCAGGCGGTTGAATCCGGTATCGGTCATCTACCATTGACGCGATTGCAATTGAGCCGCAACAACCGTTCCCATCCTACGGTGGTGAGTTGGATCAATCGTGCCTTTCAACAAGTATTCCCTAGGCATGACAATATCAATCAGGGCGCGATTAGCTATAGAGAGTTTATGGCTAGCCGCCCAGTAGTTGAGCAGGAAGGCGTTGTATTGCATCCGTTGATTGTGGATGCCAATGGAGATGAAGACAGCCCTAATACCAAGCAGATCGAAGCGCGTTATGTGGCTGATTTGATCGTAAAACTTCGCGCACAGAATCCGGTGCAGAAGATTGCTGTGTTAGTGCGTAGCCGTAGTCATTTAAGAGAACTGGTATCAGAGATTCGGCGCAATCACGCTTACTTGAAATTTCAGGCAGTAGAAATCGAGCATTTGAATGACAGGCAGACCGTGCAAGATGCATTGTCCCTGACCTGTGCATTGCATCACCGCGCAGATAGAATCCATTGGCTAAATCTGCTGCGTGCACCTTGGTGCGGGCTCACCTTGGCAGATTTGCATGCGCTTGCAGCAGATAATCACCGCGCCACTATTTGGCAACTAATGCAGGATGAAGCACGACTACAGCGATTGAGTGAGGATGGCCGGTTACGGTTAACGCATGTTAAAAATGTACTAACTGCAGCATTCGAAGCGCATGGCCGCATGCCGATACGGCGCTGGCTAGAGAGTACATGGTTGCAGTTGGGCGGTGGTAAGTGCTTGGTGGACGCAGGTGATAATCGTGATGTTCAGGTGTTTTTCGATTTAGTGGAGAAGGTTAGCCGTAGCGGTCAGTTGGATATTGCAGCGCTCGAACTCGGTATGCAAAAGTTGTACGCCAAGCCGGATATTGAAGCGGATGATAGCTTGCAGTTTCTCACGATTCACAAGTCCAAAGGTTTGGAATTCGATACAGTGATTCTGCCGGCGCTTAATCGTAAACCCAGGAGTTCCGACAATGATTTGGTGTTATGGCAAGAGGTAACGGTGGATCATCAGTTGCATCTGATTGCGGCACCACTGACAGCTAAAAATAACGCAACAAATAAATCCGCCCCCAATGTCTATGACTTTCTTAAAGGCCTGGAGACAGCACGTAATGACAATGAAATAGTTCGCTTGCTATATGTAGCTGCAACGCGTACCGAGCGACAGCTACATTTGATTGCCACGATGCAAGCGAATACAAAAGGCGAGCTCAAGCCAGCATCTAGATCATTGTTAGAAGTCCTATGGCCAGCAGTGGCAGCTGATTTTGCGCAAGCAGAACCTTTAGATTTGGGTGCCACAGTGACAAAACCGATGGATATCAGTGAATTCAAACCGCAGTTACAACGTCTGCCAACAAGTGAATTTTTGTTTCAAACGCTAGGTACTTATGGTCAGCAGACTGGGGTCAGTTCAAGCTTCCAATCTTTGCTAAATAAGCCGGTAGAAAATCTTGCTGCGTCGCTGGTTGGTGCAGATATACAAAGACATTGCGGCACGTTAGCGCATCTTTATATGGAATTATTTGCTACTACTGATTTGCAAATATGGGATATGGAACGATTGCAACGATGCAAGCCCGCGATGCAAAAATGGCTGGTGCAGCAAGGTCATTCAGCAGTAGTTGCACAAGAGGGTGCAACGCAAGTGTTAGCGGCCTTACAAACGGCGCTGAATAGCAAAGCAGGGCAGTGGGTGCTGAAAGGTCATACTGATGCAGCGAGTGAGTTGAGCTTGATGCAGCTTGAAGCTACAGAGATTAAAAATCATGTGATTGATCGTACTTTTTTAGAAAATACTGCCGAGGATAAGCAAGTGCGCTGGATTGTGGATTACAAACTTACACACTTGGAAGAGGGCGTTGATTTGGTTTCAACTGCAGAGCAACATCGCCCGCAATTAGAGCGTTATGCGGGCATATTCAATGCTGAGGGCTTGCCAATTAAGAAAGCGGTATTGTTTTTAGCGTACGGCCAGTTAGTTGAATTAACTTAGCTAGTTGAATTAAGGTAGTTCGACTAATTTATTCGTTCTTAAAATGACGCCTAACGTACCAAACTAAAAATACCACGCCAGCTGCAATAATTACATAATGAAACTGGTGGAAATAGACTTTCAAATCTACCCAGTGTTCACCGAATTTCATCCCTGCGTATGCCAGCACCCAGCACCAAATCAGTGAGCCAACAAACGTGTAGATAATAAATTTAGGCATATTCATTCTCGCCACCCCGGCTGGAAAAGCAATAAACGTGCGCACGGCAGGCAACAAGCGCGCGATGAAGATGATGATATCGCCATGCTTATCAAACCAGCGGTCTGCCATGTCGAGATCATTCTTAGAGATTAGTACATATTTTCCGTATTTTTCAGCCAACGGTCTGCCACCAAACATGCCGACGTAATAAGCCGGGATTGAACCTACCACGCAACCGATAGCGCCTGCGAATGCCACCCACCATAATGTCATTTCACCTTTAAATACCAGGAAGCCCGCAAACGGCATGATGATTTCTGAAGGTAATGGAATGCAAGCGGATTCAATCGCCATTAGTAGCACGATGCCACCGTAGCCCATAGTTGAAATGACACTCATGATCCAAAGTGCTACTACAGTGATAATTTTTTCTAACATGGCTATAAACTCAAGTGATAAGTGAAGTTACTACAGTAAATCTTTTTAGGTAAATTCTTTCAGCAGGTTTTTAACAAAGTCAGCACGGAGCACAATATCTTCATGTTGCACAGTCACTCTTAATTTATCCGGCCCATTCATACGACAGCGTCTGTCACGCTGCAGTAAAGCAATCAGCTTGGTCGGATCAATGTCTGCTTTGGGGTTGAATTGCAGTTGAATGGCGTCAGCACTGGCATCGATTTTAATGATGCCAATCGGTTTTGCTGCCACGCGCAGCCTATGGCACGCCATCAGTGCCTCGCCTTGTTCCGGCAGTAAACCAAAACGGTCTATCAACTCTTCTTGCAAGCCATCAAGCTCGTCATCGTCGTTACAGTTGGCTAGTCGTTTATAAATCACCAGGCGTTCGTGCACATCAGGGCAGTATTTGTTGGTGAGCAGCGCAGGTGTATGCAGATTGATTTCTGTGGTGACACCTAGCGGCGCATTTAAATCAGGTTCTTTGCCGGCCTTGAGCTGTTTTACAGCATGGTTGAGCATGTCAGAATACAGGTGAAAACCAATCTCCTGCATCTCGCCACTTTGACTATCGCCCAATAATTCACCTGCACCGCGAATCTCCAAGTCATGCATCGCTAAGTGGAAGCCAGCACCGAGGTCTTCCATCAACTGGATAGCATCTAAACGTTTTTGCGCTTGTACGGTTATTTTACGGTCTGGGTCTGTAAGCAGATAAGCGTAGGCTTGGTGATGCGAGCGGCCTACACGGCCACGTAACTGATGCATCTGTGCCAAACCAAACATATCAGCCTTGTTCAGAATGATGGTGTTAGCGGTGGGTACATCAATACCAGTTTCAATAATTGTGGTGCATAGCAGCAGATT
>DATHWQ010000038.1:0-6915 GCA_035460465.1 Methylotenera sp. | reverse complement strand
AAATTGATGTGTTCCGGCGTGGTAAATTCTGCCGCCAATACCAAATCACCTTCGTTCTCGCGGTTTTCATCATCTACCAGCACAACCATGCGGCCGAGTTTGATTTCCTCGATAATTTCTTTGGCAGAACTGATTACGTTTTTATTCATATAATTATTTTATGTTTCTATGCCGGTTCGTCGGCATTGCTTTCAATCATCCACTCGCTCATACGCTCTACATAGCGAGCAATCTGGTCTACTTCCAAATTCACACGGCTACCTACACCTAAAAATTGCAGCGTGGTATTTTCCAATGTATGGGGAATTAAGTTGACGGAAAAAATGTCTTTATCCACGCTATTCACGGTCAGGCTTACGCCATCTACGCAAATAGAGCCTTTAATGGCGATGTATTTGGAAATGAGATGTGGTGCACGCACGTCCAACCGCCAGCAATCGCCTAGCTCTTCAAAACGCACTACTTGGCCAACGCCATCTACGTGGCCGCTCACCAGGTGCCCACCAAGTCTGTCGTTTAAGCGTAAAGCTTTTTCTAGGTTAACTGGTTTGGTGTAGCCTGCCTCAGCGGCTTCCAGTCCGACAGTGACGGATAAAGTCTCTTTGGAGACATGGGCTTCAAAATGTGTATCGCTTAAGCTAATTGCAGTGAGGCAAACGCCATTCACGGCGATGCTGTCGCCAATAATCACATCATGCATATCAAGCCCTTTGCATGCAATGCTGAGCTTAACGTCTTCGCCCATGGGCGTTGTGTGTTCGATTTGACCTAAGGTCTGAATGATACCTGTAAACATACTGCAATTTTAGCAGATAAGACTAATGAGGTGTTTCTAGCAAATTAAACTGTGCTTAAGAATTGATGATGCATCGGATAAGGAATTTAGAACTTGATAACAATTTTCGTTAACATAATCACTGGGTTGTTTTAAGTCTGGTACTACAACGACTTTTAATCCAGCGGTAATTGCTGCATGAGCGCCAAATTCGCTATCTTCAAAGGCAATACATGCCTCTGCAGGAACGCCCAGTTTTTTAATTGCTAGGAGATATATATCAGGATGTGGTTTCCCGCGTTCGACTTCGTCACCACTAGTAATAACACTAAAATATTCCAAAATTCCTACTTCGCTAAGTCTGTATCTAATAATGTCTTGATAAGATGAAGACGCTACGCCACAAGGAATTCCTTGAGCATGGAAATGTTTAACAATTTCCAATGCGCCAATTTTTAGTGGGAAGTAGTTGCCTGAAACTGCTAATATTTCATCTACACGTTTCATTACTTTTGTGAAATTATTTACACCACCTAATTGCATTGTCATCACTTGAGTAGAGTCGGGTGCTGATCTGCCAATTAGCTGAGCGTAATCGCTTTGTGTATAGCTAATTCCTAACTCGCTTGCAGCAAGAATGCAAGCTTGCATGATGATGCGTTCTGAATCAATTAACAGTCCATCCATATCAAAAATTGCAGCTTTAAACATTATTAATCCTCAACTTAAAGTTGGCGGCACTGCTAGTGCGTATATTTAACTTAAATAGTGGTTTTAAATTCAACTTTAGTAGCAGAAAACCGTAAGCGCACATAATCAGCTGTCCAGTTGCCAAATTCATCACAAAGAATAGGTCTCAATATTTCGACTACTTCCGTAATAAATCGCTTTCTCTGTGTGGCTGGTAGGGCCGATGTAAAGGTTTGAGCAAAAGTCTTAAGCCATCCATGAATGTCTCCCGGTAATAGGGTTGGGCGTGGGATTGTGGCGATGCTATTAACCACAAAGCCATTGGCTTCAAGCATCGATTTATACGCATCTGCGCTTGGGAAATGCCAGGGACTGGCAACGATTGTTCCATAATGTGAAGCAAGTGCAGTTTCAATTGCATTCACAATTGATGCCACATTTCCATAGCCTCCGCACTCAGCAACAAACCGCCCACCAGGCTTAAGTGCCTGCCATACCCCGGAAATGACTTTTTCAGGAGCTTTCATCCAATGTAAAGCCGCATTAGAAAATACCGCATCGAACTCGTTGCTGAACTCGAGCGATTGCCCGTCCATCACTTTAGCATCTAGCCCTAAAGATTTTGTTGCTGCTACCATTTCTGGACTTGAATCCACTGCAACTAGTTTGCACCCTGATGCTGCAAGCTTGATGCTCAGTGCGCCGTCTCCGCAACCTAGGTCAAGGATAGATTCCCCAGATTGTGGTGCGAGTAATTCAACAACTGGCATTCCTAAATCCGATACAAATCGCGCATTTTTAGCGTATTGCTCAGCATTCCATTGTTGTGCTTTGAAAGATGACATGATCAAGCCTATTTTTTGTCGTGATAAGATATGTTTATGGTTAAGTATTTAAATCAAATCAAAATCGTTTCATGACCGAACATAGTCACATCATTCGATTTTTTCGTCGGCGTATACCTACATTCACATGCAAACCTGGTTGCCATGATTGTTGTGGACCAGTGACCGCGTCTTCAGAAGAAGTAAGTAGGCTTCCAATTAAATCAGAGGCGGAACATGATGCAGCTTTGTCTGAGTTCAATTGTGTATATTTAGGCGCTAACGGTTGCCAAGTATATGGTGAGCGCCCCCTGATTTGCCGGTTATTTGGCACTACCCCCACCTTACCTTGTCCGTACGGCAAAGGGCCTGTGGTTATGGTTGAACCAGTAATTGAGCAGCAAATCCAGCATTTTCTTGCAGAAACCCGTCAAGTGTTGCTTTGAGGTGCATTCAAGCGCTTACATCCAGATTTATTAGCATCAGTTTTGGCGTAAAGAGTAGTCAAACAATTCATCCCGCAACTCAAAACCACACGCTTCCCAAAACTGTTGTGCAATTAAATTATCTCGCTTCACTAAACAATGTATTTTTTGAATATCATCAATTTGAATTGCACTTACAGCCGCACTGACTAACCTAGCTCCAATGCCTTTCTCACGGTAATCAGGTTTCACTGCCATGTGGTAAAGATAGCCTCGCCACCCATCATGACCAGCAAGTATCGCACCTATCAATTGAGAGCCTGCATATGCGCCATAGCTACAGATTGGGTTTCTACGTAAAAATCGACCTAATACTTCTGGAGTATCGGTTTGACGTACGTCAATATTTCCTGATGCTTCCCATAATTTGATTAGTTTGGGATGGTCTTCTTCGTGTATTGAACACAAAACAACTTGTTTTCTCATTCTATGAACCTGCTAATTATTGACTGGCATGCGGGAAATTTGTTCAGAGCTACCATATTGCTGAACATAATCTCGAATCATCTGACGCACAATCTGGGATGGGGTTACATCACGTAATGCGCATATTTCCTCAAATATTTGCTTTTTAGTTGGATCAATCAAAAGTGTGAGCCTAGCAGTACGGTTTTCCATAAAGTATATCCATTTGATGTTAATCATATGTTAATATGATTAACATCAAATCACAAACTAAATTTCAATCATGATTGCTATTTTTGAAGCGAAACATGCTGGACTGTTGTCTAGAAGTCATTGGCTCAATAATATTCTCGCAGGGGTAATCGTTGGAGTTGTCGCACTTCCATTAGCCATGGCGTTTGCAATAGCCTCTGGCGCAAAGCCGGAGCAGGGGCTATATACAGCGATTGTGGCCGGTGGTTTAACTTCTTTGTTGGGCGGTAGTCGCCTACAAATTGCTGGGCCGACAGGAGCTTTTATCGTCATTTTGGCAGGAATCACTGCCAAGTATGGTATTGAAGGCTTGCAGGTAGCGACATTGATGGCCGGCATCATGTTGGTGCTGATGGGACTGACACGCCTTGGCGGTGTTATCAAATATATTCCAGACCCCGTAATCATTGGTTTTACCAGTGGTATTGGTGTGATTATCTTTGTTGGGCAGTGGAAAGATTTTTTTGGACTCTCCCTTGATCTTGGTGCAGAGCATTTCCATGAGAAGTTTTGGAGTCTATTACAAGCGTTTCCTACTTTTCAGTATGAAACTACAGCGCTAGGGATTTTAACATTAGCGGTATTATGGCTTTCCCCGCGTATTTTCAAGCGTATTCCCTCACCATTGGTGGCCATGGTGGTTGCAACCATGGTGCAGTGGTACTTTCATTTTGAAAACGTAGCCACTATTGGCAGTGCTTTTGGTGGAATTCCACAGAGCTTGCCGCATTTTCAAGTACCCTCGATGACATTTTCTGAGGTGCTGAAACTTATCGGGCCTGCATTCACCATCGCACTTTTAGGCGCAATTGAATCATTGCTATCGGCTGTAGTTGCTGATGGCATGGCCGGTACTAAACATGATTCAAATCAGGAGCTAATAGGGCAAGGTGTTGCTAATATTTTTTCCCCATTGTTTGGTGGTTTTGCCTCTACAGGTGCTATAGCTCGCACAGCTACTAATATCCGCAATGGTGGCACCAGCCCGTTGGCGGGTTTATTTCACGTGCTTACACTTGTGATTATCATCTTGGCACTCGCGCCGCTAGCCTCACATATTCCATTGTGTGCACTCTCTGCAATATTATTTGTTGTGGCCTACAATATGAGTGAAATGCATCGTTTTTTGCATATGGTAAAAACCGCACCTAGATCGGATGTTGCAGTATTGCTGATAACATTTTTACTAACTGTATTTGGAGATTTGGTAATCGCAGTCAATATTGGTGTATTACTGGCTTGTTTGCTTTTTATGAAGCGCATGTCTGAAGTCGTTGTAATCGTACAACAGGCACATGAAGAGTTGATAGTGGAAACAGGTAACACTGATTTCAGATTGCCGCCTAAAACAGTCGTTTTCAGTATAGAAGGACCTTTCTTCTTTGGTGCAGCACAGCATTTAGAAAGTGCGCTGGAAAATGTACATGGGCATGCGGAAACCCTGGTGCTACGTCTAAGCAAAGTCCCATTTATCGATGCTACTGGTATGCAATCATTAATGGATTTACTGGATACCTGTAAGCGCCATAGAACACGCTTAATGCTGTGTGAGGCACGACCAAATGTGCTTAAAAAATTAAAAGTAGCTGGTTTGATTGAACAGATTGGCACGGAAAATATATTAGAAAATTTACATCAGATTAATCATGAGCCATGAAACCGCTAAATTAGTGACACTTTCTTCATGCACCTTTAAGTCAATCAACTTAATTCTTTACCCCATTTATTAATAAGAAAGTATCTATGGCCAACTTACCTAAATGCCCACAATGCAATTCCGAATATACCTATGAAGATGCAAACCAATATATTTGTCCAGAGTGTGCACATGAGTGGAACAAAGATGTCGGCATAACAACTTCAGAAGAAATTAAAGTAGTGCGAGACGCAAATGGCAATGTACTTCAAGACGGCGACACCATCACCGTTATTAAAGACCTCAAAGTAAAGAACTCTTCCCTTGTAGTTAAGGTGGGAACCAAAGTTAAAAACATTAGGCTTGTGGATGGTGATCATGATATTGACTGCAAAATCGATGGCATTGGCGCCATGAAGCTAAAGTCAGAGTTTGTTAAAAAAGCCTAAAGAATTGACCTGCGGTCTGAACGATGCCTGTAAACATGCTGCAATTTTAGCAGAGTAAGAATAGGGCGATGTTTTGATTACTGTTACAGCAATCAAATGTGTCCAAGTTTAAGCCTAGCCTGTTAGAATCCTGCCTATGTTTTCAATAATAAAATCATCATTGGCCAAACTGGCTGTGTTCGAATTATTCGTTGGTATGCGTTATACGCGGGCCAAACGCAAAAACCATTTCATCTCATTCATTTCGCTTACCAGCATGATAGGCATTGGACTTGGTGTGGCTGCACTGATTGTGGTTCTATCAGTAATGAATGGCTTCCAGAAAGAGCTGCGCACCCGTATTTTGGGTGTGGCGTCACATTTGGAAATTACAGGTAATAATAACCAGCTGTCTGATTGGCAGAATATTGCGGCAAGTAGCGCAAAGCAACAGCATGTACTGGCAAGCGCGCCTTATATCACTGCACAAGGCATGTTGAGTTATGGCTCAGGTGTGCAGGGCGCAATCATTCGCGGCGTGTTGCCTGCTGCTGAAGATAAAGTAGCGGATATAGGTAAGCACATGAAGGCTGGTAGCTTACAGGATTTACGCCCGGGCGAATTCGGCATTGTTCTAGGTACAGATTTAGCCTTTGCGCTAGGCGCGCAAATTGGCGATAAAGTTGTGGTGCTGGCACCACAAGGGCAGTTTACTCCAACTGGCGTGGTGCCACGTTTGAAGCAGTTTACTTTAGTTGGCTTGTTCCAGATTGGTATGTATGAATACGATGCCGGTTTAGCGTTGATTAATATTGATGATGCGGCCAAACTTTACCGCATGGGCGATAAGGTTTCTGGCGTGCGCTTGAAATTGGATGATTTATTCGATGCCCCGGCTATTTCTGCAGCCATGAGCGAGCAGCTTAATCAATCGCCAAATCAGTCTTCATACTATGTGACGGATTGGACGCAGCAGCATGCGAACTTCTTCCGCGCGGTACAGATGGAAAAGCGTGTGATGTTTATTATCCTCACGCTGATTGTGGCGGTAGCGGCTTTCAATATTGTTTCTACGCTAGTGATGGCGGTCACGGATAAGCGCGCAGATATTGCCATTATGCGTACCTTTGGCGCAAGCCCTAGCAGCATCATGGTCATTTTCATGATTCAGGGTGCCTTGATTGGTGTGATTGGCACTGTTGTGGGTGCTTTCTTTGGCGTGCTAATTGCGTTGAATATCAGCACGATTATTCCCTTCATTGAAGGTTTGTTCCACGTGCAGTTTTTGGCAAAAGATGTGTATTACATCAGTGACTTACCATCTGATTTGATTTGGTCTGACGTAAGTACTATCGTCATTTTATCGTTTGTGCTGAGTTTGTTAGCGACGATCTACCCAAGCTGGAAAGCCAGCAAAATT
>DATHWQ010000037.1:0-3272 GCA_035460465.1 Methylotenera sp. | reverse complement strand
CAAACCTATTGCTGTATTCGCCTTCATTGGTACGCCACCACGCAGAGCACTCTTGAGCAAGGCATAGTCGAATATCCACCCAGCAAGTGCCAGCATGCCAATCAGCATGGTAACAGCGGCAGATAGTCGCGCTAAAAGAGAATAATTGTCTGGCATTGAAACCTGACTCATAGCTTATGTAGTCCTCGCAGCGTCACGATAGGCCAAAGCATTGCCCCAAAAAGCTCGCGCGTTGTTTAGTAACTTTTAAAGTCAGGAGTCTGGGCTGTAATCAAAAGAACCTTTGCTTGTGAGGCAGTAGCGTTCCTGTAAATGGAATACGACCTGATTTCCTAATGTTTTTTTATTTTTGTAGGACTATAGTATGTCCATATGATTGTTAACTATACAAGTATTGTTCTAATCGTAAAAGTACTTTGACGATAACCATCCAATAGATTAAATAAGCATCATTAGCTAGTTATCTAAACCAAGCGCCAGTGCAAGATTGTTAATTGAATCTATCACCAACTCCGGCTTGATGGCGGAAGCCTGTGCATAGTGCTGACGGTATTTGCCAGTGCGCACCAATATACCTGCCAAACCCGCTTGTTGTGCGCCCCCTACATCCGAGTCTATATCATCTCCTACCATGACCACCTGCAATGGTGATAGCTGCATGTCATCTATCGCAATGTGGAAAAAATCGGCAGAAGGCTTGCCGATAATCATGGCCTGTTGGCCACTTGCATATTCGAGGCCGTCAATAAAACCGCCTATATCCATTTGTAAGCCATGTTCGGTTTGCCAAAAGCGATTTTTATGAATCGCGATCAGCTTTGCGCCATTCATAAGGCTATTAAATACTTCATTTAATATTTGATAGGTCCACGCATCGCCTATGTCGCCGACGATAATGAAATCTGCTGCGGTATCCGATAGTCGAAACTGGGCAAAATCTTTTTTCACGTCGTCTGCTAGCAATAAACGGCACAGCGGGTCGCCTTGATTTTTTAGGTAGCGCAATGCCGCTTGAGGGGCGCTGATAATTTCATTGGCAGGAATATCAAAGCCCAGATGATTGATTTTTTGTTGCAGTGATTCCAGTGAGAGCGTGCTGGTATTGGTCACGAAGCGGCAGGCAATGCCGCTGGCGCGAATTTTAGCTACCGAGTCGACAGCGCCTTTAATCGTCTGCGAGCCAACGTACAGCACACCATCCAGATCGAATAAAACACCTTTTATGGAAGAGAAATCTAGCATTTTGGATTCATTCCTCACATAACAAAATTAGTCTCACAAGAACAGACTACACCCATCAATATCTATTGAGAATAGTCTTGCGAGAGCCAGATTAGGCTGAACGGACTATTTACAGCTTCACACCCAAAAATTAATAATGCGTTCAGAAAAAAATTATCTCTTAAAGTAACAATTTCAAAACGGGGCTTTAACATGAAAAAACTTTTATTTATTTTGGTTGCAATAGCAGTTTCTAATACTGCATTTGCAACTAACAAAAAGAACTACCAGCCAAAACCAGATCCTGCTGTCACTACTGCCAGCGAATTTTGCAGTGATTGCTTAAGCATCAAAAAACCAGAGTTTGTATTATTCAAGAATTACGATGGTGAACCAAAATCTGTTACCGGTAGCCGTTCTGTTGGTTTATCAGGTAGCCTTTGGGCAAGTGGCACGGTCCAAATTACTGCAACCTATCTAGGCAGTGAAAGCACTTACGCAGACTCATTTACACTAGGTGGCCTATCGCTAACTGAAGGTACAGTTGGTGCCTCAATTACCCAAATATTCAGTGCAGGTTTAGTCAACTTTAGCTTTTCCGATCCATATACAACATTCAGCAACGGGACCGATAACGGTAAATACACTGGCTTTGTTTTCTTGAAGGGTAATAGCGATTACGACTTCCTGATTGCTTTTAACGACAGTGCAAAAGTAGATGCAGACTATGACGATTTCGTGGTGGGCATCAACTACGTTTGCTCACCAGTACCAGAGCCAGAAACTTATGCCATGTTGCTGGCTGGTCTTGGTTTGATGGGCTTCACTGCTAGCCGTCGTCGCAAGAACTAGTAACAACTAAGTAATAAAAAGGCGCTTCCATTTTATGGAGCGCCTTATTTTTTGCCTGAAACTTTAGCTGTGATCAGCAATTTGCATATGCCACTTGGTTTTGCTGGCTTTTGTTGAAATAGCCTGCAACAGATTGGCCGTTGAATTTTGAGCGCATGGCTCCCGGTGCAAGTTTGCCGATGAATTCCCAGCGACCATCCACAATAAAATTGTCAAAGGGTTTGATGCGGTAGGGGGTAGTTCCGGCTCGGTACCAGCCATCAATTTCGTAGACATCCCTGATGACATTCCCAGCCACTGCAAACGCATAACGTGCACCCTCGCGGCGTGAGCCTACGCGCCAGGCACCACGGGTAGCTTCATACAGCTCAAGCGCAGTGATACCATCGTAATAGCGCTGATGAATATCGATGAGCATAGCCGGCACATCAATAATGATGGCTTCGCACATCAGCGGCACAATGTCTTCGATGATCTCCATTCCTTATACTTAAATATCTGGTTCAAGCCCTGACGCAGGATCATCCAGCGTAGTCTCCGCACCAATCACCTGATTACGCCCGGTATGCTTCGCTTGATAGAGTGCTGCATCCGCTCGAGGAATCAGGCTTTCTGGGGTCTCACCCGGCTTGCGCTCGGCAATACCTGCACTAAAGGTAATCAACACACGTTCGTTCCTGTGCATAAAGAAGTTTTTGGTCAGCTCACGCTGTACACGCGTCACCACCCTGATGGCTTCATCCTGAGGAGTTGCCGGCAGGATAATGATGAACTCTTCTCCACCATAGCGCGCCAGCACGTCAGTCGTACGCAACACATCCTTGATAACCCGCACGAAATGGGTCAGGGCCTGATCCCCAGTGCTGTGGCCAAGGTTGTCGTTGAGCTTCTTGAAATGGTCAATATCCATCATGGCAATACACAAGGTAGCATTGTGGCGATCAGCTCGGTTAAATTCACGCTCCAACGCTTCATCCATGCCGCGCCGGTTTAAAGCACCGGTGAGATAATCCTGATGGGCGACTTCACTAATGTGATCGAGTTCGGCGGTCAACTCTTGTATGCGCTGTTCGGCCTCGGCTGCTTTTTTCTTGCTGATAGTAAACTCATCACGCGTGCGCTGTACATTAAGGCCAATAGCGCGCGTGTCGTCCAGAATGTTTTTCAGCAGCGTATTCAATTCACCTATGTCTTCAGCC
>DATHWQ010000036.1:0-21889 GCA_035460465.1 Methylotenera sp. | reverse complement strand
GAGAAAATTGACTTTGATTTCCATGGGAAAATTCCAAAAATGGGTGCAAAAAATGATGTGGGCGCTATTATCCCTCACAACGCTCTATCAAAGCATCATGTATTGTATAAAGGTCAAGTTCCACTAATGTCTGCTTTGGGCTGATTGCGACCATCTGTAATCTTGGATCGTATAAAAAGAAAAAGCCCGTTTAAGGGCTTTTTCTTTTTGCTGTCAAAATCTCACTTTTTGAGAGTTATCTAGGTATAGGTGAGAACCTACAATATTTTAAATATCCAAATTATTCGCACCCAAGGCATTGCTTTCAATAAATGCTCTACGTGGCTCTACTTGATCGCCCATCAATGTTGTAAAGATCTCATCTGCTGCAATTGCATCATCGATTTGTACTTTAAGTAAGCGACGTACGGTTGGATCCATGGTGGTTTCCCATAATTGCGATGGGTTCATTTCGCCTAGGCCTTTATAGCGTTGGATGTTAAGGTTGTGTTTCGCCTCTTCTAACAACCAATCAAGTGCTTGTTTAAAGGTAGTGACGGTTTGCTCTTTATCACCACGTTTGATCAAAGCGCCCTCGCCTAGCAAGCCTTGTAGCATGGCAGACATTTTACTAATTTGTCGATAATCCCCAGAACCTAAGAACTCAGCATCAATTACGCAGCATTGTAAGTTGCCATGTACGTATTTATTGACTTCCAGGCGATATGTGCTTGCTTCTTGGTCAAAATTTACTATCACTTCACTGCCAATTGCACCTAGTATTGGGCGTAATTTTTCTGCAGCAGCTTCTGTAGTTTCTTTCGTGTTCAGGCTCAACTCACCTAAATCTTGAATGGCACGCAATACGCTTTCGTCATACAAAGATGAAATACGACGAATCACTGCTTCTGTCAGTACCATTTGTTTAGCAATTTCTGCCAATGGTTCGCCAGTGAGTACGCCTGCGCCATTTTTGGTATCAAGCTCTGCGCCTTTTAAAGCAGACTGCAGTAAATAGATATCTAGCTCTTGCTGGTCTTTAAGATAACGTTCATCTTTACCTTGTTTCACTTTGTAGAGCGGTGGCTGCGCAATATAAATATGACCGCGCTCTACCAGCTCTGTCATTTGACGGTAGAAGAACGTGAGCAACAATGTACGAATGTGTGCACCATCAACGTCCGCATCGGTCATGATGATGATGCGGTGATAGCGTAGTTTTTCTGCGCTGAAGTCATCTTTACCAATGCTGGTACCCAACGCAGTAATGAGGGTTGCGATCTCTTGTGAACCTAGTAATTTATCAAAACGCGCTTTTTCTACGTTCAGAATCTTACCTTTGAGTGGCAAGATAGCTTGGAACTTACGATCACGCCCTTGTTTTGCTGAGCCGCCCGCAGAGTCACCCTCGACTAGGTAAATTTCACACTTAGCAGGGTCACGTTCTTGGCAATCTGCCAATTTACCTGGCAAGCCCATGGTGTCCATCACGCCTTTACGGCGTGTGATATCACGCGCTTTACGCGCAGCTTCACGCGCACGCGCAGCTTCTACGATTTTTCCGCAGATGATTTTTGCATCCAGTGGGTTTTCCAATAAATACTCAGCAAGCTTCGCTGCTACCACTTCTGAGACTACGGGCTGTACTTCACTTGAAACCAATTTATCTTTAGTTTGTGATGAGAACTTAGGATCTGGCACTTTGACTGACAGTACGCAGGTAATGCCTTCACGCATATCGTCGCCAGTAGTCTCTACTTTGGCTTTTTTGGCTAACTCATTTTGTTCAATGTAGTTATTCAAAGTACGCGTCATGGCTGTACGCAAGCCTGTTAAATGGGTACCACCGTCACGTTGTGGGATGTTATTGGTGAAACACTGTACGGTTTCACTGTATGAATCATTCCATTGCATGGCCACTTCTATGGTCATGCCGTCTTTTTCGCCTATGGCATAGAACGGTTTTGGATGTAGCACCGTCTTGGTACGGTTCATGTATTCCACAAAACCCTTAATACCGCCGGAATAAGCGAAGTTTTCACTTTTTCCGTTACGTTGATCGATGAGCTCGATTTTCACGCCATTGTTCAAGAATGACAATTCACGAATACGTTTAGCCAGAATATCAAAGTGATATTCCACCAAAACAAAGGTTTCTATTGCCGCTAAAAAGTGTACTTCTGTGCCGCGCTTTTCTGTTGTACCTGTTTGTACTAACGGTGCTACAGGTACACCGCGTTTGAATTCCATTTGATGCACTTGGCCGTTGCGGTAAATTTTCAAGCGTAACCAATCCGATAGTGCATTTACCACGGACACACCCACGCCGTGCAAGCCACCTGAAACCTTGTATGAGTTCTGGTCAAACTTACCGCCAGCATGTAGCTCGGTCATGACAATTTCAGCGGCTGAGCGCTTAGGATCATGCTTATCATCATTTTTAACGTCGGTTGGAATACCACGGCCGTTATCTGAGACACTGATTGAGTTATCCGGATGGATAATGACTTTAATGTCATCGCAATGACCAGCCAGCGCTTCATCAATCGCGTTATCCAGTACTTCAAACACCATATGATGCAAACCTGAACCGTCCGACGTGTCGCCGATATACATGCCCGGGCGTTTGCGTACCGCGTCTAAGCCTTCAAGAATCTTAATACTATCTGAATCGTATTCTGGTGATATTGCTTTATTTTCAGCCATGCTATTTGTCTTTACGTAAGTTATCTTTTTATTTAATCGGGATTAAGTTTCACGTGAAACATTAATCTTATGTAGTTATATGCGCATTGGCATCACTACGTATTTGTAATCAGTATTATTTGGTACTGTAATTAGGCAGCTACTATTTGCATCAGCAAATGAGAATGTGGCTTGATCACTATTCGTGTTATTCAGTACATCGATAAGATAGGTAACATTGAAACCGATATCTAATGTATCGCCACTATAGTTTATTTCTAATTCTTCTTCCGCTTCTTCTTGATCGCTATTAGTACTGATCAATTTTAAATTGTTATTACTCAATACCATACGGATACCACGGTATTTTTCATTAGATAAGATCGAAGCCCGTTGCATTGCTAATAATACGCCTAATCGTTCTGTCGTGAATGTATTTTGATGACCGGTAGGAATCACTCGCGTGTAATCTGGAAATTTCCCATCAATTACTTTTGAAATTAGTTTGATGTTACTGAAACTGAAATTAACCTGGTTGCTTGATATTTCAATTTGAATATCTTCTTCACTGTCATCCAATAGTTTGATTAATTCAATGACTGTTTTACGTGGCAATATAACTTCTTGTTTTTCATAGTTTTGTTTTAATTCTGTCGAAGTAAAACTTAAACGATGGCCATCAGTGCCGACGATATTTAATCGATTTGCAGAAACTTCAAACAATAAACCATTCAGATAGTAACGAATGTCTTGTTGCGCCATTGCAAACTCAACTTGTTTCAACAGTTCTTTCAATTGACGTTGAGGTAATGTCACCAAGGTACTTTGACCCTGTGTTTTAGTCATGACCGGATAATCAGCAGCAGGTAGCGTTTGCAGGTTAAATCGACTTTTTCCTGCCTTTAAAGTTACACGGCTATCATTAGGTGCTAAGTTAATTTCTGAGCTGTCAGGTAATGATCGGCAAATATCGAGCAATTTCTTTGCTGATATCGTGGTGGAGATTTCACCGCCTGTTGCGCTATCTACCGATAAAGAAATTTGCATTTCCAAATCCGTGGCTGTGAGATGAATCTTATTTTGTTTAGTTTCTAATAACAAATTAGAAAGAATGGGTAAGGTGTGTCTTTTTTCTACGATGCTGGTTACTGATGTAAGTGGCTTTAATAATGTTTCACGGTTGATTTGTATATTCATCTTTATAACCTAAATAATATATATATAAAATAATAACAATAATAATGTGACAATTTTTTGTGTATAACTGATTATTTTTTAATTTAATCAATATGTTATTGCATGTATTTTAGTCTTGGTAACTACATAATCTACTGTGGATAAATTGTTAAGTAAAATATGCTTTTATACTAATTGCATACTTATACTAATTTTATACACAGCTAATCCTTAACTTTACACTTACATCTAAACAGCAATATTAATCTCTAATGACCTGTACTAAAAAACTAATATCTCTAGCGACAGTAGGATCATTTTGTCTTAAAGAGTCTATTTCATCACAAGCATGCATCACAGTTGTGTGATGTCTACCGCCAAATGCTTCACCTATCTCAGGAAAGCTATGATTAGTGAGTTCACGAGACAAAGCCATAGCTACCTGGCGCGGTCTAGCAAAGTTACGTGTACGCTTCTTGCTGTACATCTCAGCGACTTTAATTTTGTAATAATCAGCCACAGTTTTTTGAATATTTTCCATGGTGATCTGTCTGCCGCGCACAGCAATTAAATCACGCAAAGCATCTTTTGCTAGGTGCACATCAATTACATGGCCGGTAAATTTAGCCATGGCAATAATGCGGTTAAGGGCGCCTTCAAGCTCACGCACGCTGGAGCGTATCTGCTTCGCAATAAAAAACGCCACCTCTTCAGGGAGGTCTAAATTCACTGCTTCTGCTTTTTTAAGCAGGATAGCAACACGCATTTCTAGTTCTGGCGGTTCTACGGCCACTGTTAAACCCCAGCTAAACCGCGTTCTTAAGCGCTCATCTACATCTGCGATTTCTTTTGGGTAAGTATCACAGGTAATTACAATCTGTTTTTTAGCTTCAATTAACGAGTTAAATGCATAAAAGAACTCTTCTTGTGTACGCGTTTTTTTTGCAAAAAACTGAATATCATCAATAAGTAATAAATCTAACGAGTGATATTGGCGCTTGAATTCATCAAAAGCTTTATGCTCGTAAGCCTTAACTACATCAGATACATAACGCTCGGCATGCAAATATCTAATTTTCGCATCTGGGTTATGTTGTTTTAATTCATTACCAATGGCTTGCAGTAAATGCGTCTTGCCCAGCCCTACCCCACCGTAAATAAACAATGGGTTATAGGCAGTACCAGGGTTTTCTGCCACTTGTATTGCCGCGGCCCGTGCTAGCTGGTTGGCACGGCCAGTCACATAGTTACCAAAGTTAAACGAAGCATTTAATCCAGAGTTTTCTACAACCTTTTTACTAAAACTTTTGGTTTGAATGTTAGTTTGTATAATTGAACTGATGTCGATCTGTTTATCTTTAGATGGCTGCTGAGACGGCTGTTCCGGTTTGGGGGTAATCTTGGCTGTAGTATTTTTTGTATCTGAGTCGGTTAATACCAGCTCGATTTGCATGTCTACAAGCTGCAATTCATGTGCAAGTTGCTCGATTTTTTTGAGAAAGCGTTCTTTTACCCATTGCATAACAAATCGATTGGGCGCCAAAAGGCGAATGGCGTTACCCTCTATTTCTGTATGCAGAGGTTTAATCCATGTGTTGAATTGTTGCGTAGAGAGCTCTTTCTCGAAACGACTGAGACAAGTAGGCCAAAAGTTTTCCATCTGTGTTATTGTGCCTTTACAATAATTTCACTAAAGAAACTGTGATTAATGTAAGTTATTGTTTTTATTTATTTTTATTAAAAATCATCTAAATTAAAAACAATATTATTTTTATCAGATGACCACCACATTCTAGCCGTTTTAAACCAACTTATCCACAGGCAAATGCTAAGTTTATAAAACTAAATAAACATTGACAAAATAGGGTGTTATCGTGTCTAATTACGCCCTTTATAGCAATACGCTTGTCGGAGATTTACATGAAACGTACATATCAACCTTCTAAAACACGTCGCGCACGTACACACGGCTTTTTAGTTCGTATGGCAACTAAAGGTGGTCGCGCTGTGATTGCAGCTCGTCGTGCTAAAGGCCGTAAACGCTTAGGTCTATAATTTAAAAGCTTTAAAGTCCTTGTGGGCTTTATTGTTTTTAAGACTATTTTTAAGTTATAGAATTTAAGAATAATAAAATGGCATCGTTTAGGTTGACTAAACAAGCCAAGCTGATTAAAACGGATGATTTTTCATCCGTTTTTAATTTCCGCAAACGTATTTCTGCGCAACATTTGGCGATACACTATCAACCAAATACACAAGCAAAAGCACGCTTGGGTCTGGTGGTTGGTAAAAAAACCGCTAAATTATCTGTCAGCAGAAATTATATGCGACGCGTTCTACGTGAGTTATTTAGAACGCAGCAACATGAAATTTGTCATGTGGATTTGATAGTCCGCGTACAGAAAAAATTTGATAAAGTGAATTTTATTCAAATTAAACAAGAGTTTGATCTGTTGATTGCTAAATTAAATCAACGCATGAAAACAAAGGCACAATCAAACACACCTCTAGATGTGCAAGCTGACGATTGATTATCGATATTAAAAAGTAATGATGAATACGATGGCGCGCATACTGATTTGGATGATTAAAGCTTATCAAGTTTTATTGAGTCCAATTTTTGGCCAACAATGTCGTTTTTATCCCACCTGCTCTCAATATGCTTTAGATGCCATCAATAAATATGGTGCTATCACCGGTACTTATTACACGGTACGGCGGTTGTCGCGCTGTCATCCTTGGTGCGCTGGCGGCCATGATCCTATCCCTTAAATTACGTTATAAATTTTAAAGATTGCCAATCAAAAATTATGGATACAAGACGTTTAATTCTATTTGTTATTTTCTCAATGTCTATTCTGATGTTGTGGGATGCTTGGCAACGTCAACATGCACCTGCAGAGCCTGTTCCACAGGCCAGTACAGCAGCCAGCACAGACCACAGCGTTCCTAGCCAAAATGTAGATGCGGCAAGCGCTACTAAAACTGAACTACCGGTAGACGGCGATTACAAACTGCCGGCAGGTCAGCGTATTGCGGTGATTACAGATCTATATAAAGCAGATATTGAAACTACTGGCGGTGATTTACGTCGTTTAGAACTACTTAAACATCGTGCGGCAGATAGCGACAAATCAAATTTTGTTTTATTGGATGATGCAGCTAAACCAATGACTTACGTTGCGCAATCAGGGCTGATTGGTGCTGATCTACCTACGCACAAAGCGGTGTTCACGAGCGGTGCTACAAGTTATCAAATGGCTGAGGGTCAAGATACCTTGGAAGTACGTTTAAGCTGGGCTAGCAACGGCGTGACTGTAGATAAAATCTATACATTCCACCGTAGTCATTACGTGATTGATGTTACTTACGAAGTCAAAAATGGTTCAGCAGCAGCTATTACACCGGCTGTTTATTATCAAATCGTGCATGATGGTGAATCCAATCAAGGCTCTAAGTTAATGCCTACTTTTACCGGTGGTGCTTATTATTCTGAGGCAACGAAATTTAAGAAACTTAAATTCACGAATATGGAAAAAGAACCGCTCAAGCTTAGTTCGAATGACGGTTGGGTTGGCTTATTGCAGCACTATTTTGTGAGTGCTTGGATTCCTAAAGACGGTTTAGCCCGTGATTTTTATACCAAAAAGCTTACTGAAAACATCTTTCTGATTGGTACAAAGAGTCCACTAGCAACCATTGCCCCAGGTGCTAGTTTAACCGTTCCAGCACGTTTATTTAGTGGTCCGCAAGCGCAGAAAGAGTTAAAAGCAGCGGCGCCAGGTCTTGAATACACGGTAGATTATGGCTGGCTGACGGTTGTGGCTTCACCACTATTCTGGTTGTTATCAAAAATTCACGGTTTTGTAGGTAATTGGGGTGTAGCGATTATCTTGCTTACTATTCTCATTAAAGCAGCGTTCTTTAAGTTGTCTGCAACCAGTTACCGTAGCATGGCGCAAATGCGTGAACTAGCGCCACGCTTACAAGCCATGAAAGAAAAGTTTGGTGACGATAGACAAAAAATGCAAATGGCGATGATGGAGCTCTACAAAAAAGAGAAAATCAATCCTATGGGCGGTTGCTTGCCAATTTTGATTCAAATCCCAGTGTTCATTGCGCTCTATTGGGTATTGTTGGGTTCTGTTGAATTGCGTCATGCGCCATTCTTTGGCTGGATCAAAGATTTGTCTGCTATAGACCCGTATTACATCCTACCGATACTCATGGGTGCGACCATGATTATTCAAACTAGGTTGAACCCTAAGCCAACAGATCCAATTCAAGCAAAAGTAATGACGTGGATGCCTGTGATATTCAGTGTGTTCTTCTTCTTCTTCCCGGCGGGATTGGTCTTGTACTGGTTAGTGAACAACATTTTATCTATTACCCAACAGTGGTACATCAATAAAATGATACACGCTGAAGCTTTAGTCAAAAAATCAGGTGGCAAACGCTAGTTCTTTAGACACAATTGCCGCTATTGCCACAGCTTCAGGCGCTGGCGGTATCGGCATTGTGCGAGTATCAGGCCCTGCTAGCCAGCGGATAGCCCAAGGTGTTTTGGGCTTCTGCCCTGCCCCACGCCATGCGGCGTATCTCGATTTTAAGTCTGCGGATGATGCACTTATTGATCGTGGCATTGCCATTTTTTATCCCAATCCTCACTCCTATACCGGTGAAGATGTACTCGAGCTGCAAGGTCATGGCGGCACTGCACTCATGCAGATCATGCTGACACGTTGCATAGAGCTAGGCGCGCGCCAAGCAGAACCTGGTGAATTCACACGCCGTGCCTATCTGAATGACAAGCTCGATTTAGCTCAAGCTGAGGCGGTTGCCGACGTCATCAATGCGGCGACGGCTGAAGCGGCTAAAAGCGCGGTGCGTTCACTTTCAGGCGAGTTCTCGCAATACATCAATACCTTATTACTCAAGCTGATTAATCTACGCATGTATGTAGAAGCATGTTTAGATTTTCCTGAAGAGGAAATTGATTTTATTACCCAAGGCCGCGTAGCTGAAAAACTAGACGCAATTATTACTGAACTTGCGCTAATATTTTCTAAAGCTAAACAAGGCAGTTTATTACGCGAGGGTATCAATGTCGTTTTGGTCGGTCAGCCTAATGTTGGTAAATCTAGTTTAATGAATCAACTCGCGGGCGAAGAAGTTGCCATTGTGACTCCGATCGCTGGCACGACTCGCGACACTATCAAGAATGCAATCCAAATTAATGGTGTACCTTTACACATTATTGATACTGCAGGTTTGCGCGAAACTGACGACGAGGTCGAAAAATTTGGCATTGCTCGAACTTGGCGAGCTGCAGAAACGGCCAATATCGCGTTATTATTGATTGATGCAGCTCATGGTATTACGGAAAAGGAAAAATCGATTTTAGCCCGCTTGCCGCAAGAAATTAGCAAAATTTGGGTACATAATAAAATTGATGTCTCTAACGAAGTCGCTTCTAGCCAAGAAAAAGATAGTGAAATGCACATTTACCTTTCTGCTAAAACTGGGGTGGGTGTAGATTTACTTAAAGAGCAATTACTCAAGCTGGCGGGATTTCAAAATAATTCAGAGGGTGTTTTCATGGCGCGTGCCAGACACTTGGAAGCATTGATTCAAGTAGATAAAAATTTGCTTAATGCGCGTGAGCAGATAAATTCAGCGGAGTTAGTGGCGGAAGAATTGCGTTTGGCACAAGAGTCGTTGAGTAGCATTACTGGAGAGTTCACACCGGATGACTTGTTGGGTGAAATATTTAGCAAGTTTTGTATTGGGAAATAAAAGGTTATCAAATAAAAAAGGCGCTTAATAGCGCCTTTTTTGTTATTACATTTAGCTTATTAAGCTGACAAATCAACTACTTCTGCATCTGGTGCATTTTTCTTTACAGATTCGATACCGTTGTCGCGGCCAGCTTCACTTTCGTATTGTTGGCTTTGACCAATGACTTGACCGTTTCCAGCTTTGAGCACAAAGTATGGCTTGCCTGATTTTGAAACTAAGCGGTCATAGCGACCATCATCAGCGGCATTTTTTTGAATAGATGAAATGCCATTTTGCGCGCTCGCCTTACTTTCATACATTTCACTTTGCATAATCACTTGGCCGTTACTGGCTAAAAGGTTGAAATGGAATTGGCCGTTCTTAGCTGTTTTTAGTTCGAATTTACCTGCCATACTGTTCTCCTCATTTTTGTTCGGTGAAAGCGTCGTGGTATTTACCTTGGTCGCTGTGGACACTATAGGCCTGCAGTGTTGGACTAGTCAATAGTCATAAACTGTAAATTCAAAACGACATAATATATTTGAAGTGGATGAATGTAATTGAAAATGTTTCACGTGAAACATATGGAAATGAGAATAAAAAAATAGCGATGTTTCTTACAAAACATCGCTATTTTTCGTTACTGACTACTAATTTTGCTTAATTTTCTGTGCTTGTCTCTCATCAATTTTACACACACGCTTACAACCGGTAATCATCGCCCAAATTAGGTTGTCTCGATGCAGGATGCTTTCAACTAAAACCCCGGATACATGTATTACAACCAGTGCTAACCAGCCCCAAGTTGAATAATGATGTATTGCTTGTAGCAATTCAGGCTGGTCGATAAACCAACCCTCGTTATATACCAGCCAGCCGGAACCCACCGCCGTCAAGCCAATAGCCAGCATGGCATAGATGACTAAGCCGCCTGTTGGATTGTGCCCTATGTAGTGTCTGGCGTGACCATGTAATACGCGATAAAGGTGTTTAACGGCATGAATCGGATTCAATGGAAAGCTATCAAAGCTGGCGTAACCAGTGCGCATCAACCCCCACACGATGCGAGCAAGCAACAAGGCGCCAGCCACGTAGCCTGCTCGTATGTGTATGAGACGATCCCATTCGGAGGCATGAGTATAAAATGCCACTGCGAATGCAATCACTAACGACCAGTGAAAGATCCTTACGAAGGGATCCCAAACGTATTTTAGAATCAATTTATGAGACTACTTTTTAGTCGAAGGTGTTTTTTCTGTTAGCAAATAAGCAATGTAGTTTGCTTTCTCAGCTGCCGTGCAATCGCTACCGATAATGTCGTTGCAATGTAGAGTGAATTGTTCTTCAACTTTCTCAACATCGCTAAAGCGTTTGAAGTTCACCATTGGTGATAGTGGTTTGATTGGCTTACCAGTCACCATGTGTTTGCCTTCATCGGCTGGATTTGAAGTGTGGCATGATGCACAAGCTGCTTCTTTACCGTTTGCTAGTTTGATTTTACGATTAAAGAAGAATTTACCATCTACAGCTGAAGGGCCGCTATATTCTGGGTTGGCTGTTTTAGCGAAGGCGCTGTATTTTTTTTCTAATTTAACTGCATTGGCTACGTCTGCGTGCGCAGAAAATGCCGTCAAGCTAAAGAGTGCCAATAAAGCGATGTTTAAATGTTTCATTTGATGCTCCATCTTTGGTGAATAAAAGGGTTGTTTATAGTTAAGTTTTTTGCCTGATATTTTATTCAAGCGCTGCGTTTGTTTCTCACATCCTAACAACGCGAGATAAATTTGCAGTGTTATATTACAAGTAAAGCTAATTCTATGCCAATTTTGTTATGTAATTATGTCCATAGTTTACAAGTTTGTAAGAAACATCAAGTTCCACGTGAAACCTTTTGTAATTAAATGCTAAATCATGATAATTAATCAGTAGTAAAACATGCTTTTACATGACTAAACATAAGCTTTGCAGTAAAATCTAATTCTTTGAAATACAAGTGTTAAATCATGAATTTTCCTGATATTTTTGATGTGATTGTAGTGGGCGGCGGGCATGCGGGCACCGAAGCGGCGCTTGCAAGCGCAAGAATGGGGCAAAAAACCCTATTGCTTACGCACAATATCGAAACATTGGGTCAAATGTCGTGCAATCCTAGTATCGGTGGTATCGGTAAGGGCCATTTGGTAAAAGAAATAGATGCGCTTGGTGGTGCTATGGCAGCGGCGACCGATGAAGGTGGTATTCAATTCCGTATTCTGAATTCGTCTAAAGGCCCTGCGGTGCGTGCAACTCGTGCCCAAGCTGATCGTGTGCTTTACAAGGCTGCCATACGCCATAAACTGGAAAATCAACCTAATCTCTGGTTATTTCAACAGGCGGTAGACGACATCATTTTAGACGGCGACCGTGCTGCCGGTGTGGTGACGCAGATTGGTTTACGTTTCAATTCAAAATCCGTGGTACTCACTGCCGGTACATTTTTAGGCGGTTTGGTGCATGTGGGTTTGCAAAACTACAGCGCAGGCCGTGCTGGTGACCCCCCTTCCATTTCATTGGCGGCACGTCTACGCGAAATTGGTTTACCAGCTGGTCGTCTGAAAACAGGCACCCCACCCCGTATCGATGGTCGCACCATTGATTACTCTGTAATGACTGAGCAACCAGGTGATAATCCGGTGCCAGTATTTTCATTTTTGGGTAACGCAGCGCAGCATCCTGCGCAATTGCCTTGCTGGATTACCCATACTAACGAGCGTACACACGATATCATCAGAAGCGGTTTAGATCGTTCACCGATGTATACCGGCGTGATTGAGGGTGTGGGTCCACGCTACTGCCCAAGTGTGGAAGATAAGATCCATCGTTTTGCCGATAAAGAGTCGCATCAAATCTTTTTAGAGCCTGAAGGCTTAACTACTAACGAAATCTACCCGAATGGTATTTCAACCAGCTTGCCGTTTGACATACAGCTGGCCTTAGTGCGCTCTGTTAGAGGCTTGGAGAATGCGCATATTCTGCGTCCAGGTTATGCGATTGAATACGATTACTACGACCCGCGCGGCTTGAAAAGTTCGCTCGAAACCAAAGCGGTACAAGGTTTGTTCTTTGCTGGACAGATTAACGGTACTACTGGATATGAAGAGGCGGCGGCACAAGGTCTGTTAGCAGGCGCCAATGCCGCGCTGTATGCGCAAGGCAAAGAGTCATGGTGCCCTGCCCGTGATGAAGCTTACTTGGGCGTGTTGGTAGATGACTTGATTACGCGTGGCGTGAGCGAACCATACCGCATGTTCACTTCGCGTGCGGAGTATCGCTTGCAGTTGCGTGAAGATAACGCCGATATGCGTTTGACGGAAATTGGCCGCAAACTTGGTTTGGTAGATGATGTGCGCTGGGAAGCGTTCAGTCGTAAACTAGAGGCGGTAAGCCGCGAGCAGGAGCGCTTGAAAAAGACTTTTGTGCAGCCTGCGAATTTACCAACAGAAAAAATGGTGGAAATGTTTGGTAAACCGCTGGAACACGAATATAGTTTGTTTGAATTGCTGCGCCGCCCAGAAGTGAGCTATGACGCACTGCTAACATTGGGTGCGGACGGTTTGGGTGAGATTGAGCCAGCGGTGCGCGAGCAAGTAGAAATAGCAGCCAAGTATCAAGGTTATATCGATCGTCAAACCGACGAAGTGGCGCGTAGCAAGGGTCAAGAAAATACCAAGCTACCTAGTGATTTGGATTATCGCGAAATTCATGGCTTGCCGATAGAGGCACAGCAAAAACTCAATGCACAAAAACCAGAAACCATTGGTCAGGCTAGCCGCATATCAGGCATCACACCTGCAGCAATCTCATTGTTATTGGTTTATTTAAAACGCAAATCCCGCAGTAAACAAATAGATAAAGCCGCATGATGATCAACGAATCGCTTTTAATAGCCCTAAAAGCTGGGCTGGCTGAGATGGGTTTGCAAGTCTCGCCAGAAAAGCAGGAAAAGTTGATTGCGTATTTGCTGTTGATTCATAAGTGGAATATGGTGCATAACCTCACCGCAGTGCGTGACCCGCTTGAAATGGTGACTTTGCATTTGCTCGATTCGCTCAGCGTGTTGCCACACATACAAGCATTGTCGCCTAAAAATTTATTGGATGTAGGTGCAGGCGCTGGCTTGCCAAGTATTCCACTCGCCATTTGTTTGCCAGATTTGAAAGTGGTAGCAATAGACGCGGTGCAGAAAAAAGCCAGTTTCATGCGACAAGCCAAGGGTGAATTAGGCTTGGAAAATTTTCATGTAGAAGCTGGGCGTGTAGAAGCGCTTAAAGCTACGCCAAAGTTTGATGTCATTATTTCCCGTGCTTTTTCGGAGATAGACTTGTTTATCAAGCTGACTAAACATCTGCTGGCTAATGATGGGGTTTGGTTGGCAATGAAGGGCACAGTGCCGCATCATGAGTTTGAAAAATCAATTGTGCAGCCTACTGAAATTAAGCCATTGAAAGTCGCCAATTTAGAAGCTGAGCGTCATTTAGTATATTTGCACCCCAGTATCGAAACCCACGTTTTTACTAATTAAAAAGTTAAACATGAAAATATTAGCTATCACGAACCAAAAAGGTGGCGTAGGTAAAACCACTACCTGTGTGAATCTGGCTGCCAGTCTGGCAAGCCAAGGCAAGCGTGTGTTGTTGATAGACCTTGACCCGCAAGGCAATGCCAGCACGGGGAGCGGTGTGGATAAAGCCCACCTTAAACATAGTATTTATCATGTATTGATTGGTGAAAAGTCACTTAAGGAAGTGATTATCAAAAGTGAGCAAGGTGGTTTTGATATCGCACCCTCAAATCGTGAGTTGGCAGGTGCTGAAGTTGAGTTAGTGAATGAATTGGCGCGCGAAACACGCCTGAAAGCAGCCATCAGCAAGCTTGGTGATGATTATGATGTGGTGTTGCTGGACTGCCCACCTGCCCTTAATTTGGTTACGGTGAATGCGTTAACAGCTGCCAGTGCCGTGATGATTCCGATGCAGTGTGAATACTACGCGCTGGAGGGTTTGTCGGATTTGGTCAATACCATCAAAAAAGTACGTGCACATTTGAACCCGACGTTAGAGATAGAAGGTTTGTTACGCACCTTGTTTGATAATCGCAATATGCTGGCGCAACAAGTATCCGCACAACTGATTAGCCATTTTGGCGATAAAGTCTACAAAACCGTTATTCCGCGTAATATTCGCCTGGCTGAGGCGCCAAGTTATGGTGTGCCGGTGCTGAGTTATGACAAGGCTTCAAAAGGTGCGGTGGCTTATATGGAATTAGCACAAGAAATTACCGATAAAGAATTAAGTAAAGAGAGAAAAAATGGCTAAGTTAAAAGGCTTGGGTCGTGGTTTAGATGCCCTATTGGCGGGCGATATGGGCAGTGTCGGTGAGGCTGACTCACTGTTGATGTTGAAAGTGGAGCAATTGCGCCCAGGCAAATATCAACCGCGTAGCTATATGGACGATGCGGCTTTGCAAACGTTAGCCGATTCAATCAAATCGCAAGGCATTATGCAGCCGATTTTGGTACGTCATATTGATGCTGAGCATTATGAAATTATCGCCGGTGAGCGTCGCTGGCGTGCGAGTCAGATTGCAGGTTTAGAAGAAGTGCCGGTGTTGGTGCGCGAGATAGCCGATGAGTCTGCGCTCGCCATGGCCTTGATTGAGAATATTCAACGTGAAAATCTTAATCCGCTAGAAGAAGCGCAAGGTATTAAGCGTTTGATTGATGAGTTTGCCATGACGCACGAAAAAGCAGCGACAGCGGTTGGTCGCTCACGCGTTGCGGTGTCTAATCTGTTGCGCCTGCTTACTTTAAGTGCACCGGTGCAGGAAATGTTAATGCACAACAAATTAGATATGGGACATGCGCGCGCTTTAATTGGTTTGGATAATGCGCAGCAAGTGATGTTGGCTGAAAAAATTATTCAAAATGATTTGTCGGTGCGTGATGTTGAAGGGCTGGTTAAAAAGTTACAACGCGAGGCCACGGAGCCTACCAATAAAAACAGTCAGAAAACACAGGTCAGTCATGACGTTTTGCGTCTACAGGAAGCATTAAGCGATCGCTTGGGTGCAGCGGTGAGTATCGCAGCGCGCCAAAATGGTGCCGGAGTGATGAAAATTAGCTATGCAAACTTAGATCAGCTTGACGAAATTATTGCCAAAATTTCTCGTTAGTCGACAAAAGATAGTAAGCTAAGTGTTTCATTCTGCTTGACTAATATCACGTAATAATTCAAAATCGCGGACTTTGCTAAAGCCCGTTTCAATTCAACTTGAAATGAAAATAAAAGATGGACAATTCAAACAATGGCTTAGCTACAAATAAAGTCTTCAGTGAAATGTTGCGTTGGCAATTAAGCGCAACGGCAGTGGTGGCGGTAGGCGCACTTTTAATCTCTGGGCTGCATGCAGGTGTTTCAGCGGTAGCGGGCGGATTGTCAGTTGTAATCGGTGCATTTGTAGCCTCGAAAATTGCGCAGAGACATAAAAAAGATGCATCAGCAATATTAATTAACTTGTTGAAGGCAGAAGCAGTCAAGATTTTAGTGATTGTGGTGCTGTTATTCATCACGTTCAAGGTTTATAAGCAGTTAGTGCCATTTGCACTGATTGTTGGTTTGGCTGCAGCAGCTTTGTTTTCAGGCGCGGCAATTAGCAAGTTGAATGACGATGCGCAGCAATAGGCTGTGTAACAAAATTTTTAACTAAATTAACGAAAAGTTTAATAGAAGATTTATAAACTATGGCTACAGAACATACACTCACCCCTTCTGAATATATCTCGCATCATTTAGCCTTTAACTCTAAGCCTGTTGGCGATGGCAGTTTTTGGATGTTGAATTACGATAGCTTGATTATGTCGGTGATATTAGGTGTGTTGGTCATGGGTTTAATTTGGTGGGTAGCGCGTGGCGCAACATCAGGTGTACCTTCTAAAGGTCAGGCATTTGTAGAGTTGGTTTTTGGTTTTGTGGATGAGCAAGTTAAAAATATTTTCCACGGCAATCGTCACAGTTTTATCGCACCAACTGCTTTAACGGTGTTTTTATGGGTATTAGCCATGAACGCCATGGACTTTCTACCGGTAGATGTGATGCATCATTTTGTATACGCACCATTAGGTTTAGAGCACTGGCGTAGCGTCCCTACTTCAGATATCAATACCACATTTGCATTAGCGTTAGCCGTGTGGTTACTCATGATTTTCTTCTCAATTAAAGTTAAAGGCCTCGGCGGCTGGATTCACGAGCTGTTCTGTGCGCCGTTCGGTTCTGCCAAATTCTTCAAACCAAAAAGCTTCTTAGGTTTCATTGGTTTAATTGCAAGTCCTTTACTATTCGTTGCAAACTTCGCGTTCAACATTATCGAATACGTTTCTAAACCACTTTCACACTCACTACGACTGTTCGGCAATATGTACGCTGGCGAGGTCATTTTCTTGTTGATTGGTTTATGGGCGGCAACAGGTTTAACAGGTACGTTCTTCGGTGCGATTCTAGGCGCTGGCTGGTCAATTTTCCACATTTTGATTGTTGCGTTACAAGCGTTCATTTTCATGATGTTGACCGTGGTATACCTGGCGATGGCGCACGAAAGTCACTAAAGATTTAGATTTAGTAATTGAAGTTTAAGTAGTTGTTTTAAATGTTTTTTATTTGGTAATGATTTTAATTTAGTAACAAATGTAATTTTCACAGAGAGGGTAGTAAAAAATGGAAACAGTACAATTCTTAGCAATGATCCAAGCTTACACTGGCGTTGGTATTGGTCTTATCATCGGTTTAGGCGCTGCTGGTGCTTGTATCGGTATCGGTATTATGTGTGCTAGCTTCTTGGAAGGCGCTGCGCGTCAACCAGAAATGATCCCACAATTGCAAGGTAAAGTATTCTTGCTATTGGGTCTTATCGATGCTTCATTCATTATCGGTGTTGGTCTTGCAATGATGTTTGCGTTCGCTAACCCATTATTAAGCGTAGTCGCTCAGTAATTCGTCCCTCTATCAATTGTTTAGGTCTTCTTGACCTAAACAATGATTAACAGACGCATGACTATTCTGACTTACTAAACATGGATCAAAAATGAACATTAACTTTACACTTATCGCACAAGCCATCGCATTTGCTGTGTTGATTTGGTTCACAGTGAAATTCGTTTGGCCACCGCTGTTAAAAGCGATTGAAACACGCCAAAAAGAAATTGCTGATGGTTTGGCTGCAGCACAAGAAGGCAGAAGTGCTTTAGAAGTAGCGGCAAAAAAATCAGAAGTAACGCTGAATGAAGCTAAACAAAAAGCAACCGAGATCATTGGTCAAGCTGAAAAACGTGCAACGCAAATCATCGAAGAAGCTAAAGGCACTGCCAAAGCTGAAGGCGATCGTATTTTAACGGGTGCTAAGGCTGAGATCGACCAAGAAGTAAACCGCGCAAAAGAAGGTTTACGTGCACAAGTTTCTGCCTTAGCAGTTGCTGGCGCTGAAAAAATCTTGCGTAAAGAGATCGACGGCAAAGCACACAGCGAAATGTTATCTAAACTCGCTGCGGAACTTTAAGGATAAGACATGGCTGAAATATCAACCATCGCAAGGCCTTACGCAGTAGCTGCTTATAAGCTCGCTAAAGAGCAAAAAGCGTTGGCTAAATGGTCTGAGATGTTAGGTTTTGCAACTGCAATCGTTAATGATGCGCAGATGAATGCCTATATTCAAGACCCAAAAGTAGTGGGCAGCGATTTGCAAGCTAACTTCTTACAGGTGTGTGGCGATAAGCTCAACGAAAACGCGCAAAACCTAATCAAAGTCTTGGTTGAATATGGTCGCTTATCTATCTTGCCGGCAATCACTAGTGCTTTTGAAGAATTAAAAGCACTTGATGAAGGTACGCTTGAAGCGCAAATCATTGCAGCAGCTAAACCTAGCGCGGCAGAGGTTAAGGATTTGGTAAAACGCTTAGAAGCTAAGTTCGGTAAAAAGATTGAAGCTAGTGTTTCTGTAGATCCAGAAATTATTGGTGGCATCAAAATTATTGTTGGCGATACCGTGATAGACGCATCCGTCAAAGGTCAGTTACAAAATTTAGCCTATTCGCTTACAGCATAAGGCACAGGAGACATAAATGCAGTTATCTACATCAGAAATCAGTGAACTGATTAAAAGCAGATTAGAAAATTTTTCTACCTCAGCTGAAGCGCGTACTCAAGGTACGGTAATTTCAGTAACCGACGGTATTGTACGTATTCACGGTCTTTCAAACGTGATGGCCGGCGAGATGATCGAATTCCCAGGCAACACTTTCGGTTTGGCGCTTAACTTAGAGCGTGACTCAGTAGGTGCAGTGGTTTTAGGTGATTATGAGCACATTACCGAAGGCGACACATGTAAATGTACAGGTCGTATTTTGGAAGTGCCGGTTGGTCCAGAATTGATTGGTCGCGTAGTGAACGCGTTAGGTCAGCCTATCGATGGCAAAGGCCCAGTTAATGCAAAAATGACTGACAAGATTGAAAAAGTGGCACCAGGCGTGATTGCACGTAAATCTGTGTCACAACCAGTGCAAACCGGTTTGAAATCAGTGGACTCTATGGTGCCAGTTGGCCGTGGTCAACGTGAACTGATCATTGGTGACCGTCAAACAGGTAAAACAGCGGTTGCTGTGGATGCCATCATCAACCAAAAAGGTCAAAACATGACCTGTATCTACGTCGCGATCGGCCAAAAGGCTTCTACTATCGCTAACGTGGTACGTAAACTTGAAGAAAACGGCGCGATGGCTTACACCATCGTTGTTGCAGCAGCAGCGTCTGACTCAGCAGCATTGCAATTCTTGGCACCATACGCGGGTTGTACCATGGGTGAATACTTCCGTGACCGCGGTGAAGATGCATTGATCGTTTACGATGACTTGACCAAACAAGCGATTGCTTACCGTCAAATCTCATTGCTATTACGTCGTCCACCAGGCCGTGAAGCTTACCCAGGTGACGTGTTCTACATTCACTCACGTTTGTTAGAGCGTGCAGCGCGTGTAAACGAAGAGTATGTAGAGAAGTTCACTAACGGCGCTGTAAAAGGCAAAACTGGTTCATTGACTGCATTGCCAGTGATTGAAACAGCTGCTGGTGACGTTTCAGCATTCGTTCCAACTAACGTGATTTCTATTACCGATGGCCAGATCTTCTTGGAAACTGACTTGTTCAACGCGGGTATTCGCCCAGCGATTAACGCCGGTATTTCAGTATCTCGCGTAGGTGGTGCAGCGCAAACTAAAGTCATCAAAAAATTAGGTGGTGGTGTACGTTTGGCATTAGCGCAATACCGTGAATTGGCTGCGTTCGCGCAGTTCGCGTCAGATTTGGATGAAGCAACACGTAAACAACTAGACCGCGGTCGTATGTTTACTGAGTTGATGAAACAAGCGCAATACGCACCATTAAGCGTATCAAACATGGCAATTACTTTATTTGCTGCAAACAAAGGCTACTTCGATGACGTTCCAACCAATAAAGTATTGGCTTTTGAAGGCGCATTACATGGCTTCATGGGCTCTAAATACAAAGCATTGATGGATGGCATCGAATCAAGCAAAGATTTGAGCGGCGATAACGAAAAAGCGGTTGAAGCAGCAATTCAAGACTTCAAAGCGACTAACGCATACTAATCAATCGACTAACTAGGACTATAAAATGGCTGGTAGTAAAGAGATTAGAACCAAGATCAAGTCGGTAGAAAATACCCGCAAGATCACCAAAGCGATGGAAATGGTAGCCGCTTCTAAAATGCGTAAAGCGCAGGACAGAATGCGTGCCAGCCGTCCGTATGCTGAGAAGATTCGTAACGTAGCTGCTCACCTTTCGCACGCACAAGCTGAATACAATCATCCGTTTTTAATCAAACGTGATGTTGTAAAAACAGTGGGTTTGATCGTGGTAAGTTCAGACAAAGGCCTATGTGGCGGTTTAAACACTAACATGTTGCGTTTGTCTGTGAATCAGATGAAAGCTTGGGAAGCTGAAGGCAAAAAAATTGCTGTGAGTGCTATCGGCAACAAAGGCTTTGGTTTCATGAACCGCGTGGGTGCTAACGTTAAGTCGCACATCACCGGTATGGGCGATGTACCGCATTTGGAAAAACTGATCGGTACTATCAAAGTGATGTTGGATGCTTACACTGCCGGTGAAATCGACCAGTTGTATATTTGCTACACCAAGTTCATTAACACCATGAAACAAGAACCAGTGATGCAACAATTGTTGCCACTGAGTGATGACCTAGGTGCTCATGCAAAAAATGACAAAGTTGAGCCTGTATCAGCTAGTGACGTCGTTAAGAGCGCTGTGCAAGTCGGTGTCGCTAAAGGTCATTGGGATTACATCTATGAGCCTGAAGCACAACCGGTGATTGATGAGTTGATGGTGCGTTATATCGAATCATTGGTTTACAACGCAGTGTCAGAAAACATGGCTTCAGAGCAATCATCACGTATGGTGGCGATGAAATCAGCGTCTGACAACGCGAAAAACGTGATTGGTGAATTGAAACTGGTTTACAACAAAGCACGTCAGGCAGCGATTACCAAAGAGATCTCTGAGATCGTCGGCGGCGCAGCGGCAGTGGCTTAAGCTTATAAATAAGTACTTTAGAATTTAATTAAATCTGACTAACGAAGTTTAGTAAGGAAAAAATGATGGCAAAAGCAAATCAAGTAAATGAAAGCCAAGTAAAAATTGGCCGAGTAGTTCAATGTATTGGCGCTGTGGTTGACGTTGAGTTCCCACGCGATCAAATGCCTAAAGTGTTTGACGCATTGATTATCGATGACGCTAGCTCACAAGCTGAAGCTGGTTTAACGCTAGAAGTACAACAGCAATTAGGTGACGGCATTGTACGCACCATTGCGATGGGTTCTTCAGACGGTCTGGCACGCGGTACAGCATTCAAATCTACAGGCAGCCAAATTACTGTGCCAGTAGGTGTGGGTACATTGGGCCGTATTATGGACGTATTGGGTCGCCCTATTGATGAGGCTGGTCCAATTGATTGTGATGAGCGTCGCGCGATTCACCAAAAAGCACCAACTTTCGAAGAGCTTTCACCTTCAGTTGACTTGTTAGAAACAGGTATCAAGGTGATTGACTTGGTTTGCCCGTTTGCTAAAGGCGGTAAAGTTGGTTTGTTCGGCGGTGCGGGTGTAGGTAAAACCGTTAACATGCTTGAGTTGATCAACAACATCGCTAAACAA
>DATHWQ010000035.1:0-151248 GCA_035460465.1 Methylotenera sp. | reverse complement strand
ATTAGATTTCGACGCAACAGTTGCATTGGCAACTACAGTTGCTCCACACGTGGACATCCTTGAAATCGGTACACCATGCATTAAACACAACGGCATTAAATTGCTAGAAGTGTTACGTGCTAAATTCCCAAACAACAAAATTTTAGTTGACTTGAAAACAATGGACGCTGGCTACTACGAAGCTGAGCCATTCTACAAAGCTGGTGCTGACATCTGTACAGTTCTTGGTACTGCTGACATGGGCACTATCAAAGGCGTAATCGACGTTGCTAACAAATACGGCAAAAAAGCTCAAGTTGACTTGAACAACGTTACTGACAAAGCTGCTCGTACTAAAGAAGCTGCTGCTGCTGGCGCGCACATCATTGGCGTGCACACTGGTTTAGACCAACAAGCTGCTGGTCAAACACCATTCACTGACTTAGCATTAGTTGCTGGTCTTGGCTTAAACGTAGAAATCTCAGTTGCTGGTGGCGTTAAAGCTGCTACAGCTGCTCAAGTACGTGACGCTGGCGCGACAATCATCGTTGCTGGTGCTGCTATCTACGGCGCTGCTGACCCAGCTGCTTCAGCTGCTGAAATCACAGCTATCGCTCACGCTTAAGTTAAGCAATTTCAATAAGAAATTATTGAGATGAACGAATAAAATCCTGACTCAGCAATGGGTCAGGATTTTTTTTGATACTATTAAGACTAACACTGAAGTAACTGTTGAATAATTAAGGAAAAATCATGGATCATCAAAAATTAATTTTAGATAGACTGACTACAATCTTGTCAGAAACAGATAACAGCAACACAGCAAAATTATTAAAATTGGTTGATGAAGCTGGTCGTATTTTCATTGGTGGTGCTGGCCGTTCATTGCTAGTGTCACGTTTCTTCGCGATGCGTTTAGTGCACGCCGGTTACAACGTGAACATGATTGGTGAGATCGTGACCCCTGCTATTAAAGCAGGTGATTTGCTGGTATTGGTATCAGGTTCTGGCGGTACAGAAACTTTGTTGCCATTTGTTAAGAAAGCAAAATCTGTAGGCGCTAAATTGGTGGTGATTTCAATGAAAAAATCTTCAGCAATGGCAGATGCAGCGGACTTAACCATTCAAATTGGTAACGACAGCAGCTTCCCACTGACAAAAGGTATGCCAATGGGTTCGCAATTCGAATTATCAACATTGCTATTCTTAGAAGCGGTTATTGGCGACATCATTGATGCCAAAAATCTGACTGAAGAAGGCATGCGCGCTATCCATGCAAACTTAGAATAAGCAAACCTAGAATAAGGTTCTTTGTTCTAGTAAGTCATCAAACGAGTGGCCTAGCCACTCGTTTTTTTACGTCTATTCATTAGCCTAAAAATAGGCACTTTCGCACCATTTAGCTGTCACACCTCAGTGCTGCAAATAGTATCCGGTTTTGGATTTCACTTTTCAAAGAGTGAAGAAAAATAGTCAAAAAGGAGAATAAAAATGGCAGTTATTGATCGTGTATTAGTAGGAGAAGCGCTAGTGATTGAGGATCGGGCCGATGGACATGGTCTGGATTTATTGAATGTTGCACATATCGACCTTCTTATGGGGCCACGTGGTAGTTATGCTGAACAGGCATTCTGTCGTGCGTTGACTGACCAGAAAGATGGCGCGAATGGTTTGTTAGCAATCACCGCGCCGAATATGATGACTAAGCCAGCAACCGTTATTTTTAATAAAGTCACTATTAAAAATGGTAAGCAGGCATTACAAATGTTTGGACCTGCGCAACGAGGTGTTGCGATGGCGGTGATGGACAGTGTGGCCGATGGTACGATTCCTAAGGAAGAGGCTGAAGACGTCTTTATCTGTGTGGGCGTATTCATAGATCGCAAAGCTGACGATGATAGGCGTGTACAGGATTGGAACTATCAAGCGACCAAACAGGCTATCAAGAATGCAGTTAAGCGGGAGCCTAGGGTAGATGATCTGCTCAAGAAATATAAAGACTCTGCGCATCCATTCCAAGCTAAGTAAATAGCCAAATAATATCGGTCGGATAGTGCGTTATAGCGTGTTGTTTGAATAGCTAATCTCTGCGCTGGTCAGTTGCTTATTATGCAGTGCACTCGCAATGAGTGCACCGGTAGTACCTATTTCGCTTATCTGTTTTAGATCATCCAAATTTCTTACCCCACCTGCAGCATAAAGCGCGCGCGAAGCTTTTTTGTGTATTAATAATTCTAATAACTTAACATCTACACCTTGCTGACTCCCAACCTTGTATAAGGTCATTGCGATGATTGTATTTGGCCAGTAATGAGGGTTTTCTAATAAGCCAGCTACTCCTATAAAGCCTTGTGCGTTGAAGTCTAGTGATAATACAAACTCATCTCCCAGCACTTTTTTTAAGTCATTCATGGCATCGATTGATGCGATATTTTCACTACCAATCACGTGGCTAACGGCTAAGTCTTTTAAAGCTTGCAGGTCATTTACACTCGCTATCCCGCTATCCAACCATATCTCTAGTTCAGGGAATGTATCTTTGATGGCTTTTACAATCTGAAAATGATTGTTTTGGCCTTGTATTGCCGCAAGGTCAGCGATATAGAGGCGTTCAAATGGGTATAATTCGAGTAATGCACTGACAACGTCAATTGGCGCACTAGAGCTACACAATAACGACTGAATAGGTTGATAGTGCTGGCGTTGCCCGAAGCGTGCATGCACCACTTGGCCGTGCATTAAATCGATGACTGGGATAGTTTCCATTTAAATGAGTAGTGTGAGAGTTTTTTGAAAATACTTCTGCTGGAATATATCACAGCTGGCGGCTTAAACCATGTGCCTTTACCGGCTTCATTGTTGCGAGAAGGCACGCTCATGCGAGATGCTTTGTTACGCGACTTTAGTCAGCTTGCTGAAGTAGAGATCATCACTACTTGTGATACTAGAGTGGATCTATCTGAACTTTCTCAGCAGGCGATTGTTTTAGATCATAAGTCTAACCCAATGCCAGTTTGGCAAAGCCTGTTGCAATCATGTGATGCGGCTTTAATAGTAGCGCCAGAAACTGCAGGTGTATTGACTGAATTAACACAATTAATAGAAGCCAGCCCCGCTAAAAACTTAGGCTGCAGTTCGCAAGCAGTAGAACTTACCAGTAGCAAGTTTGCAAGCTATCAAGCGCTTAAAAATGCAAATATCCTGACCATTCCTACATACATTGCAAATGAGGTAATGCTATCTAACTTAAGTCTGAAAGGGTTTTTTCAGCATGGTTATATCATTAAGCCGAATGATGGTGCAGGCTGCGAAGACACGTTATATTTTGCTGATATTGAAGCATTGCAAATATGGCTAGATTTGAATCCAGAGATGCTAACCGGCTATATCGTGCAACCATATCAGACCGGAACACCAGCGAGCATCTCTATGCTGTGCAAGGATGGCAAAGCTTGGGTATTGGGTTGTAACCAACAAAAGATTGCAATGACAACGATAGATGCTAATCAACAGTCCATTCATTACAATGGTTCTGTCATTAATGGTCTAAGCTTGTTGCATCGCACGACTTTTGAAAGATTGGCTGACAGTATTGCACATGCATTACCCGGCTTAAATGGCTATGTCGGCGTTGATGTGATTGTCGATGGCGAAGCGGTTTATGTGGTGGAGATTAATCCGAGAATCACTACTTCTTATATCGGTCTGCGAGAGTCACTTGGTTGCAATCCGGCTCAATTGATATGGGGTTCGGCTGATAATCCATCTGTCGAATGGGCAACAAATCTAACTACTAAAGTGGTAGATATTAATTTAAATAATAAAAATGAATAATCCAATTATAGGCTGGGATGTAGGCGGGGCGCACTTGAAAGCAGCATTGCTTGATGGTGACGGTACATTACAGAAAGTCGTGCAAGTGCCATGTGCACTTTGGCGAGATTTGTCTGAGCTGGAAACTGCGATTGATAAAGTTCTAAATACTTTCAACTCACGCGCTTCAGCGCATGCAATCACGATGACCGGTGAACTCGTTGATTTGTTTGCTAATCGTCAAGCAGGCGTACAGGCAATCAGTACCGTGATGGATGCCAAGTTAACGGGTAGTAAGCGGTTCTATGCGGGTGCGCTAGAGTGTGGTTTTGTGACATTAGACCAGGTCGCTCAGCACTGGCAACATATTGCATCTGCTAATTGGTTAGCTAGCGCGAGTTATGCCGGCTTACAATTGCAACAGCTACAAAAGGCACCACATGCGTTATTGATTGATATCGGCAGTACGACGTCTGATTTTGTGTTGTTGCAGAATAATCAAGCAGCTTGTATAGGCTTTACCGATGCCTCACGTATGCAAACCGAAGAACTGGTATACACCGGTGTAGTACGCACGCCATTGATGGCTATTGCGCAGAAAGTCAAATTTGGCGAGGCGACCACTTCTGTTGCGGCAGAGTATTTTGCAACGACTGCTGATGTGTATCGTTTGACGGGCGATTTGTCCGCTGTAGATGACATGGCAGATACTGCCGATGGCCAGGATAAAACGCAAATGGCGAGTGCACGACGGATTGCGCGTATGATAGGACATGATGTAGACGATGCACCTTTAGCGGCTTGGGTAGCGCTTGCGCAAGAATTCAAGGCGCAGCAATTAGCACGCTTGCAGGCTGTTGCGAAGCGTCACATTGAGCGTATTAATCATAATATAGGCAATCATCAATCGCAGGATGTTGCAGTCATCGGCGCAGGCGCAGGTGCTTTTCTAGTGAAAGAGATTGCACATGCAATGAACCTACCCTTTGTCGATAGTGCAGAATTGATAGCAATGAATCTGAGTGCATCTTGCACCATGCACACTGAAACTGGTCACTGGGCAAGTGTGTGTTTGCCAGCGTATGCAGTGGCTTATTTGGCATACAATCAGGTGCCATATAATCAGGCTAAGAATAAATAATAATCAGCATGCCCTTACTTAAACACTCATTAAAGTACGAAACCAATAGCGCAAACCTGTTTGCGCGTTTGAGTCACCAGCCGTGGGCGATATTTCTGGATAGTGGGCAGCCTGAAAGCCAATATGGTCGTTACGATATTTTGGTCGCTGACCCATTTATAACGATTTGCACGGTAGAAACTGAAGCGGAAACCTATACTGAAATTGTGCAAAATGGGCAACGGACTATTTCGCATGAAGATCCATTTGCCATTCTTGATTCTGCATTAAAGCCTTATCATTCCACTCAACATTCACTGCCATTTAGTGGTGGAGCAGTAGGTTATTTTGGCTATGATCTGGCGCGCCAAGTTGAGCACCTGCCAAGTTTAGCTAAGAAAAATGCTGCTATCCCACACATGAAGATCGGTATCTATGACTGGGCAGTAGTGGTGGATCATCGTGAAAAGACTGCTGGCTTGATATCTAATGGCTTCCAGCAGTCTACTCAAGACCGCTGGTCTGAATTATGTGCACTATTTGATGCGCCCGCAGAGGCGGTGGCTGTTACAACATTTGAGTTAACAACGCCTATTACAAGTAATATGGATTTTAATTACTATGCCCAATCATTTGACGCGATCAAGCGATACATCACGGAGGGCGATTGTTATCAAGTGAATCTGGCACAGCGTTTTTCGGCGCAGGCGCATGGCAATAGTTGGATTGCTTACAATAAGCTTCGGGAGATAAGCCCGGCGCCATTCATGAGTTATATGAATTTTGGTCATTTACAGGTACTTTCCGGCTCGCCAGAGCGTTTTTTACAAGTCACAGGCAATCATGTAGAAACCCGTCCGATCAAAGGTACTAGGCCACGCGCTGACGATGCTGTTCAAGATCAGCAATATGCAGAAGAGTTGCAGAATAGTATCAAAGACAAAGCAGAGAATTTGATGATCGTTGATCTGTTACGTAATGACATCAGTAAAAATTGCGAGATTGGCTCGGTAAAAGCTGATAAGTTATTTCAGTTACAAAGCTTTGCCAACGTGCACCATTTGGTGAGTTTCGTCACGGGTAAGTTAAAGCAAGGCAAGACAGCCATCAATTTATTGCGAGGCTGCTTTCCCGGTGGTTCCATCACCGGTGCGCCTAAATTGAGGGCTATGCAGATTATTGAAGAGTTAGAGCCGCATCGACGTGGTGTGTATTGTGGCGCGATAGGCTACATTGGGTTTGATGGCAATATGGATACCAATATCGCTATTCGTACAGCGGTATATTCTGAAGGTGAAGTCAGTTTTTATGCTGGCGGCGGCATAGTGGCTGACTCTGAGCTTGAAAAGGAGTATGCTGAAACCCTGGATAAAGCATCCAGCATGTTAAAAACAATGCAATCTTTTTCAAGGCTCTGATTGGGGGTTTTATGAAAAATAACAACAAATCAAGCATAAAAGTTAACAAATAGTCAGAACCACAATGGAAAAAACAATTAAGGGTAGGTCCATGTGGGTAGTAAAAATAGGCGGTAGTTTGCTAGGCACGCCAGAATTGGCGCGCTGGCTAGAAATTTTTGCAAAATTCGGTGATGGTCAAGTGGTGATAGTGCCCGGCGGTAGTTTATTTGCCGATGCGGTTCGTGAAGCGCAAAATCTTAGCAATGCTAGTGATGCAGTGGCTCACAAACTTGCTGTTATTGCTATGGATCAGTTCGGGCTGTTACTGGCAGGCTTGAATCCTGCGTTGGCAACCGCAAGCAGCGAGTTAGAAATCGCCGAGCGTGGTTGGCAGCATCGAGGCATCGTCTGGCTACCAAGTAAAATGGTGTTGGCCGACGATACTATTCCTAGAAACTGGCAAGTCACTTCCGATAGCCTTAGCGCTTGGTTAGCCAATAAGCTTGGTGCTCAGCAATTGATCTTAATCAAAGCCAGATCACTAGATAAGTATTCGAAGTCATTGCCGGTGCCTGTAGAAGAGCTCATTGAGCACGATCTGGTTGATAGTCAGTTTATAGATTTCACAGCAGGACAAAATTATCAAACTTGGCTGCTGGATAAAGCAGATTACACGCTGTTTGAACATGATCTAAGCTTGCAAAAACTCAAAGAAAACGGCTTGGCAGTGAAGATTGCATCGCATTGAAAGAGGCTTACTATGACGACACCCTTAAAAGCATATTCAGATGAAGATATCGAGAAAAAATTAAAAGCCGAACTGCCGCATTGGTTTTTAGAGAATGGCTGGATACGCCGTAAATATAAGACCAGCGGCTGGAAAGCCACGCTGATGGTAGTGAATACAGTAGGGCATTTGGCAGAGGCGGCATGGCATCATCCTGATCTAACGGTGTCGTATGCGTTCGTGATTGTAAAATTATGTTCTCATGATGCAAAAGGCATCACCGATAAAGATTTTGCGCTCGCAGCTAAGATTGAAGAGGTGGTTGGCTGGCAACCCGCAAAAGAGGGTAGCGTGCTAGAGGGTACGCCGAATGAGGATGCGCGGTTTAAGTATATAAAATACGACGCACCTGACTAGGGCAATGCCCCGTGTGGTTATAGCGGGCTTAAGTTTATTGCCAGCGGCCTTGCCGCCATGCGCGTTGCTGATTGGCATTGAGAAACGTCCAGGCAACGATACGGCTTTTCTTTTGGCCTTGTGCCATGTCGATTGTTTTGACTTCTAAGGCATCAACCTTTTTCAGTGTGCGATAGACGCTAGGCAGACTTGCCGCTTTTGAGATCAGTGTAGTAAACCATAAACACTGATTTGCGAACTGTGTACTTTCAGTAATCATTCGGCTAACAAACGCCTCCTCACCACCTGCACAATAGAGTTCAGCCGCCTGACCGCCAAAGTTGAGTATCTCAGCTTTATTGAGTGTGCCACTTTTACCTGAACGCTTACTCACATTTCTACCTGAGTTTCTTTCCAGGTTTTGCCATTTTCGTTCTGTGCCCTCACATGCTTCATTCAAAGATGCATGAAACGGCGGGTTACACATGGTGAGGTCAAAGGTTTCATTTTGCTGCACTATCCCTTTGAAAATGGAGGTAGGTGCAGACTGCAAGCGCAGTTTAATCACTTCCGCCAAATCATTCACATTTAACACTTGCTGTGCATTAGTAAGTGCGATTTTGTCTATGTCAGCACCTACAAAGTGCCAGCCATACTCACGGTGGCCGATGAGTGGGTAGATGATGTTGGCGCCTACGCCAATGTCGAGGGAACGTACCTTGTCACCGAGAGGAATGATGTTATTGTTAAGGTTGGCTAGTAAATCAGCAGCATAGTGCAGATAGTCAGCCCGGCCGGGGATAGGCGGACACAGATAATGTGCTGGTATATCCCAGTCCGTAATATCGTAATGCTGTTTCAGTAGTGCGCGATTGAGGGCTTTGACGGCCTGCGGGTCAGCAAAGTCTATGGAAGCATCGTTGTAAGCATTTAACTTCACAAAGCGTGCCAGGTCCGGACTAAGCTTAATCAGTTGATCGAAGTCGTATCGACCGCGGTGCTTATTTCTAGGGTGCAGACCAGGCTTTTCGGCTGGTGAATCTTTACGAACTTCTGTCATGCAGTAAACAGTAAACGTTTGCTGTTCTTTTTCAAAACCGCCCCTGTTCTTTTTCAAAGCGTCCAAAGTGCAACATTATCGTTGGCAGGATCAATAAGTTAAGGATGGTTGAGGTGACCAAACCACCGACGATGATGGTGGCCATTGGGCCTTCGATTTCACGGCCTGGCTGACCGCTGCCTGCAGCCAATGGTAGTAAACCTAAGGCTGTTACCAAAGCGGTCATAAGGATTGATGGTAAGCGTTCGGAGGCGCCACGGATGCAGGTTTCTAAGCCCCAGACGCAATTTTCTTCATCAACCAAATGTTGGTAATGCGATACCATCATGATGGAGTTGCGCAGAGTGATACCGAACAGGGTCACAAAGCCGACCAGCGAGCCTAGTGAAATCCAGCCACCGGTAAATAACACTGCGAGTACGCCGCCGATCAAGGCGAATGGCAAGTTAGCAAAAGTAAGTAGCAAGTTACGTAAGCGGCCAAAAGCAATATAGAGCATTAGGAATACCGCCACGCCGGCTAAGAGCGATTGCAAAATCAGTGCGTCACGTGATTTTGCATTGGCTTCAGCGGCGCCTGTAAATTCCAAATAAGCGCCTTGAGAAAGGGTAACATCGGTCTTTATCTTGTCCTTAAGTTCATCGGTAAAGGCATCAATATCGCGCCCTACAACATTGGCGGTGACGGTTTGAATACGTTTTGCACCTGCATGTAATATTTTTGAGCGACCGCTTTCTTGTACGATATCTGCAACATCACGTAAACGTACAAGCTTCCCATCAGGATTGAATAACGGCAGATTGCCAGCTTCTTGTACATCATCGCGTGCTTCATTCGCTAAGACGACGCTTACGCCAATAATGCGGTTACCTTGATAGACATGGGCGATAGGCACGCTTTCATAAGCGACGCGGATATTATCTAACACGTCAGTAGGCTGCAAGCCCCATTGTGCAAGCTTTTCAGGGCGTAAGCGCATCACTAATTGCGGCGTTCCGGGAGGTGATTGCACCAGTACATCTGAAGCACCTTTGATACTGCTTACTGTGCGAGCAATGTTTTGTGCATCGCGGTCTAGCGCGTCTAAATCACTGCCATAGATGTTAATCACGGTTGAAGCGGCGTAGCCTGAAATGGTCTCTTCGATACGTTCGGTTAGAAACGTGTTAATGGCAAAGTTCACACCAACAAAGCCAGGTTCTGCAATGCCATCACCATCGCTGTCTACCTCTTCGCCCGCTAACTCTTCGCGAATGCTATTCAAGATGCGACGCTGTTCTTCGCCGGAGATAGCCCCAATCTCAATTTCGAACTCGCTGTAATGTGTACCAAAGGTATCGGCGCCATTCGGTGCACGACCTACCCATTGCGTCACAGACTTAACACCTTTGATGCCACGAATCACCGCAGATACTTTTTTGCCGATACGCAATGATTCTTGCTCTGAGGTCCCAGGCACGGCGGTCATGTGCATGATGTAATGACCTTCATGCAGCGCGGGAATGAATTGGCTTTTGAACAGCGGCAGAATACCTAATCCTAGTGCAATCAACATAAAGCTAACTGCTATCACTATTTTGTAGTGTTTCTCTATTCTGTAGAGCATGTTGACGTACCATTTTTTAATGATACGTATCATCGGTGGGTCTTCTGACTCTAACTTGGCATCACCTAATAGCAGGTAGCAAAGCGCAGGGGTAAGGGTAAGGGCGACCAATAAAGACGCCATGATGGCGGCAATGTAAGCAAAACCCAGCGGTGCAAATAATTTGCCTGCAACACCGCCAAGCGTGAGTAATGGCATAAAGACCAGTGCCACAATGATGGTGGCGTAGAACACAGAGCTGCGCACCTCCATTGAAGCATCAAAGACTACATGATGTATTGGCCGTGGTTGCGCGAGCAGTCGATTTTCACGCAAGCGTCGAAAGATGTTTTCGGTATCGATTATTGCATCATCCACCACTTCACCAAGTGCGATCGCCAAGCCGCCCAACACCATGATATTCAGCCCGATATTGAAGTGGCTCATCACCACGATAGCCGTGAGCAAAGACAGGGGAATGGCGGTGGCTGAGATGAATGCTGTACGGGCGTTGAATAAAAATAGGAACAGTACGGTGATGACCAGAATCGAGCCAATGAGGATGTCAGTACGCACACCTTTGATGGCAACCTCAATAAAGTTAGCCGGCCTGAATAAGCCTTCATGCAGTACGACTTTTTCTTCCGCTAAAGCCGGTTTTATTTCTTGCAACGCGTTTTCAATGGCCTTGGTAACCGCATAGGTATTGGCTCCCAGCTGACCTTGTATCGAGAGGTACACGCCGGTTTCTTCATTGATGGCGGCAGCGCTGATAGATGGAGCCGCGCCTTCAACGACTTTGCCAACATCGCCTAGTCTGATAGTTTGACCATTTTTGTGTACTAGCGTGGTAAGTGCTAGTTTTTCTGGGCTGGTAGATTGGCCTTCAGTGTTAATGACGATACGCTGATTTTTATTCTCGATAAAACCATTGCCGCGCACTCCGGTCGCTTTTTTAACAGCCTCTTCAATTTGTATGAGTGAAACGCCATAACGTATCATTTTTTCAGGATCAACCTGAATCTGGAATTGCCGAACTTTACCGCCAAAGACATTCACATCCGCCACGCCAGGAATCGCGAGTAGATGCGGAACGATAGTCCAATCAACAATAGTGCGTAACTCAGTCAGGCTACGTGTCGTAGAGGTCAGCCCAATCCCTAATACCGTGCTGGCAGAAGAGGTGAGTGGTGTGATGTTCGGGATGATGCCTTGCGGTAATTGGGTGTTGAGGGTTGCTAGACGTTCAGCGATCACTTGCCGATTGCGATAGATATCAGTGCTTTCATCAAAGATAATGGTGACGATAGATAAGCCGGGAATGGACTGCGATCGCATGCTTTCAATGCCCACAGTACCGGCAATACTGGTTTCAATCGGCTGGCTCACCAGGCTTTCTACCAGCTCTGCGGATAAGCCCGGTGATTCGGTTTGAATGATGATTTGAGTGGGTGAGAACTCAGGGAATACGTCGAGATTGGTGCGTGAAAGACTGTAAAAGCCATACAGTACAACTAGCGTTGCTAAGCCAATAATGACGCCACTAAAGCGAATGGAGAAACGAACTAAGGCCGACATCATGACGGTTTAGTCCTCGTTTTCATTCGTGATTTGGTATTTAAATTCTTCAGAGAGTAATAACTGAGCGCCACTGGTTACGACTTGGTCGTTAGGTTTTAGGTTACCTTTGTAGAACCAGCCATTCTCTATTTCCACGTCAGTATTAACGGGCAATCTGCTAAATTGATCGTTTCCTGTTTTGCGATACACCCAAGGTTTTCCACCGTACCAAACAACTGCTGTATTTGGAATAATCACGCCAGTGGTATTGCTTTTGGCCTTGTTACTTAACGCACTGACTTGCATGCCGGCACGTAAATCTGTTGTTTTGGCATGGTAGAAATAAGTCTTACCCTGCATAGTGGGGTTGCTTAATGGTGCGCGTGAAAGATATTGGGCGTTAATTGTGCTTGATGGTGATGCCGTAGGTGAGATAGTGATGCTGCTACCTATTTTTGGCTCAGGTGCGTCAAATGGTAATGTGATTTGAATGAGCGCTTCTTGGTAGTTAATCAGGTTCTGTAATAGTGCGTTTGAGTTCTTATCAGTCGCTAACTTAGTGAGCACGTCACCCCATACTTGTCGCATGCTATCGGCGATATTTTTGGCGCTTGATTCGGCCGCAAAGACTTTTACTTCATCTGCTTTGATATCTGCCAAGGCTGTTGCAACTACTTTATCAGAAACATTTTTGTCATCCAGATTCAGCTCGTGCAAGCGATTATATTCATTTTTATTGTGCGCCAAAGCAGCACGTAACACATCAGCTTCTGCCTTAGCAGCCATATAGCGTGTACGTAAATCAACTAAGCTATCAATGCTCATGACGTTGCCATAACTGCTTACGCTGGCTTGGTGTGAACTGGCTTTTAATGCACTGGTTTTAATCTCGCTCTGGGCTTGTGCCGCCGGATTCACGCCAATCACTGCCAGTCCTTGTTTCTCGCTGACACGGCTGGGCGTTTCAATCTCTTCTTCTGATTCTTGGGTCAGTGCTTCGTACTCGTCTTTGCCGTAAAATACCAACACCCAAAATAGCATGACAATTAAAAATGCTTGTAAGCCAATGACGATGGCCAATTTACGGTTCATTTCTTATTGTCCTCATAGTTTATTGTTTTTTTGAAGCTCAAATCTTCAATATCAGGATTATTCAGCGTTGCGGATAGCGGTTGTTGTAATGTATTTTCCAGTTCGTTGATAGCAACATCGCGTTTAAAACTTGCCAATGCGACATTTTTTTCTGCAGCGATACTCTCTAGTTTTGCGAATGCTAATTCTAATCGGTCTATCTCACCAATCGTCAGCCTGTGCTGTAAACGCTGCGTGTTTTGTTGTTGCTGTGCATGCAATTGTTGTTGGCTTGCTAACACCTGTTGGGCTTGCAACAATTCTGCTTTGGCAATATTAGCGTCTGAAATAACTTTTGTCTGTAATGCCTCAAATTGCGCAGCCTCAACTTCACGTAATTGCGTCGCTTCAGCGATCCCCACCTTGTTCTTGTTCAGTAACGTGAGTAGGCCGGATATACCTAACGACCATATTCTATCGCCAAACTCATAGGCATAGCCTGGGCTGATTGTGATGTCAGGATACTGCTTGGCAATTTCTAACTTCAATTTGCTTTCAGCGGCGGCATAACGCTGTAATGCAATACGAATATCCAGTCGGTTGAGTAATGCCGTGGCTTGCAAATCAGCAGGCATCATCTGATTTTGCGGTATAGTCTCGAGCGGGCTGCTTGCCAGATTCATTGTTTCTATTTTGGCAATTGGTAGCCCCAGATTATTTGCCAGCTTTGCCAGTAATAGCAATTTACCTTGCTGCTTAGACTCTAGTTCCGATGATGTGGTGAGCAGTTGTAGCTGGGCGGAGCTCAATTCAACGTTGGAGGCCAGGCCCAAATCGACGCGTTTTTGATAGATTGCAACGATTTCTTTGCGACGAGTCTCTTCATCTGAAAGTAATTTAACTTCTTGCTGGTTAAATTGGTAGTCGTAAAGCGACTGTGCAAGTTGATAACGTAACTGCCAAGCACTTTGTGCAATCTCCAGCTTGGCTGCTTCAGAAAGATGCCGTGCATTTTCAATGCGTATATCACGTTTATTTGCAGTTTCAATCGGTAAGTCGATACTCAAGCCAAACGCAAATGGATTGATATCCTCATTTGCCTGATTGCTATGGGCAATACTGCTATTGACTGAGGGGATAGGCTTTTCTGCGGCAGCAAGCTCACTAATTTCCGCTGTGCGCCATTGCGCGCGTGCAAGATCTAAACTCGGATGAAAGAATAAGGCGCAATAGGTGAGTTCATTCAAGCCCCATTGCTGTATGGGCAAGCGGTCAGCAGGGTAACCGTTGCTTAATAAATACTGATGGAATTGCTCGCTTACAGGGTCTCTAAGTTCAAACTTAGCACTATTGGCTTGTGTGTCTATCGGTTTAGGGATGTATTTCTGGAAGCTGCAGGCCGTTAGACAGGCGGCAAAACCGGCCGCTAGGAGACTTAGCCTAAAAGTTTTTTTTAAGATCGGTTGGGCGTTCTGAATCAAAATGATGAGTAGTCAATTGAAGTCGTTCAGATTACTCAACAATTTCGGCATTCACTGCACCCAATGCATCTTGCAATGTTTCTTCGCTCAGGCTATTGATAGTAGTCGCTAGCAGATCTGCAGCTTCTACTGTTGTAATGGGTAAATCGTGACTATCCATTTCAGCAATCAAGCCAGCCGCAGCGCCGGTGACCTTTAACAAAGACTGGCGCTCGCGCATCAGAAGCTCTAGCTCTGTGCGTAGCATATTGATTTCATTGATGTTGATGTTGTTTTGCATGTTACTCGACTTTAGTTTAGATAATGTTTTATAAAGGTTAACACTATTTTCGCACAATCGCCGTTCGCACTGTGAGATATTCAGGCGTATAAGTGAATACTACGCATGTCTTACGCAGGCTTCAAATCATTTTATAGATAAATGTCTCAAATAGATTCGGTGTAGCACACTTTTGGTGAGAATAAAAATAAGCTTTTTTATTTTTTAGCTTTTCTCGCGGTGAATAGTTGAGATACAATAGCGGATTATCTGAACGACTAGTGTTTTATGAGTCGTACACTACCTGCGAGAGTGGCGGAATTGGTAGACGCACTGGATTTAGGTTCCAGCGCCGTAAGGCGTGAGAGTTCGAGTCTCTCCTTTCGCACCAACTTACTATTGAAGCATGTCTATAGCGAATGTCTGTGTTAGACGTCCGTTCATGGCCTGCATTTAGAACTTAGGAATTACAGCATGGCATTAAATGTTGAAACCATCAGTCAACTCGAGCGCCGTATCACGGTCACAGTTCCTCTCCAACCACTTGAAGCACAAATCAAGCAGCGTTTAAGTCAAATTTCGCGCACTGCAAAATTTGCTGGTTTTAGGCCGGGTAAAGCGCCAATCGGCTTGGTGAATCAGCATTACGGTGATCAAGTGCGCGATGAAGTTTATTCTGGCGCCGTTGAGAAAAGCTTCGGTGAAGCGGTTGAAGAAAACAAACTGCGTGTTGCTGGCTATCCTAATATCGAACATAAACCATTTGTAGAAGCTGCTGAGACTTTTGAATATACCGCAACTTTTGAGGTGTTCCCGGAAGTTAAAGTCAGTGATTTAGCAAAAGTTAAGATTGAGCGCCCAGTGCTGGAAGTTGGCGAAGCCGACGTTAAGAAAACATTGGATGTATTGGTAAAGCAACGTGTTAGCTATGAGTCAGTTAAACGCGCTGCTAAAAAAGGTGACCGCATCAATGTCACACTCAAAGCTTTGCTTGATGGTAAAGAAGTTGAATCTACTGGCGACACTGGTATTGACCTTGTATTAGGTGAGGGTGGCCGTATTGAGTCATTTGATGACCAATTAGCTGGTGGCAAAGCTGGTACTACTAAACAATTTGAAATCACCTATCCAGCTGACCATAACCCAGAACAGCTTGCTGGTAAAACTGTGAGTTATGAAGTGACTTACGTTAGCGTTTCACAGCCAAAACAACCTGAAATCGATGCTGACTTTGCAAAAAGCTTAGGCATTGAAGATGGTGATGTTGAGAAGCTGAAAGCTGAAATCACTGAAAGTTTGAAACAAGAAGTAGATAAACGCATCAGTGCGAAAGTAAAAGAACAAGTGTTCCAAGCTTTGGTTGATGGTGCAGATTTCGAGATTCCACGCGTATTGCTGGGTACTGAAATCAACCGCATGATGGAAACAACCGAGCAAAACCTGAAGCAACGCGGTGCGGATATGGCTAATATCAAGCTTGAGCCAGCGATGTTTCAAGATCAGGCGAAACGCAGCACGAAGTTACGTTTAATCTTGGGTGAATTAATCAATACGAACAATTTACATGCAAGTGCAGATCAAATCCGCGCCATGGTTGATGTGTTCGCACAAAGCTTTGAGCGTCCATCTGACGTGGTCACTTGGTATTATGCTGATCCTAAACGTCTGGATGAACCATCTGCTTTGGCTACTGAAGAAAACGCTGTGTCTTGGGTGTTGTCCAAAGCTAAAGTGACTGATAAAAAAGTCAAATTTGATGATTTAATGGGAAATGCGTAAATGAACAATATGCCACAGTCGCAAATGCAACAAGACCTGAATAGACAAGACTTAAGCCCGCAAGGTTTGGGTTATATTCCTATGGTTATTGAGCAGAGCGGTCGTGGTGAGCGTTCTTATGACATTTACTCGCGCTTACTTAAAGAGCGTGTGATATTTTTGGTTGGCCCCGTCAATGATATGACAGCTAACCTAGTTGTGGCTCAGCTACTGTTCTTAGAAGCAGAAAACCCAGACAAAGACATTTCACTCTACATCAACTCACCTGGTGGTTCAGTGACTGCTGGTATGTCAATCTATGACACCATGCAATTCATCAAACCTGACGTTAGCACTTTGTGTATTGGTCAAGCGGCTAGTATGGGTGCGTTCTTGTTGGCTGCTGGTGCAAAGGGTAAACGTTTCAGCTTGCCTAATTCACGCGTCATGATTCACCAGCCTTCTGGCGGTTTTCAAGGTCAATCATCAGACATCGAAATTCAGGCAAAAGAGATTTTATATTTACGTGCTCGCTTAAACGACATCTTGGCGCATCACACCGGTAAAACTTCTGAAGAGATTGATCATGACACCGAGCGTGACAATTTTATGAGTGCAGAACAGTCAGTTGAGTACGGTATGATTGATAAGGTTATTGCCAGCCGCACTGATGCAGCATAATATATCTGTAAGATTCATTTAAATTGCTGTTAAGGCAGCAATATCTTAAGCATTCGTAACTTAGTATCAACACTTGTAAGCCACTTTAAGGAAATAATCAATGGCGACTAAAGCCGACGGCGATAAATTACTTTATTGTTCATTTTGTGGCAAAAGCCAACATGAAGTAAAAAAACTGATTGCAGGACCTTCTGTGTTCATCTGCAACGAGTGCGTTGATTTGTGCAACGACATCATCAAAGAAGAAGTTCAAAACACAGATGGCTTGAAATCTACCGATAGCAGCCTGCCTACACCTCAAGAAATCTGCAAGATTTTAGATCAGTATGTAATAGGTCAAACCCATGCCAAGAAAAACTTAGCGGTTGCGGTATATAACCATTACAAACGTTTAGGTCATAACAATTTGTCTGATGGCGGTCAAAAAGACGAAGTGGAAATCGCCAAAAGTAATATTTTGCTGATTGGTCCAACGGGCTCAGGTAAAACGCTGCTTGCGCAAACCTTGGCACGCTTACTTGATGTGCCGTTTGTAATGGCCGATGCAACCACGCTGACAGAAGCAGGTTATGTGGGTGAAGATGTTGAAAACATCATGCAAAAACTCCTGCAGAAATGTGATTACGATATCGAGAAGGCGCAACGCGGTATTGTGTACATCGACGAAGTCGATAAGATTTCCCGTAAGTCAGACAATCCATCTATCACGCGTGACGTGTCAGGCGAGGGCGTACAACAAGCCTTGCTTAAGCTAATTGAGGGTACTGTTGCTTCAATTCCACCACAAGGTGGCCGTAAGCATCCAAACCAAGAATTCGTGCAACTTGATACTACAAACATTCTCTTTATCTGTGGCGGTGCGTTTGATGGCCTGGAAAAAGTGATTCGTTTACGCTCTGAAAAGGGCGGCATCGGTTTTGGCGCTGAAGTAAAAAGCAAAGATGACATGCGTGCAGTCGGTGAAGTCTTGCGTGACGTTGAGCCTGAAGACCTCATCAAGTTTGGCCTCATCCCAGAGTTTATCGGGCGTTTACCAGTAGTCGCTACACTAGAGTCACTGGATGAAGCTGCGCTGATGACGATTCTGACTGAGCCAAAAAACGCATTGACCAAGCAATACATCAAGTTATTCAAGATGGAAGGCGTGGACCTGGAGTTCAGAGAATCAGCATTGTTGTTGATCGCTAAGAAAGCACTTGAGCGTAAAACAGGTGCGCGTGGTCTACGTTCTATCATGGAACATGCTTTGCTCGAGATAATGTTCGAATTACCTTCAATCGCCAATTTAAGCAAAGTCGTAGTCGATGAAAGCGTGATTCGTGGCGACACACCACCTTTGTTGATTTACGAAGACAAACCATCAGAAGAAGCAGTCGGCTAATCAATTTACACGTTGCTGAGGCTTAGGGCCCTATCTAAGCTTGGCGCGTGTAATTGCTGACTCGTTATCCCAACAAAATAAATATCCCTTATTTATTTTAAACTTTAGCCTTAAGTGTCAATTTTAGGCTTAAACTACTAAAACAAGGGTTGAACTGTTTATATTCAGCCCCATCAATATATGTATAGGCGTTTTTGGCTTAACTTTTTAGCTTAACTTTAGTGAGTCTATTCATGACACAATCATTACCTTTATACACACCAGATAACGGCTTATTGCCAGTTCTGCCTTTGCGCGATGTGGTTGTTTACCCACATTTGGTGATTCCATTATTTGTTGGCCGTACCAAATCAGTCAAAGCGCTGGAAATTGCCTCAGATGGCGACAAACAGATTTTATTGGTCGCACAGAAATCAGCCAATAAAGACGAACCTGACGCGAATGATCTGTACGAAGTAGGTACGGTTGCCACTGTACTGCAAATGCTGAAATTGCCAGATGGCACGGTGAAAGTATTAGTAGAAGGGGTGCAGCGCGCCAAAGTCACAGGTTTTGTTGAAACTGAAGAATGCTTTGCGGCTCAGGCCGAGCTTATTCCGGAATCAGTGAGTGATACCGAGATTCAAGCGTTGATGCGCACTGTATTCACACAGTTTGACCAGTACGTCAAACTCAATAAAAAGATTCCACCAGAAATACTGACTTCATTAGCTACCATTGATGAAGCAGGTCGCCTGGCTGATACCATTGCTGCACATCTCACGCTAAAACTCGACGAGAAACAAAAAATACTGGAAATGTTCAGTGTGGCTGAACGTTTAGAGCATTTATTGCGCCTCATGGAAGGCGAAATCGATATTCTGCAAGTAGAGAAGCGTATTCGTGGCCGTGTGAAACGTCAGATGGAAAAAACGCAGCGCGAGTATTACTTGAACGAGCAAGTCAAAGCGATTCAAAAAGAGTTAGGTGAGCAAGACGAAAACGCTGATATGGAAGAGCTCGAGAAGCGTATCGAAGCTGCTCGTATGCCTAAAGAGGCGCTTGCCAAAGTGGCAAGTGAACTCAAAAAGCTAAAACTGATGTCACCGATGTCAGCTGAAGCTTCTGTGGTGCGTAACTACATTGATACGCTCATTAATCTGCCATGGAAGAAAAAAACCAAAATCAGCAAGGATCTATTGACGGCTGAGTCTATATTAGACGGAGATCATTACGGATTAGAGAAAGTTAAAGAACGTATTGTCGAGTACCTCGCAGTACAACAGCGCGTAGACAAGATTAAAGCACCGATTCTTTGTTTGGTCGGCCCTCCAGGTGTGGGTAAGACTTCACTCGGTCAAAGTATTGCTAAAGCAGTGAATCGTAAATTCGTGCGTATGGCACTCGGTGGCGTGCGTGATGAGTCAGAGATTCGTGGTCATAGACGTACCTACATTGGCTCAATGCCAGGCAAGATTTTGCAAAGCATGAGTAAAGTGGGTGTTAAGAATCCATTATTCTTGCTGGATGAAGTGGATAAACTCGGTCAAGACTTTAGAGGCGACCCATCCTCAGCATTATTGGAAGTACTAGACCCTGAGCAAAATCATACGTTTGCCGATCACTACGTTGAGGTTGAATATGACCTATCTGACGTGATGTTTGTGGCAACGGCTAACTCGATGAATATCCCCGCGCCATTATTGGATCGTATGGAAATTATTCGTCTTGCGGGTTACACCGAAGACGAAAAAGTAAATATTGCAGTACGTTATCTATTGCCTAAGCAATTGAAAACACATGGTCTTAAAGAGCATGAAATTCATGTCTCTGAAACTGCGCTGCGTGACATCGTGCGTTATTACACGCGTGAGGCTGGTGTACGTAGATTAGATCAAGAGATTGCTAAAGTTTGCCGTAAAGTGGTCAAAGAATTGATTACCTCCAAGGCGAAACAAGGTACGAAAGCGCCTAAAAAGATTAATGTGACACCAAAAAGTCTGGAAAAGTATTTGGGTGTTCAACAGTTTGATTTTGGTATTGCAGCTAAGGAAAATCAAGTCGGGCAAGTCACAGGCTTGGCATGGACATCCGTTGGCGGTGAGTTGTTGACCATTGAAGCGGTGTTGTTACCAGGTAAAGGTAAAACCACTACTACGGGTAAATTAGGCGATGTGATGCAGGAGTCTACGCAAGCAGCGATGAGCGTCGTGCGCAGTCGTGCTCAGCGTTTGGGCATCTCCAATGACTTTTATGAGAAGAATGATATCCATATTCACTTCCCTGAGGGCGCAACACCTAAAGACGGCCCAAGTGCAGGTATTGCTATCACCACAGCGTTGGTTTCGATTCTAACGGGCATTCCTGCGCGTGCAGATGTGGCAATGACCGGTGAGATCACACTAAGAGGTGAGGTATTACCAATTGGTGGGTTGAAGGAGAAGCTATTGGCTGCACACCGTGGCGGCATTAAAACCGTGTTAATCCCACAACAAAACGTAAAAGACTTGGCAGAGATCCCGGAAAACATCAAAAACCAGCTGGATATTCATCCTGTGCAATGGATTGATGAAGTATTGTCATTGGCGCTGGCTTCCAAGCCTGAGCCATTGCCAGAAATGTCTGAAGTTAGCGATGAGCCTGCAAAAGACGTTCAAGCCACTGATAAGTCAACAGAAACTGTAACCCCAGCTGCGGTTACAACTAAGCATTAAAAAAATAAGTGGAATATCATGCCGATAAAAGCTTGACACAGCCTTTGTTGGCTTGATATAAAGCTGATACGGGTATTCGTTACCCAAACCAAGACAATGAAGTCTTTATTTAATAAACCTTGAGAGGGGATTACACGTGAATAAATCTGAACTGATTGACGATATTGCAAAAGCAGCAGGTATTTCAAAAGCAGCAGCAGGCCGTGCTCTAGATGCAACTACAGCTTCAATTACAAAAGCAATGAAAACAGGTGACTTAGTGACTTTAATTGGCTTTGGTACATTTTATGTTGGTAAGCGCGAAGCTCGCAATGGTCGCAATCCACGTACTGGCGCAACAATTAAAATTAAAGCCGCAAATTCTCCTAAATTTAGAGCTGGTAAAGCGCTTAAAGATGCTGTAAACTAGTCGTCTTTGTTGGTTAGGCAGGGTGCTTAGCTCAGTTGGTAGAGCGTCGCCCTTACAAGGCGAATGTCAGCGGTTCGACCCCGTTAGCACCCACCAAAAAAAACTAACAAATGTGACTAAGCCGTTTCTAATTGATAAAATTAAGAGTGCTAGTATTTTAGGCGCTCTTTATTTTGTAAAAAATTTGGAAAAATCAAGTTTTTTATTTTCTAAATAATTCGAAGCGCAAAATTAAAAAGCGTATAAATTTGGTAAAATAACATTTGTACGCAAGCTTTATGGAGTGGTAGTTCAGTTGGTTAGAATACCGGCCTGTCACGCCGGGGGTCGCGGGTTCGAGTCCCGTCCACTCCGCCAAATAAAAATAGCGAGTCCCTTGGGACTCGCTATTTTTATTTGTACTTTTGATTTAGATGTTTCGATATTCAGAATAATCAATTCATTATCAGAACTTGTACGTCATGTAGTTATCTGAATTGCAGGCTCAGTGTATTACTTCATCTTATGCTATATTACGTTCCGGTGATTTAACGTCGTTTTATAATAACGAGTGGGAAATTGTTGAAGTTTTCGTTTCAAATATTTAGTGAATATTTTAAGAAGAGAAAGTTTTTATGTTAGATAGAATCCGCTCTGTAGCGCAAGGCTGGGTTGGCAAAGCATTGTTAGCCGCAATTACCGTTCCTTTTGCATTGTTTGGGATAGACTCGTATTTAAATCAAGCCGGCAACAACGCAACTATTGCTGAAGTCAATGGCAATGATATTTCTGTACAAGAGTACGCGAATGCTTTGCAAAATCTGCGCAATCGTTTGCAATCTGAAGGTAAGGTTGACGTCGCACAATTAGATAGCCCTGAAGTTAAGTCTTTGGTGTTGAATCAGTTGATCAATAAACGAGTTTTATCTGAAGAAATTAAACATGCTAAATACGCTATTAGTGACGAGCAGCTTGCAACTTACATCACAGGCATGCCAGAGTTTCAGAAAGACGGTAAATTCTCACAAGAGCTATACGACCAGACTTTAGAGCAAAATCGTATTACCGCATCCAGATTTGAAGAGGGTATGCGTGCAGACCTGTTAGCACAGCAGGCACAGGATGGTATTACCAAGCTAGGTTTCGTCTCCCATGCACGCGCTGGCGATACATACAAGCTTACGCATCAACAGCGTGAAGTAACTGTAGCGGAAATCAAAACTAAAGACTTTATTAGCCAGGTCAAGATTGATCCTGCGCAAGTAAAAGCATATTACGAACAACATAAAGATAAATTACGTGTACCAGAGCAAGTCAAAATAGAATTTTTATTACTATCAGCAAGTAGCTTGATCCCTAGTATTCAAGTGGATGATGCTGAAGTGAAGAAATTCTACGATGAGAATGCGGCTAAATTCCAAGGCAATGAACAAAGACGTGCAAGTCATATTTTGATTGGCTTTGGCGTAAGCGCTACACCTGAACAAAAACAACAGGCAAAAGCAAAAGCTGAGGAAATATTAGCGATTGTTAAGAAGAATCCGAAAAGATTTGAAGAGCTGGCGGTTAAAGAATCACAAGACCCAGGTTCAGCCAGTAAAGGTGGTGATTTAGGCAGTTTCGGCCGTGGTGCAATGGTGAAGCCTTTTGAAGATACTGCATTTGGCATGAAAGTTGGCCAGATCAGCGACATCGTTGAATCAGAATTTGGCTACCATATCATCAAAGTCACAGAAGTCACTGGTGAGAGCTCTGATTACGAAAGCCTGAAACCAAAAATCAAGGCTGAATTGTTATATCAAAAAGCCCAAGCGCTATTTACCGAGCAAGCTGAAAACTTCAGTAATATGGTGTATGAACAATCAGGCAGCTTACAGCCAGCAGCGAAGGCATTTAATGGACAAGTTCAAACTTCAGACTGGGTAAGCCGTGAAGAGGGTGCTAAGTTTTTCAAAAATGACAAGATCATGAATTTGGTTTTTTCTGATGAAGTACTGAAAGACCGTCGCAATACTGAAGCAGTAGAGATTTCGCCTAATAACCTGGTGTCTGCACGTGTGGTTGAATATAAACCAGCCGCACCACGTAACTTTGATGAAGTCAAAGGCGGCATTGAAGACCTGCTGAAACTGGAAGCTGCATCTAAGCTTGCGCTAACTAAAGGTGAGACTGCATTAAAAAGCTTGAATGAAGGCAAAGAGGTTGCCGATGTTGAGTGGATTCCAGCAGTTACAGTTGATCGTAAAAATGCACAAGGCCTGACAGAGCTTGCGATGAATCAAGTGTTTAAGACTAATGTAAGTAAATTACCGGCTTATTCTGGCATTGCAGAAGCGAAACAAGGTTTCTTGCTCGTTAAAGTGATTAAAGTGGATAGCTTGGCACCTGTAGATGAAAGCGCGCAGAAAACGGCTCAAACAGAGTTAAATGAGGCTTTGGCGGCTGAATATCTCGCTGCGTACAAGCAATCTTTGCGTGAAAAGAACAAAATCAAAGTGAACGAGAAGCTTTTGAGTGGTAGTTAATCAAAAGTATTGATTGGTTTTAACAATAAAAAAGGTACTTAAAAGTGCCTTTTTTATTGCGTAGTTTTTATAGTATTGCTGATTATTCAATGACGCCCGCAGCAGTAATATTCATGCCGCCATCTACGTAAGTAATCTCACCTGTAATACCTGATGCAAGGTCACTGCATAAGAACGCAGCAGCGTTACCAACTTCTTCAATCGTGACATTGCGACGCAAAGCAGCATGCTTCTCATTGAAGCCTATCATCTTGTCAAAATCAGCAATGCCAGAAGCGGCCAGTGTCTTGATTGGGCCTGCGGACACTGCGTTAACGCGAATGCCTTTAGGGCCAAGGCTTTGTGCCATGTAGCGTACGTTGGCTTCCAAGCTGGCTTTAGCTAATCCCATTACGTTATAGTTAGGCATGGTACGCTCAGCACCTAAGTAACTTAATGTGAGCAAGCTACCGTTTCTGCCCAACATCATTGGTAATGCAGCTTTTGCCAAGGCAGCAAAGCTGTAAGAGCTGATGTCATGTGCAATGCGGAAGTTTTCACGGGTCACTGCATCTAGATAGTCACCATCCAACGCGGTTTTTGGTACGAATGCTACTGAATGGACGATAGAGTCGATACCATCCCAATGTTGAGCGATGGCTGGAAAAAGAGCGTCAATCAAACTGTCTTCAGCAACATCACAGTGAAATACCAGTTTAGAATCAAAGTCTGCTGCTAGATCTGCAACGCGACCTTGATGTTTTTCCATTTGATAAGTGAAGGCTAGTTCGGCGCCTTCGCGTTTCATCGCGGCCGCTATGCCGTAAGCGATTGAACGGTTGCTTAATAAGCCTGCGATTAGTATTTTTTTACCTGCTAAAAATCCCATGAATTTCTTCCTCTAATTAACTTTATTCTTTTAAGTTGATGCTTGAACGGTTTTTAATGTTGACTACTTCTAGGGTTAAACGCATCGCGTAACCCGTCTCCGAGCAAATTATACCCTAACACGGTAATCAATATCGCAAGCCCAGGGAACAGTGAAAGCCACCATGCGAATTGAATATATTCTTTACCGTCGGTGAGGATGTTGCCCCAAGAGGCCTGCGGTGCCTGTACACCAAGTCCGAGGAAACTCAAGCCAGACTCTACCAGTACCGCGCTGGCAATGCCTAGAATCGAGCTGACAATGATTGGGGTTAAGCTATTCGGTAGTAAATGCGTAAAAATGAGTCGTGCATCTTTTGCGCCTAAGGTTTGCGCCGCGAGTACAAACTCTCGGTTACGTAAACTTAAAAACTCTGCGCGTACCAAACGTGTGACGCCCATCCATGAGGTGAGGCCAATCACAATCATGATGTTCCAGATAGAAGGCGTTAAGAATGCAATCACAGCCAGAATCAAGAAGAAAGTTGGAATAGAGAGCATAACGTCGACTGAGCGCATGATGATGGTATCTACCCAACCGCGGTAAAAGCCGGCAATCGCGCCGAGCACGATACCAATAGCAGTAGCGATACCTACCGCAACAAAACCTACCATGAGCGATATGCGTGCACCGTAGAGCATGCGTGAAAATACATCGCGCCCCAAACCATCGGTGCCCATCAGGTGCGAGGATGAAGGAGAGAGCAGAATGGCTTTAACGTCAATGGCTTCAGGATCATAAGGCGCAATCAAAGGTGCGATTAAAGCGAGTAGCAATATGCCTGCGATAATTACAAAGCCTATCAATACTAATGGATTGGACAGTAATTTTTTCATTGCACCACTCCGCGTCTGACGCGTGGGTCAGCCCAGGCGTAGGCAACATCAGCCAATAAGTTACCAATTAACGTGAGTATGGCGCCAATCGTAAGAATGCCCATGATGACCGGGAAGTCGCGCATCAGTACGGCGTCATAGAATAGTTTGCCCATGCCTGGGATAGCAAAGATACTTTCAGCGATGACTGAGCCGCCAATCAAACCTGGGATACTTAAGCCAAAAATGGTAATCAGTGGTAGCAGGGCATTGCGTAAAGCGTGACCATAAATGACGCGGTTTTCATTCAGTCCTTTAGAGCGTGCAGTGGTGATGTAATCCTGATGCAGTACTTCCAGCATGCCGTTGCGTACGAATAGAGAGATGCCTGCTAGTCCAGTGATACCAGAAATGAAGACAGGTAAAACTAGATGTTTTAGCGTATCCATGATTTGTGCAAACCAGTGCATATTTTCATGTCCCAAGCTTTGTAGGCCCGAGATAGGAAGCCAGGCATGTTGTACACCGGTCCAATACATCAGCATCAATGCAAGCCAGAAGCCTGGGATGGCAAAGCCGATGAAGACGAATAAGGTGATGCTGCGGTCTGGTAGCTGGTTTTGGTTTAGGGCGGAAACGACACCAAGTGGTAGCGCGATACCTATGATTAATAATAGGCTTAATACATTAATCAACAGGGTAATCGGGATAGCTTCTTGAATCATACCCAAAGTAACGTTGCCATCTTTGTCTTTTGTTTGCCAGAACACAGGTCGCTGATGCGATGCGAATGAGGTGCCGAAATCCAGTGTTGCCATGCGCTTTAACCAGAGGCCATATTGCACAATCACTGGCTTATCTAAGTTGTAGAGTTCACGCAGTTTCTGCCTTGATTCTTCACTTGCCTTCGGGTTGAAACTTGCTTCACTGGTCGTAATGTCACCGGGTGCTAAGTGCATGATGAAGAAAGAAATCAGGCTGATGCCAACTAATAAGGGCATCATCCAAAAAAAGCGTTTGAGTAAATATTTAAGCATGCTGGTATGCAATCATAATCAATGCTCACTCATTTCCGTGCGTGCGTAGGCTTTGGGAATGTACCACTCGTACGTGTTATAGCCGATGCCGGCAGGTGGAGCAGGGTTACTGATACCCTTAACGCGTTTGTGAATGGCAGATAAACCATAACCAGCAGAAAGGTAAACAATCGGGCTGTCTTCTAATAATATCTTGGAAAATTCATGATAGATTTTCATGCGTTTTTCAGGGTCTAGTTCCAGCCGGCCTTCTTCAAGTAATTTGTCCACGCGCGGGTTGCTGTAACTGATGAAATTGAATTGGCCGGGCGCTTGCTGACTAGAGTGCCAGATACTGTATTGATCTGGGTCTAGTGACAAGCTCCATCCTAGTACAACCACATCAAACTCTTTTGGCTTAATGAAACGTCCTAGAAAGCTGGCCCATTCCAGCACGCGGATATTCACATCAATACCAATCTCTTTCAGGCGACGCTGTATCAATACCCCTGTCATTTCACGTTCTTTATTTTGATTGGTGAGTATTTCAAAAGCTAGCGGTTTGCCATCTTTATCAAGAATGCCGTCGCCATCATGGTCCTCATAACCCGCATCTTTAAGTAGTGCTTTTGCCTTGTTAGGATCATAAGGGTAGGACTTGAGTGATGGATTGCTCCAGCGTGTGCCAGGTTTGTACGGTGATGCGACTGGCTCGCCTAGCCCGAGCAGCACACCGTCAATGATTTCTTGCTTATCGATAGCATAGTTAATCGCTTGGCGCACGCGAATATCATCAAAGGGTTTACGTTTGAGGTTAAACCCTAAGTAGGTGTAGTTGTTGCCTAACTCTTTATAGAGAGCGATATTTTTATTAAGGTCTGGTCGGGCAGGGAAGATTCTGGCGTATTGAATCGGATTAAGCCCCATTGAATCAATATTGTCTGCGCTTAACTCTAAAAACTGAGCTGCTTTATCCGGGATGATACGGGAGAGCAGTGCATCGATTTCAGCCTGACCTTGTGTTGCGTTCGGGTTGCGCGTGAGCTTAAGGTATTGTCCATTTTTCCAGCTATCCAGCTTGTAATAATGGCTACCTACTGGATTGCGTGCGAAAGCTGTGGTGTTGATGTCTTGGTCTTTCAGCAAGTGCTTAGGTAAGATATGTAAGCCAGCCCATGTATCCAGTGCTGGTGCATAAGGCGCAGCGTAAGTTACCCGAAAGGTATTGGCATCTGGCGTTTCGGCTTTAACTACTAACTTGAAATCTGAACCGTAAGGGGTACGTGTCTTTTCATCTGTGACTTTTTGCCAGGTAAACAACACGTCATCGCTGGTCAAGGGTTTATCATCAGCCCATTTTAAGTTGGGTTTTAGGTGAAAAGTAATGGTCTTTTTATCTTTAGAGATTTCCCATGACTCTGCTAGCTCACCAGTTAAATCAAGGTTCTTGTCATATTTCAGCAGGCTGTTGAAGATATTGCCTGCAATGGCCGATGCTGCTGATTCACCTGCAATCATTGCGATAAGGCCACTGGGCTCGCCAGTCATGGCGTCTATCAGGGTGCCACCCGTCGTTGCTGGGTAGTCTTTTGAATAATCTAGTTGATTGTTCGCTTGGGTGCTAGAAGAGTTACCACATGCAGAAAGTAGGATAGAGATAGATGCAAAACATATAAATTTTATTAATTTACAACGATGAGTCTTATTTAGCATAAGTGGAGGAGGGCTTCAAACGCTAGCAGATTGGCATTCATTTAAAACGAACGTGTTTGCATGATGGTGAGCTTATGTCCTGGCCTAATATGTGTGTGGACTTTTTTATTCCAGCGTTTGATGTCAATGACACCCACATCAAATTTTTGCGCAATGGTACTCAAAGTGTCGCCACGTTTCACGATATATGTTTTCTTTTTAGTTGTAGCATTGTCGTTACTGGAAACGGTACTCGTCGATTTCTTGGCAGTAGTTGTTTCTATCGTTAGTAATTGCCCAGCTTTTACGCGATTATTTTTTAGCGAGTTCGATGCCATGATTTGCTTGACGCTCACACCGTAGCGTTTTGCAATGGCTTGCATGCGATCGCCACGTTTAACTTTGTATGTGACGCTGCCCTGTGCTGCAGGGTCAATCTCGTTGTTATTATTTTCAGCGCTTGCTACATCTAACTCGCTATTCACATTGTTGGTTGTGCTATCGTCATTTACAGCTTCAATTGATGATGAAGAGTCTTTTGTTTCTGTTGATTTAAAATTTGTTTGATTGCCGTTGGGCACCAAAATGGTAGAAGATTTACCAATTTTTTTCTGTGATGACAAACCATTCACATCGCGAAGTTGAGCCACTTGAATGCCGAATTTTTTAGCGATGTTGTCCATGCGTTCGCCGCGTTTAGCATGGTAGGTCTGCCAGCTGACTAGTGGTTTATCGTAGGCCGCTAAGTTATCTTTGTAGGTTTGTGCTGCAGAGATAGGTAACAACAGATCGTGGCTATCGCCACTTTTGGTAATCACTGGACGATTGTAGCTTGGGTTAAGTGCGATGAACTCGTCGTAGCTGATTTCGGCAAGTTTAGCTGCTAAATGCGCGTCAATTTGTGCGGGTGCTTTAACGCTTGTGAAATAGGCAGTATTAGCAATAGATTGAATCTCAAGGCCATAGTTATTAGGGTTAGTCATCAAGTTTTTGATGGCTTGTAACTTGGGTACGTAGTTTCTTGTTTCGGGCGGCAGATTCAGGCTTTCATAGTCCGTAGGTAAACCTAGCCTGCGGTTGCGCTCTATCGCACGCCCCACGGTGCCTTCACCGGCGTTGTATGCCGCTAAAGCAAGATCCCATGCACCGAACATAGCATGTAATTTTTGCAGATAAGTAAGCGCGGCATCAGTGGCAGCAGTGACATTACGCCTGTTATCTACCCACCAATTTTGTTTAAGGCCAAAGTTTTTGCCCGTTGATGGGATGAATTGCCAAATACCAGAGGCGCTGCTGCGTGAATATGCATTCGGGTTGTAAGCGCTTTCAATCATTGGTAGTAGTGCGATTTCAGTTGGCATGCCACGCTTTTCGACTTCCTCCACGATGTGAAACAGGTATCTCTGGCTACGTTCCACCATGCGTCTCATGTAGTCTGGGCGTGAGCTATACCAGTTCTCATGGCGTGAGATCAACGCAGAATTAGAGTCCGGCATCGCATAACCATTTTTGATGCGTTGCCATAAGTCATCATTAACGATATTGATGGTATCAGTTTGGCTGATGCCATTGTTCGGGGAGCTCTCCGTTGGGCTGTTGATATCAGTGTTACCTAAAGCCCGAGGTGCCGGTTTGAAAGTATCATCGGCAAAGATAATGATTTCGTCGCCAGCCACGTTGAATTCTGCGTGCGCCAGCGTGCTATTCACTAGTGTACAAGTGGAGATAATGGCGACACACATAGCAGTCAGTTGCTTGCTATGTGCTATTGAAATGAAACGATAAGAATTTTTAATGAAATGACAAATGCGCAAAACTGATAGTCGAAACATGGCAACGCCCATAGTCATAAAGTTGCAACATAGTAACGAACAGCTGTATACCTAGTCAAGTAAAAACTTACTTCATAAATATGCGCTATATTGATGATTAGTAATGATTTCTCATTTCTCTAATGGTGCTAAAAACTTGCAAAGCAGGAGCGTTTGGTAATTGAACCGAAGATTGAATCTCTGGACTAGTGCAGCGTAAAAAAGGATTAGTGGCGAGTTCTAAACCAATAGTTGAAGGTAAGCTGGGTTGTTGCAGGTTTCGCAACTTGATTGTGTCTTGCTGGCGTTTCACAAGTTGTTGATTATTAGATTCTAAAGTCATCGCAAATTCAATGTTGTGCATGGTGTATTCATGCGTGCAATAGACTTTGGTGTCTTGTGGTAACGCGGCTAATTTTTGTAAAGAATCATACATCTGTGCTGGCGTGCCTTCAAATAAACGGCCGCAACCGGCGCCAAATAAAGTGTCACCGCAAAAAAGTAGATTCTCAACATCGCCTTCACTTCCACGTTCAATATAATAAGCAATGTGACCTAATGTATGACCTGGCAGGTCAATGACAGCCAGTTGCAGGGAAAACTCAGCCAAGTTGACGGTGTCACCTTCGCTCACAGGCGTATGCTGAAATTGGTATTGCTCTCGTTTGGGTGCGTATGTGCGCGCGTGAGGATAGGCACTTTGCAGCTCTACAACGCCGCCTATGTGGTCATGATGGTGATGTGTAATCAATATGGTAGTGAGGTCTAGCTGTAAACGTTGTAAGGTTTCCTGCACAGGCGTGGCATCACCGGGGTCAACAATCACTGCTTGCTGATGATTGTGAATCAGCCAGATATAATTATCCTTAAATGCTGGAATCGGTATAATTTGTAAATTATGTCGCATAGTGCCTATCATTTGTTCAAGGGCATGAATTGTCAATAGAGGTTAATTTGTCTCAACTATGAAAATTTCACATGAAAACATCACTGAGCCCACAGCACCTTTCTGATTTACAGCATGCTTGGTTTGACTCGACTATCGGCCGCTATTTACAGCGGGAAGAGCAGGCATTATATGACAAGGCGGTAGTAGACCTGTTTGGGTTTGACGCGGTACAAATGGGTTGTCTGGAGATGGATCTGTTACGCAACTCACGCATTCCTAATCGTTATAAATCATCAGAGTTTGATGTTAATAGCGTTGATCATCATTTGTGTTGTAAAGATGATTTTTTACCATTTGCAGAGACGAGCTTGGATCTGTTGCTGTTGCCGCATCGTTTAGAATTTAGCGAGCGCCCTCATCAGACATTACGCGAGGCCGAGAGAGTTATGATGCCGGAAGGCCATCTGCTCATTTCCGGTTTTAATCCATTTAGTACTTGGGGTGCTAAATCAGGTTTGAACAAAATGTTTCGCGACAATAGTATCTATCCATGGCATGGACAGTTTATCGGCTTAACACGAATGAAAGATTGGCTGACGTTATTAGGTTTTGAAATTCTGTCCGTAGATTCGTGTTGCCATGTACCGCCTTTTGAGCAAAACATCTGGCATAAGCGCTTTGCTTTTATGGATAAATTTAGTGAGCGTTACTGTGCTACGCCAGGTGGGGTATATTTCATTGTGGCAAAAAAACGTGTGGCTGGTATGACACCGCTTAAACCTAACTGGAATAAAGCGCCTTTAAAATCAACGCTAGTTGTTCGACCAACGCAATCCAGACCGACACAAAAGAAATCTTTATAACAAAACAATGGTACAAAGAAATAGTATGAGTAATAGTAACGAAGTTGAAATATATGCAGATGGCGCGTGCAAGGGCAATCCCGGGCCAGGCGGCTGGGGCGCATGGATCAGTTATGATGGGCATGAAAAAGAGTTGTTTGGTGGCGAGCCGCTCACGACTAATAATCGTATGGAACTGACGGCAGTAATTCGCGCCCTGGAAGCACTCAAACGCCCGTGTCATGCCAAAGTGTTCACAGATTCAGTCTATGTACAAAAAGGAATCTCGGAATGGATCATCGGCTGGAAAGCGCGTAATTGGCGCACTGCTGACAAGAAGCCAGTGAAGAACGATGATTTATGGCGAATCTTGGATACTTTGGTTCAACAACATACCGTGCAATGGATTTGGGTAAAAGGGCACGCAGGTAATGTAGGCAATGAGCGTGCAGATATGCTAGCCAATAAAGGTGTTGCCGGCTTCTTGAATGGATTAGGTACTAATTAAGGTAATAAACCCTATGAGACAAATATTTTTAGATACTGAAACGACAGGCTTGTACCCTGCGCAAGGGCACCGCATCATTGAGATTGCAGCGGTGGAGATGATCAATCGTCGTCCTACCAATAATCACTATCATGTGTATCTAAATCCTGAGCGTGAAATAGACCCAGCAGCGCAAGAGGTGCACGGTATTACGCTAGAGTTCTTACAAGATAAACCTCTGTTCGAAGCTGTTGCGCAAGATTTAATTGCGTTTATCAGTGATGCAGAGTTGATCATTCATAATGCGCCATTCGATGTGGGGTTTTTAAATAGTGAGCTTGGTCGAATTGGTTTGCAGCCGATAGAGAGTTTTAGCGGTAAAATTACGGATACATTGAGAATGGCCAAAGATTCAAGGCCAGGGCAGCGTAATAACCTGGATGCTTTGTGTAGGCATTTTGGTATTGATAACTCCAAACGTACCCTACATGGTGCGTTACTGGATGCCGAGCTCCTCGCTGAAGTTTATATGGCGATGACACGTGGACAAGAGAGCTTGATGATGGAGCTTGATAAGCCGCGTAGGGCAAATCAGGAGGCTAAGTTACAAGATGTGCAGCCGTTGTTTGTTAAGAAAGCAAACGAACAAGAAGTTTCTGCACATGACGATTATTTGACCTCACTTGCAAAATCCGGAAGTTGTTTGTGGCAAACGTTAGAAAAAACAGATAACTAGAAATATTAAAATTAGAATTTTTAGAAAGTCATAGGCGTGAATCATACAATTATTGTTACAGGCGGCGCGGGCTTTATCGGCGCTAATTTTGTTCTGGCATGGGTGAAACTTGGATTAGGCACCGTGGTTAATTTGGATAAATTAACTTATGCAGGTAACTTAGAGAATCTACAAGACATTCAACATAATCCTAATCATATATTTGTACATGGCGATATTGCAGATAAAGTACTTTTGGCAAAGTTGTTGCATGAGCACCAACCATGTGCCGTAGTTAATTTTGCTGCAGAAAGTCATGTTGACCGATCTATTCATGGCCCTGAAGACTTTATTCAAACCAATGTTGTCGGTACCTTCCACTTGTTAGAAGAGGTACGCGCTTACTGGAATGGTTTAAGTACAGAGCATCGCCAAAATTTCCGCTTCCTACATGTTTCTACTGATGAAGTTTATGGCTCGCTAGGCAAAGACGAAGCTGCATTTACCGAAAATCATGCCTATGCACCTAATAGTCCATACTCTGCGTCCAAGGCAGCTTCAGACCATCTGGTCCGTGCCTACCACCATACCTATGGCTTGCCTACGCTCACTACTAATTGCTCTAATAACTACGGTCCACTTCACTTCCCTGAGAAGTTGATACCTCTAATTATTCATAACGCACTTGCTGGAAAGCCATTGCCTATCTATGGTAACGGACAACAGATTCGTGATTGGCTCTATGTTGAAGACCATTGTGCAGCGATTCGGCGCGTGCTGGAAGCTGGAAAAGTAGGTGAGGTGTATAACGTAGGTGGCTGGAACGAGAAGCCAAACATTGAAGTAGTCAGAACATTGTGCAGAATGTTAGATGCCAAAAAACCACGTACGGATGGTAAGTCGTACGCAGATCAAATCACCTTTGTTGAAGACCGTCCTGGTCATGACCAGCGCTATGCGATAGACGCAACGAAATTGGCGAATCAATTAGGCTGGAAGCCACAAGAGACCTTTGAAACCGGTATAGAAAAAACCGTGAACTGGTATCTTGAAAATCAAGACTGGGTCAAAAATGTTACCAGCGGTGAATACCGTAATTGGGTGCAAACGCATTACACAGAGCGCGGAGAAGAATTAGCATGAAAGGTATCATTTTAGCAGGCGGTTCTGGTACGCGTTTGTACCCGGTGACACAGGTAGTTTCTAAGCAATTGTTACCTGTCTATGATAAACCGATGATCTACTATCCGCTCACCACATTGATGCTGGCGGGTATTCGTGAAGTACTGGTGATTTCCACTCCTGAAGACACGCCGCGATTTACACAATTGCTGGGTGATGGCAGTCAGTGGGGGATGTCGATTCAATATGCCGTGCAACCTTCACCTGATGGCTTAGCACAGGCTTTTATTATCGGCGAAAAGTTTATTGGTAGTGATAGTTGTGCCTTAGTACTTGGTGACAACATTTTTTATGGCCACGAACTTGGGCATATCACGCAGGCAGCAGCAAAACGTACTCAAGGTGCCACCGTATTCGCCTATCCGGTGCACGACCCTGAGCGTTATGGCGTAGTGGAATTCAATAAGCAGGGTCAAGCAATTAGTCTGGAGGAAAAGCCCAAAGCGCCAAAATCCAGATACGCTGTGACAGGCTTATATTTTTATGATAATCGTGTGACTGATATCGCGAAGAATCTGAAACCATCGCCACGTGGTGAGCTTGAGATCACTGATGTGAATCGTCAATATCTAGAGAGTGGTGACTTGCAAGTGGAGGTCATGGGGCGTGGTATTGCATGGCTGGATACCGGTACGCATGAGTCTTTATTGGAAGCATCTTCCTTCATTGAAACCATAGAAAAACGCCAAGGCTTAAAAATTGCCTGTCCAGAAGAGATTGCCTATCGCATGAAATTTATAGATGCGGCGGCTTTGGATGTGCTTGCTAATAAGTACATCAAAAACAATTATGGGCAGTATCTCAAATTGATACTGAGCGAACAGGTATTTTAGTAAAGGTAATCTAATGCAAGTGATTCAAACTGCAATACCAGATGTATTGATCATAGAACCTAAAGTATTCGGTGATGACAGAGGTTTTTTTTATGAAAGCTTCAATCAAAAATCATTCGAAGAATTGACCGGTGTTAAAGCCAATTTCGTGCAAGATAATCATTCAAAATCGGCGATTAATGTATTACGTGGCTTGCACTACCAGATTCAACAACCACAAGGTAAATTAGTAAGAGTCGCTGTTGGTGAAGTGTTTGATGTGGCGGTGGATTTGCGTCGCCAATCGGCTACTTTTGGGCAGTGGGTAGGTGTGGTGTTATCAGCAGAAAACAAACGCCAGTTATGGGTACCACCCGGTTTCGGGCATGGCTTTTTGGTGTTGAAAGAAGGCACTGAGTTTCTGTATAAAACGACTGATTACTACGCACCACAGCATGAACGGTCTGTGCGCTGGGATGACCCGGCAATCGGTATTGAGTGGCCTATCATTGGATCGCCAGTATTATCTGCTAAGGATAAAGTCGGAGCGGACTTATCTAATGCAGAGGTTTTTGAAGTCTAATTTTTAAAGTATTCAATTTTGTATAAAAAAATATTATTGACTGGCGTTAATGGGCAAGTAGGACACGCTTTAAAACATGCTTTATTGGCTAATAAGGCATTTTCTGATGTATTTGTTGCGCTAGATAGAAGTCAGTTGGATTTATCTCGAGCAGACGAAATAAGGCGAGTTGTACAAGCAGTACAGCCAGATTTAATTATCAACCCTGCGGCCTATACGGCTGTTGATAAGGCAGAAACTGAGCCAGAACTGGCTTATGCAATCAACGCTACAGCTCCTCAGATACTTGCCGAAGAGGCTGCCAAAGTTGGTGCAAAGCTGATTCACTTTTCGACTGATTATGTGTACAACGGCAAAAAAACCAGCCCTTATCTAGAGGACGACGTTACTGAACCTTTGAGTGTTTACGGTAAAAGTAAGCTTGCGGGAGAAGATGCGATTCGTGCGGTTGGGTTGTCACACCTGATTTTCCGCACTTCTTGGGTATACGGTGCTTATGGAAAAAACTTCTTAAAAACTATTCTGCGTTTAGCTGGTGAGCGTGAAGAGTTACGTATTGTCGCTGACCAATTCGGTGCGCCAACCAGTAGTCATAGTATTGCTGAGGCCACATTAAGTGTGCTTGCTCGATGGGATGGTGAGGTGACAGGCGCTTATCATTTGGTGAATACAGGACAAACGTCCTGGCATGGTTTTACTTCGGCGATTGTTGAAGAATATTCACGTTTGCAAGCCGGTAAAGAATGGCCGTTGCTTAAGGTTAAGGCTATTCAAGCAATTACGACTAAAGACTTCCCAACGCCTGCTGCACGACCAGCTAATTCTTGCTTAAATACGTCAAAGTTGATGCAGGATTTTTCGGTGCAATTACCGGATTGGCGTGATGCCTTGGTTGAAGAATTGAATCAATTAAGAATCTAATTGAGTTTGCTAGGCTAATGTTTAGCCTAGCGCGTCTGCCCAGCTATTAGGAGTTTCATACAGGCGTACTTTTTCTAGTTTCAAATGATTACCGTAAGTATCTTGATAGTTGCTTTTTAATATCTTGAATGCTTCACTGGCCATATTTTCTGCGGTAGGCACGGTAGGGAACACCACAGTTTTATGGTTCGGCAGTGTGTTTAAGAAATTCAAGACTTCGGTGTCATGTTGATACACCAAAAAAGCATGATCCCATACGTCAACTACTGCACGTTTAGCTATCGCTTTCACATCAGAAAAATCCATCACCATACCGTTTTCAGAGGTGTTTTCTTGCGTGATGATATCGCCGGAAAGTGTGATTTCCATTGCATAGCGATGACCATGTAAGTTCTTACATTGACTTTTATGGCTAGGGATACGATGCCCAGCATCAAACTCAAGGCGGGTGGTAATGTGCATAAACGGTACTTAACTAATACTTGATAGATAGCATTATACGCTGACTATAAATGCTTTTCGCGGCTTAATAATTGTAGGCTTAAATCGTTTTGATTTAGGGCTTTTAAATTTTTCCTGTTTTAAGCTAGCAGTGTTTCGACATGGCAGCTAACGGCCTCGGCAAGTGCTTTCAAGTGGTAGCCACCCTCTAGCAATGAGACGATGCGTCCTTTTGCATGTTGATTAGCAACTGTTTTGATGAATTCAGTCATCCAGATATAGTCGGCATTGACTAGATTCAAGTCAGCTAGCGGGTCTTCAGTATGTGCATCAAAGCCGGCAGAGACATAGATAATTTCGGGTTTGAATGCGTTGAGCGCAGGCAAGAACTCATGTTCAAACGCATGCTTTAATTCTTTACTGCCTGATTTTGCGGCTAATGGCACATTGATCATCGTAGCTGTGCGCGTGTCATATCCACGATGCGGGTAAAAAGGGTGCTGAAACGTAGAGCACAACATGACGCGTGGGTCGTCTTTAAAAATATCTTCAGTACCATCGCCATGATGCACATCAAAATCAATGATCGCTACCCGTTTGATTTTGTATTGCTCCATGGCATGTGCCACACCTACAGCAATGTTATTGAAGATGCAAAAACCTGCGCTGTTAGCGCGTCCCGCATGGTGGCCAGGCGGGCGTACACAACAAAATGCGTTACGCACCTTATCTTGCATGACTAGGTCGGTAGCGAGTACCGCTGCGCCGCTTGCATGTAGCGTTGCGGATAAGCTCATTGGCCCCATTGCGGTATCAGGATCCAGTCTAACCAAGCCGGCTTTGGGTGAGAGTTTGCGAATGGTTTGAATATAAGCCGTGCTATGTACGCGCTGTAATTGTGCGTCTGTCGCTAGTGGCGCTTCATGAATCGCTAGCTTTTGGTAGATACCTTTTTCAATCAATGCGTTCTTGATGGCTGTGATGCGCGCTGGTGATTCTGGATGGCTGCCATCCATCACGTGTAGCAGTGTATCTGGGTGTGAGATAAAAGCTGTAGTCTTCATAGCTTAATATAACCAGTAGAAAGCTTTACTGCAAGACTTTAGCGGGCGACTTCAGTCCGCAGCATCTTGTAAGTGGCGAACCGCTCGGCACTCACTTTATTGGCCGTTACCGCTGCGGTAATTGCGCAATCCGGTTCTTGTAGATGCTTGCAGTTATTGAACCTGCATTTACCTAGAAATGGCCTGAATTCGATAAAAGCATGTTCAAGTTCATCTGTACTCAGGTGATGTAAGCCAAACTCCTGTAAGCCAGGCGAATCAATCAGTTGGCTCTCAGAGTCTAGGTGGTACAGATGCGCCGCAGTGGTAGTGTGTTTGCCGCTATCCAGCACATGGCTGACCTCTTGCGTACGTACCGATTCATTTGGCAATAGCGAGTTGATGATAGTCGATTTACCCATGCCAGACTGGCCAACCAGAATGCTCGATTGACCTTGTAGGTAAGGTCTCAGCGTTGAGATATCTTCTTTTGCTGAAAGCGGCAATACTTGGTAGCCAAGCGCTGTATATAAAGCGAGCTTTTGTTTGGCACCATCGTTATCGGCCAAATCACATTTATTCAGTACGATGAGCGCTTTGATATTAGCCGCTTCCGCTGCGATTAGGCAGCGATTCAGTAACGCTTCGTAAAAGCTGGGTTGTGTGGCCAGTACGATAATAATCTGTGTGACATTGGCCGCTAACATCTTGCTCTTGAACGCGTTGCTACGGTAGAGCAGAGTCTTGCGCGGCAGGGTACTTTCTACAACACCTTCATGTTTATCCGTCAGTTTTATTGTGACGACATCACCGCATGCTAAGTCAGTTTTTTTGCCACGTGTGACACAGCTAATACGTTTCTTATCATACGATTCCTCGTTAATTTCAACTTGAAAGCGCTTACCGAAAGCGGCGACTACTGTACCTTGTAAAAGAACAGTGTTTTGATGGTTTGTAGTATGTTGAATAGGTCAATTACTCGCTGAATTTGTAATAAGTTTTATTAAGGTAGCTGGCGACATTGAGTTCTTCATCTTCGAACCATTTCAAGCCCAGCATGGTGTTGCAGTTACGTATTTGGGCAACCAGGCCTTTTGAAGTTTTTACCTTGCGATATTCGCGAGTATAAATTCCTGAGCCATCACCGCCAAAACTAGCGGCGTGGCAGCTGATGCAGTTCTTTTCAACCAATGCTTTACCCGCCGCCGCATCGGCATTGGCAAAGGGGTCTGCAAACGCCAAATTGCTAGCGAGTAATAAACACCCTAACAATAACGATTTCATATGCATAACCTTTACCAACGATTGGTTACCCAGTATACGCCGCTAATTTAGAAATCCTAATACTAGCTGGCGGGTGTGAGTCATAAAAAGCTGAATGCAGCGGATCTGGTGTTAAAGTTGAAGCATTATCACGATAAAGTTTTACCAAAGACTGAATTAGATATTTTGCATCTGCGTGTTTGGCGGCATAGTCATCTGCTTCAAACTCATTTTTGCGTGAGTAGCTTGCCATGATAGGGCGTAACAAAAATAGAAATACAGGTGAAACTAACAGGAATAGAATCAAAGCCATGTAGTTGCTCATTTGTGTGATGCCCAGACCGCTATAGAACCACGGTTGATTGATGAGCCAGCCTAATAATGCCAAGCCAACAAAGCTTACGAAAAACATGAGAGCGATACGTTTGATTACGTGATGGTGTTTAAAATGACCTAGTTCATGTGCTAGCACTGCTTCAATCTCATCAGCATTCAATCTCTCGAGCAGCGTATCAAAGAACACCACACGTTTCGAAGCACCAAACCCAGTAAAGTAGGCATTGCCATGGCTGCTACGTGCAGAACCATCCATCACAAAAAGTCCTTGTGATTTAAAGCCACATTTTGTCAGTAATGCCTCAATCCGTTGTTTTAGATTTTCATCAGCTAATGGTGTGAATTTATTGAATAAGGGCGCAATAAACGTCGGGTATACCGCCAACATCACCAAGTTAAACACGCTCCAAACTAACCATAAATACAGCCACCAATAATCGCCTGCACTTTGCATGAGCCATAGCGCCGCAAACAGGATAGGCGCGCCTAAGGAAATACCCACAATGCTGTGTTTGACAAGGTCACTAAAGAACATTGCCGGCGTCATTTTGTTAAAGCCGAATTTTTCATCAACTACAAAGGTTTTGTAATACTCAAAAGGCAGATCAATCAAACTGCTCACCAGCAAGGCAGTACAAATAACGAGTGCGCCACGAATAATCTCTTGTTCTGAGAGCAGATTGCGCCACACATCATCTATCAGTTGTAAACCACCACCAACTGTGAGCACGGCAAGTAAGATGGCTTGCACAATAGCTTCCGTAATCACTAATTTGGTTTTGGCTGCAGAATAATCCGCAGCCTTTTGGTGTGCTTCTAGAGAGATACTGCCGTCAAATGCTGCAGGTACTTGGTTGCGATGTACGTGAACGTGTGCGATATGTCTGCGACCAAGCCAAACACGAATAAGAGTGGTGGTAATAAGTAGTGCGATAAAAGTAAAAGTAAGCGTGGAAGCCATAATCTATCTAATTAAGTTAATATATTGATATTGTGAAGCATTTCATTGGTGTTGGTTCACCAAGTTGGCTTATATATTTAATTTTAATGGAAATCATGATGGCAGATTCAAGCAGCACTAATAACAACAACGTTACAAAGACTAATACTAATGGCACTAACCAAAATAATTTAATTTGGTTAGACATGGAAATGAGTGGTTTATTACCGGATTCTGACCGTATCTTAGAGCTAGCAGCAGTGGTGACCGATGCTGATTTGAATGTGTTAGGTGAGTCTCCAGTATTGGTTGTGCATCAAAGTGACGCAGTATTAGATGGCATGGATGCATGGAACAAAGGGGCGCATGGCCGCTCTGGACTGATTGAGAAAGTGAAAGCTTCTACTTTGAATGAAGAAGAAGCCACCGCCCAGATGATTGCTTTTTTGAAAGAGTTTGTACCTGCAGGTAAGTCACCTATGTGCGGCAATTCCATCTGCCAAGACCGACGATTTATGGCACGTTACATGCCAGAATTGGAAAGTTATTTCCACTATCGTAATCTGGATGTGAGTGTATTCAAAGAGTTAGCAAGACGCTGGAAACCAGAGATTTATTCTGGATTCAAGAAGGCCAGTAAGCACGAAGCATTGGCGGATATCTATGAATCTATTGATGAGCTTAAGTATTACCGAGAGCACTTCATCATCAAGTGATTATTTATAGCTTTCACATACACAAAAGATTGAAGGATTTTTAAGTAAAAAAGAGGGCGTCTAAAAAGACGCCCAGAGGGAGGAGTAACTAGCTTTGGAGAAGCTTAATATTAATAAAGCATTTAACATGCCAAGTTGTTATGCCAAGTTACTTAACTCCCTTATTTGATTTTTTTCGCAGTTGTTTTTACAAGACTCTGGTACAAGTCGCGGTACTCTAAAGCGCTATTATCCCAGCTTAGATTTTTCGACATGCCATTCTTTTGAATCTGGTGCCAAGTTTTTGTATCATTCCTGAAAATTTCTAAAGCACGCTGAATGCAAGCCAGAAGGGCGTCGGAGCTCGTTTTCTCCATCACAAATCCCGTTGCGGTTTTATTTTTGATGCTTGCTGGGGTTATGTCGGTTACTGAATCTGCGAGGCCACCTGTTGCATTGACTATTGGCGGTGTGCCATAGGCTAGACCATACAGCTGATTAAGCCCGCATGGCTCAAAGCGTGATGGCATGATAAACATATCAGAGCCCGCCATTATTTGATGCGAGAGCGGTTCATTGTAGCCAATGGTGACGCTAGCTTTGCCGGGGTTATTCACCGCCAGACCCCGAAAAGCAGACTCTAAAGTACTCTCACCGCTACCCAATAAAGCCAACTGACATCCTGCATCCAGTAAATCTTGCGCAATCAGCAACAGCATGTCCAACCCTTTTTGATGAGTAAGCCGACTAACTACGCCCAGTAATGGTGCATTTGCATCAATATTAAGCCCTGATTTTTTTTGTAATGCTTTTTTAACTTGTGATTTTCCTGCCAGTTCTGAGAGGCTATAGTTCTTAATCAAATGAGTATCGGTCTCCGGATTCCAGTCGTCGGGTTCAATCCCATTCAATATGCCTTTAATTTCACTACCACGTGTGGCTAGCAGGCCTTGTAAGCCAAAACCAAATTCTTCTGTCTGAATTTCTTTTGCATAGTTTGGGCTGACGGTTGAAATGGCATCTGCATAATAGATGCCCGCTTTTAAAAATGACAATTGGTCATAGTATTCAAAACCTTCAATTGAAAATCCGCTATCGGGCAAGCCCAGTGCAGAAACCCAGTCGGCAGAGTAGCAGCCTTGAAACGCCATGTTGTGTACGCTAATGATGGACTTGGCTGGAGAGTTCTCGACCAGTTTCATATAAGCAGGGGTTAGCCCTGCCTGCCAGTCATTACAATGCACGATATCGGGTTGCCAGTCAGCAAGGGGTGTTTGTGAGCTACTTAAAAGTGAAGCCACTTTTGATAGCACGCCAAAGCGTAGTGGATTATCTTGCCATTCCTGACCATTGGCATCTGCATAAGGGCCGCCACCTCGTTCGTAGAGAATGGCGGATTTGATTACCATGACTTTTACTTGGCTTTCTGGAATGGTGCCGAGTAGTAGTTCTACATCCTGAACGATAGGTAAATGATGGAAAGAAGCAATAGGTTGAAGGTTGGTAAGTTGATTTAATACTGGTGTATACCCTGGTAATAAGATCCGGATGTCTACACTTAATTTTTGTAAAGCTGAGGGTAATGAACCACTTACATCTGCTAAACCACCCGTTTTGATGAGAGGAAAAACTTCTGAGCTTACAAATAGTACTTTCAAAGGAATCGCTTTCTCGCTAAAGTTGCAGGATAACTTAATAAAATATTCCGCTTATTTTACTCTATGAATGTGACGATAAGAGTTTCTAAGTCAATTTGTAATGGCGTCATTTTGTAATGGAACCCACCGTATGAATAACACCTTAAATTTCACTAGTGCATTGGCCATTGGCTTGGGGGCAGCTTTAGGCGCTTGGGGTCGATGGGTGCTTGGTGCCATGCTCAATACAGTGTTACCAAATTTACCGTTAGGGACACTAGTCGCTAATTTAGGTGGCGGCTTGATGATGGGAATAGCCATGGGATTGATCGGGTTTGGTAGCCTAGATAACCAAAGTCTACGGTTATTTATCACAACTGGATTTTTAGGCGGCCTCACCACCTTTTCTGCGTTCTCAGGCGAGAGCCTATCGCTGTTACAAAAACAAGAATATTGCTGGGCAGCTATTCATACCTCTAGCCACGTATTCGGTGCTTTATTGATGGCAGCGGTTGGTTATGCATTCATACAATATTTGCGGACTTAAATTTGCGGACTTGGTTGCTAGATAATAAAAAAGCCCTGAATAATCAGGGCTTTTTTATTGAGTGCTTTTTTTAGAACTATTTGTTCTGCGTTTCTACCATCACTAAAGGTTCTGCTGCCGCATCTTCTTTAGTTTTTTTCTGCCAAGCGGCTGGCTTGCGCGGTGCTCGTGGCTTTTCAGCTTCGGCGGGCGTTGTTGCTTTTGGCGCATCTGCTTTTGTTTCCACTAACTGTAATCCTACAGCTGCCAAATCAACTGGTTTGGTTTCAGCTTTTGGTTTACGTGGACGAGCAGGGCGTTTTTTATCCGCTTTTGGTGCTTCAGTCGCAGTTATGTCAGCTGTTTGTTGCGCTGGACTTTCTGCGGCTGTGCTCGCTGCCTCAACTTTATTTGCCGGCGCTGTTTTTGGCGCTTTAGGCTTTTTGTTTTCAGGCTTTTTGTTTTCTGGTTCGGGTTTCGCTACTTCGTTTGCTGTCTTGCTCACCTTGGTTTCAACAGTATTTTCAACTACTGCAGTTGTTTTAGCTGTTTCTTGAGCTACTTCAACTTTATTAGCTGTCACGGCGGTTACCGTTTCTGCCGCTGGGCTAGCCAGGTTCGCATTCACTTCTTCGTTTGGAACAAATGGACGACTGGTATCGCGTGCTACGTTCTCATCACGGTCACGGCGACCACGACGGTTACGATTGCGACGACTACCGCTACGCTCTGGACGTTGCTCAGTACCAGCTTCAACTGCAGGAGCCGTGGCACTAGCATGTGCTTGCTGATTGCGAGGTTGTTCGTTACGTGTTTGTTCTTGGCGAGGTTGTTGCGGTTTCTGTTGGCGTTGTTCCTGTGGTTTGCCATCTGCAGGTCGCGCTTCTTGAGCTTTGCCTTCGTTACGATTTTGGTTCGCTGGTCTATCAGAACGCTCGTTTCTATTGCGCTCATTGCGGTTGCGATTATTACGGTTACGATTGTTGCGATTATTCTCACGGCGTGTTTCTGCCGCTTTTTCCGCTTCAGTTGCTTCTGGAGATGAGGTGAACCAGCCTTTGATACGTGCCAATAATGATAGTTTTGGTGCTGCTTTAGTTGCTGCAGGTTTTTCAACTGCAATTGGCGCAGGTGCCGCAGGCGTAATACCTTTTACCGCTGCTTCAGGGCGAACTGCTTTCGCTTCTTCTGCTGCGTTTGGAATATAAGTCGTTTCCGCCGGTAACTCTACCATTTTGTAACTGGCGCGTGTGGTTTCTTCAGTCACATCATCATGGCGCACACGAACGATATTGTAGTTAGGTGTTTCCAAATGAATATTTGGAATCAACACGACTTCTACGCCCATGCGTTGTTCAATTTTGTGGATGTCAGCACGTTTCTCATTGAGTAAGAAAGTAGCCGCTTCAACTGGTAACTGTACTTGAATGATAGCGCTGTTGTCTTTCATTGCTTCTTCTTGCGTAATGCGCAAGATGTGCAACGCAGTAGATTCAATACCACGGATATGGCCGGTACCATGACAGCGTGGGCAAGGGATATGGTTGGTTTCACCCAAGCTTGGACGTAAACGTTGGCGTGATAATTCTAGTAAACCGAAACGTGAGATCTTGCCTGTTTGTACACGAGCACGGTCAGCATGCAAGGCATCACGTAATGCATTTTCCACTTCACGTTGATTACGTTGGTTCTCCATATCGATGAAGTCAATCACCACCAAACCGCCTAAGTCACGCAAGCGTAGTTGGCGAGCAACTTCTTCAGCAGCTTCTATATTGGTATTGAAGGCAGTATTTTCGATGTCGCTGCCACGCGTTGCGCGACCTGAGTTCACGTCAACCGATACGAGTGCTTCGGTATGGTCAATGACGATTGCGCCACCAGAAGGCAAGCGTACTTCACGTGCAAATGCAGATTCGATTTGGTGTTCGATTTGGAAGCGTGTAAAGAGTGGAATTTCATCTTGATACAATTTAACGCGCGCTACATTGCCTGGCATCACATGATTCATAAACTGTATTGCTTGTTCATGAATATCAGGCGTATCAATCAGAATCTCGCCAATGTCAGAGCTGAAATAATCGCGAATTGCGCGAATTACTAGGCTGCCTTCTTGGTAGATTAAGTACGCACCAGCTTGCATTGCAGAGGCACCATCAATGGCAGTCCACAATTGAGTCAGGTAGTTCAAATCCCACTGTAACTCTTCAACATTGCGGCCAATACCAGCAGTACGTGCAATGATGCTCATGCCTTTTGGTACTTCAAGCTTCGCAATGACGTCACGTAATTCGTCGCGGTCTTCACCTTCAATACGGCGTGATACACCACCACCACGTGGGTTGTTCGGCATCAATACCAAATAACGACCAGCTAATGAGATGAAAGTAGTCAGTGCAGCGCCTTTGTTGCCGCGCTCATCTTTATCCACTTGAACGATTAATTCTTGACCTTCTTTTAAGGCATCTTGAATACGGGCGCGGCTATCTACGCCTTCTTTGTAGTAGCTACGAGCCACTTCTTTGAATGGTAGGAAACCGTGGCGATCCATGCCGTAATCGACAAAGGCCGCTTCTAGCGACGGTTCGATACGGGTAATAACACCTTTGTAGATATTGCTTTTACGTTGTTCTTTACCAGCGTGTTCAATATCTAAATCGATGAGTTTTTGACCATCTACGATCGCAACGCGTAATTCTTCTGATTGCGTTGCATTAAATAACATGCGTTTCATTGTTTGCTCCTGCGCTGTGCAAGGCGGGCAGACTCAACGCTAAATCAAAGCATTGAGTGAAGGCATTTTAAGGTGAAAGTGCCGAGGAACGGCTGGATTACTAAAGGCGCAAGAGGTGCGCAAATGTATAATTTAACGGCATGGAGCGGATAACCGCATCTAATTACAGTCTAGTTACAGATTGATCGATTCAGTTAGATTAACTGCGTCAGTCAAGTCTCGTAAGTTAATTGTTTCAGCTGCAAAAATGCATGATGAAACAAGTCTGTTGATCGTTAAATCAAACTAATTATTAAATTCACGCCAGTTGTGGCATAAATTCGTTAAAATTCTATCTTTAGTAAATCCTAATTTGTCAGTATACCGAAAAGGGTAGTACGCCAAATTTGACTATCACTTTAAGTCGCGCTTTATGTTTATTTGTCTGCGGCGGCTTGAGCGCTAATTTTTTACTTACCGCTACTTTTTAATATGGCGAGCGGTATTAACCAAGTATTTGTTGTCACTTTGATTTTACTTACAAATTTTACCAGTACACTCTATCTTTTTAATACAAAGATCTTTTATACAAAGTTTTATCGATAAAACCATCTCTTGGTTCACAATTAAATTGTCAATTGAATCAAGAACTATTGCAGTATAGGCTACATCAACCATTTAAGCAAAGAATGAACAATTTAACAGCACAAGATCAAAGCAACAAGGGGTCAACCATCGGTGAATTAGCTGCCGCATTTTTGACGGTAGATGAAGCAAGCGAAGGGCAGCGTGTTGATAACTTTTTGACTAAGGTGCTGAAGGGCGTCCCAAAGAGCCATATCTATCGCATTTTGCGCAGTGGTGAAGTGCGCGTAAATAAAAAGCGTATCGATGCAGACTTTCGTCTTAGTTTAGGTGATGTGGTGAGGATTCCACCGACACGTGCGACCATCGTAGAGAAGCCCGAGCAGAGCGCACCAGCGACTTCAAAATTTGAGAATGCTATTCTTTTTGAAGATGATGCGATGTTAGTGATTGATAAGCCTGCTGGGTTTGCAGTGCATGGTGGTAGCGGTATTAGTCGCGGTGTGATTGAGCAACTCCGTATAGAGCGTCCCAAAGCGAAGTTTTTAGAATTGGTACATCGACTGGACCGTGAGACTTCTGGTGTGCTTATGCTGGCTAAAAAACGCAGCGCGTTGGTTGCGTTACATGAGGCGATTCGTAATAACCAAACTGATAAGCGTTATTTGATGCTGGTACAAGGTGAGTGGTTGGAGCAGAAAAAACGCGTTGTATTGGATTTGCAAAAGTATCTATTGCCGAATGGCGAGCGTCGCGTGAATGTGGTGACTGATACTTCTAAAGATAAGTATGATGAGCGTCAAAGTTCTGAAACGATGTTTCGTTTAATCAAGAATTACAATCATCCTGTCATTGGGAAATTTAGCTTACTTGAAGCACAGCTAGTCACTGGACGCACACACCAGTTACGCGTGCAGTTGGCACATTTGGGCTTCCCCATTGTCGGTGATGATAAATATGGTGATTTTGCACTCAATAAGGCCTTGATTAAGCATGGTTTGAAACGCATGTTTTTACATTCGGCTGAAACAAAAATTCGCCATCCTTTGACTAATGATAAGTTGGCTTTGAAAGCACCGTTGCCTGCTGAACTAAATAAATTTATACAGAAACTTGAAATATAAAGATTGAGAAAGATAATTTAAGAATGCCAAAGCAGTTTGATTTGATCGTATGGGATTGGGACGGTACCTTAGCAGATTCTACAGGAATGATTACCAATGCAATTCTAAAAGCAGCTGAACAAGTAGGATTGCCTGCACTTACACCACAAGCTGCCAGTAATATTATTGGCCTTGGTTTGCGTGAGTCTATTGAGGCGCTGTACGGCAATATTCCTGCAGAAAAGGCACAAGCACTTGCCACACAGTACACGGCTAATTATTATGCAGGTGAGAGCGAGATTCCCCTGTTTTTGGGGGCTGCAGATACCATTGTCGAGCTAAGCAAACGTGGCTTTAAGTTGGCCGTGGCAACTGGCAAGGGCCGGCGCGGGTTGAACATGGCGTTAGAGCATTGTGGTTTAGGTAAATATTTCCACGGGACGCGTACCGTGGATGAGTGTTTCTCTAAGCCGCATCCGCAAATGCTGGATGAGTTGATGGATCATTTGGTGGCATTGCCTGAACGCACCTTGATGATTGGAGATACCAGTTATGATCTGCAAATGGCGCAGAACGCAGGTGTTAGCTCTGTGGGTGTGACCTATGGCGCGCAGCCGGCAGATCAATGGGAACATTTTAATCCGATACAAAAATTTGAGAACTTTGACACGTTGTCGGAATGGTTACTGGAACACGCATAGTATTCAATGGTCTACTCGAAGCAGCCTAATGTAAAAAGTGATGAGCGATATAAAACAAACAGTTATTTTTAAAAGTGAGGAGCTACAAAACCAGGCGGCAGGTTTGCGTTTTGCGTTGCCTGCATTAGGCGAGTTTGCCACAGGTTTTGTTGTACGATTTAACGATAAACCTTATGCCTACATAAACCAGTGTGCGCATGTGCCTGTAGAATTAGATTGGAACGAGGGCGCATTTTTTACTGCACAAAAAGATTATTTAATCTGTGCTACGCACGGAGCACATTACCAGCCCGATACAGGTTTTTGTGTGATGGGCCCATGTAAAGGCAAGCGCTTAAAGTCGATAGAAGTGACGGAACAAGATCAGCAAGTTATCATTAACATAGCATCAATAACTAAAAACAATTAATAGAAGAAGGCTTAATCATGTCCGAAGGTAGTCAAAATAATCCTCCGCAAGCACAAGATACCCAGTGGCAGCGCGATACCATAGAAAAGCTAGCGAGCTCTGCACTCGTTGAGCAAAGAACAGCGCGTCGCTGGGGTACGTTTTTTAAAGCACTGACGTTTATCTATTTGTTCATTATATTGTTTTACGCGCTAGGGATATTTGGCAACGATAAAAAGAGCACAGATGCACATACTGCGCTAATTGAAATTGCCGGTGTGATTGAAGCTGGTGGCGATGTGAATGCAGATTCTGTGATGAGTAGTTTACAAGATGCCTATGATAACCAAGGTACCAAAGGTATTATTTTCCGCATAAATAGCCCGGGTGGCAGCCCTGTACAGGCTGGCATTATTAATGACGAAATCAAACGTCAAAAGAAATTACATCCTACTATCCCAGTTTACGCTGTTGTTGAGGATATCTGCGCTTCAGGTGGTTATTATATTGCGGCAGCGGCTGACAGGATTTATGTCGATAAGGCCAGTATCGTTGGCTCGATTGGTGTGTTGATGGATGGTTACGGCTTTACCGAAACCATGAAAAAAGTCGGCGTAGAGCGCCGTTTGTTGACAGCTGGTGAGAACAAAGCCATGTTGGACCCATTTTCACCTGTGAATCCGAAACATAAGGCGTTTGCACAAGAGATGCTGAACGAAATCCATGAGCAATTCAAAACTGTGGTGAGAGAGGGTAGAGGTTCACGCTTGAAAGAAACACCAGAAACGTTCAGTGGTTTGTTTTGGAGTGGCGAGCAAAGTATCAAAATCGGGCTTGCAGATGAATTAGGTAGTGCAGATTACGTGGCGCGTGAAGTCATTAAAGAAGAAGAGATCGTAGATTTCACTTATCAGGATGACTTTGCCAGCCGTATCGCTAAACGCATCGGTGCCAGTGTCAGTGCAACCATCGGTGAGGTCATTGCAAAACAGCTGGTGAGTGCAGGCGAAGTAAAACTGCGCTAATCAGCAGGAATTAATCTTTAATAATTATAGATTTGTAATCTGCTGGTACAGGTGGATACTTCAATTTCATGCTTTTGAGCGTGTTAAGTAAAAGCCTTGAAATCAGCAGGTTACGATTCGTTTTGGAATCTGCAGGCACAATATACCAAGGTGCATAGTCGGTTGAAGTGGCCTTCATGGCCTGTTCATAGGCCTTCATATATTGCGGCCAAAGTGCGCGCTCCTTCAAGTCGTTTGGATTAAATTTCCATATTTTAGTTGGGTCATCCAATCGTTCCTGCATCCTTACTTTTTGTTCATCCAATGAGATGTGTAAAAAGCATTTGATGATAGTCGTACCAGTTTCTGTCAGTAGTCGTTCAAAATCATTAATCTGAGTAAAGCGGCGTTTGCATTCAGCCTCATCAATCCAGTCATGCACTTTTACAATCAATACATCTTCGTAATGGCTGCGATTAAATATCACTAATTCACCGGCTTTAGGTACTTGGCTGTGAACGCGCCATAAATAGTCATGTGCCAGTTCATCGCTACTCGGTGTTTTGAAACTTGCTAAACGGATACCTAAGGGGTCGCATTCACTAAATACGTGGCGTACCGTGCCATCTTTTCCGCTGGCGTCCATCCCTTGCAAAATCAATAATATTTTGCGCTTGCCCTCAGCATGCAGGATATCTTGCAGCGCATTGATTTCGGTTGCCAGTCGGGTTAACTCATACGAGTCTTGTTCTTTACTGTCACTGCGCTCGCTTCTATCGTCAGTTCTATAATTGCTCAGAGAGAATTTTTTTTGGTTAACGAGATATTTATCAAGGTTCGCCATAGTTTTGATTTCAGTTAATTGATGTATAAATGATTAGAAAAAGTATGCAACAGATATACGATTAGGTCTAGCTAAACAGTTTATATTCAAGGGCTTTGGCTATGCACTATAGTCATTTTGATTTATAGTTGTTCGATGGTAGTGATGCTAAACAATTAAACAAGGCGCAAACTCAGAAAAATGCAATTGATTAGATTCATTTTAGCTTTTCTTATACTGTGCTTAGCAGCAACACCCGTCAAAGCTTCCCCGCTAAATCTCAATGGTACTTGGTATACAGTCAACTCATACGTTGCAAAAGAGCATTTCTTAGTTAACCCACTTGAAGCAAAAAACCTGCAAGTGGTTGATGATATTAACCGCACGGGTGGTCACTATATTTACAAGGCTGATTTTAATATTTCAGAATCTGCTTCGTTTGTCGTTGATTTTAAAAATACCAGCACTATCGCGCAATTCAGACATCGTATCTATAACAGCCATAACCAGCTGATCGCTGATGTGCAGGGCGGTATAGAAAACAAAACGCTTAATCCGTTCTTCTTGCGGCATGGTAGAGAAGTCGCTTTAGACAAAGGTAGTTACAAACTGATTACGGAGATTATTTCCTCCAATTTTCTGGCAATTCCAGAACCCTATGTTGATACTCGCGCGAATTATCAGCAATCCATTAAATATGGCAATGCGCTCACATTGCTATGTTTAGGCATATTTTTTGGCTTAGGTATTTATTACACGGTACTTGCTTCGTTGCGCAATCGTTTGGCAGAAGGCATGTATGCATGCTTTATCTCCGGAAACTTCTTATTCAACAGCGCTACTTTACTTGTGCTAGCCGATATATTTGCTGTGCATTCGTTGTATTGGGCCACGATGCCGATTTTATTTTCAAATGTTGCTTATGTGATATTCGTTATGGCGTTGTTGGAAATTAAGGATGAAACCAAAAGTCGTTTGTATTGGGCAGGCATCGCAACTTTTAGCGTGTTGTGCGTTTTTATAGGTTTGGCACTGGTGTTCCCCAATTGGGCACTAGAGTTATCCCGCTATGGCGTAGGTATGTTTTTATGTTATGGCCTAGTGGCTGCAATTATGAAAAGCATGCGCCACAATCCTTCAGCTAAGCGTTATCTGGTCGCAATCAGCATATTTTTTGTTTTGGGTGTAATCACCATTAGTCTTTCCAAAATTGAGGATCAATATACATTCTATATTGAGCACATGGGTTTGGTGAGCGTGGCTATTGAGGTGATGTTGCTAGCCTTAGTGCTGTCCTTTCAGTTCTCACAATTGGTTAGGGATAAAGAGAATGCACTATTTGCGTTGGAATTAAGCGTTAAAACTGCATTCTCCGATGCGCTGACCGGGCTACCTAATCGCCACGCGCTTGCCAAGGAAATTGTGAATATACCGCTGTTTGGCAACCTTACTTTTATCGATTTAGATGGCTTGAAATTCTACAATGATATGTATGGCCATGAGCGTGGAGATGATTTGTTATGTAACTTTGGGCAGTGTTATCAAAAAACTTTGGGTAGTGATTTAAAGCTCTATCGCCTTGGCGGTGATGAATTTGCTGTGCTCAGTTTCAGCGATAATTTACCAAGGATTGAAAAGGCCTTAGAGGATGCACTGCACGCTATGAGGTTAAATGGTTTTGAGTTTGCAGGAGCAAGTGCGGGGTCTGTGTATGGATATGAGGCGGACAACATCGCTAGCCTCATGCGTATAGCAGATGAGCGCATGTATGAAAACAAAAGGCTTCGTAAAGCCAAATCTGAGGAGATTCAAAAGGAGTTAAAATTTAATCAAGAAGCAGATGTATAAAAACATATGAGTTCAGTTCCAAACGCAATAGTCACTATAAATTCAAAAAGGGGAGAGTTGTGTCAAATAAATCAACACGTCTAGCACTTATTGTACCTATCGTTATTATGGCTTTATTACCGTTGTTAGCTTCATGGTTTGCCTATCCAGAAACACATTTTCCCCCAGGGTTTGGTGTATTTCCTCCTCTTTTTGTTGAACAACCTCCCGGCTTTAGTTTGACAATTTTTATTCTGCTAGCGATTGTTGAGATTGCTTTCATTATTTTCCTGGTTTTCCCACAATGGTTCGGTTTTAATCAGCTTAATCCACAACCAGAACCGCCTGGAAAGCCTTTGCCTATTTGGTTTTGGTTGGGTCTTGCTACAACACTGTTCTTTTGGTGGTTGATGTGGACGCGTGAAACTGTGTTTGGCAACCTGGTTTATTATGCTTTTACGCCATTATGGTGGGGCTTTATTTTTACGCTTGATGGTTTGAATTATCGCTTTTCTGGAGGTTACTCACTATTTGCAAATCGCCCTAAAACACTGCTAATTAGCGCTGCAGTATCGCTTGGAGGATGGTTTTTCTTTGAGTATTTTGACTATTTTGCACTAGGTAATTGGTACTACCCAAACAGTACAATGCCGGAGTTAAGCCATTCAACCATTGTTTGGCTATACATCATTGCCTATACCACGGTATGGCCTGCAATTTTTGAGTGGTATACGCTGTTCAACTGTTGTCCAAAGCTTGTTGCTCGTTATGCACAAGGACCTAAATTAAACTTTCCTGGTAAGCCCATGCTGTACTTGAGCTTTATCTCTATAGCCGCTATGGTGTTTTATCCTTACCCACTATTTTGGGTCATGTGGGTAGGCCCGCTACTTGGCTTTGCTGGTTTGCTCATCGCACTTAATATTTGGACGCCATTTACAGCGTTAGCTAATGGCAATTGGAGCCCTATGTTGTTAATGGCGCTGAGTACATTACTGAATGGTTTTTTCTGGGAGATCTGGAATTACGGCAGCGCGCATCCTGCCACACCTGTGACTAATCCAAATTACTGGCTATATGACATTCCTTACGTAAACGTAATCCACATATTTGCAGAAATGCCTTTGCTTGGTTACTTCGGGTACTTGCCGTTTGGCATACTGGCTTGGTTGATTTTTATATGGACTGGCAAGGTGTTTGGTTTCGACACGAGCTTATTGGCTAATGAGAAATCTAACTAAGAGTTAGCTAAATCAAGCAAGCGTAATTAACAAACAAGTTAAAGCCTCTTGCAGAAATGTAAGGGGCTTTTTAATGTCCAGTGTAATGTTAAGCACTACCAGCGTTTGCTCAACATAAAGTGGAAGAATACGCCTTCATTACGCACCTCGGCATCTTTACCAAATAAGTCGCTGTCATATGTTACTTTAACGGGAAGCAAATACTCAATACCACTTGTGAGTTTCCATGTGTCGTTTAATTGGCGTGAGAACCCTAGTGTGATATGGCTTTCTAGAATGGCGGCGAGTAAGGGGTTTGAGTTCTTTTCTGGCATTGGATTTTTTCCGTAATTATAGCCAGCATATAACGTGGTTAAGTCGTTATAGGTATAGGCTGCTCCTAGCGCATACACAATTTGGTTATGCCAGTTCTGTGGATTGACAATCACGATTGCTTGTGGCGCAAGTGCATTATTAGGGTCAGTAGCAGATGTAGTGACGTCGTTGATGGCATCAGCCCAGTTGACCCAGTTTACTTTTGCCGAGAGTAACCAGTCTTCATTCGGTTTAAACGCTGCGCCAATTGCAACTTCACGCGGTAATGCAAAGCCTTTAATGCTGAGATTGTCATATTTAACGATGCCTAATCCTGCACCAGTAAAATTAAATTTTGCCGTACCGTCAGTGAGCGGTAATTCAGTTTTTTCGGTGTAACTTGCACCTAAAGTCCAAGCGTCATTTAACTTGTATTGCGCGCCTAGCTTTAAGCCAAAGCGTAGTGCACTGGCGCCTTCATTCTTAAAGCCTGCGAATACAGCATTAGAAGTGTCATAAAAGAACTTTTGTTCGATGGTTGCATACACCAAGCTTAGGCTAGCACCGATCGAGAGATTGTCAGTCACCTGGCAGCCAAAGCCGGGGGTGACTTTAGCAATGCCGAACAGGGAAGACATTCCATCATTCGTGCCAAACACAGTATTGATATGTTTAAACACCGCGCCTGCACCACCTTGTGTGAAAAATCCCACACCGACGCTGCATGGCATATTGTCTAATGGCTGCGCATAACCGCCACCTGCCAACAAAGTATAGCGATTGTCAGCGTGTTGGTCATTCAAGGCATCTTCATGTGCCAAGTCAGTAGTACGCAGCAAAGAACCAAACCCATCAAATGTACGGCTATGGATTTGTGATAAGCCTGCGGGGTTGGTATTCAACGCACTGGTATCTCGCGCTACCGCTGTGTCGGCGCCTCCCATCAAGATGGACTCTGTGCCAAAACCAATGAGGTTAATACCATTGGTGGCTAGGGCTGGAAAACTAATCGATACGCCGATTAAAGTTAAAAAAACATTCAATCGGCATTTCGACATATGTGACCCTAGTTAAGTTTGAGATGCTAGTGTTGTAAAAGAGGGCGCTAGCGTATTGATCTAGCGGATTGATTTAGTGTAGTTGATTAACCCGTTGGTAGAGCTGTCGTAATTAGTGACGACTTCATCACTAATCAGTTGCGGTAAGATTTGTTGCGCAATTTGCTTGCCGTATTCCACACCCCATTGGTCATAACTGTTGATATCCCAAATAATGCCTTGTACGAATATCTTATGTTCATACAGTGCGATGAGCTTACCCAGTGTGTTTGGCGTGAGTTTATCAAACATGATTGAAGTGCTAGGGCGGTTACCGTCAAACACTTTGTGTGGGAGCAGTTTTTCCAGTGCTTCGCCATTCAAACCTTGTTTCCTTAGCTCTGCACGTGCCTGCTCTTGGGTTTTACCTAACATCAATGATTGTGTCTGTGCCAAGAAGTTAGCCAATAGGATTTTATGATGGGTATTACCGTTTTCGCCTACTTTGTAGTGGCTATGTACTGGCATCAAGAAATCGCAAGGTACGATTTGGGTACCTTGGTGAATCAATTGATAGAACGCATGCTGACCATTGGTACCGGCCTCGCCCCAAATCACTGAGCCCGTTTTATACTGTACGCGGTCACCATTTCGATCGATGAATTTACCGTTGCTTTCCATATCCGCTTGCTGCATATAGGCTGGGAAGCGCGCTAGACCTTGGTCGTAGGGTAAAATGGCTTGTGAGTCGACGTGGAAGAAGTTGTTGTACCAAACGCCGATCAGCGCCAAGATCACCGGCATATTCTCTTCTAATGGCGCAGTTCTGAAGTGCTCATCCATTTCAAAGCCGCCAGTGAGTAACTCCTCAAAGTTATCCATGCCGACATAGAGTGCAATTGATAAACCGATTGCTGACCAAAGAGAATAGCGCCCACCTACCCAATCCCAAAACGCAAACATATTGGCAGTATCAATACCAAACTCTTTCACCGCAGTTGCGTTGGTAGAAAGTGCCACAAAGTGTTTGGCAATATGCGCTTCATCTTTTGCGGATTCTAAAAACCATTTGCGTGCAGAGTGCGCATTGGTCATGGTTTCTTGTGTTGTAAAGGTTTTTGAAGCAACGATGACCAGCGTAGTTTCAGGGTTGCATTCACTGAGTGCGCGCATTAAATGTGCGCCATCAATGTTCGATACAAAATGTACCTTCAAGTCCGGGCTGGCATAAGGTGTTAAAGCATCGCACACCATGACTGGACCTAAGTCAGAACCACCGATACCGATGTTAACGATGTCGGTGATGCGTTTGCCTGTATAACCTAACCAGCTGCCGTTACGCACGCTGTCTGAGAACTTGCGCATCTGCGCCAGCACAGCATTCACATCGGGCATTACATCCTTGCCATCTACCATCACCGGTGTATTAGCGCGATTCCGAAGCGCAGTATGTAAAACAGCACGGTTTTCGGTGATATTGATCTTTTCACCAGCAAACATGCGGTCGCGCCAACTTTCGATGTGCGCTTCACGCGCCATCTGGAATAGTAGCGGTAATGTCTCGTCATCGATACGGTGCTTGGAGTAATCCATTAATATATCAGCGAACTTGAGATTAAATTTACTGAAGCGATTCGGGTCTTTTGCGAATAGATCGCGCATGTGGGCTGACGCGATTGTTTGTTGATGTTGGCAGAGTTTATGCCATACCGGGTATTGTGTAAGTGTAGCCATTTAGATAATAATACTTTATATTCAATGAGTTATTTTAATTGTAGAACTATTCCTGCCAGCGGTGGCAAGGTGATTACAAGTGATTGGTTTTGATTCATCCATGCGACATCATCTGTGTGTAATCCGGCGCCGTTGCCTTGATTACTGCCGCCATAGTAGCTTGCATCACTGTTAAAAATTTCTTGGTAACTTCCAACTTGCGGTACGCCAACGCGATATTCTTTTCGTAATACAGGCGTAAAATTCAGCAGTATTATAACAAAACTATTGTCCAAACCACGTCTTATAAAGCTGATAATTGATTGATCGGTGTCATGGCAATCAATCCATTCAAAACCTTGGTGTTCAAAATCTAGCTCATATAAAGCAGGTAACTGTTTATAAAGCCTATTCAAATCAGTATTGATTTGTCTGATACCGTTATGCCACTCATGGCCTTCATATTCACCGCTTAAAAGGTGCCAATCAAGGCTGCTATTGACGTTCCATTCACGTCCCTGACCAAATTCATTGCCCATGAAGTTGAGTTTTTTACCCGGTGCAGTCATTTGATATGTCATCAATAAGCGCAAATTGGCAAATTTTTGCCATGCATCGCCTGGCATTTTATCTAAAAGTGAATGTTTGCCATGTACCACTTCATCATGTGAGAACGGCAGAATGAAATTCTCTGAGTAGGCGTATAGCTGCCCAAAAGTCAGTTTTTCATGATGATAGCGCCTGTGTACAGGATCGTTTTCAATGTAGGCGAGGGTGTCATTCATCCAGCCCATGTTCCACTTCATGCTGAAGCCTAAACCGCCCAGATAAACGGGGCGCGAAACCATCGGCCATGCGGTAGACTCTTCGGCAATGGTTAGCACACCGGGGAAGTCTTCTCCGACCATGACGTTGAGTTGTTTCAGGAAATCAATCACGTCTAGATTCTCACGTCCACCAAACTTGTTTGGTAGCCATTCACCGGCTTTGCGCGAGTAATCTAAATACAGCATAGAGGCTACCGCATCGACACGTAAACCATCAATATGGAATTCTTGTAACCAGAAATAAGCATTGGCAATTAAGAAGTTACGCACTTCATTGCGGCCATAGTTAAAGATATACGTACCCCAGTCTTGGTGTTCGCCAAGTCTTGGATCTTCATGCTCGTACAGTGCCGTGCCGTCAAAGCGCGCCAATGCCCAATCATCTTTTGGAAAGTGGCCTGGCACCCAATCTAAAATCACACCAACATTGAGCTGATGAAAGGCGTCTATCAAGAAGCGTAAATCATCTGGTGAGCCAAAGCGGTTGGTCACACCAAAATAACCTGTGGTTTGGTAACCCCATGATTCATTCAAGGGATGTTCTGAGACCGGCAATAGTTCAACGTGGGTGTAGCCCATTTCTGCAACATAAGGCACTAAAGTCTTGGCAAGATCCCGGTAGCTTAAAAAATGCCCTTTGTCATTACGTTGCCATGAACCTAGATGTACCTCATAACAATTGAAGGGTGCATGTAGCCAATCACTTTTTTTACGTGATTCCAGCCATTGTTTATCTTCCCATTGATGATGGCTTTTGCTGATTTTTGCAGCAGTGCCCGGGCGTTGTTCAAATTCAAAGCCATAAGGGTCGGTTTTGACCAAAATATGACCAGTATGGCGATTACGGATTTCAAATTTATAAGTATCGTGCGTTGTCAGGTGTGGAATAAAGATATCCCAAACACCGCTGGCGCCATGCGCACGCATAGAGTGTACTCGGCCATCCCAACGGTTGAAGCTACCAATCACGCTAACGCGCTCAGCATTCGGCGCCCATACAGCAAAACGCACACCTTCAACCTTATCTTGCACCATGTGCTGTGCGCCTAAGGTCTTGTATGCTTGTTTTAAGCGGCCTTCACCAAATAAATAGAGTTCATCTTGTGTGATACTAGAGGTAAACGTATACGGATCATAGGTTTCATAAGTACTGCCGTCGCATTCTACTTTGAGTAAACAAGGCGCTTTAAGCTTGGTTTCACTATGCAACTCAAACAAGCCGCTGGCTTGGGTCTTTTCAAGTTTGGTCCAAGTTTTAGCAGTTTTTAACCAAACGTTGGATGCATAGGGTAGAAAGGCACGAAAGACAGAGCCCTCATCTGATGTATGTAAGCCCAAAAAGCTAAAAGGATCGTGATGTTGAGCACCTAAGATAAGATTAAGTGCGCTAGCATGTGTTTTAGAGACCGTTGAGGTTGCTTTAGATTTTGCCAAGATGATCTTCTTTAATTTTGTCTTTAAATTTTCACTGAAATTAGCTTTAATTTATTCTGAATTATTTTGTTTTTTTAACTCTAATAACTAGATTGTAATGCGCATAGCTGATTATAATGTAACAAAATGTAACAAAATGTAAATTCTGTCATTACATTAAGTAAATCAGTACTATATTAGTAAGTACAATGTTAATTAGTATGCCCAGCTAATTAAAACATTAAAAAAAAAAGATTAAGCACGTAAATACAAATTTTAGGAGGGCATCATGGCGCAGGAAAGATTCGTCGAGCAACAATCAGAACGTTTTATTAGTAATCTGACAAAAAATACCGTCGCAATTATTCTGGCGGGTGGCCGTGGTAGTCGTCTAAAGAACCTGACTGATTGGCGTGCTAAGCCCGCTGTTCAATTTGGCGGTAAATTTCGAATTATTGATTTCCCGCTCTCCAATTGTATTAATTCCGGCATCCGTCGTATCAATGTAGCCACACAGTATAAGGCGCAAAGCTTGATTCAGCATATCCAGCGCGGTTGGGGATTTTTGCGTGGTGAGTTTAATGAGTATGTGAATATCATTCCAGCGCAGCAGCGCATATCAGAAGAATGGTACAAAGGCACTGCAGATGCAGTGTATCAAAACGTCGATTTGTTACGCGAGAATGGCGGTGCAGAGTACATTTTGATCCTAGCGGGTGACCATATTTATAAAATGGACTACGGCAAGATGTTAGCGACGCATGTTAAAAGTAACGCTGACATGACGGTGGCTTGTATCAATGTGCCATTAGAAGATGCTAAAGGTTTTGGTGTGGTGACGGTAGATGAAACTGAGCGTGTGATTGAGTTTGTGGAAAAGCCTGCAAACCCAAAACATATGCCTGGCGACCCAACTAAAGCGTTTGCTAGTATGGGTATCTATATATTTAACGCTAAATTTCTGTATGAGCAGTTGATTCGTGATGCGGATGATCCAAAATCCAGTCATGACTTTGGCGGCGACATCATTCCTTATTTGATTAAAAAATACAGAGTGCAAGCGCACCGGTTCACTGATAGTTGCGTGGGTGCCAGAAACGGTAACTTTTACTGGCGTGATGTTGGTACGATTGATGCTTATTGGGAAGCAAACATGGAACTCACAAAAGTGATTCCTGAGCTTAACCTTTATGACCGGGATTGGCCCATTTGGACTTATCAAGAGCAACTGCCACCGGCAAAATTCGTATTTAATGATGAGGGCCGGACTGGCAAGGCCACTGACTCACTTGTGTCGGGAGGTTGCTTGATTAGTGGCTCATGCGTAACGAATTCAGTGCTATTTTCAGATGTACGTGTGCATAGTTTTTGTAATATAGAAGGCTCTGTCATCTTACCTAAGGTGACAGTCAATCGTAATGTTGTGCTGAAAAATGTAGTGATAGACCGTGGCTGCAATATTCCAGAAGGCATGCAGATCGGTGTAGATCTTGCTGTGGATGCTAAACGTTTTTATGTGTCTGAAAACGGTATAGTGCTCGTTACGCCTGATATGCTGGGTCAAGATCTCTATAGAGTTAAATAATATAATCAATAGGTTATAAATTTTAATAAAGTTTTTTTAATTATTAAGTTAAGGCTATAAACTCAATTGAAGCCCCCCGTTCGTCCTAAGTTATATCTCAATCTTTACTGGCACATGCATCAGCCAGATTATCGCGACATTGTCAGCAATGAATACGTGCTGCCATGGACTTATTTGCATGCGATCAAAGATTACAGCGATATGGCTTTTCATCTCGAAGCTAATCCTAAGGCGCGGGTCACCTTTAATTATGTGCCTATTCTGCTGGATCAGCTTGAGGATTACAGCAACCAGTTCATGCAGAATGACATTCGCGATCCTTTATTAGAACTGCTTGTAGAGAAGAACCTAGCTGATATCAGCCGTGCACAATGCCGCTTGATAGTGCAGAGTTGCTTCAAAAGTCATCATGAAAAGATGTTGAGTCCTTTCCCGCATTATCAGCGCCTATTACAGCTCTATCAGCTAGTAGAACCGATGATGGGTGATGATGAGTTCCATTATTTATCAGCACAATATAAAGCAGATTTATTGGTGTGGTACCACTTGGCTTGGTGTGGTGAAAGTTTGCGTCGCAATAATCCAATCATACAAGCGTTGATGGCGAAAGGTATTTTATTCACACTGAAAGAAAGAGAACAATTGTTTGGCGTGATTGGCGAGACTATCACGCAGTTGATCCCACGCTACAAAGCATTGATGCAGCGTAAGCAGATCGAGATTTCTACGACACCTTACTACCACCCTATATTGCCATTACTACTGGATTTCAAATCTACATTAGATGCAATGCCCGAAGCACCTTTGCCTGAAAATGCTAAGTATCCGGGCGGGGCGGCACGTGCTGCTGCACATGTGTTAAATGCTAAAAAATATCATGCTGGTCTTTTCGGTGCAGAGCCACGCGGTATGTGGCCGGCTGAGGGTGGCGTCTCCCATGCGGCCTTATCCCTGATGGCTGAACATGGAGTGGAGTGGGCAGCTACAGGACAAGGCGTGTTGGCGAATAGCTTATTGAAGTGTGAGCTAAATATTGAAGATAAGCAGGATTATCTTTATCAGCCGTACCGGGTAACGAATGGTAAAAACGACATTTTATGTTTTTTTAGAGATGACCACCTCTCGGACAAGATTGGCTTTGAGTACGCAAAATTACATTCTAGCGATGCAGTGAGTGATTTTATCCGCTCCCTAGAACATATTCATGAATCCAATACTGAGTCCAAGGCAAAAGTAGTGAGTGTGATTCTAGATGGTGAAAACGCTTGGGAATATTATCCATACAATGGGTATTATTTTTTAAGTGAGCTGTATGCAGCACTCGTGAATCATCCTGACATTGAAATGACTACTTTTAGCGATATGGTGAATTTGTACCAGTCAACTGCATATCAAAATAAAAAAATATCTGCGCCTATACTGCCGCAGGTAGCAGCGGGTAGTTGGGTGTACGGTACCTTTAGCACTTGGATCGGTAGTAAAGATAAAAACTTGGCGTGGGACTTACTCTGCAACGCTAAAAAGACCTATGACAGTGTGCTGTCGTCTGCAAATAAGATGAGTGCCAAGCAAGTTGCCGCTTGCGAACGGCAACTCGCGATTTGCGAAGGCTCAGACTGGTTCTGGTGGTTTGGTGACTACAACTCGTCTGAAAGTGTTTCCAGTTTCGACAAGCTTTATCGTCGCAATCTCATCAATCTATACATTTTATTGCAACAACCTGTGCCGGAGATTCTACAAGAGGCAATCAGTGCTGGTGGCGGTAATCCTGATGCAGGCGGCACCATGCGTCGTGGGCAGGAAGCTTAAAGTAGTTGTGTTTTAAGTCACATGTTTTAAGTTGTACACAATAACTTTTGGCATATAACTTTTGATAAGTAAGACTTTTTATTATGTAGAAATCTATGACTCAGTCACCTAGCCCATCACTTTTGAACCAACGCCGTGCAGGTGTACTGTTACATATCAGTTCATTGCCAAGTGCGTATTATGTGGGTGATTTGGGCGATGAGGCACGCCGCGTAGTCGATATGTTTCACAGGCTTGGCGTCAGTATCTGGCAAACACTGCCAATCAATATGCCGCATGCAGATAATTCACCGTATCAATGTTTATCAGCACACGCAGGCAATCCAGACTTCATTAGTTTAGAGGCGCTAGTAGCTCAAGATTTATTGTCTAAAGATGACTTAAACGGCCTTATTATCAGCAAGTTACCTTTAATGGACAAAGCTTATCAGGCATTCAGACAGCAAACCAAGAATCAGCTTCATCAAGACTTTTCCGACTTTTGTACAGAACATGCATATTGGCTCAAGGAATTTGCATTGTTTCTGGCTTTGCGTACCAATTTTGACAATACCGGCTGGTCTTACTGGCCTGAAGCCTACAAGAATCGCGATAAAAAGACCCTTAAACAAGCCAGCAAAGAGTTGGCGCATGAAATAGCGGTGATTCAATTCACGCAATTTGTATTTTTCACGCAGTGGCACAAACTTAAAACGTATGCAGCAAGTAAAAAAGTACATCTCTTTGGCGACATTCCTATTTTTGTGTCCTACGATAGTGCAGAAGTATGGGCACAACCACATCTATTCAAATTAGATGCTGACAAAAATATGACCGTTGTTGCAGGCGTGCCACCCGATTACTTTTGTGAAACAGGTCAGCGCTGGGGCAACCCACATTACAACTGGGAAGCGATGGCTGCCGATGGTTTTAGCTGGTGGGTATCACGCATGGCAACGCAGAGTGAGTTGTTTGACATGGTACGGATTGATCACTTTAGAGGCTTAGAAGCCGCGTGGGAGATTCCTGCAACTGAAGAAACGGCTATCAACGGGCAGTGGGTGCTAGCGCCCGGCGACGCATTGCTAGCTGCGATTGTCACTGCATTACCTAACGTCACTCTGGTCGCAGAGGACTTAGGTATTATCACGGCAGAGGTAGATGCGTTGAGACATAAATACAATCTGCCTGGTATGAAGATTTTGCAGTTTGCATTTAGCGGGCAAGACGATAACCCATATTTACCTCATCATATTGAGGAAAATAGTGTGGTGTATACCGGCACACATGATAACGACACAACCTTGGGTTGGTACGAGGCCTTAGATGAGCAGCAGCGTGAGCCTGTACATGCATATTTGCGATCATCCCATTCTGAGGAACATCAGCCGGAGATGCCAAGAGATTTGATTGATATGGCACTAGAGTCAAAAGCACAGCTAGCCATTATTCCAATGCAAGACCTTTTGGCGCTTGATACCAGCCATCGCATGAATATCCCCGGCACGTCTACTGGTAACTGGCATTGGCGGTTTAATTGGCAGCAGGTTTGCCAGAATCAAAAGACCGCTTTTGCTGAAGCCATTGTGCGCACAGGGCGTAAATAACAAATGGCGATGTTGATTGGCATCGATGTAGGTGGTACGAATTTACGGCTTGGCGTGGTGGATACCTCAGCCAAACAGCCGCGTTTATTAGAAGAAATGCGCTTTCAAGCCGACTTTTCTGAGATGTGTAAATCGCATCAACTTTCACCACTGCAGGCTTGGCAGAAGATTCTAACCACAATTTCTGCGGCTATTGAAAGTGTGCGTAAAAAGTATCCGCAGGCATCTGCCGTCGGTATTGGGTTTCCGGGGTTTATTGACCCTAAAACGCAGAAAATCTCGCAATCGCCCAATTTGCCCGGTTTAAGCAATGTAGACCTGAGTAAAGACCTGAGCCAGTTGATTCAACTGCCAGTCATTACAGAAAACGATGCGCTCGCCGCCGCTTATGGCGAGTATGTGATGCATAGGGAAGGTGTACAAAACTTAAGTGAAGCTACACAAAACTTAATCTATCTGGGTTTGGGTACTGGTGTTGGTGGCGGCTTGATTTTGAATGGTCAGCCATTTCAAGGCCAGCATGGCGTGGCGATGGAAGTAGGGCACATCATTGTTGAACCACAAGGCCGTCAATGTGGTTGTGGTAACTTGGGTTGTATGGAGCAATATGCCTCAGCCAGCGGTGTCGCTATCACTTACTTTGAAGCTACAGGACAGCAATACCATGCGGGTGAAATTGCAAATCGCGCTAAAACTGGTGACCAAGCCGCAATTGCAGCATACACACTGGCTGGTGCATCATTAGCGCAGGCATTGGCGCATATCTTAAAAGTTATCGATGTAACAGAAGTTGTGATTGGTGGTGGCATGAGTGCCGCATGGTCGCTGATGCAACCAGCTTTTCAACAGCAACTAGAGCAGGATTTGATTCCTGCTTTGCGTGGCAAGGTTAGTGTACGTATCTCTAGTATGGGGGATCAAGCAGGTATCATTGGGGCAGCGATGTTAGCGCAATCATCATGATTTCTTTGCTAAGTCTAAAGCGAGCGCAGGTTCGTAGTATGCAAATCCCAGTGCAGTAGCAACCGGTAAATTGGTCACTCTGCCCTGATGGATATTTAACCCATTCAAAAGATGTTTGTCTGCGCGTAACGCATTCAAGTCATTGTCTGCCAGTGCTAGCACGTAAGGTAGGGTGGCGTTGTTGAGTGCATAAGTTGAAGTGCGTGGCACAGCCCCCGGCATATTGGCGACGCAGTAATGTATGACGCCATCGACTACATAGGTTGGCGCTTCGTGTGTGGTCGGTCGAGAAGTCTCACAACAACCACCTTGGTCAATCGCAACATCTACGATCACGCTGCCAGGCCGCATGCTCCTGACAATGTCGTGGGTGATGAGTTTGGGGGCGGTGGCACCGGCGATGAGTACCCCGCCAATTACGAGATCTGCACTGCTGCAGTGGTGCTCAATTGCTTCTGCGGTCGAGAAAACAGTATTTAGACGAGAACCGAATTGCTTGCGGAGATTGTGCAGAACATCACCATTACAATCCAGTACGGTGACTGCAGCACCCATGCCAAGGGCCACATCAATCGCATGCGTACCCACTACACCGCCACCGATTACAGTCACCATGGCCGGTTCAACCCCAGGCACGCCCCCAAGCAATATACCAGCGCCGCCATGCGTCTTTTCGAGAAAATATGCACCAGCCTGAACCGAAAGCCTGCCTGCTACTTCTGACATCGGTGCCAGCAAAGGCAAACCCCCGTCATCAGCTGTCACCGTTTCATAGGCAATGCAGGTTGCACCGGAATCGACAAGGTCACTCGCTTGCTTCAGATCTGGAGCAAGATGCAAATACGTGAAGAGAATCTGACCTTGCCTAAGCCATTTACGCTCGGCGGCTTGAGGTTCTTTGACCTTAACAATCAATCGGGCGCGTTCGAATATCTCCTGCGCAGACTGGATGATGGTTGCGCCGGCAGCTTGGTAATGTTCGTCACTTGCACCAATCCCGCCGCCCGCACCAGCTTCAACAATAACCTCATGACCGCGTGCTACCAATTCGCGTACGTTGGCTGGTACCAAACCAACTCTATATTCACGTACTTTGATTTCTTTCGGGACGCCAATTAGCATTGTTGTTAGCTCCTACAAATATTGGTCGCTTTTATTAAAAAGACTAGAGAGGCTTAGAATCCGCTACCTTCCCAGCTGCTAAATATCATATCAGAGTTAAATAAGCCTACGTATTTTGAATCAGGGGTGACCATTAAACTGGTAGTTCAACAGAAGAGGATTGGTCAAAAGGTGGGAGTCGCCATTTCTGAACCACATGGTAACGTGCTCCTTGGTCCGTCATGACCGACTCTACCAATACGAACGAATCTGCCCACCAAATTATGGGCGTGATGGGCTGTGACTCTAAAACATGCTTGACGTTACGTAACAATGTGACATGTGGAGTGAACTCATGGCTTTCAACATAGCTTTCAAACAGAAACCCCGTCGCTAGCACTTCCTGTTGTAGCGCCGCGACCAGTTGATGCAGTGCCGGTACCTCTACAAGAGTTGTAGCATAAGCAATCCGGTTATGCTGCCAGAATGACAGTTTCTCTAATAGAAACTCAAAAGGCGGCACCGATACCTTGTCCGCAGTTTGCATCAATTGCAGCAGGCGGGTACGCTCAACTTCTCCCAGAAACAGCAACGTCATATGCAGGCTATCCGCAGCCATGACGCGAGCCTCGCACTGCGACTGATATTTTGTTGCCAACGTATGCAACGCCCGTCGTACCGGTACTTCTGGCCACAGGGCAAAAAACACACGCGCTACACCTGAGTCTTTAGTTGTATTCAACTGATTTGCATCCAGAATTGAACTATCTTCTAAGCAGTTTCTAACGTTAACTTAGTATAATGTTTTAAAGGTTTGATGGGTTAACGGGTATGTACTTTCGTTTAGCTGCTGACAGTATCATCTTGCTCCATCTGGCTTTCATTCTGTTTGCCCTCTTGGGTGGCGCAATGACGGTATGGTGGCGTTGGGTTCCTTTTGTCCATCTTCCAGCAGCCGCTTGGGGATTCATTGTCGAACTCACTGGTAGCGGTTGTCCACTCACGTATTTTGAGAACTATTTTCGCCTCAAAGCCGGGCAATCTGGGTACATGGAGAGCTTCGTTGAACACTATCTACTCAATGTCATCTATCCTTCTGGCCTCACTCGAGAGATTCAGTTCGTACTTGCCGTTGTGGTTATCATTGTTAATATTGCAATCTACGGTTGGCTCTTTTTTCGCCAGCGTGCTGGGCACACAAGAAATGTTTAATCTTACGTAAATTTTGCAGGGAAAAGAATGATTATTCCTCCAGTTTCATCACAGAAAAAGCTACGTCTCGTGATTCATGGTCATGTACAAGGTGTGTTCTACCGTGACTCGATGCGTCTGGAAGCGCAAAGGCTAGGGGTCAATGGTTGGGTGAAGAACCGCAGCGATGGCTCGGTAGAAGCTGCAGTGCATGGCGACCTCGCTGCCGTAGACGCCCTTGTGCTTTGGGCCCAGCGCGGCCCAGAGCTTGCGCATGTGGAGCGAGTCGAAATTGAGCCGGATAATGGTGTTTACAGTGGTTTCGAGGTCATCAGATAATCATAAGCACATCTGAAGTCATGAGTTAGGTAGAATGCTATATACCCTGATGCTGTGCTAATGCCCAAGCAACGTGTTCACGTAGTAACTCGGATTCATCATTTGCACGACTTTGCAGCGCGTTCACAATGTCAGGTGTGGTCTTGGCGTTGCCTAAGCCTATTGCGATGTTTCGCAGCCACTGTGTATAACCAATGCGGTAAATCGCGCTGCCAGCCATGTTCTGCTTAAACGCATTTTCAGACCAATAAAAGCATTCCACTAAACTGATATTGTCCAAACCGTTCTTAACGGCAAAATCAGGTTCTTTGGTTATCTCGGCAAACTTGTTCCATGGGCATACCAATTGGCAATCATCGCAGCCATAGACACGGTTACCAATCAGCGGCCTGAATTCAAGCGGTATGCTGCCTTTAAGCTCAATGGTGAGGTAAGAGATGCAGCGCCTTGCATCGACCTCATAAGGCGCTGTAATGGCTTGTGTAGGGCATATATCAATGCAGCTGGAGCAAGTGCCGCAGTGGTTGGGTGAGGGGGCATCAATGGCTAGGGGCAGGTTGGTGTAAATTTCACCTAAAAAGAACCATGAGCCGCGATTTTTATTCAGGAGTAGGGTGTGTTTGCCACGCCAGCCCAAGCCTGCCTTTTCGGCCAAGGCAACTTCAAGCACGGGTGCGCTATCGGTAAACACGCGGTAGCTAAAGTCACTGATATTAAGCTGGGTAATTTCTGATTGAATCTTCTCGCTGAGTTTTTGCAGCTTGTTGCGCATCACCTTGTGATAATCGCGCCCCAGTGCATAGCGTGAAATAAAGGCTTTGCTACTGTCTTGCATCACCGTTTCACTATCGGCGGCGTTGGGTGGTAGATAGTCTAAACGGGCAGAAATCACGCGTATGGTATTTGGCACTAATTCCTCGGGGCGGGTACGCTTCACCCCATGTTTTGCCATATAATCCATTTCACCATGAAAACCTTTAGCAATCCACGCTTGATGTTCGGCTTCCGCAGCCTGCAAATTGGTATCAGTGATGCCAATATGATTAAAGCCCAGCGCCAAGCCCCAGCTTTTGATGTCAGCGGCGAGTTTGGTAAAGTTGTTAGTAGGGGGATTCATGGATAATAATTTTACACTTGATTTGGCAGATGAAGCGGCAACGCTGAACTTTGGCGCTGTTTTAGCGAAGGGTATACATCCCAATCTCACAATTTACCTGCATGGTGATTTAGGTGCCGGTAAAACCACATTAGTTCGTGGTTTGATACATGCTTTGGGTTATGTGGGCAAGGTAAAAAGCCCTACATACACACTGGTGGAATCATATATACTAAACCCTGATTCAAACGCCAGATTTACTTTGTATCATTTTGATTTATATCGGTTTAATGATGATGAGGAATGGGAAGCGGCTGGCTTTAGAGACTACTTCAATGCAGAAAGCGTGTGTCTGATTGAATGGCCGGAGAAAGCGGAAAACGTGTTGCCAACACCGGATATTGATATTACTTTTATGATTAAAGCGTCGGGACGTACTATTCAAATAACAGCACATTCGGCATTGGGTTCTCAATGCTTGAAGGCAATTCAAACAGAAGCCACGTCATAATGATTAAATCTATACAAAATAAAGTAGTTAAAAATTTAAGTTTTGTATTTGTATATTTGGTTTTAAGTTTTGGAATTTTAAGTTCCGGTACAGTACACGCCGCGAATCTTGTCACCGCAGCAAGGGTGTGGCCGGCACAGGACTATACTCGTATTACCTTAGAGGCAAATAGCCCTATCACTTACAAGATGTCTGCGATTAAAAATCCTGACCGTATCGTGATTGATATCGATGACATAGAATTCAATGCTGTCGTTAAGTCTTTGGCTGACAAAATATTGTCCAGCGATCCTTACATCAAACAAGTACGCGTTGGCAAATTTAAGCCAGGTGTCGTGCGCTTGGTTGTCGATTTAAAAACTGAAGTAAAGCCAAACGCTTTCACTTTACCGCCGGCGGGTGAGTATAAACATCGGTTGGTATTGGATATCTATCCTGTGAAAGACCCGTTGATGGCGATGCTGGCACAACGAGAGAGTCAATCAACAGGCGCAGTTGAAGGTAATCAGGAAGGCCAGAGTCCGTCGGTGACTACGCCTAATGAAACAGTCACTAATGATACGTCGCAACCGGCTTTGATTGTAGAGCCATTGCCACAACAACAAACTGACGTGACAGAGACGCCTGCCGAGGTTATTAAGCCTATCGAGATTACCAAGCCAGCGATCACCACTGAGCCAAAATCCGCCAACATCAATCTAGAAGCTGGCAAAAAGAACAGTTTTAATAATTCAGATATCGATAAAGATCTTCGGGAAATCATTATTGCAATTGACGCAGGTCATGGCGGTGAGGATCCAGGAGCTAGGGGCGCTAACGGCAGTCATGAGAAGCATATCACCTTAACGATTGCCAAAAAACTGAAGGAAAGAATCGACAATGAGCCGGGTATGCGTGCGGTGTTAACGCGTGATGGTGATTACTTCATTCCTTTGCATGGGCGCGTGGTGAAAGCACGTAAGTTACAGGCGGATTTATTTGTGTCAATCCATGCCGATGCATTTACAAACCCTGCAGCAAGAGGCTCTTCCGTATTTGCCTTGTCCGAACGTGGCGCAACCAGTGCGAGTGCGCGTTATTTGGCTAAGAAAGAAAATGAATCAGATTTGATTGGCGGTGTGAGTCTGGATGATAAAGACCCTGTATTGGCAAGAACCTTGTTGGACTTGTCGCAAACCGCGACAATTAATGATAGCTTGAAATTGGGTAAGGCAGTATTGAGCCAAATCGGCGACATCAATAAATTGCATAAAAACCATGTGGAGCAAGCCGGGTTTGCGGTGTTGAAGTCGCCGGATATTCCATCGATATTGGTTGAGACCGCATTTATCAGTAACCCTGAAGAAGAGCGTAAGTTGAATGATGATGACTATCAAGACAAATTGGTATCGTCTATTCTGACTGGCATTAAAAAATACTTTGCTACCAACCCTGCGCTGGCAAAAACCAAGGTTGCAGTAGAGTAGTTACCTTCTTTCTGTCATCAAGTAATCTATTTCTCTAGTCGTATCTCCATAGCCCGCTTGAGTGAGTAGGGCGCCTTCAATGTAACGGCTCACGCGCTGGCGTAAAGTGCTAATTTCGCTGCCATCCACAAAAATCTGTGGAAACTTAAAGCTTAACCATGCGTATAAGCTGAGGTTGCGACTCAATAATTCAGCCTCTTCCAGATGTTTAGGGCTTCGGGAGTCTAACCAAATTGGTGGCGTAGGTAAGTGGCGCACTTGAGATTGATCTACACTTTTTAGGCATAGTAAATAATAATCCTTCTCAAACGCCACATTTAAGGAGATGGGTGCACATACGAAGATATACTTGTCTTTTAATGACATGTTAGGTGCATATTCGTCAACCAATAGTGCTTGGTAGATTTGGCTTTCAAGTGATGCTTGCTCAAATAAAGCATCATTGAAGACGTTTCTTTCCTGTTGGTAAGACAAGACTTCTGCAATCTTACGTGTGTGTAATTTGGTGCTTAGTTGTCCAATGTGGTTAAAATTTACAGCAATTGGTAACTTAACCAAGTCAGCAGTGTCATTGGTGGTAAGCATATGCTCTACATGAATCAGCTCATCATCTTCAAGCACGCTCACATAGCCTGTTGGATAAATGCCATAGCGGCCCGCTCGGCCTGCGATTTGTCGTACTTCGGTCGCGTTTAGTAACCGCGAGGCAACCCCATCGAATTTATGAATGTTTGAAAAAATCACGCGGCGTATCGGTAAGTTTAAGCCCATGCCAATTGCATCTGTGGCAACAAGAATATCTGCTTCACCTTTGCAAAAACGTTCTGATTCCGTGCGACGTACTTCGGGTGACAATGCGCCGTAAATGCTGGCTACGGTAAAGTTCCATTGCCTAAGTCGCGCGGAAAACGTGAGTACGTCTTTGCGACTAAAGGCGATAATCGTATCGCCTTTCTGCAGTTTGGGTTTCAGCTTTTGACGGCTGTATCGTTTGCCGCAAATACTCTCGGCTTCTAAAACCAGTGGCGTTAAACGTTTGGTCTGTGTGATTTCGTAAGTTTCATTACATGCTTCAATTGCCGCGATACACGGCGCTGTTACTGCATTTGAGCCGCATATAAACACTTGGCTTGCTGGTGCGCCAATCAAAGCATTGGTCCAGGCAGCACCTCTATCAGGGTCTTGCAGCATTTGAATTTCATCGATGACCGCAACTTCAACTGCCTTTGAAGGATTCATCATTTCTATCGTGGATGCAGTATGCTGTGCACCACGCATCAATACGCGCTCTTCACCAGTGATCAAGTTACAAGGAACACCAGCAGCGACTAGCCGGTCGCGAATCTCCATGGCGAGTAGCCGCAATGGGGCGAGGTAAACGCCAGATTTGGCTCGATCCAATGCAAGCAAAGCATGATGTGTTTTACCGGAATTAGTTGGGCCCAAGTAGAAGTGGTGGTGTCGTTTTAGACGCCGTGCCAATTCAAATTGATTACTGTAGTCATTTTGCATACGATGTTGAATTTAGCGTATAAGGCACTAATTAGCTAGATGATGCTCTTAAAAAGTATGAGTCACTAGATTTTTAATCTAATCATCAATTACCAGACGACGGGTCTATTTACTGATTTTCATTCGTTTTATTGGAGTTTTTAAATGTTGAATTTTGATTTTTATAACCCGACGCGCATCGCATTTGGCGAAGGTAAAGTAGCAGAGCTGGATAAACTAGTGCCAAAAGACGCACGGGTATTGATTTTACTGGGAGGCAACAGTGCACGTAAGAACGGCACATTAGCTGAGGTGCTTGATGCTTTGGGTAGCCGCACTGTGACGGAGTTTGATGGCATTGAGCCTAATCCGCAATACGATACATTGATGAAAGCAGTCGCTTTAATCAAAGCAGAAAAAATTGATTACTTATTAGCAGTTGGCGGCGGCTCAGTGATTGACGGCACAAAGTTCATCGCTGCAGCGGTGTATCAAGAAGGAGACCCTTGGAATATCCTGCTGAAAAAAGGTGCCAATATCAAGCAAGCCTTACCCTACGGCACGGTACTGACACTACCTGCTACAGGTTCAGAAATGAACAACGGTTCCGTGATTTCGCGTGGGTTGGATAAACTTTACTTTACCAATGAGCACGTATTCCCGCAGTTTTCTGTACTCGATCCTACCAAGAGCTATACATTGCCAGCGCGTCAGCTTGCCAATGGTGTAGTGGATGCCTTTACACATACCATGGAACAATATCTAACTTACCCAGTGGGCGCGGAGGTTCAAGACCGCTTTTCAGAAGGCTTGCTCTCTACCTTGATAAAAGTTGGTCCAAGGGTATTGGCAAATCCCAGAGACTATAACGCGCAGGCTAACCTGATGTGGACGGCGTCGTTAGCGCTTAATGGTTTGATATGTTCAGGCGTGCCTGAGGACTGGGCAACGCATATGCTTGGTCACGAAATTACAGCGGCACATGGTTTAGACCATGCACAAACGCTGGCGATTATTCTGCCTACGATGTTGCAGGTTAGACGTGAATCCAAACATACAAAATTATTACAGTACGCAGCTAGGGTTTGGAACATTACGGAAGGCGATGAAGAAAGCCGTATTGATGCCGCAATTGCCAAAACTCGCACTTTCTTTGAAAGTTTGGGTGTAAAAACTAAGCTGTCTGAATACAAAATCACGCAAGATGCGATTGATAATTTGCTCAAACAACTGGAAGCACACGGTATGGTCGCCCTTGGGGAGCATAAAGATGTGACTTTAGACGTCAGCAGAAAAGTGCTGGAAGCGAGTATTTAGGAGTGGCTATGAAGGCAGTTGGGCTTACGAGGTATTTACCGATAGAAAATCCAGAGTCACTCATGGATGTTGAGCTACCTATTCCCACACCAAAGCCACGTGATGTGCTGGTAAAGGTGCAGGCGATAGCGGTAAATCCTGTAGACACCAAGATACGCAAACCAAAAGATAAGGTTGAGCTTTCACCTAAAGTCTTGGGTTGGGACGCCGCTGGTGAGGTGGTGGAAATCGGCGCTGAAGTGAGCCTATTTAAGGTGGGCGATTTGGTCTATTACGCGGGCGATGTTACCCGTAGTGGCTGTAATGCAGAATATCAGTTGATGGATGAACGTATTGTCGGTCATAAACCGCTGAGCTTGAGTTTTGAAGAGGCCGCTGCGCTGCCATTGACATCAGTGACCGCTTGGGAGGCTTTGTTTGACAGGCTGGAGATATCTCTGGATAGGTCAAGCAATAAAGATAAAAGCATCTTGATTATTGGCGGCGCAGGCGGTGTAGGCTCAATTGCGACTCAGTTAGCGAATCAGGTGGCTGGGTTAAAGGTAATCAGCACTGCATCACGGCCCGAAACGATTCAATGGGTAAATGACTTAGGTGCGCACCACGTCATCAATCACCATCAGGGTTTGATGACACAAATGAACGCCATTGGTATCCCGCAAGTGGATTACATCTTATGCAACAACGATACAGATGCTTATTTCAGTACCATGACCGAATTGATTAAACCGCAAGGCAAGATTTGTTCAATTGTGGAAACCACAAAACCAGCTGATTTAGGCCTGCTTAAAAATAAAAGCGCGACCTTTGTTTGGGAGTTAATGTTCACACGGTCCATGTTTAAAACTGCAGACATGATTGAGCAGCACTACATTTTAGAGCGTGTTGCAGAACTGATTGACGATGGTGTATTGAAAACCACGATCAATGAAATCAAGTCGCCTATCAATGCTTCAAACTTGCGTGCAGCCCATGCACAGCTTGAATCAGGCACTACTATAGGCAAGATTGTTCTATCAGGTTGGAATTAACAACATAAGGAGTAATGCTATGGCACGTATCGTTAGATTTAACAAAACGGGTGGGGCGGAAGTATTACAAATTGTAGAAGAATCAGTAACGGCGCCGGCAAGTAATGAAGTGCAAATCCAAGTGCATGCCATCGGGCTCAACCGTGCCGAGACCATGTATCGAAACGGCATGTATTTAGAAACACCGCAATTTCCCTCAAGACTGGGCTATGAAGCCGCTGGAAGGGTGACAGCAGTGGGTAAGGATGTCACAGAGTTCAAGGTGGGCGATGCGGTGAGTACAATCCCCGCATTCTCAATGAATCAATATGGCTCGTATGGTGAACTCGTGAATATGCCTGCACACGCCGTAGCTAAAAATCCTGCGTCATTATCATGGGTGGAAGCTAGCGCTATCTGGATGCAGTACACCACGGCTTATGGCGCACTGGTAGACATTGCAAATATCAATGCGGGTGATTTTGTATTGATTACCGCGGCGTCTAGTAGCGTAGGAATCGCGGCGATTGAAATCGCTAACATGCTAGGTGCGACACCGATTGCCATGACACGTAAAAGTAACAAGAAAGAAGCACTTTTAAAAGTTGGCGCTAAGTATGTCATTGCATCTGAAGAGCAAGACATTGTTGCCGAAGTCAATAAAATCACGCATGATAAAGGTGCACGTGTGGTGTTCGATCCAGTAGGGGGCCCGACGCTTAACAAGCTGGCAGACGCTACAGCACTAGGCGGTATCATCTTTCAATATGGCGCACTGAGCACCGAGCCAACACCATTGCCGTTATTCGCAGTTCTTAGTAAACAGCTCACCATACGTGGCTATGTTTTGTTTGAACTCTCAACAAACCCTCTACGTTTAGCCAAAGCCAAGAAATTTGTGATTGAAGGCTTAAACAGCGGCAAGTTAAAACCCATTATTGCTAAAACATTTCCATTTGAACAAATTGCTGAAGCTCATCGTTATATGGAATCGAATGAGCAGCTAGGCAAAATTGTCGTTACCGTCAATTAACCAGGCTGTAAATTAATAGCTCATGAAGTTAACGACTTATTAAATTAACGGTTTATAGGGAATTAACGATTTACGGGTAAAATGGCGCTATGCAAATACGCCTTTTACCTGACCAACTCATCAGCCAAATTGCCGCGGGCGAAGTTGTAGAACGTCCAGCCTCTGCACTCAAAGAACTCCTTGAAAATAGCCTGGATGCAGGCAGTACAGATATTCAGGTTTCATTGTTGCAAGGTGGCGTTAAGCAGCTAAGGGTGGCCGATAACGGTAGTGGCATTGCGCAGGATGATTTAGCCATGGCGCTCACACGGCATGCTACTAGCAAGATTGCTACGCTGGAAGATTTAGAGGCTGTTGGCAGTCTGGGTTTTCGAGGCGAAGCGTTAGCGAGTATCGCCTCGGTCTCCCGCACCCAAATCAGCAGCAGGGCGCTCGATACCAAGCATGCTTGGCGCATCGCGTCAGACGGCAGTGAAATCTCATCAATCGAGCCGGCTGCTTTAGATGCCGGTACGGTCATTGAAGTGAATGACCTGTATTTCAACACACCGGCACGCCGTAAATTCCTGAAGACAGAAGGTACCGAGTTTGGTCACTGTGAAGAAGCTTTTCATCGTGTCTCGCTATCTCGCCCGGATGTAGCCTTCATGCTGCAACATAATGGCAGGGCGCTTAGCCGCTATGCCATTAGCCCGCCTGAAAAAAGATTTAGTGAGGTTCTGGGGGCGGAATTCGCCGCAGAATCTATCAGCGTAGATGAATCCGCCGCAGGTTTGCGTTTGTGGGGCATTGCCGCTAAACCAACTTACAACCGTAATAGCCGCGATACACAATATGTCTATGTGAATGGCCGTTTTGTGCGCGATAAGCTGCTTGCGCACGCGATTCGTCAGGCGTATCAAGATGTGTTGCATCATGACCGCCACCCAGCTTTCGTGTTGTTTCTAGAGTTAGATCCTAACCTAGTCGATGTGAATGTACATCCAAGCAAGACCGAAGTCAGGTTCAGGGACGGGCAGTCTATCCACCGTTTTATCTTTCACTCGCTACACAAAGCACTGGCTACCCCCACAGGCGTTTCAAATGCGGTCACTGCGAGTCAGGCTGCGCATAATCCATTCAGTAATGGTGGCGGTCAAGCACCATACCCAACTTATCAGTCGCAAATCAATTTAAGTGCGAATGAGTCGCCGAGTTTTTATCAGACCTTATTTGGTGCTAATGGTAACGCCTCAAACAGTAATGCTTCGCTAGAGCGCCAGTTTTCTAGCCCCGTGTGTTACGCAGACGAGTTTGAAAATAACGCAACGCTTGCAAACCCAGCAGATGATTTTCCGTTGGGTTTTGCAGTGGCTCAGATACACGGTGTGTACGTATTAGCACAAAACAAGCTGGGTTTAGTGGTCGTGGATATGCACGCGGCGCATGAGCGCATCATGTACGAAAAACTTAAAGATGCACTAGACCATAAAACAGTACCGATGCAGCCTTTGCTAATACCTGTTAGCTTTAATGCTGATAGGTTAGAGGTCGCGACCGTGCAAGAAGCAATCGCGAGTAACGATAGCAGCTTGCAACAGCTTGGTTTTGACATTGCCATACTTTCACCCACCACGCTTGCGGTGCGGGCAGTACCTACAATGCTGCAAGATGCAGATGCCGTAACCTTAGCGCGCGATGTGTTGCGTGACTTACGCGAATATGGCGCCAGCAGGGCACTTACGGAGCGCAGAAATGAACTGCTAGGCACCATGGCTTGCCATGCTGCTGTGCGCGCAAATCGCTCACTTACTATTCCAGAGATGAATGCCTTACTACGCGATATGGAAGCGACTGAACGAAGTGGTATGTGTAATCACGGTCGCCCAACATGGTTTCAGGTGAGTATGAGTGACTTGGATAAAATGTTCATGCGAGGTAAGTAGTAATGCGGCAACAAGGTAAAGTTATTAAATGGGTTGATGATAAAGGTTATGGTTTTGTCACTGTAGACAGCCAAGCTGAGCAGGTATTTGTACATGTTAGTGCTTTTCCTAAAGGACAAGGGCGTCCAATAATTGGCGAAGCAATCACATTTGAAATCGCCATAGATGCTAAAAAAGGGATGCAAGCTTACAACGTTTTGTACTTAAATCGAGTTGTTCGCACTCGTAATCAACCGCAGACTACAAGCATAAAAAAGCAAAGAAATTACAGTATATTTGGCCTGCTTTTTTTAATCATTTCTGGTTATTTTATTTGGACTCAATTTAATCTAGCTGAAAAAGAAATTGTTAATCCAGTCAATGATGAGGTTGAATTATTAGAGCAATCGCACACTTTAAAAATTCAGAAATTTCAATGTGCCAGTAAGACTCATTGCGCTGAAATGATATCTTGTGATGAAGCCATGTTTTATTTACAAAACTGTCCCGGAACCATAGCTGATGGGGATGGTGATGGAGTTCCATGTGAAGATCAGTGGTGTGGACATTAATTCCGTAGCAATATTTCTTATGGGTCCAACTGCCAGCGGCAAGACTGGTGCGGCTGTTGAACTCTATTCAAAACTACCTGTTGAAATCATCAGCGTAGATTCTGCTTTGGTGTATCGCGATATGGATATCGGTACAGCCAAGCCAGATGCCGAGACCTTGGCAAAAGCGCCGCATCACCTGATTGATATCATCGACCCAACCAGCGCCTATTCTGCGGCCAACTTTAGAACTGATGCTTTGCGATTAATGGCGGATATCACAGCGCGTGGAAAAATCCCGCTGTTGGTGGGTGGCACGATGTTGTACTTTAAAGCCTTGCAGGGTGGTTTGAGTGGCTTGCCAGAAGCTAACCCGGAAGTACGTACCAGATTAGACGCAAGAGCCGCTTTGATTGGCTGGCCAGCCATGCACGAAAAACTCGCACTGGTTGATGCTGATACTGCTGCGCGTTTGCAGCCGAATGATGCACAGCGCATACAACGTGCGTTAGAGGTGTTTGAAATTACTGGCGAAAGTATGACGGCCTTATATGCCAAACAAACTAGCGAGGCATTGCCATATAAGTTGTTAAAAATCGCACTGGTGCCAAGTGACCGTAAAGTATTGCATGAGCGTATTGCATTGCGTTTTGACCAGATGCTGGCCGCGGGTTTTATTGATGAGGTGAAAGCGTTAAAAGCTAAATATCCGGAACTGACACCTGATTCAACTTCGATGCGTTGCGTAGGGTATCGACAAGCTTTAGAGCATTTGGCTGGTGAGTATGATGCTGCGGAATTACGTGACAGAGGTATTTTTGCCACACGTCAGCTGGCAAAACGTCAGCTGACCTGGTTGCGCGGCATGGATGATATTATTGAATTGGATTGTTTAAATCCAAATTTAAATGAATTAGTATTTAATGAAATAAATCAATTTATTAAACAATAAAGTTAATAAATTGATTTAAGTTTAAGAGACCATTTTTTGAATACGATTAGCTGCTTCCACGCACTCATCCAGGCTTGCAACCAACGCCAATCTAACAAAGTTCTTACCTGGGTTTAACCCATGCGCTTCACGTGCCAAATAACTGCCTGGCAACAACGTTACATTAAAATCACGATAGAGTTTTAAGGCGAAATCAGTATCGCTTTCTTTGGTTCTAGCCCACAGATAAAACGCTGCATCCGGCATTTCGACTTCTAGGGCACCATGCAGCATGTGTGTCACGATGCTGAATTTTTCAGCATACAGCCTGCGGTTTTCAATCACATGCGCTTCATCATTCCAAGCGGTCAAGCTGGCTGCTTGTACTGCTGGGTTCATGGCGCAGCCATGATAGGTGCGGTACAACGCGAATTTCTCGATGATTTTTTCATCACCAGCGACAAAGCCTGAGCGCATGCCAGGCACATTTGAGCGTTTTGAGAGTGAACTGAAAACAATAAGGTTTTTATAATCTCTACCTAGTTGATGCGCCGCTTGTAGCGCGCCTAGCGGTGGATATGCTTCATCAAAGTAAATCTCTGAGTAGCATTCATCTGCCGCAATCACCAAGTTGTATTTGTCTGATAGTTCAAAGATGGTTTTCCACTGCGCCAAACTCATTACCTTGCCGGATGGGTTGCCTGGGCTGCATACATACACTAACTGAGTGCGATTAAGCACCTCTACCGGCACGCTTTCAAAATCCATTGCATGCTGGCTTTCGGGTAATGTGTTTAAGAAATAAGGCTCAGCACCAGCTAAGAACGCGGCGCCTTCATAAATCTGGTAAAACGGGTTGGGTGAAATGACTACAGGATTCGGTTTCGATTTATCGATAATTACCTGTGCAAAGGCGAACAAAGCCTCACGGCTGCCGGTGACCGGTAATATGGCTTTATCAGGGTTTAACGCTGGTACGTCGTAACGGCGTGAAATCCACGCCGAAATCGCTTCGCGAAGCTCAATAGAACCGATAGTCGTGGGATAATTAGCCAGGCCACCTAGATTGTTCACCAGTGCATCTTTAATCAATTGTGGTGTCGCATGTTTAGGCTCACCAATCGATAAGTTGATTGCAGAATAAGCTGGGTTTGGTGTGGCGCCTTTGAACAGGTCGCGTAAGCGTTGAAAAGGATAAGGTTGTAGCAGATTTAAATTTGGATTCATAGGCGCTATTGTAATATAGGGTACAGACATCGCCAAAGTCTGTAATTCCAAAGTAAGCACGGGAAAATCAGAAAATTAATAAAGAAAACAACGTGAACGAACCTAATAACAATATTCAGCACAACTATAGCCATGCTATTGCAGTATTTGGTTTGTTATTTGGCGCGCTCTGCTGGGGCATTATCTGGTATCCGTATCGCATCATGTCTGAGGCGGGGGTCTCTGGTGTTGCCTCTAGTTTTTATACCTATAGCATTGCAGCAGTAGTTTCTTGTATCTATTTCGCCAAGTACTGGCGCGGAATCTTTACATTGCCGCCGAGCATTATCTGGCTGAGCGTAATTGCAGGTTGGACTAATCTGAGTTACGTGCTGGCAGTGATTGATGGTGAGGTGATGCGCGTGATGCTGCTGTTCTATTTGTCACCGCTGTGGACATTGATGCTTGCGCATTTCTGGTTAAAGGAACGTACTTATTTAGCTGGATATATTGCAATTGCCATTTCATTGATCGGTGCGTTCATCATGCTGTACGACCCGCAGTTGAGTAGCTTGCCCATGCCTAGGAACCAAGCAGAATGGTTGGCGCTCTCTTCAGGTATAGGTTTTTCACTGACTAACGTGATTACGCGTAAATCTAGTCATTTGAGTATTCGAGCGAAGTCTTTTGCAGTGTGGTTTGGTGTGATTGTGGTGGCGCTACTCTCCATACCTTTTATTAATGATCCGTTTCCAGCGCCCAGCTTCTTTAGCGTTACTAATTGGCTGATAATGGGCTTGATTGCATTACTGCTGATGGCAGCGACTTTGCTGGTGCAATACGGCGTGACGCAAATCAAGGCCACACGCGCTTCGGTGCTGTTTCTGTTTGAATTGGTAGTGGCTGCCATTGCCTCATACTACTTGGCGAATGAAACAATGGCTATCAACGAATGGATAGGCGGCGGTTTAATTGTAATTGCCGCAATATTTGCCGCCAGCAACTACAAAGATTAAGCCTTTGAAAATCTAGCCGCTGAAGCTGGAAGTACGGGTACCTTCAGCCGCAAAGCGGATTTTTAATGACAGGTCGTTGCGCGAGTCTGCATTAGCCAACGCATTTTCTTCATCAATCTGACCATTGGCAAATAATCTGAACAGAGATTGGTCAAAGGTATTCATGCCAATGTCGTTGTTATCTGCCATGATCTCTTTCATGTCGCTCATTTTTTGTTTCTGAATCAATTCCGCCATGTAAGGTGTGTTGATCATGACTTCAATTGCAGCTACACGTTTACTTCGTTTGCCAGGTATCAGGCGCTGCGAAACAATGGCAACTAAATTCAAGGACATGCCAAGTAACAAGCCTGCTTTAGCTTCTTCCGGGAAGAATGAAATCACGCGCTCAAGTGCCTGGTTAGCATTGTTGGCATGCAATGTGGCTAGGCATAAATGGCCAGTTTCGGCGTAGGATAGGGCGTTTTTCATGCCTTCCATATCGCGTACTTCACCAATCAAAATCACGTCTGGCGCTTGGCGCATGGCGTTTTTAAGGCCATTCTCGAAAGATAAGGTATCAATACCAACCTCGCGTTGATCCACTACGGATTTTTTGTGTGGGTGTACGAATTCAATCGGGTCTTCAAGAGTCAGGATATGACCCGTAGTTGTCTCATTACGATGGTCAATCATCGCCGCTAATGAAGTAGATTTGCCGGAGCCGGTGGCGCCCACCATTAAGATTAAGCCGCGTTTGCGATTGATAAGATCTTTCAATATTTGCGGTAAGCCTAGGGTTTCAATCGATGGGATTTCAGTTTTGATGTGGCGAATGACCATGCCGACTTCGCCACGTTGCTTGAATACATTGACACGGAAGCGACCGACGTCTTTTTTGCTAATCGCAAAATTACATTCTAAAGTTTCTTCAAACTCTTTGATCTGTGCTGGACTCATGATGGAGTAGGCAATCTCCTTAATCATGCCAGGCACCATGAGTTGGGCATTTACCGGCAGTGTGTCACCCTCTACTTCAATATGAATCGCAGCGCCTGTGCTGAAGAATAAGTCCGAACCACCTTTATCCAACATGAATTTTAAGATGGGGGTGATGTCGATGGCGGCCATGTGTGATCCTGAGTGTCTTTTTTAAATTATTTGTGAATCGATTTTTTGTGACTTTAGCATAAATTTTTGTTCAGTCACTGTGCTTTATCTATTGCTCTTCACTTAAGTATTCTCACGGCGTGAGTACATTGTTTGATAGATATCTTCAAGCGATCTGGCAAAAAGTGTTGTGTCGAACAAGGCAGAATTTACTTTAGCTGTTTGTAATTTATTTTTTAATTCAGCAAGTTTTGCAGTGTTCTGTGCGAGTTCTAGCGCTTTATTCTCATAGTCTTGCAGATTGTCAGTAATCAGCTCATTTAAGCCAGTCACATTGAGCAAACTGCCAGCCACTCTGGAGGCAAAAGTATCGCCAGTACACGTAAGCACGGGAACGCCCATCCACAAGGCATCGCTGCAAGTGGTGTGAGCGTTGTAGGGTAGCGTGTCTAAAAATAAGTCAGCATGTGCATGGCGTGCCAGATGATCTGCAATGGCTACGCGCGGTGCAAAGATGAGTTTGTCTGCGCTAATACCTTGTGCTAAGGCTTCTTTTATTAGGTTTTGTTTTGCCCATTGATTGCAGTCTAGTAACCAAAGCACGCTGTTAGATACTGATTTGAGCAAGCGCATCCAAACGGCAAAAATTTCGGGCGTGATTTTAAAGGTTTGGTTAAAGCTACAAAATACAAATGAATTGTCTGGTAACTGGCATGCCTCGCGGCTGGGCGTTTTGCCAATAGGCCGTTTTCTATCATTAGGTTGATAGGCATGCGGTAGTATCGCTAATGTTTCAGCGTAGTGATGTGCTGCTTCTGGCGGGCTGATAAAGCTGTCCGTCAAAACATAGTCAAACAGCGCTTGTCCATTAGAACCACCCATAGTGCCGGGGAAACCTAGCCAGTTCACATTGACAGGCGCAGGGCGCAGGGCAGCGATACCGCTGCGGCTGGTCTGCGTGAACCCGGTGAGATCTACCAAGATATCAATGCCGCATGCATGTATCTTTTTGGCAGCATCAATCTCGGATAAATGGCGAATATCGTAAAACTGCTCAAAGGCTTTTTCTAAGCGTGTTCTGGCGCTGGTTTTATCATTCACACCATAGGAGAAAGCAATGATTTCAAAATGCTTGCGGTCATGCAGTTCTATGAGTTCACTGATTAAGAATGCGAGAGGGTGTAACCTGAAGTCGGCCGATAGATAGCCGACTTTCAGTTTTTTAGCTTGAGTATGGCTATGTTCAAAGGCTAGCTGTTTACCATGCTCAATAAGCGCCGCATAACGATTGTTGACCCAATTATCTGCACATAACTTTTGTTCGCTCGCAGTAGTGCTAGGCATGGCTAAAAAGGCAAAAGGCGAAATCTGCGCTTCGGGGTGAGTGTTAACCCAACCACGTATCTCTTGAATGTTCTCAGACAAACCTTGCCAATCACAGATATGCTGCTTTTGATGCACCAGATGCACCTTTGCATGGTAAAGCTGCGGGTTGATTTTTAGCGCGTGCTCATAACTTACAATCGCTAAATCCAACTGGCCAAGTTCACGCTGTACATTGCCTAGATTATTGTAAGCATCAGCGTCATTTGGGCTTAAATGAATTGCCTTTTGATAGTGTTTAGCGGCTTCAGCGGGCTTGCCTAATTCACGTTGTGCGTTTGCCAAGTTGTAATACAAGGCGGCATCTTGCGTATTTATTGTAATCACTTCTGCAAAATAGGCTTCAGCTTGCAGATAGTTTCCAGCTAAGTGCGCAGCATTGCCAAGAGATGACAAGCAGTGGCAAAGCGCGGCACGTACATCATCTCTATTTGGGAGCACACGCAACACACAACGGTAATAGCCCGCGGCCTCTTCAAACCGTGTGAGTTCAAGCAGGGTGTTTGCCAAATTGAGTTGTACGTCTAGGTCTTTAGGTTGCAGCAGAATGGCTTGCTGAAAGCTTTTTAGCGCAGCTTCCGGCTGGCTGCTGGCGCGTAAGGCTAGCCCATAGTTATTCAGATAATCTAAATGGCGCGGATTAAATGCCAAAGCTTGCTCGATATGCTTAACAGCCTCCTGCTTGCGATTGGTCTGATAACAAATCAGCCCCAGCATATGATGTGCATCAGCATGGTTGGTTTGTAATTGAATCACTTGACGATAAAGTGGCTCAGCTTGCGCTAATTGACCATTGCGATGGAAGCTGTGAGCTTGGTGATAAAGTGAAGTAGCGCTTTGCATAGTTACAATTTTACATGAAGCATTTAATGTTTAAGCAGTGATTAAGACTGGATTAGATGCTGCGCTAACAATTTCAGGCCTAGTTTGCGCAATATAAAACGGTTGGGCTGTAAGGCATTCAGTAAATCAATTGGAGCCGGAGCTTCTGAATTGGTAACATTAGCTGCAATGATTTCTGCGCAAAGCGGTGCTGTTAAAAAGCCTTTTGCACCGTGACCGACATTAATGAATAAGCCAGGCGCCCAAGGTAACTTCTCTGGGCTGTCGTTGTAATAGAATTTGCCCACCATCAGCGCATTCACATCTAAAAGTTGGCCTGCGACTGGCAAGTAATCAGGCGTTTGGCTGCGCCATGCCACGCGTCCAGACACTACATGGCTTTGCAGAGTTTTATATAGATCATGCGACATTGTATTGAGCAGGTTTAAGTTGGCATCGTGGTCTGTTGCTCTTACTTTGGCATCGCTGTCATTGGTGGTAAATGTTGCACCTAAATAATGCAGCTTATCGATAGCTGGGCTGATATAGCCTTCGCCGCACAATATGGTTCGTAACTTTTCGCTTTGTTCAGATGCTTGTAAAACACTCAATTGACCTCGTATGGCAGTCAAGGGAATGTGTGAACTTTGGCCTAATTTAGTTGCATCATTAGCGTTGGCAATGACGACGATATCTGCTTCAGCAATGAGCGCTGAATCTGATGAAACTTGCCATGAATTTTGTGCGGTTTTTTTGATTTCAATGGCTTGTGTGTTGGTGACGACCTGAATGTGCTGACTCTGCACTAGTGCATAACATAACTCTGGCATATTGATGCCGCCTGCCTCAGGAAAATATAAGCCATTGTGTACTAAATCAATGCCTGCGATTTTGCTCAACTCATCAGCGTTTAGTGATTTAAATAATCTATCCTCGGCATATAGCTCTGCCACTAATTGATGTTTTTTATACTGTTTTTGGTCAATGGCAAGCTGCATTACACCGCAAGCGTGATACTGGCATTGTTCAAAACCTAAGTCTTTTATGAGTTTTAAACTATGCAGATAACCGTTTAGATTAAGCTGTTCCAGCGCGGTGTGTTGTCCTGTCAGTCGTGGATACAGTACCGCTAGGGGGTTGCCAGAGGCTTCGCTGGCTAATGTGGCGTGGCGCTCCAGTAAGGTGACTTGAATGCCGTGTTTAGCGAGTGCGTATGCGGTGCTGCAGCCAGCAATGCCGCCACCGATGACGATGGCAGTTTTCATGCTTTGTCGTTCACAAAGATACCAGTGAGCATTTCACGTTTTTTACCAAACCCAGCTTGCTTTGTCACTTCGAACCCTGCAGCTATCAAGCCTCTGCGTACTATTCCAGCGCTTGTGAAGGTGGCGAATGTAGCGCTGTCATGCGAGAGTCTTGCCATCTGTTCAAATAGGGCGGGTTGCCACATATCCGGGTTTTTTGCAGGTGCAAAACCATCTAAGAACCATGCATCTGCTTTATTTTTAATGTGCTGTAATTGCTCTGTAGCATCGCCAATTAACAGCGTTAAGTGAATGCGATGATCAAACAGTGCTATAGATTTTTCGTCACTTAATAAGCTTGAGTATGTTGCCAAAAATGGCTCTTGGACACTATGTAAATCAGTCCAAGATTGTAAGGCGGTGGTTATATCTTTTAGCGTGAGTGGATATTTTTCTACACTGATGAAATGCAGGGTGGCATCTAGTGGCGCGGCATCAAGCCATAAGCGGGCTGCACATAAAAAATTCAAGCCAGTACCAAAGCCAGTTTCAATGATAATGAAATTATCGGCGGCTAGCTGCTGCCATCGTGAGGCTAGGTGGTTGCCTTGCAGGAATACATATTCAGTCTCAAGCAAGCCATTATCACTTGAGAAATATACATCACCAAATGTTGTTGAGTAGGGCTGATTGTCGTGCCATTCGATTTTTGCATGCGTGTTGATGAGATTTTGCATTGGTGGCGCTATGGCAGTTTATATAACTAAATTAAGCCTTATTTTAAACCAATGCAGGCACGCTCAAAATGTTTTAAGGCTTCTAGTGCGCTGATAACGCCATCTTCATGAAAGCCATTGCCCCAGTAAGCACCGGCAAAGCCAGTACGATTTACGCCGCTAATCTCTGCATGTCTGGCTTGCGCCGCAGCACCTGCAACGGTGTAAATAGGGTGCGTATACTTGAGGCGTTTGTATACTTTGGCTGGGTTGATGAGTCGAGTCTGGTTAAGCGTCACGAGTAGAGGCTCTTTTGATTGTGAGTATCGGGATTGCAAGTTTTGCAGAACATTCATATTGTAGGTCACTGCAACACGGTCTGCTGGTGGTGTGCTGACATGATAATTTATTGCCGCCCAAGCCAGTTCGCGCTTTGGTAATAGTGAAGCGTCATGATGCAGATACACGGTATTTTCCTGATATGGAATCGCACCTAATATTTCAGTTTCGGCTTGGCTCTTATCGCTCAATAGTTTTAATGCCTGGTCGCTATGGCATGCAAAAAATACGTAATCAAACTTTTCCTCCTCGCCAAATAAGGGTTTGACACGCACTGAAGCCTTTAAGCGACGTACGCTTTCTATGGGGGTGTTCAACCGTATCTTATATTGGAAGTTCTCGGTGAGTGCGGCAACATAGCTGGCCGAACCACCTTTAATCGTCCGCCATTGTGGACGATTTTTCACCGCTAACATGCCGTGCTGGTGAAAGAATCGTACAAAAAAACGCGCGGGAAAATCCAGCATCTGCCGTGCATCGGTAGACCAAATCGCTGACCCCATAGGGATGATGTAATGGTCTATGAACTGCTGGCTGTATTGACCTTGACGTAAATAGTCACCCAGCTTGATTTCATTGCCATCTTGCAAGAGTTCGAGTGAGGTCTTATTAAAACGTGAAATATCTCGAACCATGCGATGAAACGACGGTTTAAAAAAATTACGGCGTTGTGCAAATAGGCTATGCCAACTGGCATTGTTGAACTCAAAATCTGTATGTTCAGAGCGCACACTAAAGCTCATGTCACTACGCTGCCAAGCGACTTTCAATTCATCCAATAATTGAATAAAATTGGGATAAGCACGGTCATTAAATACCATAAAGCCGGTATCTACAGTGAGATTACGACCTTCATGCATGATGTGGTGTGTGTGGGCATGGCCACCAACATGGCTTTCAGCTTCAAACACGGTGATATCGTGTTGTGGATGCAAGTGATAAGCGATAGTGTTGCCTGCAATACCACTTCCTATGATGGCTATTTTCAATCGATACTTTCTTTTTAATGATGATGGTTATTATGCCAACCTTCACCTAGCGCCACCAGCGCAATTCATACATTATTACGTTTATGGTTGCTGGTCGTGTAATTTCGATTACCTGATTGTAGTATTTAGTTAAAAGATACACTGTAGTATACTTACCTGTATAGTCTCGCTCACATTTAATTCAATATGGTGTTCAATAAAAATATGAATTCGTTTAATAAATATGTAGTGTTAGCCACTTTGTTATGCGCTTTTTCAGCATGTAGTTCCCAACCTATGTTAACAAGTCAGACCCATGAATGGCCTAGCTTCGGACGCGATTACACTAATCAGCGCTTATCACCTCTGATACAAATCAATCAGTCCAATGTAAAAAATTTAAAACTGGCTTGGCAATTCAAAAGCGGCGTGACTGCTAGTTTTCAGGCAACACCGGTTGTGACCAATGGCGTGATGTATGTCGCTTTGCCTTATAACCATGTGGCCGCCTTGGACGCCAAGACGGGTAAAGAATTATGGCGCTACAAACATGAGCGTAGAGCGAATTGGAAAATGTGTTGCGGTCCCGCAAATAGGGGTGTTGCCGTCAGTAATGGCAAAGTATTTATTGGTACTGTGGATGCACGCTTGATCGCGCTGGATGCTAAGGACGGGGCAAAACTGTGGGATATAGATGTTGCTGATGACACTGCGCTCACTGAAAATACAAGCTCACTGAATAAGTCAGATAGCAATAAACAAGCTTACGGCGGTACCGGTATTGGTATTGCGATGGCGCCAGTTGTATATAACGGCAAAGTGATTGTAGGTGTCACTGGGGTAGGTTATGGCTTGCATGTAGATCAGCCGACAAAGGATGCACCATTGGGGGCGGTCGTGGGAGTGGATGGTCGCTATGGTCGCCCAGGTTTCTTGGCTGCTTATGATATGAATAACGGCAAACGTATCTGGCAATTTGATACGATTCCTACGCAAGGTTGGGAAGGTGTTTTCGCCGAAACTACTTCTGATGGCATATCACTCAACCGCGACATTGCCGCTGAAAAAGCTAACGTTGTAAATAACAAAGATGCGTGGCGTTATGGCGGTGGCTCGGCGTGGAGCACGCCAGCCATTGATGTCAAAACCAATACACTTTATTTTGGTACCGGTAATCCGTCACCACAGATGAATGATATCTCTCGACCCGGTGATAATCTTTATACCGTGTCTTTGGTCGCGCTAGATACCGAGACCGGCAAACTCAAATGGCACTATCAGCAAGTACCGCACGATGTGTGGGGTTATGATTTGGCGAGCCCACCTGTGTTATTTGACTATAAAAAAGATGGCAAAATGATTCCGGCGGTAGGGCAGGCCAGCAAGATCGGGTGGTATTACGTGCATGACAGGATGACAGGTGAGTTGCTCATGAAGTCAGATGCCTTTGTGCCACAAAAGAATCTATTTGCTAAGGCGACTAAACAGGGCACGGTGTTGTATCCGGGCATTTTGGGCGGTGCCAATTGGAGCCCAAGTGCTGTAGATGAAATGACGCAAACCAGTTTCGTGGCGGGCATCCACGCCCCAATTAAATATACCTTGGTGGATGAGCCTGCTAAAGATGATTTACCTGCGATTCGTTACGCCTCGTCTGAACCGACAAAAGACCCGCGCTGGGGAGTATTGTCTGCAATCAATCTAAGTACAGGTAAGATGCAATGGCAGCTTAAAACCGAGCAGCCGTTGATTGGTGGCTTGCTCGCTACCCGTAGCGGATTACTGTTTGCAGGTGAGGGCAACGGCAATTTCAATGCTTACAATAGCGCTACGGGTGATTTGTTATGGCAAGCTAAGGCGGATGCGGGGGTGAATGCACCACCTATCAGCTATGAGATTGATGGCGTGCAGTATGTTGCAGTCGCTGCTGGCGGTAACTCTATCTTTGGCTATACCGCAGGCGATAACATTTTGGTGTATACACTTGGTAAATAGTTTTAGTGATTTAGCTGTGCTTTTTTAACTGTGTTTTAATTTCAAATAAAGCACGGCACAGGCCAGAATTAATGTGATGCTGTTTGCCACGATGATAGGCCAACTGGAAATCATCATGCCATAGATTAACCAACATGCTACGCCCAAGCTAAACATGCTATACATAGGCAGCGAGATGCCTGATACATCGCGCGTTTTCCATGAGTGATAGGCTTGTGGCATGAAAGCGGTGGTTGTTAAGAACGCAGCAATGCTGCCTATGAGGTCTGCTACTACAATCATAGAGAATCTTTAATGGCTGGTTTACCTGAGTTCGCTTTTTTCGGGAATAAGCGCTTAGCAACGCTAAATAACATGAGTGCAGCGGCGCCCGCTACCACACCAAAAACTCCATTTAATAAAGTAGGCGTAATTGCTTGTACAAAGCTGCTACCCAAAGTGCTAGAAAAATGTTCTATCCAATGGTGCACACTTGGAATGCCATGCGTGAGAATCGCACCACCAACCAGGAACATTGCCGCTGTACCAACCACTGAAAGCGTCTTCATCATGTAAGGCGCAAAACTTAAAATAGCAAAGCCAAGCTTACGTTTGAATTGCGCGAATAAACTTTTACCAGTGCTGATAGATAAATACAGCCCACCATCATCCAGTTTAACGATACCAGCGACCAAGCCGTACACACCCACGGTCATGATGACAGCAATGCCAGCTAGTACCAGCACTTGCTGCATAAAAGCAGCGGTAGCTACTGTGCCTAGTGTAATAACGATGATTTCAGCCGAGAGTACAAAGTCGGTACGTACTGCGCCTGCGATTTTTTCTTTTTCGGTAGTTTCTACGTTAATGCTTTCATCTTTGCCAATTAAGTTTTGTGGCTCTAAATGATGCACTTCTTCATGGTGAAAGTACTGATGGTATAGCTTTTCTACGCCTTCAAAACATAAAAATAGGCCGCCTAACATTAACAATGGCGTCACTGCCCAAGGTGCAAAGGCGCTAATGGCGAGGGCAGTAGGCACTAAAATCAGTTTGTTAATAGCAGAGCCTTTAGCAACCGCCCACACGACAGGCAACTCACGGTCTGCATTCACGCCCGCGACTTGCTGCGCGTTCAATGCTAGGTCATCGCCCAAGACCCCGGCAGTTTTTTTGGCTGCCACTTTGGTCATGACTGAAACGTCATCCAAAATAGTTGCAATATCATCGATAAGCGTTAAAAGACTAGCACCTGCCATATTATTTTCCTGATTAAGTAGATTGCTGCTGGTTGTGTATTTTGTGTAGGCGAATTATAACCAGTCATCTAACAATCTAGAAACTTTCAATGATAAACAGTGACATCATGGATAGATTAAGACTTTGGCTAGATTATAATTGCCCCGACAATAGGAGGCTGTAAACGATGGACATCAAAGATAGTAACGGCAATGTGCTGAGCGCAGGCGATTCGGTACAGATCATTAAAGACCTTAAAGTTAAGGGAACTTCAACGGTACTGAAAAGAGGGGCGGTGATCAAGAATATTCGCCTGACAGATAATGAAGGCGAAATTGAGTGTAATGCCGATAAAGTAAAAGGGCTTGTTTTAAAAACGGAGTTTTTGAAGAAAGTGTAGTTGTTAGAAAATTAGTTACCTACGTATTTGGTATACATAGTTGAGATACATAGGTAACTAAATTATTATTTTGAGCTTTTATTTTTGAACGAAGGCACGTTCAATCACATAGTCACCTGGCTCACCAATGCGAGGAGACACCTGAAAACCTCTAGCATCTAGCAGGTTGGCGGAATCATCCAGCATATGCTGACTACCGCAGATCATGACGCGGTCATTCTCAGGACTTAATGGCGGCAAACCGATATCTTCAAATAATTTACCTGAGTTGATTAAGTCTGTTAAACGGCCTTGATTGCGGAATGGCTCACGAGTGACAGTTGGGTAGTAAATGAGCTTTTCACGCACTACATCACCGATAAATTCGTTGTTAGGTAACTCTTGTTCGATGAAGTCTTTGTAAGCCAGATCACTCACATGGCGCACGCCGTGAATCAATACGATCTTTTCAAAGCGGTCATAAGCTTCGATATCCTGAATTACGCTCATAAATGCAGCAAGACCGGTACCCGTTGCAAACAGGTAAAGGTTTTTTGCTGGTTTCAAATCATGGATCACCAAAGTACCGGTTGGTTTGCGGCCAACAAGGACGTCATCGCCCACTTTTAAATGCTGCAAGCGAGATGTCAGCGGACCGTTCGGTACTTTAATGCTGAAAAACTCTAAAGTTTCTTCGTAATTCGGACTGGCAATACTGTAAGCACGCGCTAGTGGTCTGCCTTCAACCTCAAGGCCAATCATCACGAACTGGCCGTTTTCAAAACGTAAACCAGGGTCGCGCGTAGTTTTGAAACTGAATAGGGTTTCATTCCAGTGGTGAACGCTTAATACACGTTCTGTAGAATATTTACTCATAATTTAATATTTTCTATTGTTATAGATTACTACTGCAATTGATCGTTCAGTTGATTAATGTATCGCGGCTGTCAGCGTGGGCACAGCTTCAAACAAATCTGCTACCAGGCAATAATCGGCTACTTGAAAAATCGGTGCATCAGGATCTTGGTTAATGGCAACCACTATTTTACTATCTTTCATGCCATAAGTGTGTTGTACCGCGCCGGATACACCAATTGCAATATACAAATCAGGCGCTACTACGACACCAGTTTGACCAACTTGAATCTCATTAGGTGCATAGCCCGCATCTACCGCGGCGCGAGTAGCACCTAAAGCCGCGCCTAATTTGGCAGCAAGCGGTGATAATATCTGTTCAAATTTCTCGGCACTACCGAGCGATCTGCCGCCAGAAACAACGATCTTGGCTGAGCTGAGCGCAGGGCGATCAGAGTGGTTATGTTTTTCAGCAAGCCAGCGAGTTTTACCAAACGCAGCAGGCACCTTAATACTCACGACTTCTGCGCTGCCGCCTAAGCTTGCAGCAGCAAAGTTGCTGCTGTGTACAGTTAATACTTGAATAGCGTCCGTACTGTGAATCGTATTGAGGATGTTTCCAGCATAACCTGAGCGCACATAAGTATTGTCATTATGAATTGAAAGTGCATCTGAAATCATGGCGACATCAAGCAGTGCAGCAGCACGTGGCAAGATATTTCGGCTAAAAGAGGAGTGTGCAGCCAAAATCACTTGATATTCGCGGCCAATTTCAAAAATCAGGTTGGCAACATCTTCAGCCAACGGGTGCGCTAGGTGTACTGCATCTGCCTGAATAACACGTGCCACGCCGCTGATTGCTGCTGCTTGTTGTGCAATCTCACTGGTATTGCTACCTACCACCAGCAAATCGACAGGTGAATTCCAGAATTGTGCCGCGGTCACTGCCTGAAATAAGGCGGGGCTAAGTTGTTTACCGTCATGTTCGGCCAGTACTAATGTTTTCACAGCTGTATTCCTTCAATGGTGCGCAATTTACTTAAAAGCTCTTCAACACTATCCACCTTGATACCAGGTTTTCTGGCAGCAGGCTCAGTCACTTGTAAGAGTTTAAGACGTGGCTTAACATCAACACCCATTTCCGGTGCGTGGAGTGTTTCAATTGGTTTTTTTCTTGCCATCATTAAGTTAGGCAACTTCACAAAGCGTGGGGCATTCAAACGTAGGTCTGCGGTGATGACTGCCGGTAAAGTGATGGCGATGTCCTCTGTGCCGCCATCTACTTCACGTGTTACCGTGACTTCATTGCCTTCTACATTGAGTGCTGATACGAATGTGCCTTGCGGGTAACCTAGTAGCGCCGCCAGCATCTGTCCGGTTTGACCAGAATCATCATCAATCGCTTGTTTGCCAAGGAGAATAATGTCTGGCTGCTCGCGTTCTACAACAGTCTTGAGCAATTTAGCAACGCCCAGTGGCTGTAGTTTAACGTGGCTTTCTATGAGGATAGCGCGATCAGCGCCCATGGCTAAAGCATGACGCAATACGTCTTGATTTGCAGTCGTTCCTAGTGAAACGGCTACCACCTCAGTGGCTTTGCCTTGTTCTTTAAGACGTAACGCTTCCTCAATGGCATTCTCATCAAATGGATTAACGCCCATTTTTACCCCATGGATATCCACGTCTGAACCATCAGGTTTGATACGTACCTTGATGTTATAATCAACCACCCGCTTCACTGCTACTAATATTTTCATCGCGCTTTCCTTCTGCATTTGATACGTATTTTATACTAGCGTAGAATATATGTTAAATGAATTATAACGATTATATATATCTATAAAACAGATATCTAGAAAACAGATATGAAGTTTAGTTTAAGACAACTTGAGATTTTTGTTGCTATCAGCCGCACAGAAAGCGTATCTCGTGCCTCGGAAGAGCTTTCTTTATCCCAATCTGCAACGAGTACAGCACTAGGCGAACTAGAGCGGCAATTCGATCTGCAACTTTTTGATCGTATAGGCAAATCCCTGCGTATCAACGAAACTGGGCAGCAGCTGTTGCCACGGGCAGTTGAGCTATTAGATAGAGCCAAAGAAATTGAAGACTTGCTGCAAGGTCATGTTGGTTTTGGCCCCATGAAAATAGGCGCAACACTCACGGTGGGCAATTATCTGGCTACCATACTCGTTGCCAGATTCTTGCAAGAACACCCGGAAAGCCGCATTCAACTTCAAGTGCATAACACCAGTACGGTTGTGCAGCAAATTGCTAATCACGAACTAGACCTCGGCCTGATTGAGGGGGATTGTCATCATCCTGATATCGAAGTCCAGCCTTGGATTGCAGATGAGCTTGTTGTGTTTAGTTCACCGGAGCATCCGCTGGCTAAACAACGTAAAGTGACAATAGAGCAGCTACTGCAGGAACCTTGGATTTTGCGAGAAAAAGGTTCCGGTACGCGCGAGACCTTTGATCGTGCTTTTCATAACTATCATGCCAAGCTTAATATACGGCTAGAACTTGAACATACCGAGGCTATCAAGCGTGCGGTAGAGTCTGGTCTTGGTATCGGCTGTATTTCACGTCTAGCACTTAAAGATGCCATTCGCCGTGGTAGCCTTGTCGCATTAGACACCCCAAAACTTAACCTAGATCGTTATTTCTACTTTTTATGGCACAAGCAGAAATATCAAACCACCGGCATGCGTGAATTTCTGACGCTATGTAGAAACTTCACCGCGGGTGTTGAAAGAAGCGATCTAGTCAATTTACCTGATATTGCATAAAGGACAACAATTCAATGACAAACGTGCAACGTGATGTAATGAATTACGATATTTTGATTGTAGGTGCAGGCCCATCAGGCCTTGCTGCGGCAATCAGACTCAAGCAACTTGCTGAAAAAGCAGGTCGTGAATTAAGTGTGTGTGTACTAGAAAAAGGCGCAGAAGTTGGCGCGCATATCCTTTCTGGCGCGGTGATAGACCCGATTGCCTTGAATGAGTTGATCCCTGATTGGCGCGAACAGGGCGCACCTATCAATACGGCTGTAAATAAAGATGAGTTTTTGCTACTGAGCGAGAAAAAGTCTTGGTCTATTCCGCACTGGATGATGCCGCCACTTATGAATAACGAAGGTAATTACATCGTTAGCTTAGGCGAAGTGTGTCAATGGCTGGCACAGCAAGCTGAAAATCTGGGTGTTGAGATTTATGCCGGGTTTTCGGCGCAAGAGCCTCTTTACGACGAAAAACAACGTGTGGTCGGTGTTGTCACTGGCGACATGGGCCGCGATGCACAAGGCGAGCCTACTGCGCAGTTTACGCCGGGTATCGAGATTAGAGCCCAATACACATTGATTGCAGAAGGTACTCGCGGCTCGCTCACTAAAGAGTTAGAGAGCCGCTTTGACTTGCGTCGTGAAGCATCTCCGCAAAAATATGGCCTCGGCTTCAAAGAAGTGTGGCAAATACCTGCAGCTCAACACCAGCCGGGACTCGTGCAACATAGTATGGGTTGGCCTTTGAACGCCGACACAGGCGGCGGCTCTTTTGTTTATCATTATGGTGAACAGCTAGTCTCAATCGGTTTTGTTGTACATCTCGACTATGCCAATCCACATCTGTCGCTGTTTGATGAATTCCAGCGTTTCAAAACCCATCCTGCCATACGAGCACAATTGCAGGGAGGTAAGCGCCTAAGCTATGGGGCAAGAGCGATTAGTGAAGGTGGCTTGCAATCATGGCCGGAGTTGATTTTCCCCGGTGGAGCATTGATTGGATGCAGCGCTGGTATGGTCAATCTGCCGCGTATCAAAGGCAGCCAAAACGCAATGAAATCAGGCATGTTGGCAGCGGAAGCAGCATTTGATGCCATGAGTAATGAACAAGCTGAAGATGAGGACGCAAGGTTGTTACATGCCTATCCAAAAGCACTACGCGACTCTTGGGTGTGGCAAGATTTACATGCCGTACGTAATGTTAAACCACTGCTATCTCGCTTCGGTAGTTGGGCTGGCACATTACTGGGTGGAGTGGAGATGTGGCTTGCTGCCTTTAATATCAGCTTGCCATGGACATTGCAGCACCAAAAAGCTGACCACGATTGCACACGTCCTGCAGCGGAGATGCCTGTATTGAGCTATCCAAAACCAGACGGAGTAATCAGTTTTGATAAGTTAAGCTCAATTAGTTTCAGCAATATTGCGCATGATGCTAATCAGCCTTGCCACTTGCATTTACGTGACGCTACGGTGCCAATCGCTATCAATCTGGCCAAATATGATGCTCCAGAGCAGCGTTATTGTCCGGCTGGCGTGTACGAAATTATTGAAAGTCAGGGCGTACCAAAATTACAGATTAATGCGCAAAATTGCATTCATTGCAAAACCTGCGATATCAAGGATCCAACGCAGAATATTGTGTGGGTACCACCCGAAGGGGCTAGTGGTCCAGTCTACACGGGCATGTAAAATGTAGGGCGTTGTTAATTTTCGATATTAAGCTGTATTTACTCGTTCGTAATTGAGTAATGGATGTTTTGGAGTAAGCTAACAGCGAATACTTTATAAATAAATCCAATAAATAAATCCAAAGATAAATATCTAAAATTGATAGATGCCCTATAAGTTTTCTAAAAAATTATTGCGTGTTGGACGTAAACAATTCGTTGCCGTTGGAATTGCGTTATTAATTTTAATCAGTTTTATCTTGGTTTTTGAAACCTTAATTCAGGCACAGTCTAAAAAAATACAGTCTGACCTCAGGCTTGAGGCTATCTCATATAGTAATTTGTTGACCTATCGAGTCAATAGAGAGCTCAATTCATTACTGTTTATTTCCAATGGCTTAGCAAGCTATTTTAATGTTTATCATAAAGAACTGAAGTCAGATAAAGTCAACGCAATTCTCAAAGATTTATATTCTCGTAGTCAACATGTGCGGAATATGGCTATTGCAGTTGGCTATAAAATCACTTACATATACCCAGTTCAGGGCAATGAAAAAGCCCTCGGAGTTGATTACCGTAAATTGCCAAATCAATGGCCTGAAGTAAAAAGAGCGGTTGATACTAAATCGGGTGTGCTGGCCGGGCCGTTAACTTTGGTGCAAGGCGGTAGAGGCTTAATTTACCGTTATCCAGTATTTATCGAAGGTAAACATTGGGGCATTATTTCCACGGTAATTGATACAGAGCCTTTTTTAAATGCAGCATTTGATGAAATGCCAAAAAGTGATTATGAATTTGCCGTACGTGTGAAAAGTAGTAGTCCACAACAGGCCTTTCATGGGGATGATAAGCTTTTTAGCAATCCGTCAGCATTTGTGATGGAAAGTGAAGTGCCAAATGGTATGTGGGAATGGGCTATCCTAAGGAAAACAGCGAGTCCATCAAGCTATTTTATTTCTCTTATGCGTGCGATGGAGTTGATAGCATCTGTATTACTGACAGGTGCAATTTATCTCTTCTTGCGTGAGCGCTCAAAGCTAAGTCGTGATGCGCTTTATGACAGCCTGACGGGGTTAGCTAATCGACGTTTGATTAGTGATAGGTTGACTCAAGAGTTAGCGCAGGCAGATAGGTCAAACAAGCTTATGGCAGTGATGTTTGCAGATCTGGATGACTTTAAAAAAGTAAATGATAATTACGGGCATGATTTTGGAGATCAACTTCTTAAAGCAGTCGCTAGAAAGCTAATGCAATGCGTACGCGCCGTAGATACAGTGGGCAGGTTGGGTGGGGACGAGTTTGTGGTGGTGCTGGCGGGAATTAATCAGCCAGAAGACGCTTCAATAGTGGTAGACAGTGTGATGAAGGCCTTTGATCATCCTATATTAGTAGATGGCAGCAATATCAAGATCAGTTTGAGTGTGGGCGTGGCCATGTACACACCCAGAAGCACTGAAAACATCAATGACCTAATGAAAAAAGCTGACAAAGCATTGTACGAAGCAAAAGACGCAGGTAAAAACTGCTACAGAATCTATACTTAAAATTTATACATTTATAATGTAGCTAATCGTACATTCACATGTAACCAGATACGGCTTTAAGTAAGGTCTTGACTCATCGTCTTATTACTCATCGCCTGGTTCGACTATTTGTATCGGGCGGGTACCGATTTTTGCCCCTGTAACCTCATCTAATACGACAGGTTTAATCTCCGTACCAGTTTCCGCATCCAGAAAACGCACTAACTTATCATCCCCGCGGTATTTCCGTCCCCAGTCTCCAATCATGAAGAGTACTGGCAGAAAGTCTTTACCCGCTGTAGTCAGCACATATTCATCACGTGGCGGATGTTCTGAGTAGACCCTTTTTTCAAGAATCCCTTCCTCGGTGAGGGTCGCTAGACGTTTGGTCAATATAGTCGGGGCAATACCTAGTCTTTTGCGAAACTGCTCAAAGCGAGTTAGGCCCGCATGTGCATCTCTAAGTATCAATATACTCCACGCATCACCAAGAAAATCGAGGCTTCTAGCGATTGGGCAGGAATTTTTAGCATTAATTTTTGAGTTCATATCATTCTAGTAGTGACAAAGTATTAAATCGGTAGTAACATACTATCAAATTGATAGTGACAGTTACTTTCGATTCGATAGTATCACTATAAAGTTAGAAAATCCACCCCTAAAGGAGATTGATTATGAGCAAGAAAGAATTAGGAGTTGCCATTGTTACAGGAGCATCATCAGGAATAGGTGAGGCTACAGCAGAGTTACTCGCAAATTCAGGTTATAAGGTTTATGGAACGAGTCGTAAGGGAGCGCAAGCCGCCCAACGTTCATACAAGATGATTGCACTGGATGTAAATAGCGAGGAGTCTATAGAAGCTGCTTTAAAAGAAGTATTCCAAATTGAAGGGCGGATTGATCTACTTGTTAATAACGCCGGCTTTGGCGTAGCGCCAGGTGGGGCAGAAGAGAGTTCAATTGAACAAACGAAAATGATTTTTGATACCAACTTTTTTGGGATTGTCCGCATGACGCGCGCTGTTGTGCCCTATATGAGAAAACAGGGCGAAGGTCGCATCATCAACATCGGTTCCATTCTAGGGTTGATACCAGCACCGTACATGGCAACCTACGCTGCTACTAAGCATGCGGTAGAGGGTTTCTCAGAATCATTAGATCATGAGCTGCGAACAAGAGGTATCCGTGTTTCTGTGGTTGAACCTGGTTATACCAATACGCAGTTTGAAGCCAACACCCTAGAAGTAGACGCCAAAATAGATGAGTACAATATTGCGCGGAAAGCACTCGCAAAATTAATTAAAATCGCTGTGGCAGGCGGTGATGATCCTAAAGTCGTCGCCAATGTTGTATTGAAAGCTGCCAATGCCAAACATCCTAAGCCGCGTTACGCAGCTGGCAAATTAGCCTGCCGCTTGAGTTTCCTGAGAAGGTTTGCGCCAGCTGCGTTAGTTGATATGGGCATTCGTAAAGAGTTGAAACTTGACTCACTCGCCAAAATAGCCAGCCAGCTATAGGAAACAATTTTGTAAGACCAAGTAGGAAAGTTACTAAGACAGATATGTAGCTTTCTGTTTTTTAATATCATCCTAAATAATTGGAGAATTCTAATGATATACAGTTACATTGTTCAGAAAAAAATCCGTCAGACCTTTGACCACGTCAACAATCATCGCTGGGATGAGGCAGTGGAAGCAGTCGCGCCAAATGTCCATCATCGGGTTTCCGGCACACACACACTTGGCGGTGAGCGCCACGATAAAGCGGCACTACGCCGCTGGTTTGAGCGCCTTGGCCGAGTTCAGCCTAAACTCCACATCAAGGTCAACAACGTCTGGGTAGTGGGTTGGCCGTGGAATACGAGTGTGTTTGTCGAGTGGGACGGCACTGCAACGCTACTTAACGGGGATGCATATGTCAACCGCGGTCTCCACGTGTTCACTCTTAAGTGGGGGAAAGTTTATGCGCTTGAAGAATTTCAAGACTCAGAAGCAGCGGCTTATGCTCTTGCAGCTCAAGCAGTAGCTGGGCTCAAAGAAGCTGTCGGCGAACAAATTGTAAGCTAGCAAAGCGCAGTCAGAAGCCGGCAGTTTTTAGCATGCTCGTAGCGCGGATCTGCGGTTGCGATACCCGCTAACTGAGAGTGGCTGCCCACCTACGGCACGGAGCCAAAACTCAAGTTGATAGTGGAATTCATAAAGAGATGAAACTTGATTCACTAAACAAAATAGCCAGCAAAATTAGCTAGCCAAACTATAGGAAACCATCATGAAATTATTATCTTTTTATCGACTTTCAGTTTTTAGTTCAATCCTATTTACAGTATTGTCCATTATCTTGTTGTTTGCACCTGTTCTGATGCTATCAGCGTGGGGGGTGGAATTAACAGACTCCGTAGGGTTGGTTACCAGACGAATAGCAGCACTCTACGCTGGCATCGCAGTGATGTATTTCTTCGCAAGGAATGCAGCGCATTCAGCAACCCGTACAGCGCTCATAGTCGGGACCATCACCGCTTGCTTGATATTGGCGCTTCTTGGCGTTTATGAATTTGCTGCAGGGCATGCGTCGGGTGGCATACTAATATCTGTCCTGATTGAAATCGTTCTTGTACTGGCATTTCTATATGTTGGCGCGAGCAGAAAATAAACATCACCAAAACATGGGTACGACAAGAATAGCGTCGAGACTGAATCACTTTCATTATTTCTGAGAATATCATTATGACTAACCATCTTTTTTCTCCACTCGTCCTGCCGAATGGCGCCTTTTTACCCAACCGCATTGCCAAAGCTGCTATGTCTGAAAACATGGCTGGGAGTGGTCAACTACCGGATGAACGTATGGCACATTTGTATAAAACTTTTGCTAAAGGCGGCGCTGGGCTCATGATTACTGGTAACGTCATGATTGCCCCGCTTGCACTTGGAGAGCCTGGTAATATCGTACTGCAGCGAAATACTGATTTAGCGCCTTTCAGACGTTGGGCACAATCTGCTCGAACACATGGCGGCCATATTTGGATGCAAATCAACCATCCGGGAAGACAAGTCATGGCAGACATGGGGCAACCAGGATGGGCGCCCTCTGAAGTGGCAATGAATCTAGGAAAACACTCCAAGTTGTTTGCTAAACCACAAGTGTTGAATGAAGATAAGATCAAACAAATCATTCAGCAATTTGCCAATACAGCCAGACAAGCAGAGGCGGCAGAATTTAATGGCGTACAGATCCATGCCGCTCACGGTTATCTCATTAGTCAGTTTTTATCTCCACTCACCAACTTACGACAAGACCAATGGGGCGGCAGTTTACTCAATCGTGCACGTCTACTGATAGAGGTAGTCAAGGCGGTCAAGGCGGTAGTTGATCCTAAGTTCTGTATTTCCGTAAAGCTGAACTCAGCCGATTTTCAACGAGGTGGTTTTAGCTCAACCGATGCATTAGAAGTCGTAAAAATGTTAAATGACTATGCAATTGATTTAGTCGAGTTATCAGGTGGAAACTACGAATCACCTGCATTGGCTGGCGAAACGTCAGATGACAGCACGCTTGCACGAGAAGCCTATTTTCTTGATTTTGCCACTGAGATTGCCAAGGTGGCAGGAATGCCTATCATGACTACAGGCGGGATAAGGCGCCGAGTTATTGCCGAAAAAGTATTAAATCAAGGCGTGGCAATGGTAGGTATTGCCACCGCGCTTGCGATGGATCCATACTTGCCGAAGGCATGGCAAGAAGGCAAATTTAAAGATGGCTTGCGTCCAGAGCTTGATTTTAAAGATAAAGCAGTAAAAGGTCTTATAGGTTTAGCTTACATGGAAAGACAATTACAACGAATTGGCGCTGGAAAAACCCCAAACCCCAGCATTAACCCAATATTCAGTTTAATTAGACATCTAATACGTAATAAAGCATTAACCCACCGTTATTTATCGTGGGCAAAAAAGGCTAGCTAACCATAGGAGACAACCAAGAAGTTTTTATCTTTTTAGGATTGCTTGCAAGGCGTTTAGCAGCACTTTATACGGGCATTGCGGTGATGTTTCATGGCTAGAAACGCAGAGCATTCGACAACGCGTACAGCACTTATTTACGGAACCATAACATCCTGCTTAATATTGGCGACTCTCGAAGCTTACGAGTTTTCTGTAGGGCATGCATCTAGCGGCATCCTTCCTGCCGTCTTTATCGAAATTGTATTAAGCCTATTATTTACGGTTGTCTGTTGTTAAAGTAGTAAATTAAATAATCAAAACAGTAATGCCAAGCGCAAACCTGAGAGGAAGTAAATAAGATAAAAGCGTACTGCGCTTGGCTGAGTTCTTGGATAGCCGTATAACCACTTCGTTAATTTATTAATTAAAGTGCCTTTTAACCGTATTTAATATCTCTTGAGAAAGTTCGTCTTCATCTAATGCTCTAGCCATTACCACTGCGCCGACAAGGGCAGAGAGCATTACGATGGAATCTTGCCGAGCAGTTTTTGTTTGAGTCCATGGAAATTGCTCGGTAAGCTTTTCAAGCACCGATTTAACATACTTCGTAAATGATTGCTTAGCTTTGGGTTCATTTCTTATTTGCGATCCCAATGCAGCAATGATACAGCCCGTTCCAGCGTTTTCTATGTGAGTCCTACTAAGGTAGTAATCAATAAATTCCGATTTTTTCAGGATTGATTTATTTATTTTTTCTATATCGGCCACTGCTTTATCACCTGCATGGGCTAGGCATTCAGCCATCAAAGCTTCCTTAGATTCAAAATGATTGTAAAAAGGGCCAACGGTTAAGCCGGTAGCCTTCATGATTTCACTAACACTGACATCAGTGAAACCACGTTCACGAAAAAGTCTGGCAGCCTCATCAAGAATTTTGATGTGTTTTTGTGCGGTTTCAGTTGCTGGATATCTCATAAATACTTTCTCATTGCGTATTGACTTTATACATTATATCCATCATGCTTCAATTTACAAGCATTATGAACATAATGTATAGGGTTAAGAATTTTATAATTGAGGATATTAAAATGGGTATTAATACAGAAAACAAAGGTGTAGCTTTGGTCACAGGTGCATCAGCAGGGCTAGGCAGAGTATATGCAGACCGCTTAGCCAAACAAGGATATGACTTAATACTTGTAGCTAGAAGGGGTGACAGACTTAAAGAAATTACTGAGTCTTTGCAGGCTAAATACGGCATCAAAGCTAAAAGTCTAGTGGCTGATTTATCCAACCCTAATGACTTAAGAAATGTAGTAGACGTGCTTTCTACGGATACTACAATTTCTATGCTGGTGAATAATGCAGGTATTGCAACATTAGCGCCTCTAATAAGTACAGAGAAAGCAAATGTGGATGCGATGAATGACATCAATGTCACGGCGTTAATCGAGCTCTGTTATGCTGCCTTACCGAAATTCAAAGAAAGAAATAGAGGAACCATTATTAATATTGGTTCTGTACTTTCTTTCCATGCATTACCAATTAGCAGTGTATATAGTGGTACTAAAGGTTATGTTATGAATTTCACTCGCGGCTTACAATCAGAAGTCGAAGGCACCAATGTTTTTGTGCAATTGGTACTACCTGCTTCTACTGCAACGGAACTTTGGGATTTATCAGGCGTGCCGCTCAAAAATCTGAATGAAAGTACGGTGATGTCTGCGGATGATTGTGTAGATGCAGCCCTTGCTGGACTGGATCAAAAAGAATTGATTACATTGCCCTCTGTAGAAGATAAGGAACTTTGGGAAGCTTATGACGAAGCACGAAAAAGACTTTTTGCTGGAACACAAAGTGGTCAACCTGCTTCGCGTTATCAATTAGCTTTTTAATCGCCCGCTTCGACGAAGGCGGCAATTTAGCTTATGCAGGCTCTTAGTCTAGTTTCGCCAACAGAAATAACCATACAAGGAAAACCAAAATGTTATTTGAACCCTTCTCTCTGAGTACCACTACGCTCAACAATCGTATCGTGATGGCGCCGCTCACCCGCAGCCGGGCCGTCGATAACAACACGCCAAACAGCCTGATGGCTGAGTATTACGCTCAGCGTGCAACGGCGGGCCTCATCATCACCGAAGGGACTTCGCCATCACCGAATGGCTTGGGCTACGCACGGATTCCGGGCCTCTTCAATGACGCCCAGGTGCAGGGCTGGAAACTCGTGACGGATTCCGTCCACGCCAAGGGTGGCAAGATCGTCGTGCAATTGATGCACACCGGGCGCGTCTCCCACGCGGCAAATTTGCCGACAGGCGCCGAGGTGCTTGGCCCCTCTGCTGAAGCATGCCCCGGCGAAATGTGGACAGATGTGCAGGGCAGTCAGCCGCATACAGCACCTCGCGCGATGACCGAAGCTGACATCAAGGCAACGATTCGCGAGTACGCCACTGCCGCACGCCTTGCCATCGAAACCGGCTTTGATGGAATCGAATTGCATGCCGCCAACGGTTACTTGCTTGAGCAATTCCTGAATGGCAACGTCAATCACCGAACGGATGCGTATGGCGGCTCAGGCGAAGGACGCAACCGACTCATCCTTGAGGTAGCGCGCGCTGCCGTGCAAGAGATCGGTGCCGAACGCGTCGGCATCCGTTTATCTCCCTATGGCGTGTTCAATAGCACGGGCGCGTTTTCTGGTGTTGACAAACAGTACGTGGCGCTTGTGAAGGAACTCTCAACGCTTGGCCTCATGTATCTTCATGTTTTAGACCATTCGGCCATGGGCGCTCCGCTTGTTCCGGCGCAGCTGAAAGCTGATCTACGCGCCGCGTTCAGCGGGCCTTTCATCCTTGCTGGCGGATTAGACAGCACCAGTGCAGTGCAAGCGCTGACCGAAGGTCACGCAGACTTGATTGCTATGGGTAGGGCTTTTATTGCGAACCCTGATCTGGTCGAGCGCATGCGCCAAAACGCGCCGACAAATGTGCCTGATGCAAACACCTTCTACACACCTGACGCGGCGGGTTATACCGATTATCCAACGCTTGCAGCAGGTTAAATTGATGAAACTAATCGACAGAAAACCAAGGATAAAATCATGATGAAAGCACTTATCTTAAAGCGTTATGGCAAGTCCGATCAGCTCGCGTTTGCAGATATCCCACGGCCTACGATCAAGCCCGACGAAATACTCGTCCAGGTCCACGCCGCCGGCCTGAATCCGATCGACAACATAATCCCGACAGGAGCGTTCAAGCCCTTTCTCAAGTTTCAGTTACCGGCTACGATGGGCAGCGATTTGGCGGGTGTCGTAGTCGAAGTGGGAAGTCGCGTGACGCGTTTCAAGCCGGGAGAAGCTGTATTCGCTAGTATCTTCGACCTGGGCACGGGATCGCTTGCTGAATTCGCGGTCGTGCCCGAGAACCTTGCTGCGATTAAACCGGCAAATCTGGACTTCGTGCAAGCAGCCTCGATCCCGATGGTCGGTCTCACGTCATGGCAAGCACTTAAAGAGCGGGCACATCTCAAGCCCGGCCAGAAGGTATTTATTCCCGCAGGTTCTGGCGGAATTGGCACGTTCGCCATCCAGTTCGCAAAACATCTCGGAGCAAAGGTGGGGACGACGACCAGTACGGGTAACGTGGGCCTGGTTCAGCGCCTCGGAGCCGATGAGGTGATTGATTACAAGAAGCAGGAATTCGAAAATATATTGCGTGGTTACGATGCGGTGCTGGGTACCGTCAGGGGTGACGGACTTGAGAAATCCCTTCGGATTTTGAAACCCAAGAGTCGCATCGTCTCTCTCATTGGCCCACCAGACGCCGCATTTGCGCGTGCACGCGGCATGAACTTTTTCATGAGATTCGTGTTCGGCTTGTTAAGCAGCAAGATTATTCGCCGCAGCAGAAAAGTTGATGTCGAGTATTCATTCCTGTTCGCACATCCTGACGGTCACCAGCTCGCAGAAATCGGTAAGCTTCTAGAAGCGGGACACATCCTTCCAGTAATTGACAAGGTATTTCCGTTCGATCAAACAAAGGAGGCACTTGCCTATCTCGAAGAAGGCCGGGCCAAAGGCAAGGTAGTGATAAAGATAATTTGATCGCCACTAAATAAAATTAAGGCCTCTTGTGTTTAGGTAACTAAGAGTCGCATTAAAAGGAAAAGGCTCCGTGAGGAGCCTTTTTGGTTACCGTTTGATAGAGGATAGAGTGCCTTAAGAACAACAATAGCCCCCTGTTGATCTTACTACAGGGGTAAATTATAATGAAAATACGTAGTGTAAATTAATGATAAATACTTCATATTTTTTAGCATAAGTAGTGTGAGTATAGTAGTGTGTAGTTAAGTAAAGTCTTTAAAAATACTAATAAATACAAAGAGGTTATTTAATGAGGCATCAACCAAAGAACTTCAGTTTCTTTATAAATGCTCGTGCTCGACATTAATCTAATGTATGCAAATATATTGGGCTAAAAGAGTTGCAGTATTTCAATTACATTTGCCAATTATTTTCTATGGCATTTGGAACCTATATTTACCCCTGAGCACAGCTTTCCGCTTCAAACACCTAGCAGTTCGCATAGTAGGCTGGCAAGAGAGGGCGGCTTAATCTTCCATTATGGGCGAGCTTATAAATCTAGTAGTCTTTCTTATCGAACAACAGCGTTATGCTTTGCCATTAGCAAGTGTAGTACGCATCGTAAGCGCTTCCGAGATCACAAAACTTCCCAATACTCCAATCAGCATGCTTGGTGTGATTAATTTTCAAGGCGAAGTTATTCCAGTATTGAATTTTCGGCAACGTTTTGATTTGCCAGAGAAAGAGGTTGGTTCTAAACATCACTTTCTGATTGCTCTTTTACCGACACGTAAAGTGGCAATATTCATCGATGAACCGCAAGGTGTGATCGAAATTAACGAGTCTTTCTTAGTCGATTCTGATCAGATCTCATCTGATATCGAGCAATTTCAGGGGATAGTTAAACTTGATGGCGACTTGGTGTTGATTTACGACCTTGAAAAATTTCTCTCGCCAAATGATGAGAAGCTTCTAGACGAAGCTTTAGGTCAACTAGCATGATGCCTTCAATCATCCATGAAACACATTTAGCTCAACTCAGCGAATTTATCGCGGAGAAATTGGGTTTGTATTATCCCCGCGAACGATGGGATGACCTTAAGCGAGGTTTTTTTGCCGCATCGCAGGAGTTAGGGTTCGACAATGCCGAGGAAGGCATCAAATGGTTGCTTTCAATAGTGCCGGAAAAAGCGCACCTGCAAATTCTCGCCAGCCATTTGACCATAGGTGAAACGTATTTCTTTCGCGACAAGGAATTGCTGGAGGCGCTAACTCAGCACGTATTGCCAGAGATTATTCGCAACCAGCGCGGTCGCGAACAGCGGCTGCGTTTCTGGTGTGCAGGTTGTTGCAGCGGGGAGGAGGCCTATACCCTTGCTATCTTACTGCATCAATTACTACCGGATATACAAGATTGGAAAGTGACAATCACCGCCACCGATATTAATCTACACTTTTTAGATAAAGCCACTAAAGGTATCTATGGCGAATGGTCATTTCGTAACGCGCCTGTTTGGCTTAAAAAACGTTATTTTAATGCCAGCGCAGATGGTCATTATTCCATTCTGCCCGAGATCAAAAAGCTGGTCACCTTTGACTATCTCAATCTAGTGGAAGATGTTTATCCGTTGCTTGGTAATAATACTAATGCGATGGACCTGATTTTTTGCCGTAACGTGCTGATGTATTTTTCGCCAGTGCAGGCGCAGCGGGTCATAAGTAATCTTAGCAAGTCATTGGTCGAGGATGGCTGGCTGGTGGTAAGCCCAAGCGAGGCATCGAAGGCGTTATTTCCGCAATTTACCAATGTGAATCATCCCGGCGCTATTCTGTTTCAGAAAGATCGAGCAGCGGCGATAACTAAGCCGAAACCGACAGTAGCTGTGCCTGCAGCGACATTTGTAGCCCCGGTAATAGAAGAATATGTACAATTAGAACTACTCCCCCGTCCAATATCAAGCGCCTTAGACCTTGTGTCTGCCAAGGTAAAAAACTCACTTGATCCATCTGTGCCATCTGTTCGACTATCTGACCCTTTGGCGCTTGCACAATCACTTTACTCGCAAGGTCGTTATGCAGAGGTGGTTGATATGCTGGCTGCAACGATTGCCGAGAATATATCAAAACATTTTCAGGATCTTGTAGTGTATTCTTTAATGGCGCGTGCGTTGGCAAATCAGGGTAGGTTAAAAGAAGCGCTGGAATGCTGCAATCGATGGATTGCAGCCGACAAGGTCAATGCGGTTAGCTACTATATGCGGGCACTCATTCTGATGGAGAGTGGCGACATCAAGCAAGCATCTTCTTCCATGCAACAGGCAATTTTCCTCCGCCCTAACTTTGTATTGGCCTATTTTTCATTGGGCAACATCGCACGCAGTAGCGGAAAGATGGACGAGGCATATAAGTACTTCTCAATTGTAAAACGCTTGCTGAATGGTCACCAGCCGAACGAGATATTGCCAGAATCAGATAGCCTTACAGTTGGCCAATTGACAAAAATAATCAACGCCATGCCTCTCATAGAAGGAGTGTCATGAAGAAGAGCGCGACCACTGCATCTCAAGCTGCCGCTAGCCCTGATTTTACTAGTACTGATGCTACTAGTGCGGACGAAAGGCAAATACTTCGTACTCGTGCGCAGCATCTGGCGAGACCGCTTCAAAACGGCGTTCTAGAAAGCGCATCGCTCGAGTTGCTGGAGTTTCGCCTCGCCCAGGAAAACTATGCGCTGGAAACCCATTATGTGAGCGAAGTGTACCCGCTAAAAGACCTGACACCTATGCCTTGCACCCCACCGTTTCTGCGTGGGATTGTTAATGTGCGGGGCCGTATCGTGCCAGTGATCGATATTAAAAAGTTTTTCGATCTACCAGACAAGGGACTGAGCGATCTGCACCGCATCATCCTAGTCCGAGGTAACGATCTCGAACTTGGTTTGCTGGCAGATATCATCGTGGGCGTGCGTACCGTACCACTGGACAGTCTCCAACCTTCGTTATCGACGCTCACCGGTATCCGCAGCGATTACTTGAAAGGCGTCACGGCAGAGCGTCTCGTGGTGCTTGATTTGGATAGGATTTTGACAGACCCAAGAGTTATCGTACATGAAGAAGTAGAAAACTAAAGAAGAAGTACAAGGAGGTCTACAGTATGAAATGGAATGTCGGGACTAAGATTGGCGTAGGGTTTGGCTTGACAGTAGCTATTCTCATGATTGTTGGAGTTATCACTTACCGGAGTACGACCCAGCTCGTTTCAGCATCTGAATGGCGTCAACATACTTATGAGGTGCTGAACCATCTCGCAGAATTGGAATCGCTGGCCGTGGACATGCAAAATGGCGTAAGGGGCTATGCGATTACTGGAGATCAGCAGTATCTCGAACCATATCAGGCAGCATTGCTTAGGACTGACAAGACTATCCAGGAGATTAGGGAGATAACTAAGGACAACCCACACCAACAGGGGCGTCTTGATGCTATAGAACCCCTCGTCAAAAGTCGGCTCGATTTTTCTAAGGAAACGGTCGATGTCATCCGGGTCAAAGGCTCTAAGGCCGGTATCGAGATCATTAAGACGGGTAAGGGAGCTACACTTACTAATGAAATCCGCAATGTTGTCGACGAGATGGCAAGTGAAGAGCAAGATTTACTGACTGAACGGGCAGAAGCTGCTGATAATAATGCCAAAAACGCGAAAAAGGCCATTGTGCTCGGTACTCTTGCCGCCTTGCTGTTTGCGGCATTAGCCGGGGTTATCATCACACGTAACATTGCCAGGCCGCTGCAAGATCTCACCGTCGTGGCTGAGCAGATTACGGCCGGTGACCTGCGCGTTAATGTGTCGTCAAATAATCGTAGCGATGAAGTAGGCGTGCTGATGCGGACGTTTGACCGTATGACACAATCATTACGTACTATGGCTGGCGCCGCCGAGCAAATAGCTAAAGGTGATTTGCGTGAGAGCATTAAGCCCCAGTCTCCAGAGGATGTTCTGGGCAATGCTTTTGCCCGCATGTCCGAAGATCTTCGTGCACAGATTACTGGATTGATGGACGGTGCGAATGTTTTGGGGTCATCTGCCAGCGAGATTGTTGCTTCTACCGCCCAGCTTGCCGCTAGTGCGAGTGAGTCTGCTGCTGCGGTGAGTGAAACCACCACTACAGTTGAAGAAGTCCGCCAGACGGCGCAAGTAGCAAGCCAAAAGGCTAAGCTGGTTGCTGATAGCTCTCAGAAAGCGACACAAAGTTCTCAAAGCGGGCGTAAATCCATTGAAGATGTCAGTGCTGGCATGGAGCGTATCCGTCAACAAATGGACGCGATTGCAGCAAGCATGATGCGTCTCTCGGAGCAGAGTCAGGCCATCGGCCAGATTATGGCCTCGGTAGAAGACCTCGCTGCACAATCGAATCTGCTGGCGGTTAATGCTTCTATTGAGGCCGCGAAAGCAGGTGATCATGGCAAGGGTTTCGCTGTAGTAGCGCAGGAGGTCAAGAGCCTGGCTGAACAATCACGGCAGGCTACTAGCCAGGTGCGTACTATTCTCGGTGACATCCAGAAAGCAACTGCCGCAGCCGTCATGGTGACTGAGCAAGGCAGTAAAGCTGTGGAGGCTGGTACACGACAAACCGAATTGGCTGGTACTGCAATCCAGACATTAGTTGGTAGTGTGATGGAGTCAGCGCAGGCAGCAACCCAGATTGCGGCTTCAAGTCAGCAACAGTTGGTGGGGGTGGATCAGGTTGCAGGCGCAATGGAGAGTATCAAGCAAGCGAGTGTCCAAAATGTGGCGAGCGCCCAGCAATTGGAAACAGCAGCGCGTAACTTGAATGAACTAGGTCAGAAGCTCAAGCAGATGGTGGAGCGTTATAAAGTGTAAGCGTACGGAACCTAATCCAGGCAAAGTTTAAGGGGGATAGCGTGAAGGAAAATAAGAAAGCTAAAAGCCGAATGACTAAAAAACAGTGGCAATTAAAAACGGTTGTCGCTGCAAGCCGTGTCGTTGTCGTAACGTGCATGGTGTTGGAGTTTACTCCAGCCATTGCGGCAGATAATATCAAAATAGCTGCTCTTGAAGACTTCTCTCGGATGTCGTTAGAAGATCTGTCCAATATCGAGATCACTTCTGTTTCCAAAAGCCCTGAGCGCATATTGGATGCGCCCGCTGCCATCACTGTAATTACCAATGAGGATATTCGCCGTTCCGGCGCTACCAGTATTCCGGAAGCATTGAGACTCGCAGATAACTTGAATGTGGCGCAAAAAAACTCCCATGACTGGGCAATTAGCGCACGTGGATTCAATACTGATTTGGCTAATAAGCTGTTGGTTCTGATTGATGGCCGAACTGTTTACACGCCGCTTTTCTCCGGTGTGTTTTGGAGTAGGCAGGATTATCTACTGGAAGATATTGAACGCATTGAAGTCATTAGCGGTCCGGGTAGCACGCTTTGGGGCGCGAATGCAGTCAATGGCGTGATTAATATTATCACCAAGTCTGCCAAAGATACCCAAGGCTTGTATGTTGAGGCAGGCGTCGGAACGGAATTAAAAAGCGCTACGGCAGTTCGATATGGGGGAAAGCTTGCTCCCAATGTGTCTTATCGATTGTATGGCAAATATTTTGACCGAGACGATCAGGTTTTTGCAAATGGACGAGATGGATCAGATTCCTGGCAGATGAGTCAAGGCGGTTTTCGTATCGATGCCGAAGCATCTGCACAGAATTCTTTCACGCTGCAAGGGGATTTTTATGGGCTCGATGAAGAAGACCCCATAACAGGCAAGGAAAGCGGGACAAATGGAAGCAATATCCTGGGTCGCTGGACGCATACTTTTTCTGCTGACTCCGATATGAGCTTGCAAATGTATTATGATCAGACACATTTTACCCTTCCTAAAGTAAGAACCAATGTAGCACCAGCAGGACTCTTTAAAGATGAATTGGAAACTTACGATATAGATTTCCAGCACCGCTTTGCTTTGAATGAACACAATAAGATCGTATGGGGTTTGGGTTACCGCTACACTCATGATAGGGTTGATAGTGCACCATCAACAGGGCTCGATCCCGAACATCTTGATCAGGATTTATATAGCGCCTTTATCCAGGATGAGATCAAGCTGCATGAAAAGCTATCCCTTACTCTGGGGACTAAAGTCGAACACACCGAGTACACTGGATGGGAGGTCGAGCCCAGCGCCCGGCTACAATGGAATGTCGCTACCAACCAAATGTTGTGGGCTGCAGTGTCACGTGCGGTGCGAACGCCTTCCCGTCTGGATCGGGATTTACGGACTCCTACCAATTTCCCTCTTCCCTTCCCACAAGATATTCTGAAAGGTAGTGATGATTTCGAATCAGAGAATGTGGTCGCTTATGAATTGGGCTACCGTGCTCAACTGGGGCCGAAACTCTCAACATCCATCTCTACTTTCTACAACGAATACGACGACGTACGTAGTTTTAGCCGCACGCCTGGAGGGCTTTTGGGGCTTCCCTTCTTCTTCGATAATAATCTGAAAGGCGAAACATACGGTCTCGAACTCGGCGTAAATTATCAGGTGCTTGACTGGTGGCGGCTACATTTGGGTTACAACTTGCTAGAAGAGAATATTCGTATCAAGCCGGGCAAAGCGGATATAAACAACGGTCTTAATGAAACAGCGGATCCTCGCCATCAGGCTACAATCCGGTCCTCCATGAATTTGCCGAATAATTTGGAGCTGGATGCCCAATTACGTTGGGTAGATACGCTGCATAACAATCAGAGTATCGTCTCCAGCTATACTGAATTAAATGTACGCCTCGGCTGGCGTCCCACCAACAAACTCGAGCTTTCCATTGTGGGTCAGAATCTTCTGCATGATCAGCATGCGGAATATGGGTTCAATAACGCAGCAAGGGAAATCGAGCGCAGCGTTTTTGGGAAAGTACAATGGCGATTCTGACCTTGATACTGCAGCGAGCAGGGAGCTCACTCCCACGCCACGCCATCGCTGTGTTGATGGTGCTGGGTCTCGTGCTGTTGCCAGCCAAAGCGGCAATGGCTGACGACTCACTTGAGTATGGAGTTAAGGCCGCTTTTCTGTACAAGTTCAGTTTCTATGTTGAATGGCCCGCAGCAGCTTTTACCTCACCAACCAGCCCGATTAATCTGTGTATTGCAGGTGGCGGGGATCCCTTTGGCCCTGCACTGGAAAAAGTGGCAGGCGGAGAAAGCGTCAATGGCCGCAGTGTTGTTGTCCGCCGGATTAAAACAGTGGAACGGGACGCAGGCTGCCATATCCTGTATATCGGTGCGAGCGAGGCGCAGCGTTCTGCTCAGATCATGGAAACTGTCCGCGGCAGTAATGTCCTTACTGTAAGCGATACCGGAGGAGCCGGGGAAACCGGCATTATAGATTTCGTCATTGTGAATAACCGTGTGCGATTTAATATTGATGACGAAGCTGCCGCACAAAATGGGCTGGTCATCAGTTCCAAACTGATGAGCCTTGCGCTTAATGTCAAACGCAGAACTACCCAGGGAGTGCGCAAATGAGCAAGCTGAAGGATGTACCCATTCGTATAAAACTGATGATGGTGACCGTGCTGGCAAGTGCAATAGCCTTGTTATTGGCAGGGGCGATTATTGTGGCGTACGAAAACCTGACTTATCGTGAGCAAAAGGCCAAAGAAATTACTGTGCAAGCCGAAATCCTTGCGGAAAGTGTGGCTGCTTCTTTGGAGTTCAGTGATCCAAAATCAGCGCAAGAGTACCTGAATGCGCTCAGAGCCAACTCTGAAATTTATACGGCTGGCGTTTATGATGTGCAAGGTGCATTGTTTGCAAGCTATGTACGGCCAGAAACGATTACGCCACCACTGCCCAGCATAGCGAAGTCTCCAGGACAATATTTCGAGGATGATCAATTGGCGGTGTCTACGACAATCACACAAGGTGTCAGGAATATCGGCACGGTATATATGCGTGTCTATGTTGAACCACTGGCAGCACGTGCTTCACATTATGGCGGGATTATTTTATTGGTAATGATTGGCTCATTGCTGATTACCTTGCCTATTTCAATGCGCCTGCATGCCACAATTGCAAATCCAATTCATGAAATAGCGCATGCTGTATCAGGTATTGCAGCGGGTGATTTGACCGTGAAAATGACACAGGAGGCGCGTAAGGATGAGCTGGGGGTACTCTCGACCAAAATCTCCCAGATGACTGAAAACCTGCGAATGCAAATCAGCGGGCTAACAGAAGGCGCAAATGTGTTGGGGACTGCCGCCAATAAAATCGTGGCTTCAACTGCTCAATTGGCCGCCAGCACCAGTGAATCTGCTGCTGCAGTAAGTGAGACTGCGACTACGGTAGATGAAGTGCGGCAGACAGCAGAGGTAGCCAGTCAGAAGGCACGATTGGTTTCTGAAAGCTCGCAGAAAGCGGCACAGAGCTCTCAAAATGGACGTAAATCTATCGAAGACGTCAGTGCTGGCATGGAGCGTATCCGTCAGCAGATGGATGCCATTGCCATCAGCATGGGGCGGCTCTCGGAACAGAGTCAGGCTATTGGTCAGATCATGGCTTCGGTAGAAGACCTGGCGGCTCAGTCCAAACTGCTAGCCGTCAATGCAGCTATTGAAGCGGCGAAAGCAGGCGAACATGGTAAGGGTTTTGGTGTGGTAGCCCAAGAAGTAAGAAGTCTGGCTGAACAATCACGGCAGGCGACCAATCAGGTACGTACTATTCTCGGTGATATTCAGAAAGCCACCACAACCGCTGTCATGGCGACCGAGCAGGGCAGCAAGGCAGTGGAAGCAGGCACCCGACAAACTGAAATAGCAGGGGAATCCATACAGGCATTGGCCGGCAGCGTTATAGAGTCAGCCCAGGCAGCCACGCAGATTGCAGCATCCAGCCAACAGCAATTGATAGGTATAGACCAGGTAGCATCCGCGATGGATAGTATCAAGCAGGCAAGCGTACAGAATGTGGCGAGTGCACAGCAGCTGGAAGCCGCCGCGGGTAACCTGAACGAGCTTGGCCAGCGACTTAAGCAAATGGTTGAGCGATATAAAGTGTAGCTACAAAGAACAAGATTGCGGAGGAAGTAGGCGTTTAAGTTGCTAAATTAAGCATGAATAGCAGTGTGAGGGTAACCAAAGGGACTATATCGTGAGATGGAATGTTGGGATGAAGATTGGAGCTGGATATATGCTTGCTCTAGCCATTTTGTTGGTTTTTGGTGTTGTCTGCTATCAGAGTGCGATTCAGTTTAGTGAATCCGCAGCTGCTCGTAAGCATTCTTTTGAGGTATTGCGTCAACTTGAAGCAACCCTTTCTGATGTTAAGGACGCTGAGACCGGGCAGCGTGGCTACCTGCTTACTGGTAATGACCATTATCTGGAGCCATTTCAGGCCGCACAAGCATCAATAAAACAAAGGACCAAAACACTCAGTGATTTGACCAAAGATAATATTAATCAAAAGCATAGAATCGATACTCTGCAACCGCTCATCGACAGTAAATTTGCCGAGATACAGGAAACCGTAGCTATTCGCGGAGAGGCTAAAGGTTTTGATGCTGCTTTGAAGATAGTACGCTCAGACAATGGTCAACAGATTATGGATGGAATTCGCCAGACTATCGGAGATATGGCAAGCGAAGAAAGCGTTTTACTGAAACAGAGTTCTGACCAGGTGGAGGCTAGTGCCCGCAACATTAAATTTATCATCATCTTTGGCACCATCGCTGCTTTTATAGTCTTGATTTTGACCAGCTTCATAATTACACGCAACATTGCCAGACCGTTGCAGGATCTCACTATAGTAGCTGAGCGAATTGCTAGCTGCGATCTTAGTGTCAATATGGCTGCGAATACCCGCAGTGACGAAGTGGGCGTGCTGGCACGGACGTTTGCTCATATGACTGAGAATTTACGCGAGCATATCCGTGGCCTAGTAGAAGGTGCAAATGTACTAGGCTCGGCCGCCAGCGAGATTGTCGCTTCAACCGTTCAGCTATCAACCAGTGCTAGTGAATCTGCTGCTGCAGTAAGTGAGACCACCACCACGGTGGAAGAAGTACGGCAGACAGTACAGGTAGCCAGCCAGAAGGCTGGACTGGTTTCTGAAAGTTCGCAGAAAGCGGCACAGAGCTCACAAAGTGGGCGTAAATCTATCGAAGATGCAAGCGCTGGCATGGCGCGTATTCGCCAGCAGATGGATGCCATCGCTGTCAGCATGGGGCGACTCTCAGAACAGAGTCAGGCCATTGGCCAGATCATGGCCTCGGTAGAAGATTTAGCAGCCCAGTCGAAATTGCTGGCCGTCAATGCCGCTATTGAGGCGGCGAAAGCCGGCGAACATGGTAAAGGCTTTGGTGTGGTAGCCCAAGAAGTAAGAAGCCTGGCTGAACAATCACGGCAGGCGACCAATCAGGTACGCACCATTTTAGGTGATATTCAAAAGGCAACGACAACCGCCGTCATGGCGACCGAGCAGGGCAGCAAGGCAGTGGAAGCAGGTACTTGGCAAACCGAAGTGGCGGGCGCGGCGATTAAGGCATTGGATGGCAGTGTGACGAGTTCTACACAAGCAGCCATGCAGATCGCAGCATCCAGCCAGCAGCAACTGGTAGGCATAGACCAGGTAGCCTCCGCGATGGATAGTATTAAGCAGGCAAGTGTGCAGAACGTGGAGAGTGCACGGCAGCTGGAATCCGCTGCGGGCAACCTGAACGAGCTTGGCCAGCGACTGAAGCAAATGGTTGAACGGTACAAGGTGTGAATGATAAAAATAGAGGATAGTTAGCAATGAGACTGACTGAAAAATTTAAGATAGAAAGTCGTGAGCAGGCACAAAGAAAAAGTTTTGTGCGACTTACTCTCGACGACATCACGCTGTTGCGAGAGTTACTTCCCATCTTTGAGGTAGAGGTGGATGGAATTGTTGAGCAGTTCTATGAACACATGCTTAGACATCCAGAAGCCCAGAAGTTTTTCAATGATGAAGCTATGTTACGACGGGTGAAAGCGTCTCAGCGAGGATACCTACTTGAGCTGTTTCAGGGCGATTTTGGGGAGGATTATTTTGAAAAACGGCTGCAGATCGGTGTCGTACATGAAAGGATCGGTCTGACCCCGAAGTGGTACATCGGCGGTAATAGCAACTTTTTGTGCATGATGCTTCCGTTGCTTATGCGAAAGTATCGATGGAAAAGTGAAAAATTGACTGGCTCAATATGTGCCTTGATCAAGATTATGAATCTTGATCAGCAATTGATTATCGACACCTACATTGGTTCTTTGCTGGAGAAGTTGAGTGAAAAAGATGAGCTCGAGTCGCTACTTAATCAGATCGCGGAGACAGCTGTTGTCCTAGTCACGTCAGCAGAGGAGATTCTAGAGACATCTACTCAACTCTCTTCTAGTGCCTCGCAATCAGCCTCCGCAGTGAACGAGACCAGTGCCACGGTGGAGGAGGTCCGCCAAACGGCGCAACTAGCCAGCGAGAAGGCCAAACAAGTTTCTGACAGTGCGCAGAAGGCGGCGCAGATTTCCCTCAGTGGCCGTAAGTCCAATGAAGATGTTGCTGCCGGCATGGAACGTATCCGTCATCAAATGGATGCGATTGCTTCCAGCATGATAAAACTCTCAGAACAGAGTCAGGCCATTGGGCAAATCATGGCCTCGGTAGAAGACCTAGCTGCACAATCTAACCTGCTGGCAGTTAATGCTTCCATCGAAGCAGCCAGGGCAGGCGAACACGGTAAAGGCTTCGGTGTGGTGGCGCAGGAAGTCAAGAGCCTGGCTGAGCAATCACGGCAGGCTACCAATCAGGTACGCACTATCCTGAATGATATCCAAAAGGCGACTAGCGCGGCGGTGATGGCGACTGAGCAAGGTAGCAAGGTTGTTGAGTCCGGAGCGAAGCAAACAGAGGTGGCTGGCGAATCGATTCAGGCCTTGGCTGGGAGTGTGACGGAGGCGGCGCAGGCGGCAACACAGATTGCGGCCTCCAGTCAGCAGCAGTTGGTGGGGATGGATCAGGTGTCGGCCGGGATGGGGAACGTCAATCAGGCGAGTACCCAGAACGTAGCTAGTGTGCAGCAGTTGGAGTCCTCGGCGCGCAACCTGAACGAGCTTGGCCAGCGGCTTAAGCAAATGGTTGAGAGATATCAAGTGTAGAAAGCAAAATCACCATGACTAATCAGGATGAATTTCTTAAAAAACTCAGGGAAACTTTTAAGGTTGAAGCTGAGGAGCACTTACAGGCAATTTCCAAAGGCTTGCTAGAGTTGGAGAAAGTGCCGGCATCCGCTGCTAAAGGCAATGGGCTAGAGAATGGGCTAGCGGCGCAACAAAAGACAATTGAGACGATATTTCGTGCTGCGCATAGTTTGAAAGGGGCTGCCAGAGCGGTAGATTTTACCGAGATTGAGTCTCTGTGTCAGTTACTCGAAGATGTATTCGCCTTCTGGAAGCGGCAGGAACTGACGTCGCCCGAAGCCCCGTCTTCCGAGAGTATGGATACCTTGCATCACACGCTTGATGCTGTCAGTTCAATGTTAGCTGATTCTGGCAGTCATGCTTCGCAGAATACATCGGCATTGCGCCAATCCTTGCGGCAATTAGCAACTTTATCACCATCATTAACCACATCATTACCAATTACGCCTACTTTGGTATCACCGCCACCCGTTAAAAAACCTATCAAAACAGCTAGGGTTAGCGCCAATAAACAACTTGAAGAGACCGTTACGGATTATGATTTAAGCGGTATTTCGGTTGATACGATAGTAGAAAAGCCAGTGTCAGACGAAACTGTACGAGTTGCTGTGACAAAGCTGGAATCACGACTGCTGGAATCGGAAGAAATGCTCATGGTCAAGCTCATGGCTGGCCAACGTGCAATAGACTTGCGCGATCTGGGGCATCGTTTCGAAGCATGGAGAAGTGAGTGGGCCACGGTAGAACCAGATGTGCGCAGACTACGTCAGTCAGTTGAGCGGATACCTGTACATGGGGAACGGCGTTCTACGCCCGGATTGACGCATTTGCTGGATTTCTTTGAATGGAGTATGGATTATCTCAAATCATTGGAAAACAAGACAACAGTACTTGGCCAGACGGCGGAGCAGGATTGCCATACTGTTAATAAGCTGGTGGATGACCTGCTTGAAGATTCCAAGAATTTGTTATTACTTCCATTTTCCACAATTTCGGCATCACTACCGAAGCTAGTACGTGATCTTTGCCGCGATCAGCGCAAGCAGGCAGATATCGTTATTCTTGGGGAAGAGATAGAAATCGATAAGCGTATTTTGGAAGAGATGAAAGATCCTCTCGTGCATTTATTGCGTAACTGCGTTGATCATGGCATTGAATCTGCTGATGTGCGTGCCAAAGAAGGTAAGCCACCGCGTGCAAGCATTACCCTTAAGGTTACACAAGTTAATGGTAATAAAGTACAACTTCTTTTGTCTGATGATGGTGCCGGTATCAATTGTGAAAAAGTAAAAGCATCTGCAATCAAGCTTGGTGTGATCACTGTAGAAGAGGCGGAAAGACTGAGTGAAATGGAGACACAGGCATTGATTTTTCAGTCGGCAGTTTCTACCAGTCCGATGATTACGCAATTGTCCGGACGCGGGCTGGGACTGGCTATTGTGCGCGAAAAGGCGGAAAAACTGGGTGGCAAAGTTTCAGTTAAGAGCACGTATGGGCAAGGGACTGACTTTTCTATTGTGGTGCCAACGCTGCGTGCAACATTTAGGGGAATTTTGGTTGAGGCGGCTGGACGGTTGGTAGTTGTGCCGACGGCTCAGGTCGAGCGTGTGGTGCGCATTAAGCTTAGTGATATTCAAACTGTGGAAGGTCATGAAACCATTTCGGTTGATGGGCGTGTAATGGCTTTGGTGTTGTTGGCAGAAGTGCTGGAATTACCTGCTGCCGAGATGAATGACACACCATCTACCGGCATACAGATTATCGTACTCGGCAGTGGTGACCAGCGTGTTGGGTTTGTTGTAGATGCGGTATTGGATGAACAGGAAGTGCTGGTTAAGCCGCTACGTAAACCACTTTCGCGTGTGCGTAATATTGCCGCCACTACGGTGCTAGGTTCGGGTCAGGTTGCACCTATTCTAAATATAACTGACCTGCTTAAATCTGCGCGGAAAATTGCCGGCACGTCAGCACGTCTAGTCGCTGAAACAAAACCAGTACTAGAAGAAGTTAAGACGATTCTTGTGGTTGAGGATTCCATTACATCACGCATGCTACTGAAAGGAATTCTGGAATCGGTAGGTTACAAGGTGAAGGTGGCGGTAGATGGCATGGAAGGATTTACTTTATTGCGTACTGAGAAGGTTGATCTGGTTGTTTCCGATGTGGAAATGCCGCGCCTCAATGGTTTTGACCTGACGGCAAGGATTCGTGCTGATAAAAAACTAGCAGAGATGCCTGTAGTACTGGTAACCGCACTAGAAACACGAGAGGACCGTGAACGTGGCATTGATGTTGGTGCCAGCGCTTACCTTATAAAAAGCAATCTTGATCAGAGTAATTTACTCGAAGCGGTACAACGATTGATCTAAAGGAGCGAAGCTAATGGTAGATGGCAGAATCAAAGTACTGGTGGCAGACGACTCTACGGTAACCCGTATGTTTCTAGTGCATTTGCTCGAATCAGACCCACGGATTCGGGTTGTTGGCGCTGTCAGTGATGGCCAGGCTGCACTTGATTTTGTTATTGAGAGTAAGCCAGACGTTGTACTTATGGATATTAATATGCCTAAGCTGGATGGTTTCGAAGCAACACGCCGTATCATGGAAACAGAAGCGGTGCCCATTATTATTTGTAGCGCAGCAGCAAATACCAAAGACATGGATATCGCATTCCGCGCGATGGAAGCGGGAGCAATCGCCTGCATTGAAAAACCCATTGGTCGCGAGCACGGTGATTTTGAAGCCTTGGCTGCACATCTTTTGGAAACAGTAAGACTGATGTCTGAGGTTAAAGTCGTGCGTCGCTCGGGTCGCACACGGACTACACCCCTGCAAAAAGCAGAGTTGCAAGCACCCGTAGAGATCAAAGTAATTGGTGTTGGCGCTTCAACTGGTGGCCCACCAGTATTACAAACTATTCTGGCTGCCTTGCCGAAAGACTTTTCTGTGCCACTGCTTGTGGTTCAGCATATTGCTCGAGGATTTGTGACAGGGATGGCTGATTGGCTAAATCAGACCACCAGTTTGCAGGTTCGTATCGCTTCCCATGGGGTTTATCCAGAATCTGGCCACGTTTACCTTGCGCCCGACGATTTTCATATGGGCGTGGGAGTGGGCGGTGAGATTATCTTGACCCGCCAAGAGCCTGAGAATCATTTACGTCCGTCAGTAGCATTTTTATTTCGCTCACTGGCCGCAGTGCATGGCCCGAATGCTTTGGGTGTATTGCTCACCGGCATGGGTAAGGATGGTGCTGTGGAATTGAAAGCCATGAAAGATCGCGGTGCCATCACCATCGCACAAGATAAGGAAAGTTCAGTGGTGCACGGTATGCCAGGAGTGGCTATTGCCTTGGGTGGAGCTACTCATGTTCTATCGCCCGATAAAATTGCCAATGCACTGACCACGTTGATTAATCACAGAGCAGGTGTATCTAGGAGTCGAGGTTATGAGTTCAAATAAGCAAGAATCTGCCGTAAAAATATTGATCGCGGAAGACAGCCCAACCCAAGCTCAGCAGTTGCAGCATATTCTCGAGCAGCAAGGACATGACGTCAGCGTAGCCGCTAACGGTCGTATAGCGCTAGAAATGATGCCGAAGATCAAGCCATCACTTATTATTAGCGACGTTAACATGCCGGAAATGGATGGGTACGAACTGTGTCGCAGAGTCAAGGCCGATGAGAACTTCCGCCTAGTCCCCATCATTCTTGTCACGACCATGTCCGATCCGCAGGATGTGATTCGTGGGCTAGAGTGCGGAGCCGATAGTTTTGTCATTAAGCCGTATGAGGATAACTATCTGCTCCATCGCGTACGTTATGCACTGGCTAATCGTGATTTGCATGAGGCCAGTAATGTAGGTATGGGGGTAGAGATCTATTTCAACGGCCATCGGCATTTTATCACCGCGGATCGTCTGCAAATTCTTAACCTACTCTTGTCTACATACGATGCTGCTATCCAGCGTAACAAGGAACTCAACAACAGCCATGACGAACTTCGCGCGCTCAACGCCGAATTAGATAGCGCCAACAAAGAGCTGGAGTCATTTTCTTATTCAGTATCACACGACTTGAGGGCACCGCTTCGGCATATTGACGGGTTTTTAGGGCTGTTGGAGAAGCATACTGCACACGTTTTGGATGTTAAGGGCTTGAGCTATCTTAAAACAATCTCTGAGTCAGCTAAGAAAATGGGTTGCTTAATTGATGATCTACTGGCTTTCTCACGCATGGCACGGGTTGAGTTGATGCGTAAAGAAATGGATATGGCATCATTGGTAAAAGAGACTATTAAGGATTTGGGACCTGAAATTAAGAACCGGAAAATAAACTGGAAAATCGCAAGCTTGCCGGTAATTCAGGCTGACTTGTCTATGATGCGCCAAGTATTCACCAATTTGCTATCCAATGCCATCAAATATACCCGTACCCGCGAGGTAGCCGAAATTGAGGTGGGCATCAAGACTAGCGCGAAAGAAATCATATTTTTTGTGCGTGACAATGGTGTTGGTTTCGATATGGAATACGTGGACAAGTTGTTTGGGGTATTTCAGCGCCTACACCGAGCAGAGGATTTTGAAGGAACAGGCATAGGCCTTGCCAATGTGCGTCGTATTATCGCTCGCCACGGCGGACAGACTTGGGCAGAAGGCATGGCAGACTCGGGCGCCACCTTTTATTTTTCCCTACCGGGCTATAGAAGGGGTCAATAATGACAAATCTAAAGCGCATTTTACTGGCAGAAGATAATGTCGAGGATATTCAGCTTACCTTAGAAGCGCTGGCAGGGTGTCATTTGGCTAATCAGGTCATGGTCGTCAGAGATGGCGCTGATGCATTGGATTATCTCCATCGTCGTGGATCTTTCTATAACCGCAGTGATGCCCAGCCGGTGGTCATTTTCCTTGATATCAAAATGCCTAAGGTGGATGGTGTAGAAGTATTACGGCAGATTAAATCCGATCCGACGCTGCGAATGATCCCAGTAGTGATGGTTACGTCGTCGCGTGAGCAGCAGGACCTGCTAAATAGTTACCAACTGGGTGTTAATGCCTATGTGGTTAAACCGATTGATTTCGATCAATTCGTCCATGCTATTCAGGAATTGGGGCTGTATTGGGCAGTGCTCAACGAGCCACCACCTGGAAGCGAATGACCCAAAGAAGGGGAATTACTATGGAAGTTTTAATTCGATTGCTGCACTTAGAAGATGATCCACTTGATGCTGAGTTGATTCAGGACAAGTTGGAATCTGAGGGTCTACTTTGTGATATTACTTGGGTCAACAACAAACAAGCTTTTGAATCCGCCTTGGACCAAGGAGCTTTTGACATTGTATTGACAGACTTCAATCTGCCGGACTATGACGGCATGGCTGCACTAAGATATGTTCATAAACATCAACCAGAATTACCGGTGATTGTGATTTCTGGAAGGCTTGGTGAAGAAGAGGCAGTGGAGTGCCTTAAAGCCGGCGCCACCGACTACGTGTTAAAACAGCGGATGCAAAGGTTATGCTCTGCTGTGCGTAGAGCATTATTAGAAAAAGCCGAACAGATCACACGACGTGAAGCAGAGGAGGAGGTTGTGCGACAGCACAAGTTCCTGCGACAGGTGATTGATCTTGACCGAAATTTTATTTTTGCCAAGAACCATGAAGGACAGTTTGTTTTAGTCAACCAGGCACTGGCAGAGGCCTATGGCACCGCAGTGGCCAATTTGTTAGGTAAAACCGACGCTGATTACAATGCCGACGTGGAGCAAGTTACACAGTTCCGTGAAGACGACCATTTTGTGATGGACACATTGCAGGAAGTGTTCATTCCGGAAGAGAAAATCACTGATTCCATTGGCAATGTACACTGGTTACAAACAGTGAAGCGTCCCATCATTTCTGAAAATGGTGAAGCCAAGATGGTGCTTGGAATATCCGTAGACATCACTGAACGAAAAAAACAGGAGGAACGGCTGGCTCGACTTAACCGCATGCACAGCATGCTGAGCGGCATCAATTCGGCGATTACACGTATCCAAGACCGTAATGTACTGTTACAAGAAGCATGTCGAATTTCAATTGAGGAAGGTGGTTTCAAGTTAGCTTGGTGCGGTTTTATCGATAATGAAACTCAGGCGTTAACGCCTCTTGTTCTCTCAGGAGATGATCAAGGTGTCTTGGATGGGTTTCGGCTTGTTTTGGGCAAAGATAGTGCTGACGGAGAGCTCACTCTAAGTAATGGCATAGATCTGAGCAAGCCTTTATCAGTCAACCTCAAGGAATTGAGTGTCATTTATCAACATGACAAAGGTCTCAGACGCGAGGATTTATTGCGGCAGCACGGGTTTGCATCATTTGCATCATTCCCAATAACGATTGATAACAAGTTTGCTGGCGTGATGATGATGTATTCAGACGATGCGAATATATTCGATACGGAAGAGATGACATTGCTTACGACGCTGGCAGATGATATTTCATTTGCACTCACATATCAGGAAAAACAAGCCGCGTTGAATTATGCAACATTGTTCGATATGTTAACCCGCTTACCTAATCGGCAGTTTTTTCTAGAACGCACTGCGCTGGCAATTCAATCCAGTATGCATACCAACAGCTTGCTCGCCTTGGTTTTAATCGACATTCGGCACTTTGGCATGATTAATGACTCGTTTGGTAAAGTGACGGGTGATCAGTTGCTCGAATCGATTGCAAAACGACTAACTGAGAAAGAACCAGCAATTCTGGCGCGTATTGGCGGCAATAGTTTTGCCATGGCGTTGTCAGGTTTACACAACGACGCTGAGATCGCGCATGCGTTACAGAAGTATTTGGTTACTCCTTTTAAAGAGTCATTCACGATTGATAATCAGGAGCTGAATGTTACGGTGCGTTGTGGTGTCACGCTATTTCCAACAGATGGGACCCAAATTGATGTTTTAGTCAGTAACGCTGAAGTTGCACTGAAAAAAGCCAAACTGTCTGGTGCTGAATACCTGTTCTATACCTCAGATATGAATGCACGGGTAACCGAGCAGCTTTTGATGGAAAGCCAACTGCGTCAGGCAATTGTTGATAAACAGTTCGTTATGTACTATCAACCCAAGTTCGCTACAGATAGTGGCCATCTTGTTGGTTTTGAAGCGTTAATACGCTGGATTAGCCCGGAGCGTGGGTTTGTTCCGCCGCTCGAGTTCATTTCAATCCTGGAAGACTCCGGGATGATATTGGAGGTAGGTAAATGGTTAACAAGTCAGGCAGCAACGGATTATCTCAAGTGGCAGAAACAGGGGCTTAACCCACCGCCGATTGCCGTTAATGTGTCAGCCGTCCAATTAAAGGATCCCGAATTTGTAAATATCATTCGTAGTTCTGTATGGGGACATGCAGATGAGGACTTGGCGGAAAACGGTACAGATGCTGAAAAAAATAATGAGGGTTCCGCAGCCATTGATTTGGAAATCACTGAGTCTGTGCTGATGGAGAATATTGATAGTTTGATTCCAAGCTTGCAGGCACTTAAAGATGAAGGTTTCCGTATCTCAATTGATGATTTCGGTACCGGTTATTCTTCATTTAGCTATCTGTCCAAAATCCCGCTGGATACTATCAAAATCGACCGTTCTTTTATCACCGAAATAACCAGCAATGCTGGTCAACGGACGATTGTATCCACCATTATCTTGCTTGCACATGCACTCAAACTTAAAGTAATTGCAGAAGGGGTGGAAACCGCCGAGCAGCGCGCCCAACTTGCCCAAATGGGCTGCGATGAGCTTCAAGGCTACTTGCTGGGGAAACCGATGCCAAGCAGCGATGTAGAAGATTTGTTAGGAAGGCAGTTGAATGTCTTAGCTGGGACTGGAGCTGAGACAGGGGTTGGGAAGAGGGGGCAGATGAAGATGTTCTGAACAAGTTAATAAAGGTGCCTTATTTCCAACACATTAAATTCTATGACATTAAACAATGTTGGTAGAAATTTTAAAGGCAGTAAAAACTAAAAAGCCAGTACATTGTTAAATGTACTGGCTTTTTAGTTACCAATGAATGAAATGAAATTGCTCATTATGTTTGCTAGCGCACAGACTCAATTAGATACTTCGCTTATCCTTATTAGCTGACTTTTATCACTTAAAGGAAGCTATCATGAAAAACAACATACCTTTTAAACTTACTTTACTCGTGATTGCTTTGCTAGCAAGCTCCGCTAGTCCTCAGGTCTTTGCGGTGGATGATATGGATGATGCCGCCGCCAATCAAACTACTTATGCTGCCTCATTCAACACTTTGGATGTAGACGGCAGCAAGAGTCTTACTAAGTCAGAAGTGAAAGACGAAAAACTTTTTTCTAAACATTTTTCGGCTGCAGATAAAAATAATAACGGTAGTCTGGATCAAGAAGAGTATACAAATTACAAATCACAAGCTGAACAAAAAAGCGTTAAACGTATAGCCAAAGACAGTATGATTACCTCGAAAGTTAAGGGTAAGTTATTAAAAGATGAGGGTCTAAAAAGCTTGAAAGTAAGCGTTAAGACTAATCAAGGTGTTGTACTGCTAAGCGGATTTGTTGCAACTGAAGATCAAATTCAACAAGCTGAAAAAATTGCAGCTGAGACTGAGGGTGTGAAATCAGTCAAAAACAGCTTGGTGCTGAAAAAAGACTAGATTTGAATATGTTGTATATGTTTTTTTTAATTTAGCGGTCATCCCAGTTAAAAATGACTATGAATGAGTTGTGTGCGGTAGCGCACAGAATGACTAGGCTTGATAGTGCATCATAAGGCCAGAAGGTATTCAAGATTGCTAAGTAACTTGACATAGTGTCAGCATCTTGGGTTCCGGTTATTAAGTACGTTACCTACATTAGGAGATTCATCATGATTAAAAAATTGTTTATGTTACTGCTCACAGCACTATCTCTGGCAGGCACTGCTGCAACACTTGTTGGTTGCAATACAGTTGAAGGCGCAGGCAAGGATATTGAAAGAGGCGGTCAAGAAATCAAAGAAGAGGCGAGAGAGCATAAGTAATTCATTGGGCGTTTATGCCTGAAGGAGTAGCTTTCTTACATTCTTGCTTAATGCAATCAACATAAGCCTTATAGCCAACAATGGTGATGGATTGGTGGTTTCATAAAGGAGTTATCGTGAAAAAATTATTGTTAGTCTTAAGTATGATGGTGATTGGATTGAGTGGCTGCTTTATTAGAGGGCATCATGATGATGGCTATCATAGAGGCCATGACCGTGACCATGATAGAGGCCATGATGACCGTAGGGATGATCGTGATGACAAGCATGATGGAAAGCATGATGGTCGATATTAAAAGGTGTCTGCGTTAGGATGCTCAAATCTTAACGCCCTTTGTTAGGAGTTAGCGCCAATCTGTCGCACCAAAACCATCGTGGCCCAGAAATGTGTAGAAAACCCCCAATGTACCGGTTGATTGTTTTCTATCGCCTAGATCAGGAAAATTCGCATCACGCTGGTTCCATAGGTACTTTAACGAAATTGCGTGTTTACGATAGACTCGATAAGTGAAAGCAATATCTGCACGGACGATGTTATCGTGACCACCTTTGGTTGAGTTATCAACGTCACTGACAAAATATTCCCGACCAGTAATATCAATAGAAGCTTTGTTACCAAAAATCAGTCGCAAAGCAGCTAGCGCTTGTGGCGCGACCCCGTAATGGTAATCCTGCTCAGTCTTTCCATTGTTGGTTCCAACGGCAGCGTAGCCGATACCGCCCATAAGCGTCCCTTGGAGTGCTACGGATTCACTTAGCCATAACTGCCCCGTTGTGCCTAGCGACAATGCTGTACTGGATACACGGAAGGTTTGTGGAGAAATATAATCATAACTACCATATAAGCCCCACAGGCCTCGATAGTTTTCTCCAGCTTGGTAATCGGTGCCAAACAGTAAACCGCGGGTCATCACATTTTCAAACACATTGGCGCTTGAGGCCGTGCTTTGAAACACAAAGTAATCAAAAGGGCGTGTGTAGGAGTAACCAGGCTGTCCTGGTAGACCGTAATCCATAGCAAAATCTAATTGAGCAGCGTTGCGCTTGATCTCATCTGCAGTACCTGGGTTGCCATTAATCGTATTACTGATACCAATCTGAAGGCGACTGTAATAGGCTGCATCATTACGCGAAAAGACTGCGTCAAACCTATCCCCAAATGCGTAACGATTAAATCCGGCTGCCGGTGAGATGATTGCCGCGCCTGCTTCATACCAAGGACTAGGAGTACTGCCGCCCTTTTCAAGTACTATATTCGACATTCTAAATAGCGCCTCACCAAGAAAAGAACCACCAAACCCTGTCGAGATCATATCGTTCTTGGATGGCGGTACTTTTTCTCCCGCAATTTCCCAGAAAGCACTTCCTGCCAAATCGTATCCTAATGACTCCCAATAACTGAGTCCGGCCGATCTGGCAAACCCGTGGTAAATAGAGCCCTGATATGGATGGCCTAACTGGTTAATCTTGAAAGGATCTTTGTCGTCTTTCCAACTGCTCTTGAGATTATCTCGGATAGTGGATAGATTTGAATCGTAATCTGAGATGCCGCTGTAGCGGCGATTAAACTGGTTTAAAAGGAAATCAAAACCGATAATTTCGACCGCTGGGATTAGATAGCTTTTATTCTCCGGATCACCAAATAAAACGCCTTGTTTTTTATTGTCGAGCGATGGCTCTGATGACACTTCAACTAACTCAATGCCTGTTACCGGCTTAGCAATTACTTCAGGGTCATCGGCAAGTGCTATGCCAGTTGATGTTGCATATAACATTGATAAAGCGCTGATGGCAAACCACTTCATACAGACATGGGCTCTGGAGTTAAACTGTGGATAATCTAGGACCTGCGGTTTGATTCTCATGTCTGATTTCCTACTTATTAAAATAGGGTAGGCCTTATACGAGCCTTGTCTTTTCAAAAAATACAATGGGCTACTGAGCTACCTGCTGACGCTCATATTCTTTGCGTTTCATTGCGAGGTAATCATCTCGTTCTACTTCATGCAATTGGCGGTAATATTGATCAGAAGAGTTATACCAATTTTGCAACCGCTGTTCTAACACGTCTTGAGCTGGCGCAGTCAATGCAGCAAGGTAAGCATCAATAGCCAGATAATAACGCATGGTATTGCGCTCCACCACGCCACGTACACCTTGAATATAGCTAGGTTTACCATCTGGTTGTTTACCCGTCATGGTAAACCCGACTTTATTCCTGCCAATGGTTGCCAGATAACCTTGCATAGCGAGCTTGCCTGGTAAACCAAAAGCATAGGCATAGGTGAAATGTAAAAAGGTGCGCCCGCCTTTAATGGGTGTGGCTTCAATCCAGATGCGATAATCACGTGTACTCAAGGGGCCATTTTCGGCCTTGAGTTCAATTGCAAAGTAATCCGGCGTTGTGATGATCTCGTGATAGTTGAACTCCACCCGATGGGCATCCGCCAGTGGTTGATCGTATTTCTTGCCAATATTAACAGTGAGTACGGCGCCTGCTTGATCGTTGGCAGCGTGACAGTATTTCACATTAACGTGCAGTATAAGTACATCACACCAATGGGCCGGGTCATTAAGTGCCTTGTTAACGGTGGCAAAAGGGTAATTGACCACGGCATAGATTTCACCCTTTAAATCATTCGAAGACTCCATAGAGTTAATATAGAGCGCACGTTTAAACTGATTATTATTTAGCTGTTTGGATAATTCGGTGTACTTGGCACGTAGCTGCAGGTTGGATGCAGCTTCGGCGGCAAAGGCGTTACCGTAAGCAAGCACTATGCAGATGAGAACAAAAACAGACATCCAACGTATACATCTTATGGTCATTAGATACGCACCTTGTAAATTAAGTTTGAGTTATTGAATGTCAATGGTTACAACATGCGAGCCCATAAGCGTGCCGTTCTTTCCTTGATACGAGCGGCGAGAGAGCGTTTTCTCCACGCCTCAAGCGTAATTGCTTTGGACGATTCCAGGTCTTTCTCGAACGTGGCCTGCATTTGTGCACCGAAATCCTGTCCCAGCATGACGGCATTGATTTCTTGATTATTGACGAAACTACGCCAGTCTAAGTTGGTAGAGCCTATGGTTGACCACACGCCGTCTATGACCGCAGTCTTGGCATGCAGTAATGCATCTTGTCTTTCATAAATTTTGATATTGGCACTCAGTAACTCATCGTAATAAGAGCGCGATGCATGAAACACCATTTGCGAATCTGTTTTTTCTGGTAACAACAATCTGACATCAACACCACGTTTTACTGCTTCCTTAAGTGCTGTAAGCATTTGCGGATCAGGAACAAAATAGGCATTGGTCAGAAAAACCTGGGTTTCTGCACTATTGATTGCTGAGAGTAGGGTGGAGTAAATTTGGCTGTAGGGCTCCTCAGGCGAACTGCCGATGGCGCGCACAACCACATTGCCCTGACTGCTGAGCTCAGGGAAATACTTTTTAATAACCAATGGCTCACCTTTTTGTTGAGTCCATGTCGCTATAAATAATTTTTGGAACTCGCTGACTACCGGCCCAGCCATACGCAAATGGGTGTCACGCCATGGTTGCTTGCCTTGGTCTGATTTGAATTTACCGGATGCTCCGCTACCGCGAGAGCCCTTAGAATAAACACTACTGATGTTGATGCCGCCTACAAAGGCAACCTGACCATCTACAATTAATAGTTTACGATGATCACGTTGGGTAACTTGCCAAAATTTCCGTGCCTTAAGCGGATTAACCGGGTTAAATTCCAGCACCTTTCCGCCGCTTTCTTTTAAGGGAGTGAAGAGTTCCTTGGGTGTATTAAGGGAGCCCACACTATCGTAAATAAGATTTACCTGCACACCACTACGTTGCTTGCGGGTCAATAGTTCGACAAAACGTTGCCCGATTTCATCATTTTCAATGATGAAGGTCTCCATGTTGATATGGTCTTTTGCAGCCTCTATGGCTGTGAACATGGCGTTATAAGTGGTAGGGCCATCTATCAGAAGATCTACTTTATTGCCAATGACCAGTGGACTGCCAACAATCTCAGCCTCCAGTGCCAGATGTTTATCGAAGATATTGGTGTCGTCACTATTCTTTTTAAGTTTGGTGAGAATTGCTTTGCTCTGCTCGTTTGTCAGAGGGCCATGCGCACCGTCAAGCTGTACAGGGTGCGATGGGCGCATTGCCATGTCTGGCACCATGGTGGGTATCGAGCTACAGCCAACGAGTAACGTCAGGAAAAACGCTAATGTAAGTTGTGCAATTTTAGGGCACTTAATTCGATTGATCACTATAAGTATCTCCGTAGATAGTTATACCCCTTTTAACGCGACGAAGGAAAAGAAAAAACGATACTGAATCCCATATGGGGATAACTTCGACGGTTAAGTTGCTAGGGAAATGACTTCATAAGTCAGATTAAAAATATCATGTAACTTATCCTCCGTCTGTACGTTATAGCACGTACAAGGGAACGTTAAAGTTTTATACATACTCCAACCTAAAATTGAAGTTGCATTCTATTCGACAATCCTCAGAGTTTAAGTTTTGAACTGGAGGTTACAAATGCTGAAAATTCGTTATGTATTAATTGTTCTAGTCATGTTGTTGTGTCCTGTGACTTCTACTTCCGCCCAAGTAAACATCAGGTTTAATCTATCGGTATTCCCAGATCTTGTTGTGGTATCAGGTTACCCGGTTTACTACGCGCCTCATTTGGACGCTAACTACTTCTTTTATGACGGCCTGTACTGGCTCTACTACGATGATGAGTGGTATTCGAGTTACTGGTACAACGGTCCTTGGTGGCTAGTCTATCGTGAGGATGTGCCTGTATATATCTTGCGAATCCCCGTGCGTTATTACCGTCATCCTCCATTCTATTTTTACGGTTGGTATCGGGATGCGCCACCACGCTGGGACGATCACTGGGGCCATGATTGGAGTCAGCATAGAAGGGGTTGGGATAGATGGGATCGACGTTCTGTCCCGCCACCGGCACCGCCGCCTGATTACCAGAGACAGTATTCAGGAGATCGGTATCCTCGGCAGGTAGAGCAGCAGTATGAGATTCATCAGAAAAATTACCGTTATCAGCCGCATGATCCAGTGGTAAGGCAGCGTTATCAGGAGCAGGTAGCCCCAAGATTGCCTGACCAGCAGGAAAGACAGAGAGCACCTGAAGACAGGGGTGGTGCTAGACAGCAGGATAACCAGCGTTTTGAGTCACCACAAAGGCGAGATGAAGACATGAAGAGGTCAGCTCCATCATCTCCACCACAAGGACGCCCTGAAGTTCAAGAGCAAAGACGGCAGCAGCAGCCAGGTCCGGATCAGCGTTCAGACCAACGTGGGCGGCAGATGCGCATAGAGCCTGCTCAGCAGGCCACCCCAGGTCAGCGGGACACCCCAGCTGCTACGCGCTCACAGTCACCACAAACAGGTGGCATGAGCATTGAGAGGTCAACCACGCCACCTTCACAAGATGGACGTCGTGAAGGTCAAGATCGCAAACAGCAATCACAACAAGGGTTAGACAAACGTGAACAACCGCAGGTAAGGTCGCAGGAATCTAGAGACCAACCAAGAGAACAACAGCGAGATAGGAACGGTGGGAACGAACAGCAACGGGGACAAGAGCAGGGGCGTAGTCTTGACCGCCAGAATGACCGTCGTGATGACCGTAGAAGTGATTCCAGAGATGATAATCGCTGGAATAACTAAAGTAGTGCATTAGAAAATCTATGCAATATGTACGCTAACGCACAGAGTGTTTTTTGAAAAAAGAACATCATGAACCTTTTGAAATTGACAAACATTAAGTCATTAGTTTGAAGCCTGTTACCACTGATGTTTGCAAGTTTATAAGGAGAATAATGCCATGAAACAACTTAAATACATTCCTACAATGATCCTTGCTGGTGTACTGGTGGCCACAGTAGGCTGCGCCTCAACAACCAAGAAGGAAGAAACATCAACAAGTAAAAAAGAGAGCGTAGGGGAATACTTCGATGACACTGTGATTACGACAAAAGTAAAAGCAGCGATATTGAATGAGTCCACCTTAAAATCTTCTGAAATAAACGTCGAAACCTACAAGGGTGTGGTGCAGTTGAGCGGCTTTGTTAATTCGAATGCCGATATTGACAAGGCAGTCGAAGTTGCACGTGGCGTCAAAGGTGTGACATCTGTTAAAAACGACATGCGACTTAAAGCTAAATAGTCAATATTACCGTCTGAGTAAGGAGTATAAAAATGCTTGAAACCATTGCAGTTATATTGATCGTTCTTTGGCTGCTTGGCTTAGTTTCATCGTATACCATGGGCGGATTTATTCATATTCTATTAATCGCCGCAGTTATCGTAATATTGGTACGTGTGATTCAAGGTCGAGGTCTGTAAAAGCTTGGGTATATGGTCTGGTAGGCGATTTCATTGCTTTAATGGATTCTGTTTACTGGACTTACTCATTCCAAAGCGTATATGTGCAGGAGAAAATAAGATGAACGCAGTCAAGATGTTGGCAATCGTGCTAATTGTGGCTGGTGCTCTTGGGTTGGCATATGGCAGTTTCACTTATACCAAGGAAACGCATGAGGCCAAGATAGGCCCGATAGAGCTAACTATCAAGGACAAAGAAACTGTCAACATTCCGGTTTGGCTAGGTGTGGTGTCGATAGTGGCGGGGGCTGTGCTTCTGTTCGCACGCAAGTAGTTTATCCTTTAAGAAATCACGCATTCAAAATACGGCTATAAGTTTCGTTATTTGTCTGGTAGCAACTGCAAGATATTGCTTCTAAACCGACGTTGTCATGAATCCTGAGATTGCCTCGACTATAGCTAATTATTTTTTTATGCTGTAATGCCTTCGCCGCCATCGTGACACCCACACGACGTACTCCCAGCATTTGAGCAAGCGACTCTTGCGTGATATGAAAACTCTGAGATTGCACTCTATCTCGAATCCTCAAAAGCAGACATGCCAGGCGTTCTTCTATTACATGAAAGCGGTTGCAAGTAGCATTTTGCACAAGTTGACTTAATGATACATAGAGATAACGTTTTAATTGTTGTTCGAATACTAAGCTCTGTTGTAATTCATGGGTAAATGTTGCTGCTGGCATACGTAATGTGGCGCCTGTGTTTTGGACGACAGCTCTAAAAGGCGCTGTATTGACGCCGAGCAATAAGGTGCTACCCAACATACCTTCATTTCCTATCATGCCCACTTCTAAATTCTTGTCAGCATCAAGGTGGTTCATCAACGCAATAATGCTTTTGATGGGAAAGTATACGTAGTGTATTTGATCACCAGCGTTGCAAATAACTTCATTAAGCATGAGATCAATGGTCTCGAATTCCGTCATTAAGCGTTGATATTCAACTTCAGTGAGGCCAGCCAACAAATTATTTACAGGTGAAATTCTTTGCTTGAGCTGCACTTGATACCCCCTGAAGTTTTTGAAATACCAATAAGAGATAACGCAAACACCTCAGGAGTAACTGCTGTACCGTAATTGCAGTACTAGAAATTCACTGAGGATTTTCTTGATTAGCAGAAGAGTTAGGATAGAGCGTAATTTTTTTTGCGTCTGTTCGCTATCACACATAAATCCAGTATCAAGGAAAGTTAAGTTCACCGATGATCGGCTGGATGATGATTAAATGAAAACAAGCGGAAATTTAATCGTTTTACTTATGACTATGTTTGTCTGTACGCTGACCAACATTATGGTGAATAAAATAGAGTGGTATGTAAGCAGGTAAATCCAAATTGGCCGGTCCATTGATTACTTTTCCTTCAAAAGTAAAACGGCTGCCATGGCATGGGCAATCCCAGCTTTTTTCATCATTGTTCCAAAGCACCGTGCATTTCAAATGGGGGCATTCGGCTAATACCAAATAGAGTTTTCCTGATTCATCCCGGTAAGCCCCGCATTTTTTTCCATTCAGCTTCACTATTTCAGCTTCTCCGTTTTGGATAGATGATAATTTCATGGTGTTTGTGTAAAACCATTCTTTCAGAACATTCACCAAGTGATTAGTGGGCAACTTTGTTACTGGCGTGCTTTTTTTCATGGCAAAACGCAATGGGCTGTAAAGCTGCTCCCACTTGTTTTCTGTTCCATTAATCAAATCACTTATTAACAAACCGGCAAACGGGCAATGTGTCATACCGTTACCAGAGTCACCTGTAACGATATAAACATTCTCATGGTCGTGCGGATTGCGTCCGATTAATGCGATTCCGTCCACTGGCTCCAATACTTGACCTGACCAGCGGTAAACAACTTCTTCAATAGTGAAATGTTTACGAGTCCAGTTTTCAATTAGCTTGTATCGTTTTTCTTCCGGTACTTGTGTTTTGCTGGTGTCCGCAGTGGGATGGTCTTCGCCCCCACTTATGAGCAAGTCATATTGCTGATTGTAAGGATGTAAGCGTACATAATGATAGGGTGGGACTTTGGGATTAGTTTTAAAGTCTCCGGTATCCCACCACAGTGCTTGTGGAAGAGAGTCTTTTTTTACTAATGCGCCAATCACATATGTTCTATATGCAAATTGCTTATCGAACATTGCAACAAGATTATTCACAGGGCTATTGGTTGCTACCACCACATGTTTTGCATTTACTGTAAATCCTTCTGTAGTAGTAATGCCTTTATGATTTATTTGTAATGCATGTGTGCCAGTAAAAATTTTTCCTCCATTTTTTTCAATGGCTTTACATAAGCCGTGAAGGTATTTCAAAGGTTGAAACTGCGCCTGATTCAAAAAGCAAAGTGCTTTCTCGGCACGTAATAAACCTGGCGCTTCATCCACCTCTTTTACTTCTACACCAGCTTTTAATGCGGCCATTAATTCCTGTTGAAGCGCATCCTTTTTATCAGATGGATGCCGGAACAGATAGCCGTTTACTCGTTCAAATCCGCATTCAATATGTTCTTTTTTAATCGTTTGTTCAACAAAGTTAATAGCCATGATGTGACTTTCTGCTATTAGTTTTGTTTTTCCGATGCCTACTGTTTTTTCAAAATGAGAATATCTGTCATCGAGCGCGGTGACGAGATGTGCAGTTGTTCTTCCAGTTTCGCCGCTGCCAATAAAACCGTCTTCCACCAAAACAACTTTTTTCCCGGATTGGCTAAGGCAATATGCCACGCTTAGTCCGGCAAGCCCGCCTCCTATCACCACCACATCAGTTTCTAAATTCTTTTTTAAAGGATTTTGTACTGCATGAGTGGTAACGTCAGTCCAGTAACTGATATTTTCCCCCGAAGTAATTCGGGGATCTTCAATGTTATTTAATTTCATTTTGACTGGCCATATAGATTCAAAATGTCCTTATAGGCAAGTTCATTATCATCTCTATCTTGGCTTTAGGTGTCTGTTCGGCAACGAACATATTGATGAATATGCTCTAACTAATATATGACTTTCAGATTTTTAGATGCTTAGAAGGACTATGAGCTGTGGTAAACGGAAAACGATATAGTCGAGCGGAGCCTGAGTAATCTAGGCCGAGTAGGGAGGAGTGTCAGAAACTTAACTAGCGATGCCGTGGAAAGCGGGTAGCAGGCGGTCAAATTCGTTTTTAACTACTTTGTAGCATTCACAGCTTTTTGTTTCCAGGCCTTCTCTGTCCAGTACCTGGATATGACCGCGGCTGTAATGTATCAACCCTAGGTGTTGCAACGCCCCTGCGGCTTCTGTAACACCTTCGCGGCGCACTCCAAGCATGTTGGCAATTAATTCTTGGGTCATATTCAATTCATTGCCAGACAAACGATCAATGCTTAATAATAGCCAGCGGCATAATTGCTGCTCAACGGTATGGTGTCGATTGCATACTGCGGTTTGTGCCATTTGGGTAATGAGTGCTTGGGTGTATCGCAATAAAAGACGCTGCAATGGCCCCGCCTGATTAAACTCATTCTTTAATATCTGTGCTTTCATTCGATAACCATGACCTGCACTCTGTACTACGGCGCGACCTGGCGTGCTATCTCCACCAAGTAAAATTGGAACACCAAGTATCCCTTCATTGCCAACTACCGCGATTTCAGCCGATGCGCCATCTTCCATTACATAAAGCAGCGAGATGATGGAATTCGTAGGGAAATACACATGTTTTAATTGATCACCAGATTCGCATAGAACCTTGCCCAGTGGTAATTCGACTAGCTCTAGATTAGGAAATAGACGGTCGTAATCAACCTTAAGGAGCGCATCAAGCAGGTGGTTTTGCTGAGGACTTTGTATGGGTTCCATAAGAACTTAACCAATCTTATTAAGTAGATTTCCGATGTAAAAATCTTAGCCCGTTTATAAGATATTACAACGATTCTAATTTAGTGACCAATAGATTTTATGTACTACTACTGGCAAGAACCAGTAGCCGATATTTGAGATTGCTTATGTGCGCTACCACACGGATGCATTGAGTGAATTAACTTAGACTATTTGTTTGCAGATTTTTAAGTTAAAAGAGAAGCTACATGAATCGTACCAATGACACTATAGATGGCAACATATCAGCCTTAACTGATATTAAAACCTTACGTGAGCGTGCACGCCAGAACGTTGAAGAGGGCGCAGTAACAATAGGATATGGCGCTCATCGTGAAACGATTATTAAGCTTCTAAATGAAGCATTGGCCACGGAGTTAGTATGTGTTTTGCGCTATAAAAGGCATTACTTTATGGCGAAAGGTATTCATTCGGAATCTGTAAAAGCCGAGTTTTTACAGCATGCTACTGAAGAAATGGCACATGCTGATCGTATTGCTAAGCGTATTGTTGAGTTGGGCGGCGAGCCAGATCTTTCACCTGATGGCTTGAGCGCTCGTAGTCATGCCGAATATGTACCTGGTGATTCGCTAATCAATATGATTAAAGAAGACTTAATTGCAGAGCGCATTGCCATTGAAAGCTATCGGGAGATGATCTCTTTTCTAGCGAACAATGACCCCACAACCCAACGTATGATTAAAGAAATATTAGCGATGGAAGAAGAGCATGCAGACGATATGGCATCGCTGCTTGAGGGGCTGAAGGTTTAAAACGATTCAATCCGTTCAAACCTTCTTATATTGCATACTAAGCTTTAATAAACTCTAGTAAGTCTTTGTTTAGTTGTGTTTTATGCGTATCTGTTAAGCCGTGCGGCGCGCCACTATAAATTTTCAATGTGGCATCTTTTACTAGTTTGGCTGATTTCAAAGCAGCAGCGCCAATAGGTACAATTTGATCATCGTCCCCATGCAAAATTAAAGTGGGAACGTCAAACTTTTTAAGGTCTTCAGTAAAGTCAGTTTCAGAAAAAGCCTTTATGCAATCATAAGCATTTTTGTGGCCTGCTTGCATACCTTGCCGCCAAAACGAATCTATCATGCCTTGTGAGACTTTAGATTTAGGCCTGTTAGCGCCAAAAAATGGACCACCGGCTATATCTTTATAAAGCTGCGAACGATCATGTGTAGCATCCAGACGAATCTTGTCAAACGCCTCAATAGGCAAGCCATCTGGGTTAGCTGTGGTTTTAAGCATCAACGGAGGTACTGCAGAAATTAGCGCAGCCTTACTAATCAATGCTGAGCCGTGGCGACCAATATATCTGGCAACCTCACCGCCGCCTGTCGAAAACCCTATTAAAACTACATTCTTTAAATCTAGTGCTTTAATTAGATCAGCTAAATCATCTGCATAGGTATCCATCTCATTACCAGTCCAGGGTTGATCTGAACGGCCATGTCCGCGTCTGTCATGCGCAATGCAGCGATAGCCGTTTGATGCCAAAAATAGCATTTGTGATTCCCAGCTATCTGAATTTAATGGCCAGCCATGGCTAAAAACCACTGGCTGACCTTTTCCCCAGTCTTTGTAATAAATATTGGTTCCATCTTTGGTTTTAATGGTGCTCATTGCTTAGCTCCTATGATTGGTCAATTTTAGTAACGGATGCCACCATCCTCCTCTTGTTTCATTTTGTAATACAGTTGTTCGTGGTACTGCATGAACTCGTCTTTAGAGACTCTGCCGTTATTGTCTGTATCCATCATTCTCATTTCTCTTTCACTGTAATCACTGTAACTAGTCGTACTATTTCTTTGCATGCTTTTATTGCTGACTCTTTTATCAATCCTTCTATCTTGATGTTTAATCTGTGGTGTAGATGATGTCCCAATTGCACTACCGTCATCGGTGTTTTCTGGCGTAGTTGCTGCAGTAACAGAAAGTGCGCTTACGCAGAGCGCTGTTGCAAATGTAATCGTCATAATTTTATTCATGATAAATCCTTTAATTAATCAGTTGAATAACTTAATTTCTAAGTATTTTATTTTTTATATATGACGTCTGTGCGGTGACACACGGAACGCTGATACTGAACTATGTTTTTATAGGCTGTCATATTAGTAGTGACAAAGTTCTAGCTTGTTGTTGGGTTTGCTTATGTACGCAACCGAACAGAAAAAATAGTCTAAATAGCATAAATTTATTCCGTAAATTATTCTAATTAGACAAGCGCGAGAAACATCATAGACATTAAAAAACTAAAAATAGTTACGCCTATCCTCAAGCTATTCCCACTAAGCAAAGAAGGGGATACGGAATTATTGCGCTCAGAGCTATTTAGCTTGGAACAACTGAAGCGTCATGCCATCACATTGGCAAAGCAGCATAGAATCAATCCAAACACAGGTCCAGATAAGCTGTTAGCAAGGCTTAAAGATAATGCACGCGTGATTTTAAATGCGTATAACTTAATCACATTGGCAAGCACGCACATCGACACGCCAGGACATAGGTTGGTGGCGGGTGAGAGTTGGTTATTAGATAACTTTTATTTAATCGAACAGCAAATCACATTGGCACGTCGGCATTTACCTCGCGGTTACAGTAAACAATTACCAAGGTTATCGGAAGGCAAATCAGAGGGTTATCCACGTATTTACGATTTGGCATTAGTGTTGATTTCGCACATGGATGGTCGAGTGGATCACGACAACACCACTGAATTTATTGCGGCCTATCAAACTGCTCAGCCACTCATGTTGGGAGAGTTATGGGCTTTCCCCATTATGTTGCAATTGGCATTATTAGAAAATCTGCGCCGCGTCGCTTTACGTATAGCCAGCAGGAGAGAGGAACAAAATATTGCCAGTATCTGGGCTGATCGAATGCTGGCTGCGGCTGAAAATGAACCTAAGCAACTCATTCAATTGCTCGCTGAATTTGCAAGTGCTGATATTCCTTTAACTGCGCCATTTGTAGAGGAGTTTTACGCAAGACTGCAAGACCAAGGCGCAGCGATGGCATTCGTACAAACTTGGGTAGAACAAGAACTGCTATTGCAGGGTACAACGGCGACCAAATTGTTAGAGTCTGCTAGCCGATCTGCAGCTGCAAACCAAATCTCCATTGCTAACAGTATTGGTAGCTTAAGGTTTATTGGTGCAACGGATTGGCGTAAATATGTTGAATCATTAAGTGTGGTTGAACAAATCCTGCATCAGGATCCTGCCGAGATGTATCCGGTTCAAGACTTTCCTACACGGGACAATTATCGACATGCGATTGAAAGAATTTCGAGAGCGGCTTCTAAACACCATGTGAGCACAATTGATCGTTCTTTGGTAGAAGTAAAAGTTGCCAACATGGCAGTAGCCTTAGCCAAATTAGCGTTTGAAAAATCAGGTGGTCATCATCTCGCCGCACATGTCGGATATTACTTAATTGATGATGGTATAAAGGCTATGGAAGAAGCCCTGGATTGTGATGTACCACTCACTGCGCGTTTTAAACGTGGTTGTAAGCCTTACCATCTATGCTTTTATCTTGCACCAATCTTTGTCACCACCTTAGTTTTTACTTCTCTCATATTGTTCTTAATCGAGAGCATATCCGGTAGTTTTGGATTGAATGACTGGCATTTCTGGTTTTTTGCGATTGCCGGCTTCATCGGCAGTTCCGCTTTGGGTGTTTCACTTACCAACATCATGGTAACGAAAATACTCAAGCCACGTAATTTACCTCGATTAGATTTTTCGGCAGGGGTGCCAGATAGTCATCGAACTATGGTGGTCGTGCCTACATTAATCAATAGCGTGCAAGAAATTGATAGCTTGATAGAAGCTTTAGAAATCAGGTATTTAGGTAATCGTGATCAAAACATATTGTTTGCGTTGCTTACCGATTTTTATGATGCACCAGAACAAACAATACCAGCTGATGCTGCCTTATTGACTCATATCATTAAAGGCATCGATACGCTTAACGCAACTTATCATACTGACCGACCTAGTATATTTTACCTGTTTCATCGCCAGCGTGAATGGAACCCGATTGACAAGGTATGGATGGGTTATGAGCGTAAGCGCGGTAAGTTAGAGCAGTTTAATGCCTTGCTTCGAGGCGCCAACCAGACCGCATTTACCACCATCGTGGGTGATACATCAGTATTACACGATATACAGTATGTCATTACGTTAGATACTGATACACAACTACCGCGTGATTCGGCAAAAATGCTGATTGGCAATATGGCGCATCCAATCAATAGACCGGTATTTGATGCCAACAAAGGCCGCATTGTCCGCGGTTATGCCATTTTGCAGCCACGTGCTTCTACCAGCTTAATCAGTTCCACCCAATCTTGGTTTACCAAGTTATATGCAGGTGAATCGGGTATTGACCCATATACGCGTGCAATTTCAGATGTATATCAAGACGTTTTTGAGGAAGGCTCATTTATAGGGAAGGGTATCTATGATGTAGATGCATTCAGGCTGGCGGTGGATGGGCGTTTTCCCACTAACTTAATTTTAAGTCATGACTTGTTAGAATGTGGTTATGCCAGAAGCGCATTGGTGACCGATGTTGACTTAATTGAAGAGCATCCTGCTAGTTACACGATGGATATTAGTCGTCGTCACCGTTGGGTACGGGGTGATTGGCAACTATTGGGTTGGTTGCTGCCGAGCGTACCAGCTGGGAATGGGTTAGCGAATGGTTTGGCGGGTGGTTTATCTGGCAAACGTCAACCTAACCCGTTAAGCAGCTTAACGATTTGGAAGATTTTTGACAATTTAAGGCGCAGTCTTGTACCTCTAGCATTATTTGCTTTGTTATTAGGCTGCTGGCTGGTTGTGCCTCTACCTGCAACGGTAGTATTGACGCATACAGTGCCCTACGTGTGGGCATTAGAGACTATTGTTCTGGCTATTTTATTCATCCCTTCTGTTTTAGTCGCCAGCATAGAGTTAGTGAGTAAACCTAAAGAGAGAGATTGGGTTGCGCATATTGTGCTCACTAATAAATCAGCAAACAAAGCAGTATTTCTAGGTGTGTTATCACTGGTATTTTTACCTTATGAGGCCGCCCTTAATCTAGGTGCCATCTTGCGTTCTGCCGGGCGCAGACTATTAAGTAAACGCGGTTTATTACAATGGCATTTACCTTCATATGCAAAACGTAATGCACGTGTATCACTAGCGGATTTTTATAAAGAGATGTGGGTAGCGCCAGTGATCGCATTATTACTCACGGTCTACTTGATTTATGTAAGTACATTACATTCACTTAAATTAGAAGCATGGCTATTGTGCGGGCCTATTTTGTTACTGTGGCTCTTATCGCCTATCGTGGCTTGGTGGATAAGTAAACCACTGTTAACTAAATTAGTTGATTTAACGCTAGCGCAACGATTATTTTTACAAACAAGCGCCAGACGCACATGGCGTTATTTTGCAGAATTCGTAGGTCCAGATGATCACTGGTTACCGCCTGACAATGTGCAGCAATATCCCACAATCGCTATCGCGTCACGCACCTCACCTACAAACATTGGGATGGGGCTGCTTGCCAACTTGGCAGCTTATGATTTTGGATATATCACGGCTGGCGAGTTGTTAAATTTAACTGCAAATACCTTGACCAGTATGGAGAAATTAGAGCGTTACCACGGACATTTTTATAATTGGTATGACACACGGACGCTGCAAGTGCTGCGCCCTCAGTATGTTTCATCGGTTGATAGCGGCAACCTGATGGGGAGTCTGCTAACGTTGCAAGCTGGACTGGCTGAGCTTAGGCATCAACCAATTGTTCATGCCAATACCCTGCAAGGTTTAAGCGATACCTTACTGGTTTTATCTGAATTTGTGCCTACGTTACCTGCCAAGGACTTTGAAAATAAAATAAAATTTTTGCAAGAAAAACTGCTTAAAAAACACTCATCTTCTCAACCTAAGTCATTATTTGAATTAATTCATTTACTCACGGAAATAAAACGTCATGCCCACGATTTAACGAATTCCTTACCAATCGATATTGATGAGCAGAGCGAGTTATATTATTGGACACATGCGTTTGAACAGCAATCAACAGCAATTTTAGATGAATTAAAACTGTTAATGCCAACAACTGTGGATAAATCAAACGTACCTAGCTTGGCGGACCTGGCCAGTCATAACCTAGATGCTCATTCTCTACTGCTATCAATTGCACCCAGTCATTTAGAAAACCTTAATTACTCAGTTGCAATGACGCGCTTAGCCAGTATTGATAATTTAATCAAGCGCATCACAGACCTGGCAGAGATGGATTTTGAATTTTTGTATAACACATCAAATGATTTGCTAAGCATTGGCTATGACGTAGGTGAGCGTCGACGTGACGTATCTTGCTATGATTTATTGGCATCGGAAGCACGCTTGGCTAGCTTTCTATTAATAGCAAAGGGACAGTTGCCACAAACGCATTGGTTTTCATTAGGACGATTATTAACCAGTATTGGTGGAGATATCAGTTTAATTTCATGGTCTGGCTCGATGTTCGAATATTTGATGCCACGATTATTAATGCCTAGTTTTGAAAATACCTTACTGGATGAAACCTGTAAGGCAGTGGTGAAGCGCCAAATTAAATATGGGCAGCAGCGGGGTACACCTTGGGGTATTTCAGAGTCTTGCTATAACGCGACCGATATTGATCAGGTCTATCAGTACAGGGCCTTTGGGGTGCCTGGATTAGGTTTTAAAAGGGGGCTGGCTGATGACTTGGTGATTGCACCCTATGCCACTGCGTTATCCTTAATGGTTATGCCTAATGAGGCTTGTCGTAACTTGCAAAAATTAGCTGACAGCGGATTTCTTGGTCAATATGGCTTTTATGAGGCGATTGATTACACGCCAAACCGTTTGCCACGCGGTAAGAACCATGCAGCTGTTATGTCTTTTATGGCACATCATCAAGGTATGAGTTTACTGTCTTTTGCCCATGTGCTGTTAGATAAGCCCATGCAGCACCGATTTATGATGGCGCCTTACCTTAAAGCGACAGAATTGCTTTTGCAAGAGCGTATACCAAAACAAGGTGCTACTTTGCACCCGCATGCCACTGAGGCCGATGCCGGTACGTTAATGCATGAGAAAACCGATGGCGCAACGATGCGCGTATTTACGGAACCTAATACGTTAATACCAGAAGTGCATTTGCTCTCAAATGGTAGATATCATGTGATGGCTACGAATGCGGGCGGGGGTTACAGCCGTTGGCATGATTTAGCTGTAACGCGTTGGCGCGAAGATGCCACTACCGATCATTGGGGTACATTTATATACCTGCGTGATCGTGATACTGAGCGTTATTGGTCTAGTGCCCATCAACCTACACTCCAAAAGGCGGACCATTATGAAGCTATTTTTTCGCAAGCACGTGCAGAGTATCGCCGCCGCGATCAATCAATAGAAACGCATACTGAAATTAGTGTGTCGCCTGAGGATGATGTAGAGATTCGCCGTGTGACGCTGACTAATTTATCGAATCGTAATCGTAATATAGAGATCACGAGTTTCGCTGAGGTTGTATTGGCGCCATTAAATGCTGACCTGGCACATCGCTCCTTTAGCAACTTATTTGTGCAAACAGAAATCTTGCATGATAGACAAGCCATTATTTGTACAAGAAGGCCACGCACAGCAGGTGAACGGGTGCCATGGATGTTCCATCTGATGGCGGCAACAGGCATTAATATCGATCAATCTTCTTATGAGACGGATCGTGCAAAATTCATAGGGCGTGGACGATCTGCGGCGAATCCTATTATGTTTGATAGTGATGACGCTGATGAATATGAAAGCAGCAGTTTGATTGAGCAGGTTTCCACTCAAATTTCAGGTCAATTGTTTCGGAAGCAAAGCGGAAAAACCGTTAAGCCGTTGCCACTCTCTAATACAGACGGCTCGGTATTAGATCCTATCGTCGCTATTCGACGAATGGTGAGCTTGGAGGCAGATAAATCAGCCACGGTGCAGATTATTTCAGGCGTCACCAACTCTCGTGAGGCCGCATTAGCCTTGGTTGATAAATATTGTGACCGTCATTTTGTAGAACGCGCCTTTGAGATGGCGTGGTTCCAAAGTAAAGAAGTGTTACGTATGATCAATGCATCTGAAGCAGATGCGCAGGTGTTTGGGCGTTTGGCGAGTTCAGTTATTTATTGCAATACCTTGCGTCGCGCTCCGCCCAATGTGATTACACGTAATCAGTTAGGGCAATCTGGATTGTGGCGTTTTGGTATTTCTGGTGATTTTCCTATTGTGCTCCTTCGTATCGGGGATATCAGTCGCTTAAATCTAGTGAGAGAAGTCCTGCAAGCGCATACCTATTGGCGCATGCATGGCCTAGTGTCAGATTTGCTGATTATTAACGAAGACTTTTCTGGATATCGTGCAGATTTGCAAGATCAAATTATCGGGCTCATTAATACAGGCCCTGAGGCACAAACCATAGACAAACCTGGCGGGGTATTTATCCGAAGAACAGAAGAGCTCTCTGAAGAGGCCCGTGTTTTGTTTCAAACCATTGCCCGCGTGATGTTTACAGATAGTACAGAAAAATTAATAGATCAAACAGAACGACGCATATCTTTAGAACGCTTGTTAGAACGAGTACCCGAAAGACTGGAACCGTCACTACAACCGGTTGATTTCCCGGTGATGTTGCAAGCAGGGCCTCTAATTTTCAACAATGGGCGCGGCGGCTTTACACCTGATGGTCGTGAGTATGTGATTATCTTAAATAAAGGTCAGACTACACCGGCGCCTTGGGCTAATGTGATTGCGAGCCCGCATATCGGCACAGTGGTAAGTGAAAGTGGCAGTGCCTATACCTGGGTAGAAAATGCGCACGAATTTAGGTTAACCACTTGGCATAATGATCCACTATCCGATACTAGTGGCGAAGCACAGTATATTCGCGATGAGGAAACCGGTCTATTTTGGTCACCTACGCCATTACCTGCATTTACAGTAGCGCAAGATAAAAGTAACTATATATGCCGACATGGCTTTGGCTACAGTGTTTTTGAACATGCTGAAGCAGGTATTTATTCGGAAATGATGACGTATGTGGCAATGGATGCGCCCGTAAAATTTGTGGTCATTAAGTTACGGAACCTTTCACAACGTACAAGAAAACTATCGCTTACAGGCTATTGGGAGCTGGTGCTGGGTGAGTGGCGGCACAGTAATATGATGCACATCGTGACAGAAACCGATGCGCAAACAGGAGCAATATTTGCGCGTAACGCCTATGGCAGAGAATGTGCAAATCGCGTGGTATTTGCCCATATGAGTGAAAAAGATAGCACGATAACTGGGAACCGTACCGAGTTTATTGGTAGGAATGGCTCCTTATCTAGTCCTGCAGGTATGCGCCGTAAGCGTTTATCAGGTAAAACAGGGGCTGGGATTGATCCATGCGCGGCAATTCAAACCCAGCTTACATTGCTGGAGAATGAGGAGCGCGAATTTGTATTTATATTCGGAGCCGCTAAAAACACAGATGAAGCGCGCAATTTCATACAGCGATTTAGCGGTCCTGCCAGGGCTAGGCAGGCATTAGATGCAGTATATGAATATTGGAACCATACACTGGGAGCAGTCCAGGTAGAAACGCCGGATTCAGGCCTGAATGTGTTGGCAAATGGTTGGCTAATTTATCAAACCATATCTAGCAGGCTTTGGGGGCGTAGCGGGTATTACCAATCAGGCGGTGCTTACGGTTTCCGAGATCAATTACAAGACACCATGGCGTTAATTCATACAACGCCGTGGCTTGCTCGTGAGCAAATCATACGCTGTGCTGAGCGCCAATTTCCACAGGGCGATGTGCAACATTGGTGGCATCCGCCGAATGGGCAGGGCGTGCGAACACATTTCTCAGATGACTATTTATGGTTAGCCTATGCCACCTGTCGCTATGTGGCTGCAACAGGAGATAGGGCAATCTTAGATGAGTCAGTACATTTCCTGGAAGGTCGTAGCCTTAATCATAATGAAGAGGCTTATTATGACCAGCCGCTACGCTCAAACGAACACGCTAGCGTATATGAACATTGTGTGCGTGCCATCAAGTATGGCTTGCGTTTCGGTTCGCACCAGTTGCCGCTGATTGGCTGTGGCGACTGGAATGATGGTATGAATTTGATAGGACAAGACGGAAAAGGCGAGAGCGTTTGGCTGGCATGGTTTCTGGTTGAAAACTTAAACCTATTTAGTGCCATAGCAAAAAATAAAGGAGACGTGGCGTTTTATGATGCTTGTATTACTCAAGCAGTCCAACTAAAAAATAATATTGAGTCTAACGCATGGGATGGTGCTTGGTATCGCCGTGCTTATTTTGATGATGGCACACCGTTAGGTTCAAAAGATAATATCGAATGCCAGATCGATTCTATTAGCCAAAGCTGGGCAATCATCTCGCAAACTGGCGACCCTGAACGGGCGCGTCAGGCAATGTCTGAGGTTAATCAACGTTTAGTGCAACGTGACGCACATTTAATCAAGCTACTTACACCGCCATTTGATCGATCTGCTTTGGAGCCAGGCTATATAAAAGGCTATGTTCCGGGAGTGCGTGAAAATGGAGGGCAATATACGCATGCGGCCATTTGGGCCACCATGGCGTTTGCAATGATGAACGACCAAAAGAGTGCTTGGGAGTTGTTTGCAATGCTAAATCCTATCAACCATGCAAGCACGCCAGATCAAATTGAAACGTATAAAGTAGAGCCTTATGTGATGAGTGCGGATATTTACGCAACCGCGCCACACACAGGGCGTGGCGGCTGGACATGGTATACAGGTGCAGCAGGATGGATGTACCGTTTAACGGTTGAAACTTTATTAGGCATCTATTTAGAAAATGACCATTTACGTATTTCGCCTTGTATCCCCTCACATTGGCAATCGTACAAAATACATTACCGCTACCGCGATACTTTGTATCATATTTCAATTAATTGTAAGGCAGAGCAGTCTGATTTCATGCCTAAGTCCGAATATTTGATTCCAATTGTAGATGACCGTCAAGAACACCATGTTGAAATAAACTTGAATTAATATTTAAGAAATTGCTTAGGTAATGTGCTAATTATTATATAAAGATAAGAAAACCATCTGCAAAATATACTAATCCAACTAATCCTGCTGCAACACCACCAAACCAAACTATCTTCTTCTTCAAAAGGCCAGCAATAGAAGATAGTAAAATAGCAATCTGTAGATAAATAACAGCAATTCCAAAAGCTTTAGAGTGGATTTTCGCTTCGTCTCTTACAGCTTCAAGAGCTTTAGCTTTTTCCTGAGCTTGAGTTTTTTCCTTTTCGTATTTTTCAATCCTCTTTTCGTAATCAACTATTTTATCCCTGTAAATTGTTGAGAATTTTTTGCCTGTTTCTGGATTAATGCCTATCAAATCAAGCTCTAGTTTGTCTGATTGCAACTGGTAAATATACGATTTGATCCCTTTAGATTGATAATATGCCCATTCATCAGATGCCTGCGCTTGGGTAATGACGGATTTGGTGGAGTAACCACCACCTTTGAAGGTAGAGAGTGTTGCACATACTGCAAATATTACGGTTGTTAAGGCCAAGTAGTTTAGCCAAGCATCTTTCTTTTCTTCTGACATTAAGATTTCCTAGACTTACTAATACAAATAATACGCCTAATTCTATTGGTCCAACCTTACATTGAGCTGACAGACATGGGTAGTGTTCGGTTCATTGTAGTCATTCATGGATTGTAAAATCTATTCTCTGGGCTGATGTACTGCTTATCTGTCATTATTAAATTTAGCTGCCAATATATGAGTAGGTATAAACTAAAAACAATCATCTATTGATAATTAAAATGAGGTCACCCTGCTGATTCTCATATTGCTCTAGATACCTAACTTAGTTGCCATGGACTTTTGGAGAGGATCATGAAAAGCTATTTAAGAATTATGATGAGTATCCTATTTACGACATCACTCATATTTTGTCTTATTGCATGTAGTGAGATCACCAAGCCATCAACGACGGCAATTAATCCTCCTAAAGCCCAGATTACGGTGTTATACGATGCTTTTGGTAAGAATCCATCCTTACAAAAAGACTGGGGTTACGCAGCACTTATTGAATATGGTGGGAAACGTATTCTGTTCGACACTGGGGATAATCCAGATATTCTGGCGCATAACGTCAAAATGTTGCATGTTGACCTGTCAAAGTTGGATTTCGTGGTTATGTCACATCGCCATAGCGATCATATGGGAGGCTTGAACTATTTGCTGGGCGTTAATCCAAAAGTAAAGATATACGCGCCCAAGGAAAACTTCGGTGTTTATGGTTTCTCACTCCCAAGTACTTTCTATCGAAAAGACACTTCTTTACCAGCAGAGCAGCGTTATTATGATGGTAAGCCACCAGAGATCATGAAATTTGGTACAGCATGGCCTAATGCTCATTTTGAATTGATTGAAAAAACAACTGAAATTGCACCTGGAATTCATTTGATATTCCAGATTTCAGACAAACCGACAACGATCGAGTTAAGGGAACTCTCGCTGGCTATGGATACACCTGAAGGTGTTGTACTGGTAGTCGGCTGTTCTCATCCTGGTCTAGATAAGATCGTAGACGCTGCCACTAGGATCAACAAACACATCCACATGGTGACGGGAGGGTTTCATCAAGTAGTCGCTAAGGATACTGAAATTGAACAAATCGTAAGTACTCTGCACGATACTTTCAAAGTGGATTTAGTTGCCCCGAGCCACTGCACTGGTGAGCCAGCATTTACAGCATTCAAGAAGGCTTTTGGGGTTCATTACATCTACGCTGGACTAGGTACTTCCATCGAACTGAATCCCAACACATTGCCAGATGCAAATTTAAGCAATGAAAAGTTGATTATGGGCGTGGATGAATTAAGAACTTACCGCGCGCTTTTGTCAAAGAGTGATGAAAAAACAGTGTTAGCAAGCGGGGAGGTGACAAGGTAATTATTTAGTAATAAGTAACTGCAGTAAAACTTGAGAGTTTTTGGACGTAAAAAATCCCACAATAAGTGGGCTTTTTGAATTGCCGGATTTGACTTATGCCAATCCTGCTAATATTTTTGTAAATTATTTAATAAAGTAAGTTACAAAAAATTGGCGTCCCCACGGGGATTCGAACCCCGGTCGCCTCCGTGAAAGGGAGGTGTCCTAGGCCTCTAGACGATGGGGACCTAAGAATTTCTTAACCGTATTACAAGTGCAGCATTTTACAGTAAAACTCGTATAAACCTAAGCACTTTTACTACTAAATTGGTGGAGGTAAGCGGGATCGAACCGCTGACCTCTTGCATGCCATGCAAGCGCTCTCCCAGCTGAGCTATACCCCCGTACCTACATCATTCTCGCTGTGAATTTGTGTCATCCGTCAGCGAGGCGCAATATTAAAGATGG
>DATHWQ010000034.1:0-78867 GCA_035460465.1 Methylotenera sp. | reverse complement strand
TTAAACCAAATTCCGCCAAACTATACTGCAATGCAGGTGCGGCCAATGGGTAAAATGGCTTAATCGTGTCCGGCCCTTTAGATTGGGTCCAAATTTGAACGGCATGTTCATCCGCGAATGCTTTTAACAAGGTCTCATCTTGTTGGGTCAATTCAGCCATAATGCGCAAAATCAATACAATCACTGGTTTTTGCACGCCGTTAACCTCTGCATGCTCCCCTACTGCTAGTTCGATTTGGGGCAATTTGTCACGCAAACTTAACTGCACGATGAGTGTTTGTAGCGGTTCTATCAGCGCGGAAACTTCAGGTACCAGTACCTCGCAGCTATTCATGTCAGCCACGAAGCGTGTGGATTTTTCGTTAAATCCCACCAATACGCGTTGCTTCTTCTCTACATATTTCACACTTAAACGTGCTTTATGGCGATAGCCCCAAGTCGGGCCATACAACGGCGGCAATATATTCACAGGCTTAACCTTACCAATATGCCAGAGGTCGGTTTCGAGCAGACGCTGCTTGGTAGCTACTTGCCCGGTAAAATCCAGATGCTGTAACTTACAGCCTCCGCATAAACCAAAATGACGGCATTGTGGCGTTACCCGCAAGTTAGATTGTTTAAGCACTTCTACTGTACGTGCGATTTCATAACTGGCTTTGATATGGTGCGATTGAAAGGTCACTTTCTCAGTGGGTAGCGCACCTTCAATAAATATCGTTTTGCCTTCCACATGTGCAACGCCGCGTCCTTCTTGGTCTAGCGATTCGATGATGGCAGTTAAAATTGGAGCTGGTGCAGCTTCTTGGGTAGATCTGTTGCGTCGTTTTCTCATCCTGCTATTTTACCGTAGAGCATGCATTAGAGGAAACGTACTAAATTGATGAAACTGCTTGATTATTCAACAATCTTAATAAAATAAACACGAATAACTTTCAACCAAACAATTGATATCGAGCATATGATGAAAAAGTTAATTTTAGCGACTACTGCATTTATTGCTTTTCTATTAATGGTCATGTGCACAGCACCTCTAGCCGTTGCCGCAGAAGATAAAGTTCAGATTGCAGAATCAGGAGTGAAGTATGTAACAGTCGGCATTGGTCAAGATGAAGTTGAAGAGATGCATGGTATGGCAACACAATTCTCTCTCAATATAGTGTTCTCTGAAGGTGCTGTCGGTAGAGCAGTTGATGGTGCAAATGTAGAGATTCTTAATGGTCAAGGTAAATTGGTATTTGCAATCGACGCTGCCAACCCATTGTTGTATGTAGATTTACCCGTTGGGAAATATAAAGTTTTGGCAAGTTACAACGGTATACAACAAGGCCATGCCGTCAATATTCCCAATAGCAAAAACCAAAGACTCATCTTCAACTGGAAAGGTTCTGTAGAAGAAGACTCTTTGCAAGTAGAGTAGCCCTACGTTTTATCGAATCTAGCCCTAACAAGGCCAGGCGGCTTGAGAACCCATCTACAGGCAAGTAGAGTATTGTAGTACTGCAAAGCAAAAAACCCAGCCAAGCTGGGTTTTTTTATTGGCTGTGGAGTGAGGCCTAGTTCGGACAGCGCAGCGTCGCCGTTATGCTGTCGCCCGGCTTGTAACGCTTGAGTGTGTCCTCATCGGCTTTCATGACAACTGTGTTGCCTTTGCTATCTTGTAGCGTGAGCTCCATGCTTGTCATATCCACTTTCATGACCTTAGCCACAAGCTCCTGCGGGGTACCTGGCTTTTCGCAATTGGTATCTGCTGCCAGAAGTGGGGTGGTATACAGAAAGGCGGTCATCAAAACCGCGATATAGTTTCCGGTCTTCATCATCGTCTCCTTTAATCCTTGATATCGTAAATGGCACCAATGGCAGCACCGATACCAGTACCGATCAATGCACCCTTCCCGGCACCATAGCCAGTACCGGCCCCGATTGCCGCGCCAGCGCCAGCGCCTACAGCCGCTCCTGCCGTGGTTTTACAAGCCGCAGTAGTGAGTGCAATAAATAACATAATAATGATTGTAAGAATTTTGGATTTATTCATGGCCATATCCTTTCTTTTGAAAAATATGCCAATCAGCAACCCTGTTGCCGCGAACTGCGGATGAAAATGAAATCAGGACTTACCGATTAAAATTAAGACCTAAAGCCAGCGGTATGAGTTCGCTCGGCTAGCCTAAAAGCAAGCATCGCATCGTGGCGCTTCGCCAAGAAGCAAAACAAGACTACACGGTGATGTTTGATGGCCGCAAAACACACGCGGATTTTGAATTGGAAAAGCAGTGAGCCGAAAGAAGCATCGAAGGAAGGAGAGTAACTAAAAACTTTTATAGCTAATTGCTTTAGCCAGATTTAAAAAGGAATATGCCTATTTCCACGCCGCCAGATATTCCTGCCAATGCGATGCCCCATACCCTTGTAGCGTATCTCTAACTAATGTAACTTCACGCTCATAAGCTGCTTGGTTCAGCTGACCGCGCATCAACTGAAAGCGCAGGTACACCAAATGCGTATTCGCCACATCCGTCTCGCAATAGTTACGAATCTCTTCAATCTTGCCCGCTTTATAAGCATCCCACACTTTACTGCCATCCATGCCCAACTTACCTGGGAAGCCGCATAGCTTAGCCAAATCATCCAATGGCGCATTGGCGCGTGCATTAAACATCGCCAGCAAATCCATCAAGTCCAGGTGGCGTGCATGGTAGCGACTGATGTAATTGTTCCATTTGAAGTCTTTGTCGTCTTCGCCTAAATCCCAATAACGGCTGGCATTGACACCATTAATCATGCCACGGTAATGCAGCACAGGCAGATCAAAGCCACCGCCATTCCACGAAATAATCTGCGGCGTGTATTTCTCAATACCGTCAAAGAAACGTTGAATGATTTCGGCTTCCGATGACCCGGCATCGCCTAAAGTCCAAACCTTGAAGTTATTGCCTTCACGCAAGGCACAAGAAATCGCACAGATGCGATGCTGATGCAATGGTAAGAATTCGCTGCCATTGTGCTGGCGACGCTGATGTAAGGCGATATTAGCCACATCTTCATCAGAAATATCTGCTGGCAGGTCATATAAAACACGAAGACCATCTGTATCAGGGATGGTCTCGATGTCGAACACTAAAGTTGGTGTCATATTTTTAGTCTTGTTAATTTAACGAACTTATTCATTATCAATATAACGTGTTAAAAGTGGGGCCATTACAAAAGCCACTAAAAATAAACCAAAAAACATGACATCTGAAGAAACTATCGCATGTATCCAATTAGTGTTAAAAAATACATCAATAATAGCCCCACCCAACATTATTATCGCAGTTAATACAACCGCTGCTTTTAACCGCTGATGTGGAAAAAAATCCAATCTAACCATAGCTCCAAATAATGTTTGAAATTATCGTTTTACCCAGCCACTCGCATCCTGATACCACCAGCCAGCTTGTGCTTTTTGTACCCATCTTTGCGCGAACGTGCTGCGAATCTCGGATTCCCATTCTGGGTGACCATTGGCTGCTGCAATTTCTTTATACAACGCGTTTCTATCACCATTCTCAGCAGACACAAGAGAATTCAAGCTCTGTCTATCTTTTAATGCAACAGCGCTAGCGTCTTTAACAGCAATCAAGCCATCTTTAGTTAGGCCAACCGCACCGCTAGTATAAAAGCTGGAAAGCTTGCCATGACGCGCTTGCATACTGTTTTGCAGTGCTGCAATAGCTGGTGTGTTAATTTCCAAATCAGCGGCGGCTTGTACTAATTGATTCGCTAACAAACCTGCAACCACCAATAATCCAAATAAAATTTTCTTCATGATTTGTCCTTTATTTTCCTGGTGTTGATGGCGCTGGCGTTGATGGAGGCTCTACTGTATTCACAGTAGGTTTATCTTGATTTTTGAGTTGCCAAACATCATCGATAATCTTATCTGCAGCTTTTTCTGCCGCAGCAGCAGGAAAGTAAATGTTGATAGTAACGCATGCGGATAGTAAGCACGCAATGCCTAAACTTGAAGCTAAACCCACCATCCAATTTCTCATCGTATATCCTTTTTTTAATGCTTTTATCAAAAAAAACTATTTAACGATAGCCTTGGTATTGCTATCTGTAACACGTTTGACGCGCGTTATTAGTTCAGCCCAAGCTACAGTTCGATTGTACCCCAACACTGTAATTGCGGGGATACCACTTCCTTTAACGATTACATACCCCTGTGGCGTTGACTCAATACCGTCCATTTGACAAATATCGTTGCGCAATTTACAACTCAAGCCCATTTTTGAGTAATTAAATTCCTCAAAAAATCTTAGAAAACTACGCTGTACAGCTGCAGCAGCGCCTGCACCGCCTAATGCAGAAATGTTTTCTACTGCGCGTTGTGATATTTTCTTACGATATTTACCAGGACTACTTTTTACCGCCGCATCAAATTTAACAGGTTTCCAGTTTTGCATCTGTAAACCTTCAATATCACCGTCTAGTTTGCCCTCTATCGCACCAAACGAGAACGTACGCGTTAAATCACCTAAATCCAGATTACGCAATACAATATCTGCGTTCAGCTTTGGCGTCTTACCTAATGGCTCTTGCATAGTGAGCTGCGTAACGGTTGCTGTGCCATTGAACACGTTCAATACTACACTACCATCGGTAGTTAGCTTTCCGTTTGCGTAAGTCACTAAAGGTATTTCAGCTGAAGCCTGACCTTGCATGCGGGGTAGCTTAAGACTTGTACTAAAATCTGCCATAGAGATTGGCTCAAGCTTGGCGCGCAAATGCCAATACCACTCTCCACCGACATGTGTGGCAGAAATATCAGATAAATTCAATGCACTATCTAAAATTGGCAAGCGAATATTTGGTGAGGTAAGTGCATAACGATTCACCTCGGCTGTAATGTTGGTCTTACCCAAAGGCAATTTAAGTAGTTCGCCGCTTTCATAAGAAAAACTGACATTCTTAGGTTCATCGTAACTCCATGGAATGTTGGCATTGACTTTATAAAACGCGAACTTCTGATTGTTATCCGCCATATCCACATCGTTCAAGCGCAGGTCAAACGACTTTAATTCGGTATTCTTTACTTCGACTTTTAACGAGACCCTACCTTCAATCTCGGCATTATTAAAAGCCGTCTTCTCTAAAAAAGGCTTAAATAACAAAGGGTAAGCCGTGGCTAAATCCATGCTAGCCAGATTCGCATTCAAATTGATCAACTTACGGTCACTAACCCGCATTTGGCCATTGAAATCAAGTTCACCTATATTCTTCATCTTTAGATTCGAGCTATCAAAACTTAGCAAGTCACCTTCTAACTTACCACTCGCGACGAAACGATGACCGCCACTCGCCATATAAAATGGTTGCCAGAACACCTCACCGGTTTGCCAATCAAGCGTGGTTTGCCATGCCCAGCTAGACCCAGTCTGTTTTGCTGCAATATTCAAACTACCTGTAAATTTCTCTGCCGCGTGCAAACCTGACTCATCACTGAAACTGGCATTTTTTAACTGCAACTCCGCAATAATATTCGGAGAGCCTTTTGTAAATAATCGATTGATTTGAATGCTAAAAGGGACATCAACACGCCCAGTTTTGAGTTGCCCTTGTGCACAATCCCAATGCCCAGTTTGAAAGTCCTTTGGCACTTTACATGCCAGGCTAACCTGCACCCAGTCTTTGTCTATTTTTTGCTTGAGTCCAGACTTTAAACTTAGAGCAGGGGTAGTTTGATTGAGGTTTAAATTCAAGGAGACGTTTTGTGCCTCACCTTGCGGATGCTCGATATGCGCAGCTTTGATCGATATTTCGCTAATTGCATGCGCCGAAAAGCTATACAACGTTAAGCTCAAAATACTAACGAGCTTCATGACTTGAAAGCAAAGGTGACGAATTAGCATTTTAAAAAGGATAGTTCCTCAAAAAATTAAAGCTTCTAAGTCAGACAAGGCGCGAGCTAAAAATTGTGACGCTGCATACATTTTAGTATGTAAGGAGCAATTTCTAGCAAGTAACGCAGTATGACGACGAAAGTTTAATTTTTATGATGGGTAAACACCTGTAGAAAGGTATCGATCCCCACGATCACAAACGATAGAAACAATCACTGCATTCTCTAGTGTTTTAGATAATTGCAACGCTGCATATAAAGCGCCACCTGACGAGACCCCTGCGAAGATCCCTTCTTCCATCGCAAGGCGGCGCATGGTTTTTTCAGCATTAGCCTGACCGACATATATCAAGTCATCCACACGTTTAGGGTCATAAATCTTGGGCAAATACTCTTCAGGCCATTTACGAATGCCAGGGATTTGTGCGCCCTCTTCAGGCTGTACACCAATAATTTGTATGTTGGAATTCTGCTCTTTTAAATAGCGCGAAACACCCATGATGGTTCCTGTTGTCCCCATACTGGAAACAAAATGTGTGACTTTGCCTTCTGTATCACGCCAAATCTCAGGCCCAGTACCTTCATAATGCGCAAGCGGATTATCCATATTGCCGAATTGATCCAACACAATGCCTTCGCCCTCTGCTTGCAACTTCATCGCCACATCGCGTGCTAGTTCCATACTGCCGTCTTTAGGCGTCGAGATAATCTCGGCGCCATATGCGCGCATGCTTTGGCGGCGTTCTACGCTCTGGTTATCCGGCATCACCAATATCATCTTATAGCCACGCATGGCCGCCACCATTGCCAAGGCAATACCTGTATTGCCGCTGGTCGCTTCAATCAGCGTATCACCAGGTTTGATATCACCACGAGCTTCTGCACGTGTAATCATGGAATAGGCTGGCCTGTCCTTCACTGAACCTGCTGGATTGTTACCTTCCAGCTTCAGCAGAATAGTATTGCTAGTATTGCCCGCCATGCGTTGTAACTTCACCAACGGCGTGTTGCCGACAAAGTCATTGATTGTTTTAAAATTCATAAAGTATTTTTATATTTTTTTTGTTAAATAAATGGCGTACGCAGCAAAGCCAACAAATGCGATAAGTGACAATTGCGGTAGCGAGAGCCCTAAAAATGTCCAATCGATTGCAGCACAATCACCAGTACCACGGAATATAAGGGTCAGCGCTTTTTGTAGTGGGAAGTTATCAAACATATAATCAAAACCCACACCGCAGTCTGCAATCATGCTCTCACGATGCGCCTGCAACCACCAGTGACGAACTGCCACGCTCGCCCCGCCTAGCGCAGTAAGCACTTGTAACAACATATAGACCTTACGTCCTAATTGGCCAGGTTTATGAATAGCTGCCACTAAGAACAGCGCACCCAAGCCCATAAACACCATACGCTGTGAGATACATAAAGGACATGGCTCAAGATGATATTGGGTTTGTATAAGCAACGCCAAGCCCACTAAACCAAAACTGGCGATAAAGCCTAGAAAATAGCCACTACGGCCACTGAATAGTTTTTTTAACATAAATTGATTAGCGCTTATAATTAATTGATAGCAATTGTAATGGATTAAACATATTTTGACAGAACCAACACCCCAAGATTTAACCAGCCAGGATTTAACTAGCCCCAATCTAAATCGCAAAGTTATGACCGTCAGCGAGTTAAATCGTTTAGCGCGCAGTGTACTGGAACAAAGCTTCCCATTGTTTTGGGTTTCCGGCGAGATATCCAACCTGACACGCGCAGCCAGCGGACATTGGTATTTCTCGCTTAAAGATGTTGGCGCACAAGTCCGCTGCGTCATGTTCAAAGGTCGCAATAGTTATTTAGACTGGTCACCTAAAGAAGGTGACAAAGTCGAAGCACGCGCCACTGTCACCCTGTACGAAGCACGTGGCGATTTTCAATTAACCGTAGAATTTTTGCAGCGCGCCGGCTTGGGTGCATTGTTTGAAGCATTTGAGAAACTCAAACTTAAGTTACAGGCTGAAGGTTTGTTCGACGTTGCCTTCAAAATGCCATTGCCAGCGCATCCCCAAAAAATCGGTATCGTCACCTCGCCTGATGCTGCCGCATTAAGAGATGTGCTGACCACGCTCAAACGCCGCATGCCTAGTATTCCTATCATCATTTACCCCACGCCGGTGCAAGGCAAAGGTGCCGCCCGATTGATTGCTGATGCCATAGACCAGGCCAGCGAACGTGCAGAATGTGACGTACTAATCATTTGCCGTGGCGGCGGTAGTATTGAAGACTTGTGGCAATTCAACGAAGAAATCGTAGCGCGTGCAATTGCTAACTGTAGGATTCCTACTATCAGTGGCGTAGGTCATGAAACCGACTTTACCATTTGTGACTTTGTGGCAGACATCCGTGCTGCCACACCCACAGCCGCTGCCGAACTGATTACGCCATCGCGTGACGCACTATTGAATGGTTTAAGCCAGCTAAAACTACAACTTGCGAAGAACATACAATACATACTCAGCCAACGTGCGCAAACTTTGGATTACTTAGCGCGCCGATTGATTTCGCCTTTACAACAAATCGAACAACAGAAATCTCAATTAGCTCAAATAGCGTACCGCTTGAACTCAAATATCAATCAACACCTGCAAACCAAACAGCATAATTTAATTCGTCTCAGTCAGAACTTGCAGCATCTTAATCCTCAGGCGGTACTCACTCGTGGCTATGCGTTTGTACAAAATAGCGCTGGTGCAATCATCGCCTCAAGTCAGCAATTGCACGCTGGCGACGAAGTCACATTAACTTTTGGTACTGGTTCAGCAGATGCAACAATCAACAAAACCAATAGTGAATAATGCGAATCCATTGATTCATATTAAATATTTCATCAAAAATCTATTGGTTTAGTATTTAACTTGATTGATAATAGCGGTCTTAACTAATAAAACCTCCCTTTTTAATGTCATCAACCTCTGGCAGTAAAACAAGACTTTCCGCACTTACACTTGCCGCACTAGGCGTAGTATTTGGTGATATTGGTACTAGTCCTCTATACACCATGAAGGAAGTATTCTCGGTAGGGCCTCACCCAGTAGCACTTAATGAAGTGAATATGTATGGCATTCTATCGCTGATCGTTTGGGCGTTGATCATGGTGGTATCTGTCAAATATGTCGCGTTTGTGATGCGTGCAGATAACCGTGGTGAAGGCGGCATCATGGCCTTACTAGCACTTGCTAGCCGCAATGCTGGTAATGATAAGAAAAAGCAGCATACCATCATGTTATTAGGTATTTTGGGGGCATGTATGTTCTATGCAGACGGCATGATTACCCCTGCCATCTCGGTGCTCTCTGCAGTAGAGGGCCTAGAGGTAGCAGCACCTATGCTGCATCCTCTGATTCTGCCAATTACACTTATCGTGTTATTCATTCTATTTTGGGCACAAAGCAAAGGCACCGCATTAGTCGGTGCTTTTTTTGGTCCAATCATGCTACTTTGGTTTGGTACCTTGGGCGTATTAGGCGTGCTCAGTATTATGGAAAACGTCTCCATTTTGAATGCACTTAATCCAATTTATGCTATCAAATTCTTCGCGACAAGCCCTTGGATAGCCTTTGTAGCTTTGGGTGCAGTCGTGCTGGCTGTGACTGGCGCTGAGGCACTCTATGCCGATATGGGGCATTTTGGACGCTACCCCATCCGTTTAGCTTGGTTTGGATTTGTATTACCTGCCTTAATCCTCAATTATTTTGGTCAAGGCGCACTAATTCTAAAAAATCCTGAAACCGTCAAAAATCCTTTCTATCTACTTGCGCCCGAATGGATGCTATTCCCACTCATCATATTAGCGACGATGGCGGCTGTCATCGCATCGCAAGCGGTGATCACCGGCGCCTTCTCGGTATCGCGCCAAGCTTTACAACTTGGCTATCTACCACGCATGCATGTTGAACACACGTCCGAAAGTCAGATGGGTCAGGTCTATATGCCCCGCGTCAACTGGGGCTTGATGATTGCAGTCATGGCACTGGTAATTGGCTTTGGTTCTTCCGGCGATCTAGCTGCAGCTTACGGTATTGCCGTCACTGGCGACATGGTGATTACCACGCTATTGGCAGGCATCGTGTTCCACAATATCTGGGGCTGGAGCAAGCTACGTACCGGCGCATTGATCGCACTGTTTCTCACTGTAGACATTGCCTTCTTTAGTGCCAATGTGCTGAAAATCCCTGATGGTGGCTGGGTACCATTATTCATAGGTATTGTGATTTTCACTTTGATGATTACATGGAAAACAGGCCGCAGCCTGCTCTATCTACATCTAAAAAATGAGGCAATGGCGCTTGACCCATTTATTGAAGCAGTCGGTGCTCATCCGCCAGCACGTGTGCCGGGTACGGCTCTGTTCTTGACCCCCAACCCGGAAGGTGTACCGCATGCCATGCTGCACAACCTAAAACACAACAAAGTGCTGCACGAAAGAGTAGTGATTCTTACTGTACGCTTTTTAGATTTTCCGCATTCACCAGAAGAAGAACGTGTAGAAGTTGAAACTCTGCCGCATGATTTCTATCGAGTTACCGTGCGCTATGGCTTTAAAGACGAACCAGACCTGCCGCGTGATTTAATGTTATGTGCTGAATACGGTCTCGTATTAGAAGCAATGGATAGCTCATTCTTTATTGGTAAAGAAATTCTGATTGCCAGTGAGAAAAATGAAATGGCCTATTGGCGTAAAAAAATCTTCATCGGTTTGTTTAGAAGTGCCGAAACTATTACTAACCAGTTTAAGTTACCGCCTAACCGCGTGGTTGAATTGGGCTCACAAGTCTCTTTTTAGATTCTGCCTGAGTTTGTGCGCTAGCGAACAGACCATTTCGCTGATAAAGCGTTATTATTTTTATTCGCCAAACTCACTCGTCAAAACGATGTCTTATTTCAAGTAATTAATGAGGACTCTACCATGACCAGCAAACAATTAACCCTAATATTCGCCACGGTAATTGCATCTCAGTTAAGCGGCTGTGCTACTACCAGCAGTACTCAATCAGGCGCGGTGGGCGTGGAACGTAAGCAGTTCCTTAGTCTAGTTTCAGAACAAGAAGCTGAGCAGCAATCCGCACTGGCTTATCAGCAAACCATCAAGGACTTACAATCCAAGAAAATATTGAATACCGATAGCCAAGAAACCCAGCGCGTACGAGCTATTGCTCAGCGGCTTATTGCCCAGGTAGGTGTATTCAGGCCAGATGCTCAAAAATGGAATTGGGAGATCAATGTGCAGGACAGCAAGGAAGTAAATGCTTATTGTATGGCTGGCGGTAAAATCATGGTGTATACAGGATTTTTAGACCAGATCAAGCCTACGGACGATGAATTGGCTCAAGTCCTGGGCCATGAGATTTCACATGCACTGCGTGAGCACACGCGTGAACGAATGTCACGTGCTAAAGCTCAGCAATATGGGCTATTAGCCGGAGCGTTAGCCGTGGGAGTAGCGACCAAAAATTCCGATAATGCTGAAGCCGCTTTAGCAGTAGGTGGTGGCCTTGCCACCGTGGCATTGACATTGCCAAATAGCCGCACTGCTGAACATGAAGCAGATGAAATGGGCCTGGAGCTTGCTGCACGAGCAGGCTACAACCCTGATGCTGCTATCACCTTATGGCAAAAAATGGGGGCTCTGGGCGGTAACAAACCTCCTGAATTCTTAAGTACCCACCCTGCAGATGCTAATCGTATCGCAGACTTAAAAGCACTCATGCCAAAAGTACGTCCTTTATACGAAAAAGCAAAAGTCGGCCGGGCGCATTAAGCGACTTTCAAGCACTGTTCATTAGGTTCTGAATATCAGCCAGTTTAGGGTAAAATAGCGCTTTTGCTTTTTTACCTTTTAAACATTCAGCTATCTGGAACATCATGAGTCAACTACAAAACATCATTGAAGGCGCATTTGAAGACCGCGCAAATATCAACCCTGCAAATGCCAGCAAAGAAGTAAAAGACGCTGTGTTCAGCGTATTAGCTGACCTTGATGCAGGTAAATTACGTGTTGCATCACGTATTGGTACCACTCAGGATTGGGAAACGCATCAATGGCTGAAAAAGGCTGTGTTGCTTTCATTCCGTCTAGAAGACAATGTGCTATTGGATGGCGGCTGCACTAAATATTTCGACAAAGTACCACCGAAATTCGCTAACTACACAGAAGAAGACTTCAAAGCAGGCGGTTTCCGAGTAGTTCCAAATGCAATCGTACGTCGTGGTTCATTCATTGGCAAAAACGCTGTATTGATGCCTTCATATGTAAACATCGGTGCTTACGTAGGCGAAGGTACGATGGTAGACACATGGGCAACTGTAGGCTCATGCGCGCAAATCGGTAAGAATGTACACCTATCAGGTGGCGTTGGTATCGGTGGCGTATTAGAGCCTGTACAAGCCGGCCCTACGATTATTGGTGATAACTGTTTCATCGGCGCACGCTCTGAAGTGGTTGAAGGCGTGATTGTTGAAGACAACTGTGTCATCTCTATGGGCGTTTATATCGGTCAATCTACAAAAATCTACGATCGCGAAACAGGTAGCGTAACTTATGGTCGCGTTCCAGCTGGCTCAGTCGTGGTATCAGGCAACCTACCTTCTAAAGATGGCAGCTACAGCCTCTACTGCGCAGTCATCGTGAAAAAGGTCGATGAGAAAACATTAGGTAAAGTCGGTATCAACGAGTTATTACGCGGTATTTAACACTTCTGTACTTATTCTCACGCAAAGTGTCAATTATTCGACACTAAACAAAATGCTTTGTCACTTACACCCGCCCAGTGCGGGTGTTTGCTTTTGTAAGGCACGCTCTCTATTATTGAATTATTAGATTTAATGCAACATAAGCTATTGTTTAATATACATTTAAAATATATTCACTATTTAAAAATCTCTAAAATCGGTTAAATAAACTTAGTCGAGCATGCTAGGAACAGATGTTGCTCATTGTTTGATAACTTATCATTTATCGGAAAAATGATGCTTGGTTTTATCAATACAAATAATCTCTGGTTAATTGGTATCGCTCTGATTGTCGCCTTTGTTTCATCTATCGCAGCTTTTAGGCACACCACTAGCCTATGGTTTAGCAGTCCTTACCAAGCGAAAGTGTGGCTCATTGGCGGACTCACGTCTACGGGACTAGGCGCCTGGTTCATTTCTGCAATCTGTGTTTACACTATTAACAACCCTACACTAACTGTACTCATCACAGCGTTTTCTATTGTTTGCCTAATATTGGTTACCTTGCTCATGTCCATGCTTGATCTCTTTTTAAGAACTAGAAAATTATCTGCACATCATTCCAGAGAAAATCTGTCACAAATGGCGATGATCGACACTTTGACGCAATTACCAAACCGTCGTGCCCTGGTACAACACTTAGATGCAGCTATCAGAAGAAGCGAAAGATCTGGCACCAGCTTGGCAATCGCCTTCATTGACATTGATAACTTCAAGCATATCAACGATTCTTTAGGGCATCAAACAGGTGACGAAGTGCTGCAAGAAGTGGCTAAACGCTTAGTCGCTGCCGTACGCGGTTGCGATGAAGTGGCACGTATTGGTGGTGATGAGTTTATTGCCTTGATTGAAGAAGTTAAATCCGATGAAGACTGCATTACCATTGTCGATCGGATGGTGAGTTCAATTCGCGAAGTCTCTGTTTCGAATCACTCAGACCTCAATGTATCGGCCTCTATTGGCGTTGCCATATTTCCTCAAGATGGCAATGTCGACCAAATTATCAGTTCAGCAGATGCTGCGATGTATCGCGCTAAAAAAGATGGCAAAAATCAGTTCCGTTTTTTTGATGCTGACATTGCATCAACCTCAGAGCAACTACTGGAAACCCAGCACGATTTAAAAAATGCACTCGCTAACGATGAACTTAAACTGCATTACCAAATTAAAATCGACAGCATCACCAGAGAGCCAATAGGTGCCGAGGCATTGTTGCGCTGGGAACACCCAGTAAGAGGTTTGCTAACTCCTGCCGAATTTATGCCCGCTGCCGAACGCTTTGGTTTAAGTTATGCAATTAGTGCTTGGGTAATTGAAGAGTGCTGCCGTACCCTGCATCACCTTAATTATCTGCATATCCCTTTCAGCATCTCAATTAACTTATCTTATCAACAACTGAGGAATGTGAATTTAGTGAATGAGGTGACAAGGATGCTCAAACGCTTCAACCTGCCTTCTTCCAGCCTTTTATTTGAAATAACGGAATCGGCAGCTACCAAGAATCATTTGCTTTTCAACAATATGCTGGAACGCTTCAAGGCTGCTAACATCAAAGTTGCCATTGATGACTTTGGCACACAGCCTTCTAGCCTAGCTTATCTGCAACATTTAGACGTGAGCGAGCTTAAACTTGATCCAGCTTTTATTACCAACATAGAGAACAATCACAAGACGCGTGGCATCATTCAAGCAGTGATTGAACTCGCTCATGTGCTAGAACTAAATGTTGTTGCAGAAGGTGTTGAAAATGAAGATCAACGCAAGATACTTACAGAACTTGGCTGCGACCAGATGCAAGGTTTCTTGATTTCAAGACCTGTACCTGAAGAAAGACTCATCCGCTTGCTGAAAAAACTCAGCATACATTTTGAGTCAGGCGGTCAGTTCTCAATAGATGACCTTAAAAAACTCTAAATACCACTAAGGTGCCTTTACGTAATCAAAACCCATTCTCACCGAGCATGGGCTCACATTTGTTTATGCCAAAATATTAATCTCTGCACATTACAGTTCGCTACTGTTAAAATGTCGCTTTATACTAAAACCCTAGCACAATGCAGCTATTCGGTATCCCAAATTGCAATACCGTTAAAAAAGCGCGTGATTGGCTTGAAAGCAATGATATTGCTTATGAGTTTCATGACTTTAAGAAAAACGGCGTCACCACACCACTACTCGAAGGCTGGCTAAAACAAATGCCTTGGGAAAAGCTGGTGAACCGTGCTGGCATGACTTGGCGTAATTTGTCTGACGCTGAAAAAGCTGCGGTGCAAGATGTACCTACTGCACTGAATCTGATGTTGGAAAAGTCATCTGTCATCAAACGTCCAGTCTTAGTAAAAGATGGAAAAATCATTAGTTTGGGCTTCGCCGAAGCTACCTATAAAGAGTTACTAACATGAGCAAAACTTTATCCCTGGCAATTGATTTACTGACCCGCCGCTCTAACACGCCGGAAGACGCTGGCTGTCAGGAATTAATGATTTCACGTCTTGAGCCACTAGGCTTCAAGATCGAGCGTATGCGCTTTGGTAATGTAGATAACTTTTACGCCAGACGCGGCACAACTGGGCCATTACTTGTATTTGCCGGTCATACCGATGTGGTGCCAACCGGCCCATTGGACAAATGGTTCACACCACCATTTGAACCAACTATCAAAGACGGTATGTTGTATGCACGCGGCGCGGCAGATATGAAAACCTCACTCGCTGCATTTATTACCAGTATTGAAGAGTTTGTCGCTGAAAACCCAAACCATAAAGGCTCCATTGGCTTGCTGATTACTTCAGATGAAGAAGGTGTGGCGGTTGACGGCACGATTAAAGTCGTAGAAGCATTAAAAGCGCGTGGTGAGCTCATTGATTATTGCATCGTCGGCGAACCTACCAGCAATAAAGTAGTAGGCGACATGATCAAGAACGGCCGTCGTGGCTCACTGTCTGGCAAGCTTACGGTTAAAGGCGTGCAAGGCCATATTGCCTACCCGCATTTGGTTAAGAACCCAATTCATATGGTCGCTCCAGCCATCAAAGACATGGTAGAAACCGTCTGGGATAACGGCAACGAATATTTTCCGCCGACCTCGTGGCAAATCTCCAATATGAACGGCGGCACTGGTGCCACCAATGTGGTGCCAGGCGAAGTGGAAATTCTTTTCAATTTCAGGTTCAGCACAGCAAGTACCGAGCAAAATCTGAAAGAGCGCGTACATGCCATTTTAGATAAGCATGCACTGAATTACGATTTGGAGTGGGAGTATTCACCGCCCTACATTACGCCACGCGGCAATTTGGTAGAGGCGATATCTGCGGCAATTGAAACTTGTTATGGCCTCAGTCCTGAATTATCTACCACTGGCGGCACCTCAGATGGTCGCTTCATTGCCGATATCTGCAAACAGGTGATTGAGTTTGGTCCGCTAAACGCGACGATTCATAAATTAAATGAGTGCGTGGGCGTTGCGGATATTGAACCACTCAAAGAAACCTACAAACTAACACTACAAAAGCTCATCGCTTAATATTTTAGAAATCGAATTAATGACAACACCACACGTAACCGACGAACTACTTACCATACGCGACTGGCTACGCTTTGCAGTTAGCCAATTTGAGGCTTCTGACATTTTCTTTGGCCATGGTACTGACAATGCTTATGATGAAGCCGTTTGGCTCATCATGAGTGCCTTGCATCTACCGCACGACACCCTTAACAATTTCCTGGATTCCAGACTTACAACCACTGAACGTAACAAGCTCGCTGATTTCATTGTTCAGCGCATCACATTACATAAACCTACGGCCTATCTGGTGAAAGAGGCTTGGTTGCAAGGCTTTAAGTTCTATGTGGATGAGCGTGTGATTGTGCCGCGCTCTTTTATTGCTGAGTTATTGAGCGAAGATCTAAGCCCATGGGTTGAATTCCCGGAAATGATCGAAAGCGCCGCCGACATTTGTACCGGTAGCGGTTGCTTAGGCATCTTGCTTGCTAACAGTTTCCCAAATGCAGCCATTGATGTAGTTGATATCTCGCAAGACGCGATTGATGTCACCAATATCAACATCCAGAACTACGGCTTAGAAGATCAAGTCACGGCTATCAAGTCAGATATGTTTACTGCACTTAAGGGCAAGAAATACGATCTCATCATTAGCAACCCACCTTATGTAGATGCGCCTTCCATGGCCACATTGCCTGCCGAGTATCGCAATGAACCACAATTGGCGCTTGGTAGCGGCAATGCTGGTCTAGATCATACACATACCCTGCTACGCGAAGCAGCAAACTATCTGAACGATGACGGTCTACTGATTGTAGAAATCGGCCATAATCGCGACGCATTGCTTGAAGCCTATCCAGAAGTGGCATTCACCTGGTTAGAAGTTTCATCAGGCAACCAGTTTGTATTTTTACTCACCAAATCGCAGCTAGTTAGTCTTTAATTTAAATACATATAGCTTCAGTGACCTCAACCTCACTTCACACTTAAATCCATCAGGTCACATTATTTTGAACACAGTACAACCCTTAAATCAAACCATCAGCTGGACAGAAGCCAATAAGGAAAAGTCCAGCATTTGGCATTCTGAGAACGGTGCCCCTGTGCCAAAACGTGTGCAAATCGCAAACGATACACTTAAGGCAGATGTAGCCTACAAGCTTTGCTGTGAAGGCACTGCTTTGCTGTGGCGTGGTGATTTCCAGAACGCCAAACTGCTCATGCAAGCACTGTCGCGCAGAATAGATCGCCCACATAAAAAGCCCAAAAAAGCACCAAGTACGATGACGGAAGCATTTCATTTACACCGTCAAGCACAATCACAAAAAGCGCGTATCTTGGGTATGCTGGTGATTGAAGTCGGCGTCGGCTACAACATTAACTTGCGTCGTGCACCAGATATAAAAGCTGCTTGTGAGCATGCTTATGGCAAAAGTACGCATTCTTTCGTGGTGTCGTTACGTGAGATCCTGGGTTTAGTGGGTGCGTATGAATGGAGCAAAAATGGTGTCGACATTAACGTCATCAACAACAAAATCTATCCAAGCTATGGCGTATTCTCGCCTATCCGTGGCGAGTATCTAGACTTAGTCGATGTTGCACCACTACCTAAACCTTGCGCACTTGCGTTTGACATCGGCACTGGCACCGGTGTGTTGGCGGCCATCCTCGCTAACCGCGGTATTAAGAATATTATCGCTACCGATAATTCGCATCGCGCACTTGATTGCGCACTCAAGAACATCACACAGCTTGAAATGAAAAATGTGGTGAAAATTGTAGAGGCTGATTTATTTCCAAGTGCTGAATATGGTCAGGCAGATTTGATCGTCTGTAACCCGCCGTGGCTGCCGGCTCACCCAAGCTCAGCGCTCGAATCTGCGGTGTATGACGATAAAAGCAAAATGCTCAAAGGCTTTTTGGATGGGCTTAGCGCACGTTTAACCGACGAAGGAGAAGGTTGGTTGATACTGTCAGACTTTGCTGAACATTTAGGCTTACGAACCCGTGAAGAACTGCTAGGCTGGATTGCTGCTGCCAACTTGAATGTCATTGAAAGAATCGACGTAAAAGCTAAGCACAGCAAAGTACTTGATGCGAGCGACCCACTTCATACAGCACGTAAAGCTGAGGTCACTTCGCTTTGGCGTTTAGGTAAAACTCAAGGCGCTTAGGTAAAGCAACCAGTTAATTAAGAATTAACCGCGACCTCTGTTGCGGTCGCTTTTCTTCTGCATTTGTGGCGGCGCTAAATCACTGGTTTGGCGCACACGGCGATTAGCTGGCTTTCTAGGAGCAGGCTTTTTGGCTACAGAGCTACGAGTCGCATCAGCTCTACCACGATACGGCTTACCATCACCTTCTCCAACTTCACGCGGCACTCTATCCAATACACTTGTTCTCTGCTTACGCACTTTAGGCATAAATACGGTACTGGCTTTATCTTTCTCACGCGGTGAAAGTTGTTTGAGTGGCGTATTAGGTACAGGTAACCCTGCCCATTCCAACAAACCCACTACCGTCTTTTGATCTAGTTTTAGCATCTGGCCGCGTTTAACGCGTGGTGGCAGATTAACTGGGCCAAAACGTACGCGCATCAAACGACTGACTGGCAATTGGAACGCTTCAAACAGGCGGCGCACTTCGCGATTACGGCCTTCACGCAGAATGACTTGATACCAATGATTGGCACCCTCACCACCTTGTGCAGTGATGCTATCAAAGTTAGCAGGACCATCGTCAAGCTCAATACCTTCAGTAAGCTGAGTCATTTGGCCTTCAGTCAACTCACCAAAGATACGCACGGCATACTCACGCTCTACCTCATAACGCGGATGCATGAAATGATTGGCCAACTCGCCAGAAGTGGTAAATATGAGCAAACCAGAGGTGTTCATATCCAAACGGCCAATCGCGATCCATTTACCATGTTTCACTTTTGGCAGCTTATCAAACACGCTAGCGCGACCTTCAGGGTCGTCCTGACTGACAATCTCGCCTTCCGGCTTGTGATAGATCAATACTTGCGGCAATTCAGCTTCGAACTGTAATCTCAACGGGCGACTATCTACACGCACCACGTCGTATTGTGTTACCGCTGCGCCTACCGTGGCGACTTTTCCATTGACGGTGACACGACCACTGGCAATCAATGTTTCCATATCACGACGTGAGCCTAAGCCAGCCAGAGCCAACAGTTTGTGCAAACGTTGGGTAGGTTCTGGCGGCGCGTTCGGGTCAACCGCTAACTGCGTAAAGTTGGTGGTTGGTCGACGAACTGGGCGTTGTGGATCGCGTTGCTGCTTAAAGGGACGTGCCATATTGATAAACTATTGATTGCAATAGCGCATTTTACCGCAGTTATGACTGAATCTTGAAGATTAAATCGGCAGATTCAAAAAGCTTTAGGTATCAAGCGGGATTTCTTGCTGCGCAAAATCGTCCATCGGCGGCAACTCAGAGAGCGACCTGAGATTGAGGTCATCTAAAAAGTGCTTAGTTGTTGCATATAACGAAGGACGCCCGGGTACCTCACGCTGCCCTACCACGTCAATCCAATCCCGCTCTTGCAACTGGCGCATGACGTTTGGGTTCACCGCCACGCCACGAATCTCTTCTATGTCGCCACGTGTCACTGGCTGGCGGTAAGCAATAATCGCCAGCGTTTCCATCACCGCTCGCGAATATTTGGATTGCTTCTCAGGATTCAGTCTTGCAAGGAATGTTGCATATTCAACGCGTGCCTGAAAACGATACCCTGTCGCAACTTGCACTAGTTCCATTGTGCGTTCTGCCCAATCCTGCTTCAATTCGTCCAACAACATTCTTAGCGTTGCACGCTCCATACGCTCAGCAAATAAACGTGTCATGTCATCTAATGACAAAGGCTCGTGCGAGGTCAGCAACGCGACTTCCAGTACGTTTTTTAACTCAGCAATATTATTAGGTTGGTTCATAACATTTACTCATGGCCCCATTAATCTGCACCGTTGATTTGCACATAGATAGGTGAGAAAGCTGCTTGTTGTGTGATACGCAGCAAACCTTCACGCGCAAGCTCCAGTATCGCCAAAAAGCACACCACAAGCTTAGGAATACCATCTTGCACTACATCAAACAAATCTGAAAACTCGACCATATTATCTGTTTTTAAACGTCGCAGAATGATACTCATATGCTCACGCACTGAAAGCTCAGCGCGGCTGACTTTGTGATGCTTAAAGTGACTGGCACGTTTCAACACATTGCGCCACGCCTCTGCTAAATCATCCAAGCTCACTTCTGGCGGTTTGGTTTCACTGATGTGTTGATAGTATGCACTCGCAACAAGAATATCCTCACCGACTTTGGGCATCTCGTCTAAGCGTTGTGCTGCCAGCTTGATGGCTTCGTACTCCATCAAACGGCGTACTAACTCCGCTCTTGGGTCATCTTCAGATTCTATTTCAGCAGGCTTAGGTAACAACATCCGCGATTTGATCTCAATGAGCATGGCAGACATCAGTAGATAATCGCCTGCGAGCTCTAATTTAATCGCCCGCATCTTTTCTACATATTGCATGTATTGGCGTGTTAGATCCGCCATTGGAATATCAAGAATATCGAGATTGTGCTTACGAATGAGGTAAAGCAGTAAATCCAGCGGGCCTTCAAAAGCCTCTAAATAAACCTCAAGTGCATCAGGTGGAATGTATAGGTCGTGTGGTATCTCAGTAATCGTCTCACCATGAATGCGTGCATCTAAAGTGAATTGAGTTTGCATACGAGCTTCAGTGACTAGTTGATTTTGAAAATACGTTAATGACAACAACACCAGCAATAATCAACGCCATACCTATCAGAGCGGGAGTATCTAGCGTTTGCTTATAAACAAACCAGCCAATAATGGAAATTAGCACAATGCCCAAGCCTGCCCAAATAGCGTACATGATGCCAACAGGCAATACACGTAAGCTGATTGCCATAAAGTAAAACGCTATACCATAGCCGACCACCACTATTAATGATGGCCAAAGTTTAGTAAATTCATTTGTCGCTTTTAATGCAGTCGTAGCAGTCACTTCTCCAACAATCGCTATTGCCAATGCCAGCCAAGGGTTCATACACGCTCCATGTTATAGAAATAGCATTTATGAATAATTCAACCCCATCGCATCACGCACATCACGCATGGTTTCACGTGCTAGTTTGCGTGCTTTCTCACAACCTTCTGCGACAATGTTTTTGACCAATGTCGGGTCTTCAGCGTATTGTGCCGCGCGCTCCTGAATCGGTTTCAATTCAGCTAACACACCTTCAATCACTGGCCCTTTACATTCGATACATCCAATAGAGGCACTCTTACAACCTACCTGCACCCAGTCCTGGGTAGCTTTGTTTGAATAGATTTCATGCAACTGCCAAACAGGACATTTTGCTGGATCACCCGGGTCGGTACGGCGTACACGCGCAGGATCAGTAGGCATGGTCTTGATTTTCTTCGCGACTGAATCTACATCTTCACGCAAGGAAATGGTGTTGTTGTATGACTTAGACATCTTTTGTCCATCTAAGCCCGGCATTTTTGAAGCAGGTGTCAGCTTGTATTCTGGTTCGACCAAAATAATCTTGCCGCCACCTTCAAGATAGCCAAGCAAGCGCTCTTTATCGCCCATGCTCATGCCTTGTTGTTCTTCGATCATGGCACGCGCTGACTCTAGCGCCTCTTCATCGCCACTTTGTTGATAAGCATTGCGCATCTCTTCGTACAAAGCAGCGCGTTTGTTACCCAGCTTTTTAATCGCTGCTTCGGCTTTTTCTTCAAAGCCTTTTTCTTTGCCATAAATATGATTAAACCTACGTGCAATCTCGCGTGTAAATTCAATGTGCGGGATCTGATCTTCGCCCACTGGCACTTGCGTGGCTTTGTAAATCAGGATGTCGGCGCTTTGCAGTAATGGGTAGCCTAAGAAGCCATAGGTAGATAAATCTTTACTCGCGAGTTTCTCTTGCTGGTCTTTGTAGGTAGGCACACGCTCTAGCCAACTGAGTGGCGTAATCATGCTTAACAAGGTATGCAATTCAGCATGTTCCGGTACACGAGACTGAATGAAAATCGTGGCATTGGCAGGGTCTACACCCGCTGCCAGCCAATCGATGACCATCTCCCAGACGCTTTCCTCAATAATTTCAGGCGTATCGTAATGGGTTGTCAGCGCATGCCAGTCAGCAACGAAAAATAAGCACTCATGCTCATGCTGTAGCTTGATCCAATTTTTAAGTACTCCGTTGTAATGCCCTAAATGCAAGTTGCCGGTTGGGCGCATGCCTGATAAAACGCGTTCGAGTGCCATCAATAAAACCTTAGTCTGAAAATCTTTAAATTAAAAACAATCTCATTATACAAACAAGCTTATCAAATCAAGCCAAATATTAAGCTATAAGCTGCACTGATGAAGGGATCTAAAATCTTACTTAGCACCCCTGTGAACAACAGTACAATTAAAATAATGAAGCCATAGCGCTCTAACTCCGAAAATGGTCGTGCCAAATTATCTGGCAACAGACTCGCAGCAATGCGCCCGCCATCCAATGGCGGCAACGGCAACAGGTTCAATACCATCAATACGATATTGATACTAACACCAGCTTTACCCATCAATGCGAGTGGATAAGCAATTGCTTCTGGCGCCGATATAGAGAACTTAATCACAAACGCCCAAAAGACTGCCATCACCAAGTTAGATGCCGGCCCAGCGGCTGCCACCCACAGCATGTCTCTTTTAGGATTACGTAAACGCGCAAAATTAACCGGCACTGGCTTTGCCCAACCAAACAAAATACCGCCAAGTGCGACCGTTAACGCTGGCAATAAGATAGTACCGAATAGGTCAATATGTTTAATTGGATTAAGCGTGATACGACCTTCTTGATAAGCGGTCATGTCGCCAAAATACTTCGCTACGTAGCCATGCGAGGCCTCGTGCACAGTAATCGCAAATATAATAGGCACGGCATAAATGACTATTTTCTGTATCAGGGACAATTCCATTGCGTGCTCTTTAATTTGAATAAGTAAATTTTAGCTTAATCTAGCCCAAAAGGCGCTAAATCACCTAGCCCAGCGCGAATTAAAGCGGGGGCTTCTCCAGTGAGATCAATCACAGAAGTAAGGCCTGTGACGCAAAGCCCTACATCAATCACCAGTTCCACCTTACGCTCCAATCTATCGCGGATTTCCCATGCTTCGCTCAAGACGTCATCATCACCAGCTACTTGTAAGGTCATACTCAGCAAAGGCGCATCTAATGCCTCTAATATTGCTTGTGCCACAGTGTGTTGCGGCACACGAATACCCACCGCATTACGTTTTGGATGTTGCAATTTACGTGGGACTTCCCGGGTTGCGTTCAACACAAATGTATAAGGACCGGGGGTGTTGGCTTTCAATAATCGAAACTGACTATTGCTCACAACGGCATAATTACCCAACTCGCTTAAATTGCGACACACTAGCGTGAAAAGATGTTTATCATCTACGCCACGAATACTGCGAATACGTGCCTGTGCGTCACTATTGCCTAGCATGCACCCAAGTGCGTAGCCAGAGTCGGTTGGATAAGCAATCACGCCACCAGCCAGTAAAATATCCGCCGTTTGCTGAATAAGGCGCGGTTGTGGATTGTCTAGATTGATATTAAAAAATTGAGACATACTAAATTGTGTTTATTATTTTTAAAGTTTCATTCGCTAATGTCGCTGTAGTATTTCTTCAGGCTTGGTTTCTGGACGCTTTGCTTCATCCCAATCTTGCCAAACGGGAATGCAATTACTCGGCAAAGCCGGCAAACGCCCCATTTCCATGTAACTAATGCCTTTGCCATGATAATCAGACCCTTGCGAGGCTTTGAGGCCGAACTGATGGGCATATTTTGCGAACTCAACATACTGGTCTACGGTATGGCTACCAGTCACCACCTCGATTGCTGTACCGCCTAAAGCTCTAAACTCTTCTAATAAGAGCAGCATATTGGTACGGCCCAAATCATAGCGGCCTGGGTGCGCGATGACTGCTACACCGCCACTGCCAACTATCCAGCTCACCGCATCTTCCAGGCTCGCCCACTCATGTTCGAAGTAGCCAGGCTTACCTTTCACCAGGTAATTTTTAAATACCGCTTTATTGTCTTTAGCAACGCCAGTGTTCACTAAAAATCGTGCAAAATGCGTGCGGCTAATGATACCTTCTTGTGCATAGTGATAAGCACCTTCCAAACTGCCGGTTATGCCCACTTTATCTAGCCCTGCAGCCATACCTGCGGCGCGAACGTGGCGACCCGCACGAATAGCCGCTAAACCTGTTTTTAATGGTGGATATTCAGGGTCAATCTTCAGGCCCACAATATGTAGCGTGCGTTTTTTCCACGTGACTGAAATCTCTACGCCTTTAATCAACTGCATATTCCAGCGTTTAGCCTCATTTTCAGCCACTTCTAAGCCACTGGTATCGTCATGGTCGGTCAGCGCCAGCACGTCCACCTTATGCATTGCGGCGTGCTCAATCAGCTCAGTAGGCGTCAATAGGCCATCTGAGATATTAGAGTGGGCATGCAAATCGATACTAAGTGACATTACTTGAAGCCTAAAGTTAAAACCTAGAAATCCAGATTAGAAATACTTAAAGGAATTGCTTGAAAATTAAACCTTGTAGCACAACATCAATCATAGCAAAATACCACCTTAGTCTAAAGCATTGTTATTAATTGATCTTTTTTGAGAGCATATATGAAGTTTTTGTTTGACCTGTTTCCAGTAATTTTATTCTTTATCGCTTTCAAGTTTTTTGGCATTTTTACAGCAACCGCAGTGGCTATCGTCGCCACAATTGCCCAAATCATTTACTGCAAAATCCGCTATGGCGTGGTCGACAAAATGTTACTTGTCAGCGGTGTGATTATCACCGTTTTTGGCGGTGCCACCCTGCTATTGAAAGACCCTACTTTCATACAATGGAAACCTACTATTTTGTACTGGCTATTTGCCGTGAGCTTAGTGGGTGCGCAACTGCTGTTCAAGAAGAATCCGATTCGTAGCCTGATGGAAAAACAGATCAATCTTCCGGATGGTGTATGGGGAAAACTCAACATGGCTTGGGCGATATTATTTGTAGCGCTGGGCTTCTTAAATCTTTATGTCGCTTTTAATTACTCGCAAGACACTTGGGTGAATTTCAAACTGTTTGGCATCACAGGCATTATGTTTGTTTTTATCATCTTACAAACCTTGGTACTAAGTAAATACCTAAGTAATGAGGATGCAAAGTAATGTGGTATGCGATCATGGCGGAAGATACGCCCAATAGCCTGGAAAAACGCTTGGCTGCCAGACCACAGCATTTAAGCCGCTTGCAAGCATTACAAGATGCTGGTCGTTTATTACTTGCCGGTCCTTTCCCAGCGATTGATAGCATCGACCCCGGCCCGGCTGGGTTTACAGGCAGCCTGATTGTTGCAGAATTTGCAAACTTAGCAGAGGCAAAAGTATGGGCAAATGAAGATCCATTTGTCAGCGCCGGTGTTTATCAGCAAGTGATTGTGAAACCTTTTAGAAAAACACTACCCTAAGCAATCATGACTTTGCACCAAGAAATTACTGCCCGCTTGCAGATTATGGACCCCGTGTCACTAGAACTCTTAGATGAAAGTGCACTGCATGCGGGGCATACAGGCAATACTGGCGGCGGTCATTTTAAGCTCAAAATGACAAGCTCGCATTTTTGCGGAAAATCACAGATAATGCGTCATCGTCTTATATATCAACTACTTTCCGACCTTATTCCCAACAAGATTCACGCATTAAGCATACAAGCACTTGCGACCGATGAATCAAGTATCGAATACTAATACAAACAATCCATTAACTTAATTATTAAAACTTGAGGATATTTGCATGAAATTTACCCAGACCTTAATCGCCGTTGCTATTTTATCGTTAGCCCCGTCAGCTTTTGCTGCAGATGCAGTTGCAACCGTCAACGGCAAACAAATCAAACAATCTGTTTACGATTACATTGCAAAAGACGCAACTTCACGTGGTCAAAAAATTGATGCCCCAGTTAAAGAAGCGATTGTTAACAAACTAGTCGATTCTGAATTGGTATATCAAGAAGCGCAAAAACTGGGGCTTGATAAGCAAGCTGACTATGTAGCACGTGAAGAACTTGCGCGTCGTGAACTACTTACTAGTGCTTATTTACAAGACTATGTGAAGAAAAACCCGATCTCAGATGCAGACACTAAAGCTGCTTATGAGCAATACAAAAAAGCATACGGCGAAAAAGAGTTCAGTGCGCGCCATATCCTTGTAAAAACTGAAGCTGAAGCAAAAGAGATTATTGCTCAGCTTAACAAAGGAGGCGATTTTGCAAAAATTGCTAAAGAAAAATCATTAGACCCAGGCTCTAAAGAAAAAGGCGGCGATTTAGGCTGGTTCTCTCCGGCAACGATGGTAAAACCGTTTAGTGATGCCGTGGCTGTATTACCAAAAGGTGCCGTTTCAGCGAACCCAGTTCAAACGCAATTCGGCTGGCACGTTATCAAACTGGTTGATACTCGCGCTTCACAGCCACTCGCTTACGACAAAGTAAAAGAAGGCCTGCAAAAAAATCTGCAACAACGAAACTTAGAGAAAATGATGGCTGATCTACGCAGCAAAGCTAAGATCGACATCTCAAAATAATCTTTTGATTACATTGTGGTTTATGTTTAAAAGGCCTGAGATTCAGGCCTTTTTTTATATCTAACCATGATTTTATTCTCAATTTATTATGTTCTATAAATGAACTTACTTGTATGGTGAGCATCTTTATTTTATGTAATAATGAGAACTAATCTCATTTACCAAATGAATCATTTTTATCAAAAAAAGGTTATGTTATGTTTGAAATTCTGATGATCACTTTCAGAGAAGGCCTTGAAGCCTTCCTCATCGTCGCAATCGCACTCACCTACCTAGCAAAAACTGGCGGCGAAAAATTAATTCCAACCGTACATCGAGCATGTGTAGTAGCCGTCATAGCTTGTGCGGGTTTAGGTATCATGATGGCACGTATTGGTGCATTAACTCCATTCTGGGAAGGTACGCTAGCCCTAACAGCTGCCGTGCTCGTGATTACTTGCACAGTGCATATGTTGAAACTAGGCAAGCATATGAAAGGTGAAATCACTGGCGCTATTGATCGTGCAGTGCAAAACCCTAAGGGCAGTGCAAAACTTGCTATCTTTTTATTCATCTTGTTGATGATTGGTCGCGAAGGGTTGGAAGCCGCAACCATGATTGCCTCATTGGCACAAAGTAACGATAGCCATATGCTAGTAATAGGCGGGGTATTAGGTTTAATGATTGCCGGATTAGTTGCTTGGGCATGGAGCAAATTTGGACACCGCGTCAATCTTGGTCTATTTTTCCAAGTAACAGCGGTATTCATGGTGATATTTTCAATTCAATTGCTCATCTATGCATTCCATGAATATACAGAATCTGCAGAAGTTGCAAGTTTAGGTATTATTGATAATGCTTACTGGCATGCAGCAACTGAAGCGTATGGGCCAGAAGGTCATATTGGCGCATGGATTTCATACAGTTTGGTGCTTATTCCTGTCGTTTTTCTTATATACGGCTTTATAAAAAATCATCAACCTGCAAAGATACAAGCTTCCAATAATTAATTTAAAGCGGATGTCTTAAGTAATAAACCCAGTAGAGTAAATTTTAATTTGTTACCTACTGGGTTCATTGAAGGTTAGTTGAACACTAAGCCCTAAACATAAAGTAAACAGCGCCCATTAAACATAAGCCTGCCCACAGGAAATCCAACTTTAGCGGCTGTTGCATATAAATTACCGCAAATGGCACAAATACCGCCAAGGTAATCACTTCTTGCAGAATCTTGAGTTGCGCTAGAGACATGACGGTAAAGCCTGTGCGATTCGCAGGCACCTGAAACATATACTCCACTAAAGCAATGCCCCAGCTAATCAGCGCGGCAATAATCCAAGGTTTTTGACTTAACTCTTTAAGATGTGCATACCATGCAAATGACATGAAAACATTTGCGCAGGTAAGTAATAGAATAGTTTTTAAGATGGCTGGCGGCATGAAGACTTTATTGAACTGAACCTTATGACCGTTAAATCAAACGACCATTAAATCAAGCAGGTACTAGGCGTATGCGCGAAGACAGTACGCATAGTACAACAAGCGCATACAACAACGTACATGCTTGATATTCTTATACTGCGGACTCGCCTGTTTCGCCAGTGCGGATGCGAATTACCTGCTCTACCGAACTCACAAAAATCTTACCATCACCGATTTTACCTGTGTGTGCCGCCTTGATAATAGCGTCTACAGCACTATCTACCATGTTGTCAGTCAACACCAACTCTAATTTGATTTTGGGTAAAAAATCGACCACATATTCAGCACCACGATATAGCTCGGTGTGACCTTTTTGGCGACCAAATCCTTTGACCTCTGTCACGGTCAAGCCATTCACGCCGATATTTGATAGCGCTTCACGCACTTCATCTAACTTGAATGGTTTAATGATTGCTTCAATTTTTTTCATGTTGGCCGCACTCCCTCGAATTTCTCGCTAATAGATTATATGTATTGTTAGTTTATTACGTTAGATGATGTATTAATCTTACTTTAACTGCTTATCAAAATCTAGCTTTACCGTGATAGGGTAGCGCCTATCCTTACCGAAGCCCTTATGTGTAATACGCACGCCTACCGGAGATTGACGACGCTTGTACTCATTGCGGTCTATCAATGAAATTACACGGTTCACATCTGTCGGTGAGTAACCCATCGCAATAATATCTGTACGACTCATATCCATTTCTACATATGCTTCCATGATGCCATCTAACACATCATAAGCGGGCAAACTATCTTGATCCTTTTGATCTTCTTTAAGCTCCGCACTCGGTGCGCGCGTGATAATGCGTTGTGGAATGACATTAGATAAACTATTACGATAGTTAGAGAGTTGATAGACCAGCGTCTTTGGTACATCTTTCAATAAGGCAAAACCGCCTGCCATATCACCGTAGAGCGTGCAGTAGCCCACCGCCATCTCACTTTTATTACCCGTTGTAACGACTATGCTACCGAACTTATTCGATATCGCCATCAGTAACATGCCACGGATACGTGCCTGTAGGTTTTCTTCAGTAGCATCCATCGGTAAGTTACCGAATTGTGGTGCTAATGTGCTGAGATAGTGTGTGAACAAATCTTTAATGGCAATTTCACTGTATTTTACACCCAGTATATCCGCCATCTCGCGTGCGTCGTCTACGCTCATGTCAGCAGTAAATTCGGATGGCATCATCACTGCGTGTACTTTTTCAGCGCCTAGCGCATCCACTGCTATCGCTAAGGTTAAGGCAGAGTCAATGCCGCCTGACAGCCCCAACACGACGCCAGCGAAGCCATTCTTATTTACGTAATCGGCTAAGCCAAGTTTAAGCGCGCTATAGACAGAGGCTTCCAAACTTAAGGGTTTAGTTACAGCGGGTGCTTTCGGTTTAGTGTGGTCAAAATCAATCAATGCCAACTTTACTTCAAAAGCAGGCAATTGATGAGTCAACTGTCCATTTGCATCCAATACAAATGATGCGCCATCAAATACCAGCTCATCTTGCCCACCGACCATATTGGTGTAAATGACAGGTAAATTGGTTTCTATGACTCGATGGCGCAGTATTTCCAGACGCGTAAACTGTTTCTGCATATGGAATGGTGAGGCGTTCAATGCAATCAGCAGCTCTGCCCCCGCCGCTTTTGTGAGTAAGGCAGGTGCAGACTCCCATACATCAGCACAAATCAGCACGCCCAGCTTAATACCTTCATGCTCAAATACCAGTGCATCCTTACCAGGCGTAAAGTAGCGCTTTTCATCAAACACACTGTAATTGGGTAATACGTGCTTATGGTAGGTAGCAATGATATTGCCGTCTCTTAACACAGAGGCTGCATTGAAACATTCATCACCGACCTGATGTGGATGACCCACGATGACCGTGATACCCATGACTCTGGCACTAAGCTTATGTAATGCAACCTCACAGGCTACTATGAAATCTTCGCGTAGTAATAAATCTTCGGGCGGGTAGCCGCACAAGGAAAGCTCAGGCGTTACAAGTAATGTGGCGCCCTCAGCTCTTGCTTGCGCAGCGCTGGTAATGATTTTTTCTACATTGCCTGCGATGTCACCGACCGTGCAGTTGATTTGCGCGATTGCGACTTTCATTCGATGTGTATCATTGAAGTAAAATGTATTTTAGATAACAACGTCATCAATCTAATAACGTTAATATGATCCACCAGCATCTTTGATCAACTTGATGATTTCCGTATGCTGGCCTTTAAGTGCATACACCAAAGCAGTTAGACCATATTGGTCTTTGGTTTTCACTTTAGCTTTATTATCAAGCAACAATTTCACCATGTCAGTCGCACCGTTATCAACTGCAATATGCAGTAAAGGTGTGCCTTCTGAATCCAGATTATTCACATCAGCACCTTTGGCAATCAACATTTTTGCTGCGTCAATTTGTGATTTTTTAACGGCCCAGGTCAATGCCGTCCATTTTGAGAGGTCTCTCTGATTAACTGCAGCACCGCGGTCCGCCAGCAGTTCAATAGCCGGGGCATCCCCTTCACGTGCGGCGACCATCAAAGCTGTGGTGCCCCTGCTGTCTTGCGCCAGCACATCGGCCTTATTATCCAACAAGGTTTTGAGCGTTGGGATATTGCCACTTTTCGCTGCATACATCAGCACCGTTCTACCATCATCACTTTTGGTGTTGACATCAACACCATGTTTTAACAGTAATTCAACTGTTGGCGCAAAGCCTGCCACTGCAGCCATACCAAATGCACTCCAGCCTGCTGGATCGCGCACTTTAGGATCTGCACCTTTTTCCAACAATACTTTCACCGTAGCAATATGATTCTTCTTAGCCGCAAACATCAAAGCTGTCCAGCCGCCATTGTCCTTTGCGTTTAGATTCGCACCTTTAGCCGCCAATGCAGACACAACCTCAGCGCGGTCTTTACGCGCAGCATACATGAGCGCAGTCACACCATCCTCATCTTTAGCATTCGGGCTAGCACCGCTACCAAGCAGAGCATTAACCGTCGCTAGATCGCCTTTTGATGCCGCAGTGAGCAGAAAAGAGACTTCCTCCGCAGCCACCACTGGATAGGCTATTAACATCAGACAAATGACTAGAAACTGCTTAAAAGACTTACTCATATTGGTTATCAATGATGACTTTCCTATATCTTTAGAAGTTATTTTCTGTTGTTGATGGCAGCAAGCACTGCCTCACCAAGACCCGCTGGCGAGCTAGCTACAACCGCACCGGCTTTTTCTAATGCACGAATCTTATCCGCTGCTTTACCGCTACCGCCAGAGATAATCGCACCGGCATGACCCATACGCTTACCTGCTGGTGCCGTTTGGCCTGCGATGTAGGCCGCTACTGGCTTAGTTACATTACTTTTAATGAATTCTGCCGCAGCTTCTTCATCTGAACCACCGATTTCACCCACCATGATGATAGCTTCTGTTTCATCGTCAGCTTCAAACATCTGCAAGCATTCAATGAAGTTTAAGCCTTTAATTGGATCGCCACCGATGCCCACACAAGTACTCTGACCCAATTTAAGTGCAGTAGTTTGATGCACCGCCTCATAAGTCAGCGTACCAGAGCGCGACACAATACCCACTTTACCACGTAGGTGGATACTACCTGGCATGATGCCAATTTTGCATTCATCCGGCGTAATCACACCTGGACAGTTAGGGCCAATCAACTTAACGTTATAGGAGTTCAGCACATGCTTCACATTCAGCATATCCAAGACTGGGATACCTTCAGTAATACAGATAATCAATTCAATGCCTGCATCGCAAGCTTCTAAAATCGAATCCGCTGCAAATGCCGGCGGCACGTAAATGACGCTCGCATTAGCACCTGTTTCACGTACGGCATCACGCATAGTGTTAAACACTGGTAGACCTAGATGCGTCATGCCACCTTTGCCTGGAGTTACGCCACCGACCATTTTTGTGCCGTAGGCAAGTGCTTGTTCGGAGTGGAACGTACCCTGTTTACCGGTAAAGCCTTGGCATAGTACTTTGGTTTCTTTATTAACTAAAATACTCATGCCTGCACTCCAGCCTGGGTCGCCTGACCTTTAACAGATAGAACCGCCTGATTCGCTGCATCGGTTAGACCATCAGCTGAAATGATATTGAGCCCACTCGTTTGTAACATTTGTTTACCTAACTCTACATTGGTACCTTCTAAACGCACGATGACCGGAATTTGCATACCGACCTCTTTCACTGCAGTGATAATGCCCTCTGCAATAATGTCGCAACGCATAATACCGCCAAATATATTCACTAAAATCGCCTTAACATTGCTATCAGCCATAATAATCTTGAAAGCTTTAGCCACGGTTTCGGCTGTAGCACCGCCGCCAACATCCAAGAAGTTAGCCGGTGCACCACCGTGTAGCTTGATGAGATCCATGGTCGCCATGGCAAGTCCGGCACCATTGACCATGCAACCGATATTACCGTTAAGAGCTATGTAATTGATGCCAGCATGGTGCGCATCGGCTTCCTTGCTATCTTCTTGCGACCAATCGCGTTGCTCTGCCAGTGCTTTCTGGCGATACAGGGCGTTATCATCCAGACTCATTTTGCAATCAAGTGCAAATAACTTGCCATCAGTAGTGACCACTAGCGGATTGATTTCCAGCAATGCCAGATCATTTTCTTTGAATAGGCGGTAGAGATTTTTGAGCAATCGGCTAAATGCCGCGACTTGATCCCCTACTAAATCCAGTTTAAAAGCTAGATTACGTGCTTGATAGTCAACCAAACCACTCAGCGGGTCACACACTTCTTGTAGAATTTTTTCTGGGCTGGTTTGTGCAATTTCTTCGATATCCATGCCACCGGCACTAGAGGCAACCACTACTACACGCTCCAGGCTTCTATCTACCAGCATTGAAAGATATAACTCACGTGCGATAGGCAGAGTCTCTTCTACCAAGACTTGATTCACCGGCTGACCATCTGGTGCATTCTGATAGGTAACCAAAGTCTTACCCAACAATGAACTCGCCACTGATTGTGCTTCACTAACTGATTTAACCACTTTCACGCCGCCAGCTTTGCCGCGACCGCCGGCGTGGACTTGGGCTTTAACTACCCAGGCATCATTAGCGATTTCAGAGATGACCGAAGCGACATCTTTAGCAATTGATACGACTTGACCGCGTGGCACCGGTACGTTGTATTTTTGCAGTAGGGTTTTAGCTTGATATTCGTGCAAATTCATAAGAATATAGTTCTAATTATTGATTATGTACATTTTCGCCCAATTCGGCTAAATGCGCCAGCACTGGGTCGCAGTTGGCAAGTGTATAATGCGACTTTTGTCGAAAATATACGTCATGCGTTTAGTTGTTCAGGGTTCTGCGATTACTTATTCACATTTGGCACACATTCATCAATTATGTGGCACCAGTGTCCAATTCGTACAAACTGGTCAATACAGCTATTACCTAGCTAATCAATCTATCCTTCCTGCCATTCAGCAATTTTGTGTTGAACAGCGCATTGATTGCGCCTATGTACAAGATACCCAGCTACTCAAGAATTATGGTCTATGCGTAATGGACATGGATTCCACGCTCATTAGTATTGAATGCATAGATGAAATCGCTGACATGGTCGGCATCAAGCCGCAAATCGCTGCGATTACTGAACGTGCGATGTTAGGTGAGCTGGATTTTGCACAAAGCCTGCGTCAAAGAGTTGCATTGCTCAAAGGTTTAAAAGAATCTGATCTCATGCGTGTACTGAATGAACGACTGAAACTCAACCCAGGTGCTGTTGAATGGATTGAAACCTGCAAGAAAAATAACATTACTACTTTGTTAGTATCTGGCGGCTTTACCTTTTTTGCAGAGCGCGTAAAAGCCATGCTCGGCCTGGATTACGCCGTGTCAAACACCTTGGAAATCATTGATGGCCAAGTGACTGGCAATGTGCTGGGTGATGTGGTGGATGCGCAAACCAAAGCTGATGAACTAGTGAAATTGCGCGACAAACTAGGTTTAACAGCAGCGCAAACCATTGCCATTGGCGATGGCGCGAATGACCTGAAAATGATGTCTGCCGCAGGCATCGGCATTGCCTACCATGCAAAACCTATTGTACAAGCACAGGCCACTTATGCAGTCAATTACGTGGGTTTAGAAGGTGCGATTGGTCTGCTTACTACTTAAAATACTAGCCACCTAACCTTGCAAGCTCCGCTTCAGTAAAGCCAGCCTGACGCCTCGCTTCCAGATTAAACGGTGCACGCAACTTAGGGGCACTATATTGCAATGCGAGTTGTTCATAAGCTGATATTGGTTCCAAGTTACGCTGTTCACATAACCAATTGAACCAATGGTTGCCTATTGCAACGTGGCCTATTTCATCACGTAAAATGATATCCAGTATCGCTGCGGCCGCCATATCGCCAGCCTGCGCAAGCTTATTACGTAATGCCGGGCTGGCATCCAAACCACGCGCCTCCATGGTGCGCGGCACTAAGGCCATGCGTGCCAGCACATCATCTTTGGTTCTATCCACCATCTCCCACAAGCTGTCATGCCCGGTGAAATCACCGTATTGATAGCCCATCGTAGCTAAATGCTCGTTCAATAAGGTAAAGTGATACGCCTCTTCCGCTGCCACTTTCAACCAATCTGTGTAATAGCTAGCTGGCATATCGCTAAATCGCCAGATTGCATCCAACGCCAAATTGATAGCGTTAAACTCAATATGCGCTAGCGCATGAATCAGCACAGCACGCCCTTCTAGGGTGCGCATATTGCGTTTAGGCACATTCAGCGGTGAAACCAGTTCCGGCTTTTCCGGATGCCCCGGTACCGATTGCTGCTCGAATGCCCTTTTATGAGTATCCACAGAAACTTGGCCATACTGCCAAGCGTTAGCAAGCTCGCGCACCAGACCTGCTTTTACTGTGGCGTTTGTTTCAGCCAGATAATTGAGCGCAAACTGGCGAAGTTCTGTTTGTGACTGCAAAGCTACCAATTGAAACCTGTATTTATTTAAACTGCTGGAATTTTTTCGCAACTATTGAACTGGAATGAAATCCAGTTCACCTGCTTTAAAGTCAGGCACCATGATGAATTTTTCATCTTTGGTAAGTGCAATATCAGCCGCCGCTTTATAACCGGACTTGATCTCAGTCACATCGCCCGCAAGATTAACACTAAACACCTTGCCGTTATTCCAGTCGCTGACAAACATCTTGCCGCTTGAGTGATGCACAAGACCGTCACCTCCACCGAAGCCTTGAGCAATATCAGTCACAACTTTGGTTTTCATGTTGTAGCTATATAAAATGCCTGACTTGAAATCGACGACCATAATCACATCACCGGTATCATCCATCAATAAGCCATTCGGTGCACCAATACGCGAGTCTTGCTTGTCGTTAATGACTAAACTGACCTGACCTTGTGGATTGATTTTGTAAATTGCGCCGCCTTTACCCGTATTAAACACATCGCCCGTGTCGCTCACATACAAATTACCGGCCAGGTCAGCCTCTAAGTCATTAAAAAATAATGGTGGTGCTGGAAACGCACTAGCTGCAGCAAAGACTTGCGATTGACCTTTGGCATCGATTTTCAGAATCTTGGTTTTGTCTGCCACATACAGATACTTGCCAATAATCACGATGCCTTTAGGGTCATCTAAACCCTTTGCAAAGACACGCTGCTTACCATTTTCAACGACGGTGATTTGGCCGTCGTCATCTTTACCAAACTCGTTAATTTCAGAGATATAAATCTTGCCGTCTTTAGCCTGCACCACAGATTCCGGCGTTTTTAGACCTGTAATCTTTTGCATGCCAACAACTTTGTTGTTCGCAACCTGAGCACAAGCAACATTAATCACTGCCAGCATAAACATACTGGCTAAAAGTTTTTTTTGCATTTTTTATCCTAATGAATTAATAAAAGTTGATTTTAGGTTCTACTTGCGCACCTATCAAACCACATGGCAATTTAGCTTCAGCACTTGCTTGCTTAGTCTCTGGATTAATCACCAACTTAGTCATTAAATCTTTCATGGCCAAGCCATACACTTTATTGATATGGTATTCAGTACCATTATCAAAACTCACAAACCCAAGTTGCTGAGCTTCACCAACATAGGTACCCAACAAATTGCCGCTACCGGAATAAACGCTCGCTTCTAACTTGCTGTGATAAACGTGCATCTGTGGGTTGTAAAAGATATTTGGCTTAATGCGAACAATCGTATCAGCGGTTTCATTCGCCTTACATACGGTTAACGCACTATCTTTTGCTTTCAAAGCATCAAAAGCAATAGGCTCAACGATAGGGCCCTGCGCAAACCAATAGTCATAATAAGGGCTTAATAAATGCACACTGTATTTGTAATCATTCGGGCTGATATAAAGCAAGGTATTCGCTTTTGATTCAGTAGCAAACGCACCCGTAGAGGCCGAGATGATTGCTAAAGCAACCAAGTGAGCCATCATAGTTAATCTATGTTTCATCATATACTCCAGTCTGCAATTATTTGGCTTGATAGGTAATGCGATATATCAAACCTGATTTATCGTCAGACACATACAAAGCTTTATCCGTTCCCACCGTCACATCCACGGGTCTCCCCCATGCATTATCACCTTGTAACCAACCTGTTGCAAAGTCTTCTACTTCACTCGGCCTAACATCATCACCCTCACGCTTAAACTTAACGCGTACGAGCTTATAACCGGATGGTTGTTCACGATTCCAAGAACCATGCAAAGCCAGTATCGCATCATTTTTATAATCAGATGGAAAATTACTTTTATCTAGGAAAGTAATACCTATAGGTGTGGAATGAGAGGTAATCGTAATAGCCGGTGCTTGTGTGGTCTTACAAAAACCAGGCTCACCCACAAAGTTAGGGTCCTGTACCTGACTGTTCAAATTAATAGGGTCGCCCCAGCAATACGGCCAGCCATAGTGTTTGCCAGCTTCAATTTTGTTGAGATGTTCAGGCGGCAATTCATCATTGACCTTGCCACCTTTCGTATCAGAGCGCATGTCAGAACCATTATTGGTCGCATACATTGCTGTAGTTTGAGGATGCCAGGCAAAACCTTGCGAATTGCGTAAACCATGTGCCCACACGGCAGATTGCTGATGCCTGCCCAATGTGAGTAATGACCCTGCAGGCTTACCTTCTAGGGTATAACGCAATATGGTCGCACGCGTTGGATCACTTTCATTGCATACATTGCAACTTGAACCCACATTGATAAACAGATAACCGTCCGGGCTCAATTTGATGTTTTTAAGTGTATGGCCACCAGTCGCCAGGCCATTGATAAACGGACTGACCTTAGCCGGCCATTTGCCATTTACCTTTGTTAGCGTGACCACACCATCTTGATTAGCAACGAGTAGTTTATCGCCAACAAATACCAAGCCCTGCGGCGCATTAAGATTCTTTGCGACGAGAACCACATCATCGGCAATACCGTCTTTATTATTGTCAGGCAGCATCACAACGCTATTGCCTTTAGCTGAGGAAACGTAAAGGTTGCCAGCGGAATCCAATGTCATGAATCTGGCGCCACTTAAGTAGTCGCCACCCTTAGTCTGCTGATTGGCAAATACGCCAATTTTAAAACCTTTGGGTAGTTTTATACTTGATAAGTCTGGGCCAGAATTAGCGGCCTGTATGCTAAATAGCGTTGAAAAAGCCAATAACACAAAGATCGTTAAGCGAAAGTATCGATGCATTTTGTACGCTCCAGGATAAATTTTCTAGATTAACTATCTATGAATCAATTAAATGATTGAAGCCAACATTTACAAGAATTAGGTGAGAGTATCAGCCCAGATATTTTGAGCCCAAGCGGTTGCATTGCTTCCTTCCTGCTCGCTTGGATTCAGTGAAACACCACCGCCCTCAGCCGGCACCATGACTTTTTTGACCGCATCATAGCGGTATACGTGCGCCACATGCATCGCAGATTTGTTAGTCACATAGCTATAGCAGGTATTCGCGAACACTGGCGTAGTATCAATGGGTAAGCCTGCCATCAATTGCACAACCGCATTTGCACAAATCTTGGCTTGGTTAGTTGCCATGTGTGCAGACTTTGGTAGCGCTGCTGAAATCGCATCGCCAATCACATGTATGTTTGCGGCTAGCTTGGATTCATAAGTCAAAAAATCAATCTCACACCAACGTTTATCAATATTATTCAAGCCAGCCATCTGCGCCGGTTTGCCTGCACGCTGCGGTGGAATAATATTAAGCACATCTGCGCTTACTGATTCAAATTCAGTTTTTACCGTTTTAGTCGCAACATCGACATCGACCACCGTGCTATTAGGTCGATAATCAACCAAGCTGGTGTACATCTCGTTAAACACCTTAGTGAACAAACCCTTTTTAGAGGTGATTTCTGCGTTGGCATCTAACACAATGATTTTAGATTTTGGTTTGTGATTTTTAAAGTAATAAGCTACTTGCGCCGCTCGTTCATAAGGACCTGGTGGGCAACGATACGGCGCTTTAGGCACGTTCATGACAAACACACCACCGTCTGGCATCGCCTCCAATTGCTTACGCAAATTTACTGTTTGCCAACCCGCTTTCCAGGCATGCGGGATTTTCTGCTGTGCTTCAGCGCTTTGCAGCATAGGCAATTCATCGTAGATAAAATCCACCCCAGGCGCAATGATGAGCCTATCGTAGTGTAATTCACCACGACGCATGCTGACTTTTTTGGCTGTCGTGTCGATTGCCGTCACTTCATCGTGTACCCATTGAATACCATGATTTGCTTTGAGTAGTTCATAGCCAAAGGTCAGGTCATCAATTGATTTACTGCCGCCCAATACCAAATTACTTAATGGACAAGAAACGAATTGTTGATTAGCTTCTACTACAACTACTTCAATTGCGCCTAAGCTCCACATACGCAAATATTTAGCCGCTGTCGCACCGGCGTAACCGCCACCGATAATGACTACCCGCCCCATCTGTCCCATCCGGGGTTTAGTCGCGGTCACACAGCCTGGCAAGCTGGCTGAGACTGCACCTAAACCTGCGCCGTAACCTGCTAACTTGATAAAGTCACGACGATTTAATTGCATGATTAATTATGAGCGTTACTTGATAGTTTTTGAGAAGGAAGAGCGGAAGGTTTACTTGGCACTTGTACTGAAAAGTATTCAGCCAGATTAGCAATCTCTTGAGGAGTCAGTCCCTTAGCGTGACGGTGCATCACTGTTGAAGCTCGCTCACCCGATTTAAAGGCTTGCATTTGCGCTATAAAGTAAGCGCTATCTATACCGGCAAGCTTTGCCGCATTGCCGGAGCTATTACCATTCGTCCCATGGCAAGCCGCACATGATGCCGCAAGGCTCCTAGTATGCACTTGTCCAGCGATGTTAGTTTGGGGCTCCGCACAAACAATCATTGGGCTAAAAAGCCCAATGATAATTAGCAAAAGATATGTATTTTTTTGCAAGCTTGTGTCCCTAAAACATTTAGAACTAGGGGTTTTAAGTTCTGCAGCACGGAGTGACTACAGAACTTGATGAATTACAAACATTTTTCGTCTTGGCAACCGTCTTCTTTAACACCTAATGATTTAAGTAAATCAACCATTTTTGTATTGCCAGTATCACGTACCACACGGATGATATCTACATCAGCACGCATTTTTTTGTTCACGTCAGCGCCGTGCTCAGCTAGGTATTTCACGATATCTGAGTAGCCATCATATGCAGCTAAGTGGAACGCCGTCATTTTGGTTAATGGGTGCACATAATTTACGTCAGCACCTTTTTCTGCAAGATATTTAACGGCATCCAATTTACCTTTTGTTGCCGCCATTTGAATAGGTGACCATGCAAAGTAAGTAGCATTTACATCTACGCCACCCTCAACGTATTTTTTCACAATCTTCATGTCGCCTTTGCCTACAGCATCGGTGAATTCTACAGATTCGTCATCTGTGAGTGCTCGGGCTGCCAATGCGTTGAACGAAAAGCCTAGTATCAATACAGCTAATAAAACTCTCATCAATTTCATGCTACTTATCTCCTGCCTCAATTATTAAATTTATATATTATTGTTATATCAGCAACGCCCAGAAAAATAAAACACTAGCTAATATAACTTCTTGCGTTACGGAACATGCGTATCCAAGCACTATCTTCAGCATCACCACAACGTTGCCAAGTGTTTTGTACATTGCGAATCACCCGCTCAGGATGTGGCATCATAATACTAAAACGCCCATCTGTGCTGGTTAATCCTGTAACACCTTGTGGGGAACCATTTGGATTAAACGGATAGCTTGTCGTAGGCGTTGACGCATTATCAATAAAACGCATCGTCACCAATTTTTTCGCTAACACGTCATTGACCGCGTTATTGTCAGAAAATTCCGCATAACCTTCACCATGCGCAATCGCAATTGGCATTTTGCTGCCGGCCATGCCATTAAAGAACAGCGATGATGACTCTAAAATCTCTACCATTGCCAGTCTAGCTTCAAACTGTTCAGACTTATTGCGCACAAAATGCGGCCAATGTGCCGCACCTGGAACTAACTCACGCAGGTTACTCATCATTTGGCAGCCGTTACATACGCCAAGGGCAAAGCTGTCTTGGCGATTAAAGAATGCAGAAAACTCATCACGTGCACGGGAGTTGAATAGAATGGACTTCGCCCAGCCTTCACCTGCACCGAGTACGTCACCATAAGAGAAGCCTCCACATGCTACAAAGCCAGCGAAGTCTTTCAATGAAACGCGGCCACTGATGATGTCGCTCATATGGACATCGTAAGAAGCAAAACCAGCGCGGTCAAACGAAGCCGCCATCTCTACATGACCATTCACACCCTGCTCTCGCAGTATCGCCATTTTCGGGCGAGCGCCAGTAGCAATATAAGGCGCTGCGATATTTTCTGCTGGTTCATAAGTCAGATTAACCGACAAGCCTGGATTGGCTTCATCCAAGATGCGGTCATACTCTTGTTGAGCACATACAGGATTGTCACGCAGTTTTTGCATATGGTAAGTAGTTTCAGACCACATGCGATGCAAGTTGGTACGTGTATCGCTGAACACCACTTTGCCCTGTTGCGCGATTTGAATTTGGTTACCAGCCACTACGTCACCAATTACATGGGCCAAGCCGTTGAATTGCGCGGCAATACTTTCTGCATCACTCGCTGACACTTGAATCACGGCGCCTAGTTCTTCGTTATACAACACGCTGGCGATATCACCAGACAAAGCAGAAACATCGATATTCAAACCACAGTGCCCGGCAAACGCCATCTCAACCAAGGTCGAGAACAAGCCGCCATCAGAACGGTCATGATAAGCGTGAATCTTGTCTGCTTTATTCAGCTGCTGGATCGTAGCGAAGAAGTGCTTAAGCTGTGCTGCATCATCCACATCCGGCGCTACATCACCTACCGCGCCATATACTTGCGCAAGGCTAGAACCGCCCATACGGTTTTTACCTGCGCCTAAGTCAATCAAAATCAGCTTAGTCGCAATATCAGTCTGTAATTGTGGAGTTAAGGTTTTACGCGCATCTGGTGTAGTTGCAAACGCTGTCACAACGAGTGAAATCGGTGAAGTCACAGCCTTGTTTTCGCCCGCGTCATTCCACACTGTTTTCATACTCATGGAATCTTTACCGACCGGGATACTTACACCCAGTTGTGGGCAAAGCTCCATGCCGACGGCTTTAACGGTTTCGAACATTGCCGCATCTTCACCAGCATGACCAGCAGGCGCCATCCAGTTAGCTGAGAGTTTTAAATCACTCAGGTCATTAATCAAGCTTGCTGCGATATTGGTAATCGCTTCACCAATTGCCATGCGGCCTGATGCTGGCGCGTTTACCAATGCTAATGGCGCTTTTTCGCCGATGGCAAATGCCTCACCGCGGTAAGTTTCATAACCTGCAAGTGTCACCGCAACGTCAGCCACCGGCACTTGCCATGGGCCAACCATTTGCTCACGCGCCACCAAGCCCGTTACAGAACGGTCGCCAATGGTGATTAGGAAGGTTTTATCAGCTACGCCAGGCAGTCTTAATACACGTGCTGCCGCGTCTTTCAAATCAATCTTGCTGGTATCAAACGCTTTTAATTTACGCGCTGTGCTTTTCACGTCGCGTGTCATTTTTGGTGGCTTACCAAGCAATACAGACAAATCCATATCGACAGGTTTATTGTCAAAATGACTGTCTGCTACTGTCAAATGACGCTCTTCCGTAGCGACACCAACCACTGCGAATGGACAACGCTCACGTTCACAAATCGCTTTGAAGCGTGGTAAATCTTCTTGCAGAATCGCCATCACATAACGTTCTTGCGCCTCGTTGCTCCACAACTCGCGCGGCGACATGCCCGGCTCTTCGTTATGCACATCACGCAATTGGAACAATGCACCTACGGCTGCGTCATTCACTAGCTCAGGAAACGCGTTGGAAATACCGCCCGCACCTACATCATGAATACTTAAAATCGGGTTCTTGTCGCCAAGCTGCCAGCAACGGTCAATCACTTCCTGTGCTCGGCGTTCTAATTCTGGGTTGCCGCGTTGTACTGAATCAAAGTCCAGATTCTCAACGTTACTACCGGTATCCATACTAGACGCTGCGCCACCGCCTAGGCCAATCAACATAGCTGGGCCACCCAATTGAATTAAGGCTGCGCCCGGTGGAATTGGGTTCTTTTTAGAATGCTGTGCCGAGATATTACCGATACCGCCTGCCAACATGATTGGCTTATGATAGCCGCGGACTTCGTCATTAGTTTCTAGTTCAAATGTACGGAAGTAACCAGCAATGTTCGGGCGACCAAATTCGTTGTTGTAAGCGGCACCACCTAATGGGCCATCTACCATGATCTGCAATGGAGAAGCGATGCGAGCCGGCTTGCCATAATTAGCTGATTCCCAAGGCTGCGTAAAATTGGGGATATTAAGATTCGACACTGAAAAACCAGTCAAACCCGCTTTAGGTTTAGAACCGCTGCCGGTTGCGCCTTCGTCACGGATCTCTCCGCCTGCGCCAGTCGCAGCACCGGCAAATGGTGAGATTGCAGTCGGGTGGTTATGCGTTTCCACCTTCATCAGGTAGTGCATCTCTTCTTCTTTGTAGCTATACGCGCCGTTATCCGTTGGATAAAAACGTTTTGTTAGTTCTTTAGTACTTGAACCTGCAACAATCGAAGAGTTATCCGAATACGCCACCACCGTGTTGCCTGGGTTGAGCTTGTGCGTATTGCGTATCATGCCGAACAGCGACATGGTTTGCTCTTCGCCATCAATCACCCAGTCTGCATTGAATATCTTGTGGCGACAGTGTTCTGAGTTGGCTTGTGCAAACATCATGAGCTCTACGTCAGTTGGGTTACGACCCATCTTTGTAAAGTTATCGAACAGGTAATCCACTTCATCCGGCGACAGCGCCAAGCCAAGTTCACTATTGGCTTTGACCAATTCCACTTTGCCGCCTTTTAAAATATCCACTGTACTTAATGGTGCCGGAGTATCAGTGTGGTACAGTTTTTCTGCGTCATTCACATTCGCAAACACTGTTTCAGTCATGCGGTCGTGAATCAGTGGTAATAACTGTTGGCGCTCTGCTTCAGTTAAAGCCAGGCCATTCTTAGTCTGCACATAGTAGGCAATACCGCGCTCTACACGCTTGATTTCCGGCAAACCGCAGTGCTGCACAATATCTGTAGCACGTGATGCCCAAGGTGAAATCGTGCCTAACCTTGGCGATACTAAGTACAACTCGCCTTTTGGCTCTTCTGCCTGCATGGTCGGGCCGTAAGTCAGGATTTGCTCTAAAGTATTTTGCTGCTCGCTATTAAGCGAGCCATCTACCCAAACGAAATGCAAAAATTCCGCATATAGATGAGAAATATTTGGGCTGGTTTGCCCAAGAGTGGTTTGAATTTTTTCAATACGGAATTGAGATAAGGCAGCGCTGCCGCGTAGGCAAGTCATTTTGGAACTAGTCATGAAAACTCAGCTAAATGTCTACATTTGTGAAAGCTGAATTCTACCAGATTGGCGGCAATTAAGCCGCTAATTGCGCATGCTCAAGAGCATTGCTTAGTTACTAATTAGCAACTGCTCCGAACACTTTTTTCAACAGATTGCTTGCTTGCCCAACCGGATCTTTGCGAATCGCAGCTTCTTCTTTAGCCATCATCAAGTAAACGCCATCCAGAGTTTTTTGCGTGACATATTGCTCTAGATTGACCTGATCTTTTTTAACCACGCCGAATTTATTGCCCATCTCTGCGAATTTATTATATTGCTGGGCAAGTTGTACGTTCTCGGTGGCCTTCTTCACGATAGGCAAGAATTTTTCAGTCATTGGTGCAGACGTAGTCTTTTTGAAATACTGAGTCGCTGCGTCATCGCCACCCGTCAAAATCGCTTTGGCATCCTCTACACTCATTTTTTTAACTGAATCGACCAACAACGCTCTCGCCTCGGGCACAGCCGCCTCCGCTGCACGATTCATTTTAAGCACCAGCTCATCTGCTTGCTTGCTCATACCAAACATACGCATGGCTTTTTCAGCTTTTTTCATGGTGTCCGGTAATGGAATCTTGACTTCTTTATTACCAAAAAAGCCATCGACCGCACCCAGCTTACTTACGGCCTTGCCCGCGCCTTGAATCAAGGCCTCTTTCAAACCCTTGCTCGCCTCAGTATTACTCAGGTCACTCACGCTTAAAGCATTTGCGTGAGTAGCAAATAAAATGAAACTTAGAACCGTAATTAAATAGCGCATATCTCTTCTCCAATTATTGTTTCAATAATTACGCTAATCACTAACCCAATTTTTTAATTTTAGTTACCTTAGTTGTTGGTTTAACTTTGGCTATTGGTTTAACCTTGGCGGTTGTTTTAGCTTTAGATACAGCTTTACTGGCCGACTCAGCCTTATTGGGGTTCACATGCCAGATGTTTTTCGCATAATCACCAATCGCTCTATCACTTGAGAATTTAGCCATGTTCGCCACATTTAAAATTGCCATGCGCATCCATTCGTCTTGATTATGGTACAACTTGGCAACTTTGTCTTGAGTTTCAATATAGCTTGCATAATCCGCCAACAACATATATTGGTCGTTATTCAATAAGTTGTTAACTATCACTTGATAACGGTCAGGCTCATCGACTGAAAAGTAGCCTGTGGCGATCATGTCTAACACTTGTTTCAACTCTGGATTGTTATAATAGTAATCCCGTGGGTTATAGCCCCTAGCTTTAGTCTCAGCTACTTGTTGCGTGGTTAGCCCAAATATAAAGATATTTTCATCGCCGACTTCTTCTTTAATCTCGACGTTGGCGCCATCTAAAGTACCAATTGTCAGCGCACCATTCAATGCCATTTTCATGTTGCCGGTACCGCTTGCTTCAGTACCTGCGGTTGAAATTTGTTCCGACAGGTCACTGCCTGGAAATAGAATTTCAGCTGCTGAAACTTCATAATTTGGGTAGTACACTACTTTTAGTTTATTACCTACCGCTAGGTCGTTATTCACGATCTCTGCCACATCGTTAATAAGGCGAACGATCTGCTTGGCTATCCAATAACCAGGGGCAGCTTTACCGCCAAAAATAATGGTCCGTGGCGTGATTTTACCGTTATGCCCTGCACGAATACGGTTGTATAAGGTAATCACATGCAGCACATTCAGTAACTGACGCTTGTATTCATGAATACGTTTAATTTGCACATCAAACAAGCTGTTTGTATTGACTTTAATACCCGTCAACTTCTCAATTTTCTGTGCCAATCTAACCTTATTTGCATGTTTAACGTGCGCAAACGCTTTTCTGAAGTCTGCGTCATCCGCTAATGGTGTTAATTTTTTAAGCTGCGAGAGGTCTTTGATGAAGTCAGTACCAATAGCCTGTTCAATCAACCTAGTGAGTAGTGGATTTGCCTGATTCAACCAGCGGCGCGGCGTGATACCGTTAGTTACATTGGTCAACTTACCTGGGTAGATACGATTGAAATCCGCAAATAATGTTTCTTTTAGCAATTGGCTATGCAGTGCTGCTACGCCATTCACAGTATGACTGCCTACAACTGCCAAATGCGCCATGCGCACACGACGCCCGTGAGATTCATCAATAATGGAGACTCGCGACAATAAGTCACAATCGCCTGGGAAATGATGATTCACCATGTTTAAGAACTCATGGTTGATTTGGTAGATGATTTCCAAATGTCTAGGCAGCAAACGCCCGAACAAATCAACAGACCATGTTTCTAGTGCCTCTGGCATCAAGGTATGGTTAGTGTAAGCAAATATCTTAACCACGAGTTCCCAAGCTTTTTCCCATGGCACATGATGATTATCAACCAATTGATACATCATCTCAGGCACTGCAATCGCAGGGTGAGTATCATTTAACTGAATCGCGATCTTGTCGGGTAACTGGTCCCAGTCTACCTGCGTTTTGATTTCATGCACAGACAGGTAACGACGCAAAATGTCTTGCACAGACGCTGACACAAAGAAATACTGCTGTTTCAAACGTAACTCTTTGCCTAATGCAGAAGCGTCATTCGGATACAGTACTTTTGAAATATTTTCTGTGTCGTTGCGTTCTTCTACTGCTTTTTCATAATTGCCATCATTAAAATGGCGTAAGTCAAACTCACGTGTGGCTTTAGCAGACCACAAACGTAGATTATTCACAGTATCTGTACCATAGCCTGGCACTGGTACATCATATGCCATTGCTACCACATGCTCAGCATCTACCCAATGATTCTCTTCACCATGGTCGGTAGGATACTTCACTACATGCCCGTAGAACTTGATAATGTAGGTTGCCTCTGGGCGTTGGAATTCCCACACATTGCCATAACGTAGCCAATTGTCCGGGTTCTCAATCTGCTGGCCATGCTCTATGGATTGTCTAAACATGCCGTATTCATAACGAATACCATATCCAGCTGCCGGAATATCCATGGTTGCCATAGAATCCAGGAAACATGCAGCTAACCTGCCCAAACCGCCATTGCCTAGCGCAGCATCTGTTTCCATTTCTACGGCGGCTTCTAAATCTCGACCGAGCACTGCCAAACCGTCTCGCAACTCTTCATTAATGCCCAAGTTTAGTGCGGCATTGGTCAACATACGCCCGATTAAGAACTCAAGAGATAAGTAATAAACGCGTTTAGGGTCATCACGGTAATAAGATTCGGCAGTTTTTACCCAACGTTCCACCACATGATCACGCACTGTATAGCTGGCGGTGTTGTACCAATCTCTTGGTGTAGCCACTATGCTCGTTTTAAAGCTAGAGAAAATAAGATGGTTCTGCAACGCTTGATGCACGGGCGTGAGCTTAGGTATTGCAGTCACTTTAAGCTTAGATGGTTTTTTTGGTTTTACTTCAGCGGTGGTAATGATTTTCGCTTTGACTTTTGTAGGGCTTTTCATAGGCTAGCTCTATTAATAATAATTAAGTCTATTCTAGCAAATAATGCGCCACCTTTATGACAGTTGATTGACAATCATAGGGTTACAACTAAGCAATCAATATAAGTCCAGTTTGTCGTACTCAAAATCTGACGATACTTTCGTTGCTTTTAATACTGACAGTTTCATGGCAGCTTGCCCTAGCACCGCTTGTAAATTATGCAGCGCATTCAACTCCAAACGCACGCTAAGGGCACCCAGCTCCATTTCCGCAACGCCACAGCCGTCGCAATAGATAATCTTGCAACCTTCTGCACCTGCTAACAATATTCTCCTACATGACTGATCTTTTATCATTGCTTCACCCCGTCTCATTACAACACTCTTTTACAAATTGAAGTTTGTGTAAATTAATATTAAAAAGTGGCCGGCTTACATGAATAAATTTAATGCGACCATAAAGTAATGCAAGGAGATGCATGTTGCCATGCAGTTACAACATCCCACGTAATTAAGCGTACGTGGTATTTAAGCCTGTGTTAGGCAGCGCTTAAATTCGGTTTAATGATGCATTTAATAAAACTGTCTTGTTATATTGATTTGTTAAAGCACATTTGCAAGCTCAGTTTGCATCACCAATTTAGCTGCGGCTTTACGCATCATTTCATTCATCATGAAAAAATTGCATGCATCAAACCTGAGTGAAGTCCCGCCTACTTCAAGCTCAACGATATCTTTAGCTCTGTTGTAAAGCACCTTGCATTCTTCATTACCTGCCAATTTAGCCTGGCTGATGATTTGCTGTTTGCTCATGATATTTACCTTAAACTAAACAATGTTCACAAATGATAATAATTCTCATTTGCATTGTCAAGCAATAGATTCATTATTCTGTTTAAATAAATGCGCTTAGAAGCTGACGTAAAAAAACCCGCCTTTTTACTGAGGCGGGTTTTAATTAAGCAAGAGACAAACTTAGCTAATTAAGCTATTCATACGCTTCACAAAGCTTGCTGGATCTTCTAGTGCACCACCTTCAGCCAACAATGCCTGATCAAATAATACATAAGCCAAATCGTTAAAAACTGTGTCTGTAGATTCATTTTCAAGACGTTTCACTAGCTTATGCGTCGGGTTAATCTCAAGAATCGGTTTAGTCTCTGGTGCTTTTTGACCAGCCGCCTTTAAGATACGTGCCAAATTACCTGACAGATCATGTGCATCACTCACCAAACAAGCTGGCGAATCGGTTAAACGATGCGTAACACGCACATCTTTTACTTGGTCACCCAATGTATTTTTGATTTTCTCAATCAAGGTTTTAGCTTCTTCTTCGATTTTCTTTTGAATCTCTTTTTCGGTATCAGATTCAAGCTTGCCTAAATCCAAATCGCCCTTAGCAATTGATTGCAGTTTTTTGCCTTCAAACTCGGTGAGACTGCCAAGTAACCACTCGTCCACTCTGTCTGACATCAACAATACTTCTATGCCCTTTTTACGGAAGATTTCCAGATGCGGACTGTGTTGCGCAGCGGCAAAACTATCTGCAGTAATGTAATAAATCACATCTTGCTCAGGCTGCATGCGAGCAATGTAATCTTTTAACGATACATTTTGCACTTCTGTATCGGCTTTAGTAGAGGCGAATCTCAATAAGCCAGCGATTTTCTCTTTATTGGCAAAGTCTTCACCCGGACCTTCTTTCAATACACGGCCGAACTCTTCATAGAACTTAGCGTAGTCTTCAGGCTTGTTTTCAGCCATGTCTTCCAGCACACCTAGTACTTTTTTCACTGAGCCGGCTTTAATCGCATCTACATCACGACTAGATTGCAAAATCTCACGCGACACATTCAATGGCAGGTCAGAAGTGTCGATCACACCACGGACAAAGCGCAGATATTGCGGCATGAGCTTTTCAGCGTCTTCCATGATGAATACGCGTTTCACATACAACTTGATGCCATGACGGCGCTCACGGTCATATAAATCAAACGGTGCTTTGCTTGGAATGTACAGCAAGGAAATATATTCCTGCTTACCCTCTACACGGCTATGCGTATAGGCTAACGGATTTTCAAAGTCATGCGATACATGTTTGTAGAACTCTTGATATTCCTCTTCAGTAATATCGTTTTTGCTACGCGCCCACAACGCTGAAGCTTTATTGACGGTTTCGTCTTCGTCTGTGGTAACTTCAGCGCCGTCTTTCCATTCAGTTTTCTTCATCACGATAGGTAAAGTGATATGGTCTGAATACTTACGAATAATAGTTTTCAGCTTCCAGTCGCTTAAGAACTCGTCTTCACCTTCACGTAGATGCAACACGATTTCAGTACCGCGTGTTGCCTTTTCTGTTGTATCAATTGAGTAATCACCCTCACCAGCGGACTCCCAGCGGACCGCCTCAGTAGCACCGGCACGGCGTGTTGTTAACGTTACCTTGTCGGCAATAATGAATGCAGAATAGAAACCCACCCCAAACTGACCAATCAAGTTTGCATCTTTCGCTTGGTCACCCGTTAGGGCATTAAAAAATTCTTTGGTGCCAGACTTTGCAATGGTGCCGATGTTGGCAATCACTTCATCGCGACTCATACCAACACCGTTATCACTCACAGTTAAAGTGCGTGCGGTTTTATCGAACGCTATGCGAATCTTTAACTCGCTATCATTCTCGTACAAACTACCATCAGCTAAAGCTTCGAAACGTAATTTATCCGCCGCATCTGAGGCGTTAGAAATCAACTCACGTAATACAATTTCTTTATTGCTATACAGCGAGTGAATCATGAGTTGCAGAAGCTGTTTGACTTCTGCCTGGAATGCCATGGTTTGCGGACTATGGTCTGGTGTTTGGTTTTGAGTGTTTTGTTTAGCCATATTGAACTCCTACATGTTGGATAGATACTTATAGTTAATTAGGCTTTGTCATCAAACTTTCAAGTCACCAGTACAAAATAGAAAAAAATAATATTGTTTCTAAAAAAGTTACTAGCAAAGGTAAAAGTAAAAAGTGCATACTTACCATTATGGAAAATAATACAAACAATGGCATTAGCACGCCCGTAGATAAAGCCTTGCTAGCCGCAATAGACCTAGGTTCTAATAGTTTCAGACTGGAAATTGGCCGCCATGATAGCGGTCATATCCAGCGCATAGAATACTTAAAGGAACCCGTACGTCAAGGTGGCGATTTGGACGAAGACCATAACCTGACGCCTGAAGCGATTGAACGTGGTCTGCGCTGCTTAGCAAGATTTGGCGAACGTTTGCAAGGTTTTGAAGCATCGCATGTTCGTGCAGTTGCCACGCAAACGTTACGCGAAGCAAATAATCGCGATGTATTTCTGAAGCTTGCTAAAAAGGCATTAGGCTTTGAGGTGCAGGTGATCTCCGGTGTAGAAGAAGCGCGTCTTATTTACCAAGGCGTTAGTCGCTTCTTACCGCAATCAAATGATAAACGCTTAGTAGTAGACATAGGCGGACGTTCTACCGAACTCATTCTAGGCCAAGGTTTTGAGTCTAAACATACAGCCTCTGTACATGTGGGTTCGGTTGCATGGTCACTCAAACACTTTGCCAACGGCGACTTTACCGAAAAAGCATTTTCACGAGCGGAGATTGCTGCCGAATCCATTTTTGAAACAGTAGGCACTCACTTCAATAACTCCCAGTGGGATGTCGCCTATGGGGCATCAGGCACGGTAGGCGCAATTGCAGATGTGTTAGTTCAGTATGGCAGACCCTTAGATACAATCACTAAAGAAGGCTTACATTGGCTGCGCGATGAACTCATCCGCACACGCCATGTAGACAAGTTGCGCTTGCTAGGGCTTAGAGAAGACCGCAAACCTGTGATTGCCGGCGGCTTGTCCGTGATGATAGCCTTGTTCGATTTTTTAAATATTGAAACTTTAAATGTAGCAAAAGGCGCTCTTCGTCATGGCTTACTCTATGACATGCTCGCTCGTGAAAACGAGATGCTAGACTTAAGAGATGCCTCTGTGCAGCGCTTAGCACGCAAGTTCGATGTAGATGAGGCGCACGCACAAACAGTAGCGGAAATCGCAGAAAAGTTATTTGAGAAAATCAGTGATGATATCCACTTTGCACCCGGCGAACGCTTGTCACATTCGCGCAAGTTACGCTGGGCTGGGCTACTGCACGAAATTGGCGGTATTGTTTCACCTATCGACGCTCATCTGCATGGCGCGTACATACTCGACCATGCTGACCCACCGGGCTTCTCCCAAGGCGAACTGCATTGCCTGAGCCTTTTAATATTAGGTCATAGAGCTAAACTCAAAAAACTGGAAGCCGATTTCTCGGACCGCATCTTTGTCATGCAGCTGGCCTGCATACGCTTGGCAGTGATTCTATGCCATGCACGGCAGACACCTAATTTACGCGGCATTCAACTTGATTATCTTAACAATATAATTCGTTTAACTTTGCCAAAAACTTGGCCAGAGAAGTATCCGCAATCTTATTACTTATTAGATGAAGAAACACAAGCTTGGCAAAAAACCAACTGGCTATTTGAAGTCATAATTTCGTCACAATAAACACATAAAATCTTAACGGAATACACATTGCAATATAAAATAAACGGTATAAACTATTTATATCGTTTAATTAGGAGACTACCGTGTCTAAAATCAACCCACTACAAGCTGCAGCATTAAATACACCTGTAAAAAGAATTGAGCCAGTAAAAGTAGAAACTGCAAAACCTGCTACGACTAAACCAGCGGTTAAGGCCGCCCCGGCTAAAGCAAGTGTTACCAAGCCTGCCGTTAAACAAACAGCTCCAGCCAAGCCTGTGAGCAAAGCGAATGTAACCAAAGTAGCTGCCAAGAAAACTGAGAAGGTAGTTAAAGAAAAAACACCAAAATTAAAAATGGAACGCGATAGTTTCACTATGCCTAAAATTGAATACGCGCAACTTTACGTATTAAAAGAACGCTTAATCAAACTTGGCCAACCGGCAAAGAAAAGTGAATTATTGCGTGCAGGTATTATGCAACTTACAGCCATGACAGAAGCTGCTTTAAAAGCCGCCATGAGCAAAGTACCTGCAATTAAAACAGGCAGACCTAAAAAGAAGTAACTAAGATATTTGATTTAAGAACTAATTCAGTAATCGGGGTGTTGCACGGTAAATAGATAGGTTTGCGATGCCCCTTGTACAAAGCGTTGGCGAAGCCACCATACCGAGCCTTTCTTCACCACACAGGAATTTTCGTTCATTCCTAACAATCGTGCGATTAACAAACCTAGGTTCGGCTGATGACCAATTAACAATATGGTCTGACTACTGTCATCGTTGCTGACTTTTTTAGCAATCATGTCGACCGTACTATCGACGCCTAGATATTCAGCTATCTTTATTTCACGAATATTGGGGGAATGTAAGGCTGCCGCTGTTTCTAGACAACGGCGTGCCGGACTGCATAGAACCTCAGTATCTGCCGGCAAATGCTGACTTAACCACTTTGCCATCTTCTCTGCGTCTTTTAGTCCACGCTTGGTGAGTGCGCGGTCAACATCTTCACCAGTGGCACTTTCATTTTCTGCTTCGGCATGTCGCCATAGAATCAAATTAGCCATGTCTGTATCTCATGAAGTCGCTACTCAGCATATTTTTGAATGAGCCGTTGTTGCGCACTCAAAACTGGCACTTGCTCATTTAGCTTGTCTTTAGATTTAGCCAAGTTTTGCATACTTTGAACATAGGTACCATCGGCATTGAGTAGCCATGCGTCTTGGTTATCATCAAGATAAATCTGGCAACACTCTTGCAAGATACGTGCGCGATTCTTCGCATCCACAATCGGCCATGCAATCTCAACGCGCCGCATCATATTACGATTCATCCAATCCGCACTGGATAGCCACATATTTTCATGCTCATCGATTTGAAAGTAAAAGATACGAGAATGTTCCAATAACCTGCCAATAATCGAGCGTACGCGTATCCGTCCATCCAACCCAGGTGCGTCTATCGGCAGAATACATGCACCACGTAGAATCAGGTCGATCTCGACACCTGCACGTCCCGCTTTCACCAGGGCTTGAGTAAGCGCAATATCAGTGAGTGCATTCATTTTTAAGATAATACGCGCAGACTTACCTGCTTTTGCTGCAAGTTCTGCCGCTTTAATCTTAGCGAGCATGCGTCTATGCAAATTAAATGGTGCCACCAATAGTTTTTGCATGCGCGGCAATTTTACCTGGCTGGCAATATGTCTGAACAGATGCTCCATATCCCGCGTAATCTGTGGGTCAGCCGTGAGCATGCTTACATCGGTATAAAGCCGTGCCGTTTTTGGATTGTAATTACCGGTTGATATGTGTCCATAGTGTTTAAGGTGCTGGCCTTCACGGCGCATTACCAATAGCATCTTGGCATGCGTTTTTAAACCCACAATGCCGTATACCACTTGTGCCCCTACTGACTCAAGTGCCTCAGCCCAGTTGATGTTGGCTTCTTCATCGAACCTAGCCTTGAGTTCCACCACTGCCATCACTTCTTTACCACGCCGCACAGCCTCTTGCAGCAACTTGAGCATACGTGCATCGGCACCAGTCCGGTAGATTGTCTGCTGTATCGATAATACATCCGGGTCGTTCACGGCCTCACGCAGAAAATCTATGACCGATTCAAAGCTTTCGTAAGGCTGATGGATGAGAATATCTTGCTGTTTTAGTTGAGTAAAAAATGATTGATTCACCACCAATTTCTGGCTTATTCTGGGTTCAAATGGTTTGAACTTCAGATCATCACCCTCAGCCAAGTCCGCCAATTGCATCAAACGCACCAAGTTCACTGGACCATGTACGCGGTACAGTGACTGTTTGGGTAAATCAAATTGTTGTAATAAGAATTTAGACAATTGCTCATCGCAACCATGTGACACTTCCAAACGAACTGCATCACCAAAGTTACGCTGAACCAGACCCTTTCTTAGTGCAGTGCGCAGATTCTTTACATCTTCCTCATCTACCGCCAAGTCCGAATGTCGCGTTACCCTAAACTGCGAGAAATTTAACACTTCTCTACCCGTAAATAAACTCGCTAGATGTGATCTAATCACGCTTGATAACGAAATAAATCTCTGCTGTTTGCCACTCAAGTTTTTAGGCAGTTTAATCAAACGCGGCAATACGCGTGGCACCTTAACAATCGCAATATTATTTCTGCGACCAAATGCATCAGTACCACCAAGTGACACGATAAAATTAAGTGATTTATTGGCCACCTGTGGGAAAGGGTGTGAAGGATCAAGTGCGACAGGCACCAATAATGGCCTTACCTCATCTTCAAAATATTGCGCTACCCAACGTCGCTGCTGTGCTGTGCGGTCACCATGTGAAACCAGATGTATACCTTCTTCAGCCAGTGCTGGCATCAACTCCGCATTAAAAATATGGTATTGCTTATCGACTAACACATGTGCGACTTCTGCAATTGCCTGATAGCTTTCTACATTGATATCGCTCTGTTGCTCGTCATCTCGCATCGCATCCACATGCGGTGCTGCACGTACTTCAAAGAACTCATCGAGGTTAGAAGAAACGATACAAAGAAAACGCAAACGCTCAAGTAAGGGATAGTCAGGATTTTGTGCAAGGCTCAATACGCGTTCGTTGAACGCCAAAATGCTGGTATCCCGATTGAGTAATTTCAAGGGTGGGTAAGTTAAACGCATAGTTTCTTTTAGGTTGTTATGCATTTAATGTTATTCGCCGATTGTGACAAATTGATGAATTTATGATGAAAAAGTCTATGCTTTATTATTATGACCAATTGGTTAGCCATATAGAATACAAGAATGACAGGTCGTTCAATTCTGCTATTTATTTAGTAGTTGTTGCAATAGCAGGCTCGTGGCAGCAAAACCAAACGGCGCTGTCACACACACGCTGGAGCCATATCCAGCACAGTTTAAGCCTGTGATCGCATTGTCATCAGTTTCACATGCATTATCAGGCTTGATGATAGGCTCATCAGAATACACAGCGGTGATACCAAATTGAGATGCTTTATTTTGCTTGCTAGTTTTACTCTTAGAATCTACACCTTTTGGAAAAGCATAGTCACGGCGCAAACCATTACGCACCTTGGCTAACAGCCTATCTCCGGATACGACCGATAAATCAGCATGCTTTATTCTAGTAGGATCTAAGCGCCCACCAGCACCACCTGTAATGACCAAAGGAATCTGCTTTTGTTTGCAAAAAGCAGTGATTGCCATTTTAGCTTTTGCATCGTCAATACAATCAATCACGCCATCATAGTTGTGATTTAGCATTACAGCTACGTTCTCAACGGTGACAAAATCTTCAATCTCAATCACTTTTGCAGCTGGATTGATACTACGAATACGCTCTGCCATAGTAGTCACCTTTGCTTTGCCGAACGCTCCATTCACTGCGTGCAACTGACGATTCACGTTAGATTCTGCAATATTATCCAAATCGATTAAGGTAATAGTACCTACGGCGTTACGCCCCAGTGCTTCGGCAGCCCATGAGCCCACGCCACCGATACCAATTACACAAATATGTGCTGCTTGCAGCTTTGCTAGGCCATCTGCACCGTATAAACGTGAAACACCACCAAAGCGACGTGCTAAATCAGCTTCTGCAATGTCTGATGTCATATTTCTAAAACCACAAATGCTGCTGCTATGTTTTTCTCATCACTAATACTGATATGGGTTTGGGTGATATTTTTGGTGTGCAGAAATGCTTGTAACTCAGGCGCCAAAATTAAGATCGGCTTACCTAAGTCATCATGTGAAACTGCAATATTTTGAAATGTTGCAGGGGCGCGCAAACCTGTACCTAGTGCTTTAGAGAATGCTTCTTTAGCTGCAAAACGTTTAGCCAGAAAACGTGCCTTGATATGCGATTGCTGATAGCTAACTAATTCACTCTCAGCAAGAACACGTTTGGCAAAATCATCACCAAACTGTTGTATGGAAGCATCAATCCGAGCAACTTCAACTATATCTGTGCCGATACCAAAAATCATCTAGGGAAACAATCTTTTAAGTTAAAAGAGAGAGGCTTATTTGCAAGAGAACTCTTTCATCAGCGCTTTCATCTCTCGCACTGCGTTATCCCAACCAACGAATAAAGCATGTGCCACAATCGCATGACCGATATTGAGCTCTTCAATACCTTCAATTGACGCGATTTCATGCACGTTATGATAGTGCAGACCGTGACCTGCATTCACTACCAAGCCCAAACTCAAAGCATGTGCAACCGCTTGCTGAATACGTTCTAATTCACGCGTTTTATCTATCGCATTCTCTGCATCAGCGAATGTACCTGTATGCAGTTCCACGACTGGCGCACCTACTTTTTTTGCCGCATCAATTTGTGCTAAATCCGGGCCAATGAACAGTGAGACGCGAATACCTGCATCGTTCAACCTTTTAACCGCAGCTTGCACATTGGCAAAGTTGCCTACAACATCAAGACCGCCTTCTGTTGTACGTTCTTCGCGACGCTCAGGCACCAGGCATACATCCTGCGGCGCGACTTCAAGTGCGATACCTATCATTTCATCAGTGACCGCACACTCAAGATTCATACGCGTTTGCAGCAAGCCACGTAACGCACGCACGTCAGCATCTTGCATATGGCGACGATCTTCTCGCAGATGCAGGGTAATACTATCCGCCCCTGACTGTTCAGCGCGCAGTGCCGCCTGCACTACGCTAGGATACTTGGTACCACGTGCTTGACGAATGGTCGCAACGTGGTCGATATTGACACCTAATTTAATCATTTTGTAGTTTTCTATCTTGCAAATCAATCAGTAACTGCCTGGTATGTAACGGCTTATCGCCAAGATAATGCGCTAATAAGTAACGCATCAACTGCTTACTCTGTTGCTGGGTCTGTACATTGCTATAGTCGTCATTAGCCATATCCAGCAGTGTTTTACCCAGTAATTGTACGCCATTTTTATGGCGACTTAACGCGGCATTTGATGCGATGGCGCCATGCTCAGCTTCATAACGATAAGTGATTGCTTCATCTATCGGCGCTTCACTTTCATCCGTTAGTAACGGAATTGCATAGCCAAGCTCTTGTAACAGTTTTAACTCAAAGCGCCGTAATGTGCTGGCTAAATCCTGACTGTTCGCTAAAGTCTTTAAAGTCGCACTGTAATATTCGAATAAAGCTTCGTGTGGATCTTCACGCGGCAATAAACGTAAAAGCAGCTCATTCAGGTAAAAGCCACACATCAAGGCCTCGCCTTGCAGTAGCAACAAACCGCCGCCCCATTCCAAGCTATGTAATGTTTTAAGCTCTTGCTTACCCGACCAAGTGGCTAACAGCGGCTGAAACGATTGCAACATACCGCGCATTGCAGAACGTGGGCGGCGCGCACCCTTGGCGGTAGTTGCTACACGGCCAAAACCATGCGCAAACAACTCAACAACTAGGCTAGTTTCTTTGAATGGATAAGTATGCAGGACATAAACAGCTTGATTATCCTGACGATGTGGGTTGGAGCCTGCTACCGCCATTAGTGCGCTGACTCAGCCAAACTTTGCAAACCCTCGTCCTCTGCTTTTAAGATTAAAAGCGGCACCAGCATCTCAGCACCTGAGAATAGAATCATGGCATAGCGAGGCGTATCTTCCGCATGAATAGAGGTGAATTTACCGAATCCGTATCTGGAGTTACGCATCACATGCCAAGCGCCCTTGGGTTCTGCATATTCAGGCTTGTCAAAACAGCGTTTAATTTCTTCTGTACCGATGCTTTTTAGTGGGTAATCACCGTTGTCCGCCAATATTACCCAGCCCATTTCACCATCTTTACCGGTATTTTTTAGCTGATATAGATACCAATCATCATCTTCATACGCAAGATGAAATACGTTATTGATAGCGCCAGTCTTGCGATTCATGGCGTAATAAATCCCTTGGTCGTCTAACTCAATGGGTTTACCGTAAACAGGAATGTTATACACATTACTCGATACCATCATCAGTACCCCTAATTAGTATCCTAGGCTTTTTAATGCCCTTTCATCATCGGCCCAACCGCCTTTAACTTTCACCCAAGTTTCCAAGTAAACTTTTCCACCAAACAATTTCTCCATGTCTTGTCTAGCTTCAGTGGAGATTTGTTTCATTTTCTCACCGTTTTTACCAATCAACATGGGTTTTTGGCTATCTTTATCCACAATAATCGCACAGAAAATGCGGCGTAATTTACCAACCACTTCAAACTTCTCAATCTCTACGGCAACTGAATAAGGGATTTCGTCGCCGAGTAATCTAAAAATCTTTTCACGTACAAGTTCAGCCGCCAAGAAACGTTCGTTCTTATCGGTCAATTCGTCTTCAGAATAGATCGCTGCCTGCACAGGTAAGTATTTGCGAATTGAAGCCAGCAACTCGTCAAGATTGAGGCTCTTTTTAGCACTCACCGGTACGATTTCTGAGAATGGGAACTCCAAATCAAAATCTTGAATCAATGGCAACAAATTACCTTTATCGCCCATCAAGTCTGATTTGTTCACCACCAAGATAGTAGGCGTCTTTTCTGAAAGTAACTGCAGCACTTTACGATCAGCATCTCCTAGCTTCATCGGCTCAATCACAAACAGCACCACATCAACCTCAGTCAGCACTTGGGTGACTGTTTTATTCAACCCTTTGTTAAGCGCATTAAGATGTTTTTGCTGAAAACCAGGGGTATCCACAAACAGGAACTGCGTATCCTCAGTAGTGTGAATGCCCAGCAAGCGGTGGCGTGTTGTCTGTGCCTTACGCGAAGTAATGGCTAACTTCATGCCTAAAATATGGTTCAATAACGTTGATTTACCAACGTTAGGACGGCCAACAATGGCTACCGTACCACATTTAAAATTTGATTCTGTAGTTGTATCTTCACTAGTCATTTTTTGATGCTTTCCAATGCAGTCAAGGCAGATTGCGCCGCTTGTTGCTCTGCGATTCGACGACTGGTACCTTCACCAACCGTACGTATATTCAATTTTTGCACCAAACATTCCACAATGAACATTTGTGCATGCGCTTCACCTTCAGTATGTGTCACCGTATACTCCGGCACTGCGATTTTTTTGCTTTGTAAGAACTCTTGCAATAAAGATTTTGGATCTTTATCAATGATATTAGGGTCTATAGTCTCAAGCTTCTTGGCATATAGATCTAGCACAAATGCTTCAGCAGCGAAAAAGCCGCCATCAAGGTATATCGCTCCAATTAATGCTTCAAGTGCATCGGCCAAGATGGATGGCCTGCGCCAACCAGCACTTTTTAGTTCGCCTTCACCTAGCCTGAGCGCATCACCCAGATTTAACGTAAATGCGATTTCACTAAGCGTGACTTCTTTCACCAATTGTGCCCGTAAACGGCTTAAATCGCCTTCAGACGATTTTGGAAACCGCTGGAACAACTGATTAGCGATAATAAAGTTTAACGCTCCATCACCAAGAAACTCCAAGCGCTCGTTATTCTGGCCACTGTAACTGCGATGCGTGAGCGCCTGTGTTAACAAACCATTATTTACAAAACTGTAACTTAATTTCTTAGATAAATCCTGCTGAGTCATTGTATGTGTAACGCTAATATAATCACAATCTATCAGTTAGAACTTGTCGTCACTGGAGGCCTTAAAATCTATCAAAGCACTGACGTTACCCATAATAGGTTGCACCACTTGATATTCAACTGAGACCACTGTATTACCAGTTCCGTCTTTTTCAACTAACAAATCCTCAGCTGTTACTGATTTAATATCATCAATGCTTTTACGCCGATCGAAAGACTTTACGATTTCACTCTTACTCATAGTACTTAATTGGTCTTGCCCCATCGCACGAATGACTTTTTTAACTGCCATGTACTCTATATACGCTGGCATCATTTTCATTCCAACAATAGCGATAAATATAAGTAACACAGCTATTATTAGCACACCAATAAATGTTATTCCTTTTTGATTTTTGGCATTGAATTGCTGTTTATTTAAATTGTGGTGCATATTTGCCTCCAGTAATTAAGTCAATTTTTAACGTAAGTTTACTGCTAACTACTAATGTATAGAATTACCTATTCTAGAGCCCTTATCAAAGTTCATCCAAATAAAAAATGCCTTCCCTACCAAATTATTTTCAGGAACAAAACCCCAGACACGGCTATCCGAACTGTTATCCCGATTATCACCCATCGCTAAATAATGTCCAGCGGGCACCACAATTTCTTCATTATTGGCAAATTTCGCGCCTATCGCATCTGCGTCATAATTTACCATCACATCATGAATCAAAATGTCGTGCGACACATTACCTAGCTGCTCTCGGTATTTTTTCGCTGTTATGATATTAAGCCCTGACATCACGTACTCGTAATCGCTAAGTGGCTCAAGTGCTATAGTTTTATCATTGATTTTAAGTTGTTTATCTTGATAACGAACGCTGTCGCCTGGCAAAGCAATCACACGTTTAATGTAATCTATAGAAGTGTCTGGCGGATAATGAAACACTATCACATCGCCACGAGCCGGCTTGTTCACTTCAACAAACGTATTGTTCAAGATCGGAACACGTAAGCCATAAGTATACTTATTCACTAAGATGTAATCGCCAGCCAATAAGGTCGGCATCATTGAGCCAGATGGAATTTTGAACGGCTCTACAATAAATGACCGCACTAAGAACACGACCAAAATCACGGGAAAAAAACTTTTAGCGTACTCAACCAGTATCGGCTCATCCGCACCCGCAGTGCGGTTCTTACGCAATACCAAAATATCTAAAAGCCAGATACCGCCGGTCACAAGCAGTATTACGATCATGAATAATGCAAACATCATTGCTTATTTGTCCTCTACTCGTAAAATGGCCAAAAATGCTTCTTGCGGAATTTCAACGTTACCCACTTGTTTCATACGTTTCTTACCTTCTTTTTGCTTATCCAACAATTTACGTTTACGTGAAACGTCACCGCCATAACATTTGGCAATAACGTTTTTACGCATCGCTTTTACAGTTTCACGGGCAATAATATTAGCGCCAATAGATGCCTGAATCGCCACATCGAACATTTGACGTGGAATCAGTTCGCGCATTTTGGCGGCCACTTCACGGCCACGATGTACGCTATTCGCACGATGCACAATCATACTTAATGCATCCACACGCTCACCGTTCACCATGATATCAAGCTTCACAAGATCCGCTGCACGGAACTCTAAGAATTCGTAATCCATTGAAGCGTAGCCACGAGATACTGATTTTAGTTTATCAAAGAAATCCAACACCACTTCGTTCAGTGGCATCTCATAGCTCAGCATGACCTGACGGCCCATATACTGCATATTCTTTTGAATACCCCGTTTATTGTTACATAGAGTCATCACCGGCCCAACGTAATCCTGTGGCATCAGCAAATTCACGTTAATCACCGGTTCACGTGTTTCTTCAACGCGCGATGGCTCAGGTAAGCGTGATGGATTTTCGATTTGTACCACTTCGCCATTTTTGAGCAATAACTCATACACCACAGTAGGCGCGGTAGTAATCAAGTCCATATCGTATTCACGCTCTAAGCGTTCTTGTACGATCTCCATGTGCAGCAAACCCAAGAAACCACACCTAAAACCAAAACCTAATGCGGTGGAGTTTTCAGGTTCAAATAGCAAACTCGCATCATTCAAACTCAGTTTTTCAAGGGCTGTACGTAAGGCTTCAAACTGGTTAGATTCCACAGGGTAAAGCCCCGCAAACACCTGCGGCTTTACTTCTTTAAAGCCTGCCAAAGCCTCTGAAGCTGGCTTACCTGCAAGCGTAACCGTATCACCCACTTTGGCTGCAGCTAGTTCCTTGATACCCGCGATGATAAAACCTACCTCACCTGCAGAAAGTGCAGTTTTCTGTAATGACTTCGGCGTAAACACACCTACTTGCTCACATAAATGTTCGGAACCAGTCGCCATCAAGCGAATTTTGTCTTTTGGTTTCAGCACGCCATCGATCACGCGCACCAACATCACCACACCGACATAGTTATCAAACCATGCATCAATCACTAACGCTTTCAATGGCTTGGTCACATCACCCACCGGATGCGGCACTTTGGCAATCACGGCCTCCAGCACATCACGCACGCCTAAGCCTGTTTTAGCTGAGCAGCGCACCGCGTCACTAGCGTCGATACCAATCACATCTTCAATCTCTTGAATCACGCGCTCAGGGTCAGCAGATGGCAAATCGATTTTATTCAGAACCGCAGTAACTTCAACACCTAAATCCAGCGCGGTATAACAGTTCGCAACGCTCTGCGCTTCCACACCTTGACTAGCATCCACCACGAGCAGAGCTCCCTCGCAAGCTGAAAGTGAGCGGCTAACTTCATAGCTGAAATCCACATGACCAGGAGTATCAATCAGATTTAAATTATAAACCTGACCGTCATCAGCTTTGTATTGGAGCGCCGCAGTCTGCGCCTTAATGGTAATGCCACGCTCACGCTCAATATCCATAGAATCAAGTACTTGCGCTTCCATTTCACGATCGGCCAAGCCGCCACAAAGCTGAATGATACGGTCAGCTAAAGTGGATTTACCGTGGTCGATGTGGGCAATGATGGAGAAATTACGAATATTTTTCATGGTCGTTTTAACAATTGGCAATTTTAACGCACTGATTTTGTATCAGTGTGGCTTAACAACAAGGGCGCACTAGGCGCCCTTGACTATTATTGAACTGCCGCAATTTTACAGCAAATTCAAAGTATTAACATCAATTGATTACTGTCTCTATTGATATATCAGCTATTTAGATGTTGGGATTTTTACTGGTACATAAAGCGTACTTTCGCCACGTAATACCAATAGTGCAATCGTTTTACCTGCAGCAAAACTCATCAATTGCTTATTGAACTGATCTAAACTTTGCACCTCGGTGTTATTGAGACCAAGCACAACGTCGCCACGGCGAACACCCGCTTGTGCCACCGCACCTTGCGCATCAATCACCAATAAACCATTTTTGCCGTTCAATTTTTTCTTTTGCTGCGGCGTGAGTTCTTTTAGAATCAGGCCAATACGGTTCAACTCAGGTTTAATAGTCGGCTTATTGTTGGTTTGTGCAACTTCAGATGGGTCCGCAGGCATTTCACCAACACCCATACTCAACGTTTTTGCACTACCTTTACGCAAGATTTCAACAGCCGCGACCTTCCCTGGTTTAGTCGAGCCCACTATACGTGGCAAATCTGAAGAACTAATAATAGGTTTACCATCAAACTTGGTAATTACGTCACCTGCTTCTAAACCACCCTTATCTGCTGGTCCATTTTTTTCAACGCCTGCGACTAACGCTCCATTGGTATTCTTCATACCAAATGATTCAGCAAGCTCCTTGGTCAACTCTTGAATGGCAATACCTAACCAACCACGGGTAATCTTTCCGCTTGCTTTTAACTGATTTGATATATCAAGTGCGACATCGATTGGGATGGCGAATGACAGACCCATAGAGCCTCCAGTACGGCTATAAATCTGTGAATTAATGCCTACCACCTCACCTGCTAGGTTAAAGAGCGGACCACCTGAATTACCAGGATTGATGGCAACATCAGTCTGAATGAATGGCACAAAGTTCTCTTGTGGCAATGCGCGACCTTTAGCGCTAACGATACCCGCAGTCATCGTATTTTCCAGGCCAAATGGTGAGCCAATCGCTGCCACCCATTCACCAACTTTTAATTTTTCAGGGTCGCCTATTATCACCTTTGGCAACCCAGTTGCTTCTATCTTAACTAATGCGACATCGGTACGTTTATCTACGCCAATGATTTTCGCTTTGAATTCACGCTTATCTGATAACTTAATGATCACTTCATCAGCCTGATTGACAAGATGGGCATTAGTTAGAATATAACCATCACTGCTAATAATGAAACCTGAACCTAATGATTGAGATTTATACTCGGGTGTAGGTGCGCCATTTTGACCAGGTACTCCAGGCGTAGGGATACCAAATCGTTTAAAAAACTCTTGCATCTGCTCATCATCTGGCATGCCTGGATAAGGCACCATGCCAGCGCCGCCATGTATATTTTGCGTTACGCTGATGTTCACAACCTCAGACCCATGCTTTTCTGCTAACTCTGTAAAGTCAGGTAAGTCTTTAGCGTAAGCATTTGCGTTTATAGTCGCAATCAAACCAAAAGAGACCGCAGAAATCCAATTTCTTATCATCTATTCACCTCGTCTAGTTAGAAATTTTACTTGATTTAACATCCACTTGATTATCATCTTCCAGCGTGACTTCAGCATGACGCAAAATAACCGTTTGATATTTTTTGTGTGACCTAACAGCATGCCCCAAGTTGCATTGCCGCAACCACATTTTTGACCGCATAAACCTCAAGCAGCGCGTCTTTCCAACTCAAGGGTAGCCTGCTTGTCCGCCAGTGCGATAATGATTGCATTTTCCTCTACCATGGCAATTGAGTACTTTTTTGAGTGGGTTTGATTTGAAATTGGCTGAGCTGTACTATTTCTTAAAAACGACCGCATTTGCGATTTGTGCAACAGTAGCTTCCGGCACTTCGCCTACTACTGTAATTTGATGACCATCTGTGACATTGGCATAAAAACTGGTATTGCCTACCAATTTGTGACCATTTCTAGGTTTAACACCTTTGACAATAGGCTCAATGAACAATGAAACAGAAGCCAATCCATCTGAGAATATAACGTGTGTTACAGGTAAAGACTTACCATGCACCATACGTTTCATTTGATCCACCTTGCGATATCCGGCAGGTAGTTCTTTAATCGTCCAATCTGAAGCTGCGCCATTATCAACAATCGCTTTGTTCGCCTCATCTTCCATTACATAGTTCTTTTTACTATCAATTTTAGGTTGAAACCAATCCAAATCGACAGTATTGAGTAAAGACAATTGATTAAAACCTATGCTTTCCATCATTTCGTTGCGATTATTAAGCATGACCGACTTTAGCAACAAACCATACTCCATATCGACCCAGAACCTATAGCTATAACGTAAGCCATCTTTGGGGTCTAAGAACAACATCTGCGTCGTTCGACCTGCTACACGCTCCGGTTCACCGGCACGTAATATATAACTTTCTTTCACCGCATCGAGATTGGTCGGCAATACAGCTGGGAACATATTTTGTCCGCGACGTTTTTCGATAACTATTTTTTCATTTCTTGGGCTGAATATCACCAAGTCACCGCCCTGGCTGAACACTTCCCTAGGTGAACCATCTAGCACCACATTACGTGCGAACTCACCTTGCCCGTTGAAATAGTGCGTGATTTGAACTGATTTTGATTGCTGACCTGTTTGATAGACAAAGATGCCCTGATAATTCAATGCGCGTGCTGCTACGGCTGCTTTTTGTAACACTGTCCATAGTGCTTCATCATTAGCCGCATGTGCACTTGTCGAATGTACACTTAGGGTTGAACTGGCAATTAAGCAAGCCAGAACAAAACGTTTCATTTGCATTACTCCGAGTAACTTACAGATTGAATATAGTAGGAACTTGCTGAAGGGGCTGAGGCTTGATGTGCAGTGAGATACTCTGCCGGAATAGATTGTGCCATTTCAACTGGCGCCAATTCATCACCATTTTGTGTCTGCTGATTCATTGCCATCCAGCCGACTACAACTACCGCTGCGAAAGAAGCTGCAATTGACCAACCTGCTGTAATCTTACCTTTTACTCCGGTTTGCTTCTTTAGTTCATCGCTTCGATTCGCCAATGCAGCATTGGGCGACAATACGGTTGCTTCGCTATCAATCTTCTGCATCAGATTTTGCTTGAAATCAGGATTGAACGCTTTGACCCCGCGCAGCGCATCACCAATCAAATGGTACTGACCCCACGCCTCTGCCGCCTGCTTATTTGACTGAACGGCAGCAATCAGATGCGCGGCATCGTCCACTGCAATTTCATCATCAATCAAGGCAGATATTTGTTCGTTCATCGTTTAACTCCTAATACTCATGCACAGTTACTGTTATATATTTCTAACGTCTAGCTACCAACGTTTATTATCGGGTGTATCTAATAATGGTCTTAACTTAAGGGCAATCGTCTCACGTGCTCTAAAAATACGTGACCGCACGGTACCAATCGGGCAACTCATAATGGTAGCGATTTCTTCGTAGCTCAAACCCTCAATCTCGCGCAAGGTAATTGCCGTACGTAACTCTTCAGGCAAACCGGCAACCGTGTCATTTACGGTTTGCGCAATCTCCTTTGTCATCAGTGCAGACTCTGGAGTTTCCATTGTGCGCAATTCGTTACCGTCTTCAAAGTTCTCGGCATCTTCAATTTCAATATCAGTACTCACCGTTGGTCTACGACCCATTGAAACCAAGTAGTTCTTCGCAGTGTTGATACCAATACGATATAACCACGTATAAAACGCGCTATCGCCGCGGAAATTAGGCAGCGCACGATAAGCCTTAATAAAGGACTCTTGCACCACATCCTCAATTTCGGCCTGGTCGCGAATCATGCGCGAAAGCAAGCGCCCTAATTTGCGCTGATATTTATCTACAAGCATGCCAAAAGCACGCTTGTCGCCACGCTGTGCGCGTAACACTAGCTCATGATCAATCTCGCGATTACCAGGTGTCGGGGTCACTGCCACTGCGATTAAATCCCCTGTAGGCTGATTCTTATTTTGTTTTGCTTCATCAATAGAAGTATAACCTTGCATAGCAGGTTGTACGAAGCTAAATTGCGTTAGTTCATGTATTTTACTCGTATGTATCATTACGCTTTCCCCTAACCATCTACAAATTTATAATTTAGCCATTTGTTTGTTGTTGCTATTGCCTTTTATGATGACAGCGATACACTCTCATAAGTTCCTTGTAGAAATACTCCCTCCGTACGCAAAACATCGGTCACATTTAACTGAAAAACCATGCAGCAATTTGACGTTTTAATCATTGGCAGCGGCCTTGCTGGCTTGTCGCTCGCACTTCGCACAGCAGCTCACAAAAAAATCTGTTTGGTCAGCAAACGCACTATCAACGACTCAGCCAGCGACTGGGCACAGGGCGGTATTGCCGCTGTATTGAATGACGACGACTCGATTGAAGAGCATATTCAGGACACACTGATTGCGGGCGCTGGACTATGCGACGAAACGGTAACTAAACTGGTTGCCGAGCAAGCGAAACAAACCGTGGAATGGCTGATTGACCAAGGTGTAGGCTTTACGCGCGAACATGATGACAGCGGTTATCACTTAACCCGTGAAGGCGGCCATAGCCATCGACGTGTGATTCATGCCGCCGATGCCACCGGCCATGCGGTGCAAATGACGCTGTCTGACAAAGTGAAGCAACATCCTAATATTACCGTGCTAGAGAACCATATCGCGGTCGATTTAATTACCACGCGCAAAGTCAAAAACTCAAAGATTGACTCAAAAATTGAGCCTGCAGATGATGACGCCTGCCTGGGTGCTTATGTGCTAGATAACAGCACTGGCAAAGTCATTACCATTGCGGCACAAAATACCATCTTGGCCACGGGCGGGGCGGGCAAGGTGTACCTTTACACCACCAACCCGGATGTCAGTACTGGCGATGGCATGGCGATGGCTTGGCGCGCAGGTTGTCGCGTGGCCAACATGGAATTCATTCAATTCCACCCAACCTGCTTGTTCCACCCGCACGCCAAATCATTCTTGATTTCGGAAGTGGTGCGTGGTGAAGGTGGCTTGCTCAAACTGCCAGACGGTACACGATTCATGCCGGAACACGACCCACGAGAAGAGTTAGCCCCTCGTGACGTGGTCGCTCGCGCAATTGATTATGAGATGAAAAAACGCGGTTTGGACTGTGTTTACCTGGATATTTCACACAAGCCCTTAACTTTCCTCCAAGAGCACTTTCCCAACATCTACCGCCGCTGTTTAGAGCTAGGTATTGATATCAGTAAAAAACCGATTCCGGTGGTGCCAGCCGCACATTACAGTTGTGGCGGCGTCATGACCGATAGCAAAGGTCTTACTGATATCAAGAATCTATACGCAGTGGGTGAAACCGCCTGCACAGGCTTACATGGCGCTAATCGCCTTGCTAGTAACTCATTGCTGGAATGTTTGGTATTTGGTCAAGCTGCAGCAGAAGACATTTTGAGCCAGCCAACTAAACCCACCCCAACCTTACCTTACTGGGATGAAAGTCGTGTTACCGATGCTGACGAAGAAGTGCTGATTACGCATACCTGGGATGAGCTACGCCGCTTTATGTGGAACTATGTAGGCATCGTGCGTACCGACAAGCGTTTAAGCCGCGCCTTGCATCGCATCCACATGCTGCGCGACGAGGTACATGAGTTTTATAGCAATTTCAAAATCAGTAACGATTTAATCGAACTGCGTAACTTACTGCAAGTGGCTGAATTGATTGTGTTGAGCGCCATTGAGCGCAAAGAAAGTCGCGGTTTGCATTACAGCAAAGACCACCCTAATTTGGATGCTGAAGCCATTCCAACGGTATTAGAGCCTTCTAATTATTACAGCCTGTTGGACCGTGAACACGGAAATCATCATTGATCGCTTTTACTCGTTTTATTTTCATTGGTTTCTGTTTAGTATTTACCACAGCAAGTAACGCTGCTGATAACTACGTAGTGAGTTATGTGTATGACGGCGATACGGTCAAATTAAGACCCATCCAATTAAATACTCAAAGCGGTGAATTAAAACTGCGCCTCACTGATATTGATGCCCCTGAACGTAATCAAGCCTATGGCAAACAGTCGCGCCGTGCGTTAAACAAGCTTTGTAAAGGCAACAATATCAAAGTTAACGTGCAACTTCTGGGTATAGATAAATACAATCGCTATTTAGGCAAACTACAATGTAATCACACCGATGCAAGCGTTTATTTGGCTGAACATGGGCTTGCATGGCACAACACAAAATACTCAAACAACACACGCATTGCCAATGCTGCCTCTAAAGCGCGCCAACAAAGACTTGGGCTTTGGAAAAGTAAAAACCCGTTACCACCTTGGGTATGGCGACATAAGCATCCGCACTAATCAATTAAAAATCCGGCAATTACTTAATAAAACCTAATCCCTAGCTTTAATTGCAATACTCCGTATAATACAGCTTCCCTACGCCAACCAATCTGCGTAGCGGTCACTACCCTAATCTTCCTGAATTTCAAATTCCTCATGAATGATTATTACACTTGCCTGCCTCGATTGGTGTTGCTTCATAAGTAATAGGTCGGCTTAAATTCCTAGCTGGAGCATTACTTTGACAATAGAAACAACAACTAACTTTAACGAGTTAGGACTGACTGAACCCATTTTGCGTGCCATTAGCGACGCAGGTTACACCACACCAACCCCAATCCAGGCGAAAGCCATTCCGGTAGTATTAAATGGTGGTGATTTACTAGCTGGCGCACAAACCGGCACCGGTAAAACCGCTGGTTTTACATTACCGATTCTGCATTTACTTAGCCAAAAGCCACTTTCAGAAGTACCGAAAGGCAAACCACGCTGCTTGATGCTCACGCCAACGCGAGAGCTCGCAGCACAGATTGAAGAATCAGTTAAAACATACGGCAAATACCTGCCGCTGACTTCAACCGTGATTTTTGGTGGCGTAAACGCTAACCCGCAAATCGCTCGCTTGAAAAAGCCGTTGGATATTCTAGTCGCCACCCCTGGCCGCTTGCTGGATCATGCTAATCAAAAGAACGTAGATCTATCAGGTGTTGAAATTTTGGTACTGGATGAAGCTGACCGCATGCTGGATATGGGTTTCATTCGCGACATCAAAAAAATTCTCGCTATGTTGCCAAAGCAACGTCAGAACCTATTGTTCTCTGCCACTTTCTCGGATGAAATCAAAGCGCTAGCCGATGGCCTTTTGCATAACCCGGGCTTTGTTGAAGTTGCGCGACGCAATACAGCATCTGAACTGGTGGAGCAAACCGTGCACATGGTTGCACAAGGTCACAAACGTGATTTGATGAGCCACCTTATTAAACATCATGACTGGAAACAAGTTCTGGTCTTTACCCGTACCAAACACGGTGCCAACCGCTTGGCCGAAAAGTTGATTAAAGACGACATTCAAGCCGCTGCGATTCATGGCAATAAGAGCCAGGGCGCACGCACCAAAGCACTTGCCCAGTTTAAAGATGGCACTATGCGCGTACTAGTAGCAACGGATATCGCTGCACGTGGTTTAGATATTGACCAACTCCCGCAAGTAGTGAATTTTGAATTGCCAAATGTGCCGGAAGATTACGTACACCGTATTGGTCGTACTGGTCGCGCAGGCAGCAGCGGTGCAGCAGTATCGTTAGTGGACCGTGAAGAATTAAAACTCTTAAAAGATATTGAGAAACTCATCAAACGTGAGATTCCTAAAGTGATTGTTGAAGGATTTGTACCTTCAGATAAACCTGAACCTGAAGCGCCGCGCTCTACGCAGCCACATGGCAGGCCACCACGCGGTCATGCTCGCAACGCACAAGGCGCTGCAAGTAATGGCCAAAACGCTGGTCGCAACGCCAACCCTAGCCAAGGTCGTGGCCAGTCTCAAGGTAGAAATCAGGCAAACCCTAATGCAGAGGGTCGCCCGGCACGCAGTCATAACCCGAATGCGCCTAGGCCTTCCAATGGTGTGAATACGCAACAACCTAGAAATACGCAAGCTCGTTCAGAGAATCCGAACACTAAAAATATGTCAGAAGCTGCGCGCCATCAAGCTATGCCACAACCTGCCTTGTTTGCACCACCACCTAGCCCAAGCCGTCATCAACCTAATCGCCAAAATGCAGGCCGCCCAAATACCAATTCCGGTAACCCGAATCGCAGTGGCGGTAGAGGTCGCTAACTTTGAAAGTGTGGGTTGATGCAGATGCCTGCCCTGTAGTAATTAAGGAAATATTATTCAGGGCGGCAGAACGTACCAAAATCACGACGACACTGGTCGCTAACCAGTTTCTGCGTACGCCGCCCTCGCCTTACATCAAGACCATGCAAGTGCCTAGCGGCTTTGATGTGGCTGATAACCGCATCGTGCAAGAACTAGTAGCTGGCGACTTAGTAATTACCGCCGACATTCCACTCGCCGCGCAGGTGGTAGAAAAAGGCGCCCACGCACTTAACCCCCGCGGTGAGCTTTACACCACCGCCAATATTAAAGAACGTTTAGCGATGCGCAACCTTATGGAAGAATTGCGCGGCAATGGTGTGGATATTTCAGGCCCATCGACTTTTAATAATAGTGACCGCCAAGCGTTTGCTGCGGCGCTAGATAGTTTTATTGCAAAAAATCGCCCTAAGATATCTAGTTAATATAATAAATAGCGGCCAGATTTAGGCAACCAAGTTTAGGAAAATTACAAAAATAGATTAAAATTCTATTTCAAATTTCAGCATCAAATCATTACATATATTAAAGCTTAGGACTCCCCATGCAAATCGCAATGAACACAGTAGTATCAATGACTTACGAACTTAAAGATTCAGACGGCAACGTGCTAGAATCAAGTGCAGAACCAGTAGCGTATTTGCACGGCGGCTACGACAATATTTTCCCAAAAGTGGAAGAAGCCATGCACGGCAAAAACATCGGTGACGTGGTCACTGTAGATTTGCAACCAGCAGACGCATTCGGCGAGTATGACGAAGAGTTAGTACAAATCGAGCCATCAAGCGCTTTCCCAGCGAAAGACTTAAAAGTTGGCATGCAATTTGAAGGTGAAGACGCCACTGGTGAAGTGATTTTGTACACAGTGACAGAAATCGCTGACGGCAAAGTAATTGTAGACGGCAACCACCCATGGGCTGGCGAACGCGTGATTTTCAGCGCAACGATTACTGGTGTGCGCACTGCCAATAAAGAAGAAGTGACACATCAACATGTGCATGGCGCTGGTGGTCATCATCACTAAAAACTATTAATGATTGGTGTGCTGCCTATTTCATTTAGGTAGCACTAAAATTATATAAGTGCATGAATAAAATAAAAATAATCTTTAATTGTTACCCTAAATACATATCCATGATGGAAAGTTTCCCGTCATTTAGTATGCCTACTTTACTCTAGGAAAACTATGGGTGCTTGGGGAACAGCGCTTTACTCAGACGACACCACATGTGATGTGCGTGATGAATTTAAAGATCACCTTGAAAAAGGATTGAGCCACTCTGCCGCTGAGAGAGCGACTCTCGAAAGCTTCGAAGATGTTTTGTCTGATCACCAAGTTGAATGTCTTGTCTACTTTGCTCTGGCTGAAACAGAGTGGAAATATGGCTGCCTGAGTGATGCAGTAAAAGAACAGGCTCTATCCCTTCTTAGTAAAGGCGGAGATATCAAATATTGGGAAAGTGATAATCCTGCTGAAGCAAAAGCAAGGGCAAAAGCCCTAACCAACTTAAATGTTAGGCTATTGTCTCCGCAACCACCATTAAAGATGGTTAAGTTAAAGTCACAGCGACCACCTAAAAAACAACTCGACTGTCCGATTGGGAGTCTATTTGAACTACCTCTTCCTGACGGAAATATAGGGATACTAAAATTTGCAGGTCTACGAATAGTAGGAGCATCTGAAGAAGCAGTTTTCCGCTTATTACCGTGGAAAGGTAAAACACTCCCATCATTATCGCTTCTAGAAGGCATCTCAGAAGAAGCAGTAACAATATGCAAGCACCATGAATTTGCTCTGTTTATGAGTGATGGTAGAAAGAACCCTATCACTCATTTAGTAGAAACCAATTTACGACTAACTAATTCGTTGCCAATCGACCATAGCAGAAGCGTTTCGGTAAACGTCTTAAGTATTCCTCAGCAAGCTCAGGATGCACTGGATAATTTTCCCTAACCCATCATTCAAGTGGGACGCGCTAAAGTCAGCTCTTAATTCAGACGTTAACTCTGATTCGTTAAGTCTTTCAACTTATATAGCAACTCCAACGCCTGCTTAGGTGTTAAGTCATCTGGCTGTATTGCTTCTAGTTCAGCTATCACTGGGTGAACTGGCAAATCGACTTCTGCCTCATTCGTTGCAAACATATCCGGCTGTGCGGTATTACTTGCAACCTGATGCACCTCTAACTGGGCAAGTTTCTTTTTAGCGGCAGTAATTACCGGGCGTGGTATACCGGCCAGTTGTGCCACTTGTAAGCCGTAACTCTGATTCGCCGCGCCTTCTTCTACCTTGTGCATGAACACAATATTGTTACCATGTTCCACAGCGTCCAAGTGCACATTCGCGGCATGTTTGAATTCATCAACAATTCGAGTCAACTCAAAGTAATGGGTTGCGAATAAGGTATAGCTGCGATTCTTTTCCAGCAGTTGTTTCGCCACAGCCCAAGCCAAGCTCAAACCATCGAAGGTTGAAGTTCCTCGACCGATTTCATCCAGCAGCACTAAGCTTTTATCGGTAGCATTGTGCAGAATATTAGCGGTTTCAGTCATCTCCACCATGAAGGTTGAGCGTCCGCCCGCCAAGTCATCTGAAGCGCCGATACGCGTCATGATGCGGTCGATTTCGCTGATCTTGGCTCCAGTCGCTGGTACGTAACAACCGCAATGCGCAAGCAATACAATCAAAGCGGTTTGCCGCATGAAGGTCGATTTACCGCCCATGTTCGGGCCGGTAATCAAGAGCAACTGACGATATGGATTTAAATTGACGTCATTGGCAATGAATGGCTGGCCGTTATTGGCAACCGAGATGCTCTCCACCACCGGGTGGCGACCATTGACGATTTGAATACCAGCTTCGGTAGTGAAGTCTGGTGCGACATAATTCAGGCTTACTGCGCGCTCAGCAAAGCAGCATAAAACATCCAGGCTAGCAACCGCACCGGCATTGGTTTGCAGGGCAGTGATATGGGGCAATAATTGTTCTAACACACCTTCATACAATAGCTTTTCACGCGCCAAGGCACGGTCATTCGCGCTCAAGACTTTATCTTCAAAAGCTTTAAGTTCCGGTGTGATAAAACGCTCTACATTTTTAAGCGTTTGACGACGGCGATATTCCGCAGGGGCAGATTCTGCCTGCGTACGGCTCATCTCGATATAGAAGCCATGCACGCTGTTGTACTCAACTTTTAGATTGGTGATACCGGTACGGGCTTTTTCTGCCGCCTCGAACTGCAATAAGAATTCACCATGATTATTTTGCAGAGCACGCAGTTCGTCTAATTCGGCATCGTAGCCATCAGCAATCACGCCACCTTCGCGCAACACTACACTAGGTTCGGTTTTGATGGCGTGTGTAAGCAGATTCAGCACCGCGCTTGGCACGACCAAGCTGGCGCCTAAAGTTTGCAGCAGGCTAGCACTTAAAGGCTGTAATTGGGTTTGCAATAAAGTGAGTTGCTGCAAACTGGTCGCCAAGCCCGATAAATCACGCGGCCTAGCTGTTTTAAGGGCGATACGCGCCGTGATGCGCTCGATATCACCTATCGGTTTAAGTGCGTGGTTGAGCACCGGGTAAGCGTTTTGCTGAATTAGGTCTGCAATCGCCTCGTGGCGCTTCATCACCAAGCTTCTATCTTGCAGCGGGTGATGCAGCCAGTGCCGTAACAAACGTGCACCCATTGCGGTTTGCGTAGTGTTGAGCAACGAATACAGCGTAGGAGAAGCTTCGCCACGTAGCGTTAAATCAATTTCCAGATTGCGGCGTGTAGCGGCATCTAGCTGGATATACGCGCTTGTTGTTTCCACACTCAGGGCATTGATGTGCGGCAAGGTGGTGCGTTGCGTATGTTTCACGTAATCGAGCAACGCACCTGCGGCACAGATGGCCGGATTCAGACTTGCGCAACCAAAGCCATTTAAGTCATAGGTATTAAATTGTTTGGTAAGCGTCGAAAATGCGCTATCAAAATCAAACTGCCACGGGCTTAAGCGCTTCTTGGCAACTTTGTTATTACTTAAAGCCGCATGCTGAAAATCATCCGCCAGCAAAATCTCGCTAGGGGCAATGCGCTCGACTTCTTGCGCTAATAAACCAACTGCAATCTCGCTCAAAATGAATGTGCCAGATGCGAGGTTTAACCGCGCTAGGCCGATAATACCGTCGCCTTGAAAGATACTGAGTAATTGATTATCCCGCGATTCATCTAATAGCGCCGTATCGGTTAGGGTTCCAGGTGTAAGAATACGCGCAACTTGTCTGTCAACTGGGCCTTTGCTGGTAGCTGGGTCACCCACCTGCTCGCAAATGGCCACAGCTTCGCCCAGCTTCGCCAGCTTGGCTAAATAACCTTCAGCCGCGTGGTAAGGAATGCCTGCCATCTTGATAGGCTCGCCATTGCTGGTACCGCGCTGCGTTAAGGTGATGCCTAGAAGTTTGGAGGCTTTCACTGCATCATCAAAGAATAGCTCATAGAAATCACCCATGCGGTAGAACAGCAACATATCCGAATGCTGTGCTTTGAGGCCAAGGTACTGGCGCATCATGGGGGTATGGTTTTCTACAGAGCTCATTTATTGATTATTCTTAATCTACTATTTTTCAGATACTAATTGTTCTGACGCTGGAATTTCAGATGATTTTTTAGGCGGCAAGATAAACTCCCCCGGATGCTGATTCAGTCTGGATGCTAAATTGCCAAGTAATAAACGCCACTGTTTGAAGCGCACTTTGCGTGATTTCATGGCGATATAAAGCGCTAAACCAAAGCTTACGGTGAGATTCATAAAACCAATCAATCCCAAGCCTAGTGCAGCGTATGCAACAGCTTGCCAACTCAGCAGAAAATCTAAACCCACACTGGAAAAACCAACAAACGCCGATGAGAATGTAATGTGACGAATGTCAATCGGTAAACCAAGCAGCACGCCAATCCCACTCATGCCACCCAATAAACAACCGAAGTAAAAGTTACCTGCCAGCGCACCCAGGTTATTTTCCACATAATTGGCAACGCGATCTAAGCGCGCTGTGCCTAGTAGTTTTTGCATCCATTTAAGGGCGCGTAAACGCTGCGGGATTTTGTTATACACCGCTAAATTGTCGTGATAACCCGCTATCAGGCCAGATAGAAATAGACAAACACCAGCAACTGACGCATAAATCAAGGCGCCACTACGGATAGGGTCAATGCTTGCAAGTAGTTGGTGTGCTTTTCCCGGTGTAACAAGGTGCTGTCCGGTGAAATGGAAGATGCCCCAGGCAATCAATATCGCCATCGGAATCACAATGACGACATTACCAAAGATCGCAACAAGCTGGCTGCGCATTGTGTTAGCAATCATCGCCACTAAATTGTCCATCTCTTTAGATCTGCTGTCTGTAGCATCAATACTGGCGGCGATAGCAGATGCCGTCATGGCGGGCTGCTTGGTGGCTACCGTGAAATGCAGGATGTGTATCAGGATAAAACCTAGTCCGTAATTCAGGCTGAACAGAATCGCCTCAGTTAGCGGTGCCAGATGTTGTTTGGCAAGCAAGAGTTTAATCATCGCCATGATGCCGATGATGATGCCGGCGCCCATGGCCGAGCGCATCAAGGCGAAATACTCACTGCGATTTTCAGTAATGTAATGCTCACCGGTGCGGCTGGCATTCTCGGTCACGCGTAACGCCATGACTTCCATGTTCTCTTGCCAGTGTTCGCTCACATCATTTTTGTGACACTCGCTGTACACCAACTCTTTGAACAATTGTACGATTTCTGTATTCGCACACTCACCGGTACTTAAATGATCGAGAATGTTTAATAACACTTCCAAGCGCGCGATTTGTTGTGACATACGCTGCAACAAATAAGTGAGCTGAATGCTGGTACCGGTTTGCGCACTATTACGGCGGATCTTTGCAACGATTTCCTTGCACTGATCAAGCATCACCAAGATGTGCTTGATATCTGCATCGTCGCTATCTTCAGCCGATGCTGGAGATGCTAAAAATTCAGCTAGCTCTGCATGCTGCGTGATGAATGGGGAGGAATGCTGCTCAAGCTCAGGATGGTTACGCAATAGTTCGGGCTCAAGGCCTAACGCTGCAATGCGATACGACAATACTTGCGTGGCTTCTAATAAATTCTGGCGGCATGGCTCGGTAATGATTGCTGGAGCATCTTTGAAACGCATCGCAACAATGAGTTGCTCCCACACCTCATCAGGTACCGCCAATACCCACAACTCATCACTTGGTTCTGTAAAGAAGATTGCAAATAAATCAATTAGATAAGAAGAGTCAACGGCCTCTGGCAGGAATTTATGCGCAATGCGACGACGCATCTCTGTGAAAAAACCGGAGAATACAGAGTGACGTGCCACTAAAAACAGGGAAATGGGTTTGTGTTCGCTTAAAAGCCGCAACACGGCCTGACGCAGCAGCTGTGTTTTTTCGGGGTCGTGATTAAGCTGATAACAAAGTGCTTGAATTGCTTTAACGGCCGCCTCGGCTTGATGCGGTTTTGGTGGCCTGATTTTTTTAACTAAATCGGCAATGAGCTGCGGTGCGCAATAAGGATTTTTTGCATACTGCTCAAACACATGTTCTATCATTTTATACTTTGCTCTTAATTGCCTGCCTGCAGAAGCAGGCAATTATTTAAAGATGAAGACACTTAGGATTTTATTTGGGAGATTTATTTGGCCTTAAGCTATTTTGGTGATTTAAGGCCACCAGTCAGGTGCGGGCTAAGTGTTTGTAGCATCTGCGAGAACACTTTTGGATTGGCCGCAACGATATTGCCAGTTTTAATCCATGATTCATTACCTTCGAAGTCACCAACGATACCACCTGCTTCTTGCACGATTAAGCCGCCAGCAGCGATATCCCAAGTTGACAAGCCAATTTCCCAGAAGCCGTCATACCAGCCCGCGGCTACATAAGCTAAATCCAAGGCTGCTGAACCTGGGCGACGAATGCCCGTGGTTTTCTTGATCATGTCTTTTAACATGGCCAAGTAAGTATCTAAGTGCGTAAAGTCACGGAACGGAAACCCAGTACCGATGATAGACTCTTGCAGTTTGGTACGTTG
>DATHWQ010000033.1:0-10991 GCA_035460465.1 Methylotenera sp. | reverse complement strand
AGTGAAGCGTGACTGGTTTGTGGTTGATGCCACAGACCTAGTGTTAGGCCGTTTAGCTAGCGCAGTTGCACACCGTTTACGCGGTAAACATAAAACTATTTACACACCTCACGTTGATACAGGTGATTATATTGTCGTGATTAACGCCGACAAATTAAAAGTTACTGGTAACAAGGCTGACGGTAAGCTTTACCACAGTCACTCTGGTTACCCAGGTGGTATCAGCACAACGACATTCTCTAAAATGCAAGACAAGTTCCCAGGTCGCGCTTTAGAGAAAGCGGTTAAAGGCATGTTACCTAAAGGTCCTTTAGGCTATGCAATGATCAAAAAAATGAAAGTTTATGCTGGCGACAAGCATGAACATGCGGCACAACAACCGCAAGCATTGAAAATCTAAGGATAAGAAAATGATTGGTAAATACAATTATGGTACAGGCCGCCGCAAAAGCTCAGTAGCGCGCGTGTTCTTGAAATCAGGTAAAGGCAACATCATTGTGAATGACAAGCCTGTTGATGAATATTTCTCACGTGTAACTTCACGTATGATTTTGCGTCAACCATTAGAATTAACTAACAACACTGCTAGCTTTGACATTATGGTCAACGTAATCGGTGGTGGTGAGTCTGGTCAAGCTGGTGCAGTGCGTCATGGCATTACACGTGCTTTGATCGACTACGATGCAGCTTTGAAAAGCGCATTGTCACACGCTGGTTTCGTAACACGCGATGCACGTGAAGTAGAACGTAAAAAAGTTGGTCTACGCAAAGCGCGTCGTCGTAAACAATTCTCTAAACGCTAATTTATTAAGCGTCATGAAATTAAAAAAAGGTCGCGTTAGCGGCCTTTTTCATTTAAGGTTTCACTTTATTCAAATTGGGTAAAAAGTAACGGCAGAATATTTGATATGCAAACGGAAAAACTAAAAGTCGGTATTGTTGGCGGCACGGGTTATACGGGCGTTGAGTTGTTGCGTCTGTTAAGTGTGCATCCTAATGTTACATTGACCGCGATTACCTCACGGGGCGATGCTGGCATGCCGGTGGCTAATATGTTTCCTAGCCTGCGCGGTTATGTAGATTTAGTGTTCACTGATCCCGCACAATCCAATTTAGGTGAATGTGATGTGGTGTTCTTTGCCACACCTAATGGTATTGCCATGCAGCAGACACGTGACTTGCTGGCTAAAGGCGTACGTGTGATTGATTTGGCTGCCGATTTTCGTATCAAAGATATTCCAACTTGGGAAAAATGGTATGCCATGACGCATGCCTGTCCTGATTTGGTCGCAACAGCAGTATATGGTTTGCCAGAACTGAACCGTGAAGCCATTAAAACAGCACAATTAATCGCTAACCCCGGCTGTTATCCAACCGCCGTGCAGTTAGGTTTTATGCCATTGCTGGAAGCCGGTGTGGTGGATACGAGTTATTTGATCGCCGATGCTAAATCTGGCGTGAGTGGTGCTGGGCGTAAAGCAGAAGTACATAGTTTATTCTCGGAAGCCGGCGACAATTTCAAAGCTTACGGTGTCAGCGGCCATAGACACTTGCCTGAAATCAGCCAAGGTTTAACTGGCATGGCCAAAACCAAGGTTGGATTTACTTTTGTGCCGCATTTAACACCGCTGATTCGTGGTATTCACGCGACGCTATATGCTAAGTTAACTAAGCCAACTGATCTGCAAGCCTTGTTTGAAACTCGTTATGCCAATGAACGTTTTGTAGATGTGTTGCCTAAAGGTGCACACCCGGAAACGCGTTCTGTGCGTGGTTCGAACATCTGCCGGATTGCCGTACATCAACCGCAGGATAGTGACATCGTGGTGATACTGTCAGTGATTGATAACTTGGTCAAAGGCGCTGCAGGGCAGGCAGTACAAAATATGAACATCATGTTTAGCCTAGCCGAAAACACCGGGCTGGAAGTCGTGCCACTGTTGCCTTAAAGGGATGAGATAGCCTGATGAGACTACTACTTACATGAAACCAGTTAGAAGAAGAATTCGTAGGCATTTTGGTTTAACCGCAAAGCAAGTAGCGGTGCGTTCGCAACGTCCATGGTATTTTCAATGGAGTATTGCAGCAGTTTTTGTGGCAGTGGGCTACTCAGCTGCGTATTGGCAATTTACGGGTGGCGGTGAAAATATCCATGAAAAATTAAAGCAAGCGACACTTGAAAATCAGGTCTTGCAGACCAAAGTAGTGCAGGTAGAGCGACAAATACAAATAGAAAAAGCGGCGCAGAGCAATCTTGAAAAGGAGATGGATACTTTACAAGATGAAAACATACATATTAAGGAAGATCTGTTATTTTATAAAAATATGTTGAATAACAAGAGATTACCTAATAGATAACTTTAATGAATACTATAAACAGTATCAGGCTATTATGACTTTGACGCATTAGGACGGGACTCAGTATGTTTTTTAAGAAAAGTAATAGAATTCAAAATAGTATCGATACGCTCATCGGCGCGGATACACGTATCGAAGGTGATGTGCATTTTTCAGGTGGTTTGCGTATCGATGGTGCTGTTCGCGGTAATGTAACTGAACCAAATGCTAGTCCAAGCACACTAATCCTAAGTGAGCACGGCCGTATTGAAGGCGCAGTGAATGCCTCTAAAATTGTAATCAACGGTAAAGTAGTTGGACCGGTTCAGTCTAATCAGTTTATTGAACTGCAACCTAAGGCGCGTATCACGGGCGATGTGTATTACAAATCGCTTGAGATGCACACCGGTGCTGTGATTGAAGGTAATCTGGTCTATTTGGGTGACAATGCGCAAACACTTGAAAGCGATAAGATAGATTGACCTGGTCAGCAGGCAGTAGCATAATGATTTTATAGAAGATTTTTAGGAGTACAAGATGAATGCAGTAACGGATTTAGCAGATATTGATATCCCGGCACCATTGGTGTTTACCGATAATGCGGCAAAAAAAGTGAAAGAGCTGATCGATGAGGAAGGCTCACCAGATCTTAAACTGCGCGTTTTTGTCAGTGGCGGCGGTTGCTCAGGCTTTCAGTACGGTTTCACTTTTGAAGAAGAAGTGAATGAAGATGACACACAAGTACAAAAAGATACTGTGACTTTACTAATTGACCCAATGAGCCTGCAATATTTGATGGGCGCAGAGATTGATTATCAAGATAGCTTACAGGGTTCACAGTTCGTGATTCGCAATCCACAAGCGACCACTACGTGTGGCTGCGGTTCTTCTTTCTCAGTTTAATTGAAGTCAGAATTGAAGAAGCCAAGCTAATGCTTGGCTTTTTTGTTGCTGGAACGAATATCTAAACGATTAGCGGCGCGATAAACGCAAAGAATCCTCCGATTAAAAATATCAACACTGAAAATATATAAACTCTAAAAGAGGCTTTGCGTGTCGCCATACAGGCTGCAGCAAGTGCGGGGTCTGCAGGGCAGGGTAAGCTCCTTGCCCTCCATTGCATCCCTCCAGACAGTAGCAACATCATTGCGGCAAATGCAAATACTTCCACCTTATGCTCTGAGAACCATACCAGTTGCGGCACGTTAGATATCAGGCTCGACATTGCAGCGCCTGCGCCTAGCCCTACTAGCAGCGCTGGTAGGGCACAGCATACCAAAGTGCCACTGCTGGTAAATAATGAGAGCAGCGATGCCGCTTTGGTCTGCTTGAGGCTTGCCATTTCAGCGCTACGGCTCTCGTTGCTGTGACTTTGCGCCATTTATTTAGCCCCCGGTTTAGATTCCAGGTCTGCTTTGATATGTGCGACGGGATGTTCACTCATTTCGATAGAAGTCACGTCGTAACCAGCGTCTTTAATCAAATCTTTAACGGTATCAAAAGACAGGGTTTGCCCTTCTTTCAATTCTATCGCCACGATGCGTTGTTTCAAATTGACATAAACATCTTGAGTTTGTGACAGCGCACGCATTTTTTTCTCAATGCCTTGTGCACAAAACGCACATACCATGCCGTTAACATTGGCTTTGATCGTTTGTGTAGCGGCAAAAGCTACATTGCTCAATAGTGAAAATGAAATAAGACTAGTTAATAATAATTTTTTCATAATAATTGTCCTTAAAAATAGAATTCTTAAAATATGTACATAAAGTTAAAGCGCGGTTCGTGAAAATTGTTCACGCCGGCTTCAATAAAGAAGTTTTTATTGATCAAACGCAACATGGGGGTAATTTCGATTTTATCGCTCAAGCCGTTCATGTTGCGTGCTTCTAGCACAAACCAAGGTTGGGTTTTGTCGTACTCGGTTTCATAGAACGAAAAGCCGGCTCGCACGCTAGTAAAGTCATGATTGATATCGGGTGCGCGGTAGAGTCTATGCGTTGCCTGAAAGTAGATGCGGGTGGTTTCATAATCAAACTGCACGCCTGGTGTAACCATAACCTTGTCAAAATCCCGATCCCCACCTATACGCTCGTCTTCACCCTGCAGCGCACCAACGCCACCCATAAACCACAGGTTGGCTTGTGCATGCGGCATGTTCCAACGATGTAGTAAGCGTGTATAAGTGACTTCTTCAAGTGTGCGTGATTTGGTTTTATCATCAGAACGCATATACGTAGCGCTCACACCAAAAGCATCACGTGGCGTGATGGCATAGTTGATGAATGACTCACGCCAATTGTTATTGAAGTCGCCCATGACCATATACGAGTCTTTAAAACCCATAGGGCCAGCAGTGGCGTATTGACTCGCTAGTAGTAATGCGCCTGCTGTCAGAATTACTTTTGTTAATTGATTGCTAAACATACAAATCCTTTCTTGAATGCATAAGTCACGCCTTTAACAGGCGTGACAAGGCTTAATTCAAGCAAGGAATATAGGTGGGCGTTGCAGACTTGGTAAGGTGATTGAAGCGTAAGCTGGGTGAGTTGTGCTAATTAATAGCGTAGAAACTGGTAACAATGCTGATTTGATATCAATTTGCAGGGCGACCATCCCACATAAGTTTGAGCATAGTGCGGTGCAGTTAGTTTTAGATGCGCTCGGATGATCGTCTTCGGTTGATTGATCGATGCTCGCAGCTGGGCTCGTCATATGCTCGTGACATGGCATCGTGTGTAGTGCTTGCTTACTTGTTTCAGCTTGCATCATGCTATTACATATCAGCATGTTAGCTGCCGCCATGCTTTGTAAAGGCATGAGCGCCAATAGCAAATATACAAATATATGTGAAAAATGCTTGAACATAAGTTTACGATTCTTCAAACTGTGCTTTAGTTCGATATCATCTTAAATAGCGCGCTTTTAACGCTTATCAATAGGCACAAAATCTCTACGCTCACTACCCGTATAGAGTTGGCGTGGACGTCCAATTTTATGCTCTGGGTCTGAATTCATCTCAGACCACTGTGCAATCCAGCCCGCGGTTCTGGCTAACGCAAAGATGGCGGTAAACATTGAATTCGGGATGCCCATGGCGCGCATAACGATACCGCTGTAAAAATCGACATTAGGATATAGTTTGCGTGACACGAAATATTCATCTTCAAGCGCGATTTTTTCCAGTTCCATGGCCAGCTTGAACATTGGGTCGTCATGCAGGCCGAGTTCATTCAGCACTTCATGGCAAGTGTTGCGCATAATAGCGGCGCGCGGATCCATGTTGCGATACACGCGGTGACCGAAACCCATCAGGCGGAAATTATCGGTTTTGTCTTTGGCGCGTTTGATGAATTCGCCAATGCGGGAAATATCGCCGATCTCTTCCAGCATTTTAAGCGTCGCTTCATTTGCACCGCCGTGCGCTGGACCCCATAGTGAAGCGATGCCAGCTGAAATACAGGCATAGGGGTTTGCACCACTAGAGCCAACCAATCTAACGGTCGAAGTCGAGGCATTTTGCTCATGGTCTGCATGCAGAATCAGGATGCGTTCAAATGCTTTCGCCAGAATTGGATTCGGCACATATTTTTCGCATGGTGTAGCAAACATCATATGCATGAAGTTTTCAGCATAATTAAGATTGTTTTGCGGATACATGAAAGGTTGACCCAGATTGTATTTATAGCTCCAGGCAGCAATCGTCGGTACTTTGGCTAATAAGCGATGGGCAGATAAAATACGATGTTCCGCATCACGAATATCCATTGAATCAAAATAGAATGCAGAAAGTGAGCCCACTACGCCCACCATAACCGCCATCGGGTGTGCATCGCGCCTGAACCCGCGGAAAATATTGTTCAGTTGGTCGTGCAACATGGAGCTACCACTGATGGTGTCAGTGAATTGCTGCTTTTGTTCTGCGTTTGGAAGTTCGCCATGCAACAGCAGGTAAGACACTTCCATAAAATTACAGTGATCAGCTAACTGTTCGATTGGGTAGCCGCGATAGTAGAGCAGGCCTTTTTCGCCATCAATAAAGGTGATGTTTGAATTACATGCCGCTGTAGACATAAAGCCTGGATCGTAAGTAAATACGCCGTGTTTGCCTAGGTTGCGTATGTCAATGACGTCGTTACCCAAGCTGCCAGAAAGTACTGGCAATTCAATAGGGGCTGCACCATTATCAAAAGTAAGTGTGGCTTTAGTTGGTTTATTCTTCATAGCTGTTGTCTATAGTCTTATAGGTTTTAGTCTTTATTACTAGCAATTATACTTTAATGAGGTGACCAAATGCTCAATGAGCAAGGGCGGGCGTTAGTGTTGGTAGATAGCGCCCAATATGCGGGCGCCTTTTGCGCCAGTGACTGCAGGTAAGTTAGCCGTCTGTTGGTGCAAGCATTGTCTGGCCAGCCAGGCAAATGCAATGGCTTCCAGCCAATCTACGCCGATACCTAGCGTGTCGGTAGTATCTACTTTTACCTTACCGAGTAATGTTTGCAGGCTATTTTTAAGCAAGATGTTGTGAGCGCCGCCGCCACAAACATAGATTTCATCTACATCATCACAATGCTGTTGTAATGCATTGTGAATACTATGTGCGGTGAGTGCAACCAAGGTGCGCGCAACATCTTGCGGCAGGTAATCTGTGCTTGTTAAGTGCTGCGCTAACCATGTGCCGTTAAACAAGTCGCGCCCGGTGCTTTTAGGTGGCGCCAATTCAAAGTAAGGCTCAGTTAACATCTCTGCTAGCAATGGTTCGATGATCTTACCCGTACTTGCCCATTCGCCATTTGCATCGTAGTCTAGATTTAAATGTTGTTTGATCCAAGAGTCCAGCAGCATATTGCCTGGGCCGGAGTCAAAGCCGAATACTTCATTAGACTTAGAAAGATAAGTGATATTGGCAATGCCACCAATATTGATTAAGGCGCGATTGATTTGAGGGCTGGCGAATATTGCTTGGTGAAATGCCGGTACCAGTGGCGCACCTTGACCGCCGGCAGCAATATCACGGCTTCTAAAGTCAGCTACTACGGTGATGCCAGTCAACTCAGCCAGTAGAGCAGGGTTGCCAATCTGTAAGGTAAAGCCCAGGTCTGGGCGGTGCCGTATCGTTTGGCCGTGACAGCCAATCGCGACAATCTTATCAGCCGCTATCGAAGTCTTATTAAGCAACTGATTTACGGCATCAGCATATAGTTTAGCTAGTCTATTACCAATCAGTGCGGTAGTTTCAAGTTCATTGCTAGTAGGATGTTGTAGCGCGAGAATCGCTGAGCGTAAATCTGCAGGGTAAGCTAAGAAATGTGTATGGAGTACATTTGGCTGGTGTGTATCTTGAACTGGATTGAATTCAGCATTGAATTCAACTAGTGCAACATCCACCCCATCTAGGCTGGTGCCCGACATCAGTCCGATGAAAAGCTCGCCAGCCATTGTGAGTGAGTCTTAGTCTTTTAAGTTAAATTAATCTAATGCCGCAATGTTGCTCACACCCAATAGGTTGAGCTGTGCGGTCAATTGCTGGCTGATTGCATCAAATTGCGCTTGATTCTGTACGGCAATCGGATTGGCTTTTGGTAAAGCTACTTTCATCGGGTCTCGGTGCTGGCCGTTCAGTAAGAACTCATAGTGCAGATGCGGGCCTGTGGCTAAACCTGTCATGCCAACAAAGCCGATGATTTCACCTTGTGCTACTTTGGCGCCACGACGTAAGCCGGCAGCGAAGCGTGAAAGATGACCATAAACCGTGCTGACACCGTTTGCATGTTTAAGCACGATGACATTGCCATAGCCGCCTTTTCTACCGACAAAATCTACCACTGCATCGCCAGAAGCTTTGATACGCGTGCCGGTTGGCGCTGCCATATCGACACCTTTGTGTGCTTTTAGGCGTTGCAGAATCGGGTGAAAGCGACCTAAGCTGAACCCAGAGCTGATACGTGTGAATTCAAGCGGTGAACGTAGGAATGATTTATGCAAACTTTTGCCATCTGGCGTGTAGTACTGCATCTCATTATTCGCATCCCTAAAACCTACAGCACGATAAACTTTGCCATTGTTAACGAATTCAGCTGCCAGTACATCACCGGTTTTCAATAGTTCGCCCTCATCATAGCTGCCTTCATAGATGACGTTAAATTGGTCGCCACGACGTAAATCTGTATGAAAGTCGATTTCGCTTTCGAACATTTCCGCTACTTGAATGGCGATACTGTCTGGAATGTTGGCGTCATCGGTTGCGCCAAACAAAGAACTTTTGATCTCGGCTGATTTTAATATAGGACGTTTTTCAAGCTGATGTACGATTTTGTTGGCTTCGTAACCAGTGGGCGTCTGGCTGATAGCAATAAATTGCTCAGCGTCTAATTGGTATTCAAGTGATATCAGATTGCCATCGGCATCTGTTTGCGCTTCAAGTTGATGGCCAGGCTTTAATGCATTAGCAATTTCACTGGCAATGTTGTCATTGCGAATATAGTCAATCGCATCACGGTTACGAATGTTTAAACGAGAGAGCACACTATTTAAAGTGTCGTCGCGGCGCACATGCTCTTTATACCAAAAATGCTGTTCACCAAGGCTTGCTGAAGTTTCATTTACTTCAGGCATGGAGATTTCTTCTATCACGGCAGATGTTGACACTGTACCCGTCAGCGTTTGTGGTGCGATACCAAAAGCGGTATAGATACCAAACAGAGGCAAGCAAGAAATCGCCAAGATCCAGCGTAGCTTGAACTTACGTTCAGCTTTATCAGTGTTTTGCGCTAAAATAGCGTTTTGCTGTGAAGTATTGAAACTATATTCGGTGTTCAGGTGATTAGAGGTTATGGGGTGTTGATTATGCTCGTTATTTTCCACGGGCTGACCTTCATAAATATTTAATACGGGTTCAGATACTAACAGAATAATCAATTAAAACAAGTAAATGAAAAGTATTTTACAAATCTTTTCACCACTTAAAGTTCAAGGATGCAAAGACGTGAATACTGATATCAACCAACAACTGGCCGTCATTAAGCGAGGCGCAGATGAGCTTTTAATCGAAGCTGAATTGGTCGAGAAGCTTAAAAAGGGTGTTCCGCTCAGAATTAAAGCGGGATTTGACCCTACAGCGCCAGATTTGCATTTAGGTCATACGGTACTTATTAATAAGTTGCGTCAATTCCAAGAGCTTGGTCATCAGGTGCTTTTTTTGATTGGCGACTTCACCGGCATGATCGGCGACCCCACTGGTAAAAGCGCTACGCGCCCACCGCTAACTGCCGAGCAAGTACAAGAGAATGCCAAGTCTTACACTGCGCAAGTATTCAAAATCCTTAAGCCAGAACAAACAGAAGTCGTGTTCAATTCTAAGTGGCTCAATGATCTGGGCGCGGCAGGTATGTTGAAGTTAGCTGCAAGCCACACCGTGGCGCGCATGTTAGAGCGTGATGATTTTGCTAAACGTTATAAAGGTAATCAGCCGATTGCCATTCATGAGTTCTTATACCCCTTGTTACAGGGGTACGACTCCGTTGCATTAAAAGCTGATGTCGAGCTGGGCGGTACTGACCAGAAATTCAATCTATTAATGGGCCGCGAATTACAAAAGCAAGCCGGTCAAAGTCAGCAATGCGTACTCACCATGCCGCTGCTTGAAGGTTTAGATGGCGTCAATAAGATGTCTAAATCTTTGGGTAACTATATAGGTATCGCTGAGGCACCTGAAATCATCTTCGCTAAAATCATGTCAATCTCAGATGAGCTGATGTGGCGTTATATAGAGTTACTATCATTCGAGTCACTAGAAACTATTGCTAAATGGAAGGCTGATGTAGCCGCAGGCAATAACCCGCGTGATATTAAAGTAGGCTTCGCGCAAGAAATCGTAGCGCGCTTCCATAGTCAGGCAGATGCTGAAAAGGCCTTAGCAGATTTCCAAACGCGCTCTAAAGGTGGCATCCCTGATGACGTACCAGAGGTAACGGTAACAATTGATGCGGACAATATAGGTGTGGCGCAGTTGCTTAAATTGGCCGGCTTGGTTAGCAGTACTTCAGAAGCCTTCCGCGCCATTGAGCAGGGCGGCATTAAATTGGATGGCGAAAAGGTATCCGATAAAGCCTTTATGCTCAATAAAGGAACTAGTGTCGTTGCACAAGTTGGCAAGCGTAAGTTTGCAAATGTAATAATTTTGTAACAGCTTGAATTTGGGGTTGACCAAATTGTTTGGCCCTGTAGAATGCGCGCCTTCGCTAACAGAACAACGCTAGCGAGCAGCAAAATAAGCGGCATTTCTAAGTAGTAAAAGAGGCGGTCGATGTTAATTAGATTTATTTCAAAATTAGTATTGACCAGATTCAAAACCTCTGTAGAATGCGCGCCTTCGCTAACGAAACACTGTTAACGAGCGGTAGTAAAAAGCAAGAAAAAAGTGCCGCAAAAACTACATTCAATATTAATTAGATTTATTTAAAAATTAGTGTTGACGAGAGTTAAAACCTCTGTAGAATGCGCGCCTTCGCTAGCGAAATAACGGTAGCGAAAAGCAGTAAAAAAAGTAATAGCAAGTGCAGCAAGAAATACAATCAATAATAATTAAGAAATCTTTCAGAATTAGTATTGACGGCCTTCAAAAGCTCTGTATAATGCGCACCTCGTTAACGCAA
>DATHWQ010000032.1:0-123442 GCA_035460465.1 Methylotenera sp. | reverse complement strand
GTTGGCACCAGTACAGCCACTTGTCTACCACCCATCACCGCTACAAAGGCCGCACGTAGCGCGACCTCAGTCTTACCGAAGCCCACGTCGCCACAAACCAGTCTGTCCATCGGGCGACCGGATTGCATGTCTTTGATGACATTCTCAATGGCTTCTAACTGGTCAGGCGTTTCTTCGAACGGGAAGCCTTCACAAAACGTTTCGTAGTCATGCAGGCTTAAAGTAAACGCATGGCCACGGCGTGCAGCACGCTGTGCATATAAGTTAAGCAACTCCGCTGCGGTGTCACGAATCTGCTTGAGCGCTTTTTTCTTGGCTTTTTCCCAGTTGCCGCTGCCCAGGCGATGCAAAGGTGCAGATTCTGGCGGGCCACCCGAATAACGTGAGATGAGGAATAGCTGCGATACCGGCACATAAAGCTTGTCGTCACCGAAGTATTCTAACAACAGAAACTCCGTCTCGCCTTCGCCAAAATCTAGATTGATTAGGCCTTTGTAACGTCCGACGCCGTGTTGCTCGTGTACTACTGGGTCGTTCGGACGTAGCTCAGATAAATCTTTGAGCATACCTTCGGTGCTGCGGGCTTTTTCTTTTTCGCGTCTGCGCTGTTGGCGTACGGTGGCAGCATAAAGCTCAGCTTCTGTAATGATGGCAATCGAATTTTTAGCAGATGAACTCTCTAAACGAAAGCCATGATGTAGCGGCGAAACGCCTAACATCAGTTTGCTATCTGATTGAGTAAAGTCTGCCCAAGTTTCTATCATTGCCGGCTGTAAGCCATGCTCTGCAAACAGTTGTGAAATGGTCTCGCGGCGGCCTAAACTTTCTGCAGCAATCAATATCCGTCCTGCAAAATCATGCACATAACTTTGTAGTTTGTGTAATGGGTGTTCAGCGCGGCGTTCAATATCCAAGCCAGGTAAGCCGGTAGATGTTGCATTGGTGTTCAACAGTAAACGCGTAAATTGATGTGTTCCCGCAAAAAAGTCTTCTGTTTTAATCAGTAACTTTTCAGGTGTTAATAATGGGCGCTCAGCATCATGCGCCAGTAATTTGTAGCGTGATTGAGCTTCGCGCCAGAAGTTTTGTGCGCTGTGGTCTAAATCGCCATGTAGGCATAACAAGCAGTTGTCAGGTAAATAATCCAGTAAAGTCGCTGTGTGTTCGAAGAACAGCGGCAGATACCATTCAATACCGCCGGAGGCGATACCTTTACTCACATCTTTATATATCTTGGCGCGTTGTGGGTCGCCTTCAAACGCTTCCCTGAATTGACTACGAAATAGCGCGATACCAGCTTCATCTAAAGGAAACTCACGTGCTGGCAGCAACCTGATTTCAGGCACGGGATAAAGGCTGCGCTGTGTGTCCACATCAAAGGTGCGAATGGTTTCAATTTCGTTATCAAATAAATCTAAACGGTAGGGCAGCGCAGAACCCATTGGGAATAGATCTACCAAGCCGCCGCGCACACTGAATTCACCATGTGAAATCACTTGGCTTACATGATGGTAACCAGCCTCAGCACACTGTAAACGCAGTGCTTCCGTATCTAGCGTTTGACCTTTTTTAAGCATGAAGGTATTCGCGCTCAGATAGGCTTTTGGGCTTAAACGAATCAGCGCCGTAGATAGCGGCACGATGATAACGTCACATGTGTTTTGTGAAATCTGGTATAGCGTCGTCAAGCGCTCGGAGATTAAATCCGGGTGTGGCGAGAACTGGTCGTATGGCAGCGTTTCCCAGTCTGGTAACAAGTGCACACTTAAGCTAGGTGCAAAGTAGGGGATTTCTTCAAGCAGGCGTTGCGCATCAAATGCATTGGCGGTGACCACCACCAGCGGTTGTTTGTTAGTTTTTAGTTTTGTAGCTAACTCTGCGAGTGCCAGACCATCTTCGCCATTGGTCGATAGCTCAACACGTGTTGATTGGCCAGATTTTGGAATAGGCAGTGAAGTCTGCGTCATGAGTGAGATTTTAATGCAATTCGAAAGGACAAGATTATAACGGTTGCGAGATAGCAACCGGTATTTATCTCGAGTTTAATTCATTGAGTTAAATGGCTATTAAGCTGTGCCGCCTACAGTGAGCGCGTCAATCTTGAGCGTAGGCTGACCTACACCAACTGGCACACTTTGACCTTCTTTACCGCAAGTGCCTACACCACTATCTAGTGACATGTCATTACCTATCATCGATACACGTTTTAGTACTTCCGGGCCATTGCCAATCAAGGTGGCGCCTTTGACCGGATAAGTGATTTTACCGTCTTCAATCATGTAGGCTTCTGCAGCACTAAATACGAATTTTCCGCTGGTAATGTCGACCTGACCGCCGCCAAAGTTGGCTGCGTACAAACCTTTTTTGACTGACTTGATGATTTCTTCAGGCGGTAACGTGCCATTCAACATATAGGTATTGGTCATGCGTGGCATCGGGATATGCGCATAGCTTTCACGGCGTGCATTGCCAGTTACCGGCATGTTCATCAAGCGCGCGTTTAAGCTATCTTGAATGTAACCACGCAAGATGCCATCTTCAATCAATACGGTTCGATTAGTTGGGTTGCCTTCATCATCAATACTAAGGGAACCGCGACGGTCTTGAATGGTGCCATCATCGACGATGGTGATGCCTTTGGCTGCGACTTGTTGGCCTATCATATTACTGAATGCAGAGCTGCCCTTGCGGTTAAAGTCGCCTTCTAAACCGTGGCCAATCGCTTCGTGCAACAAGATACCTGGCCAGCCAGCACCTAGTACCACGGTCATGCTGCCAGCCGGGGCAGGGCGCGCTTCCAGGTTGATTAAAGCTTGATGTACGGCTTTTTGTGCATAATCATGCAAGATTTCATCAGTGAAATAACTGTAGTCAAAACGACCGCCACCACCAGCGGAACCTTGTTCGCGACGGCCATTACTTTCGGCAATGACATTAATGCCTAAGCGCACCAATGGGCGCACGTCGGCTGCCATCACGCCATCATGACGCGCCACCATCACTACCTCGTATTCGCCGGCAATGGATGCAGTGACTTGTGAGATGCGGCTATCGATTTTTCTGGCGATTGATTCTAGACGCTCAAGCAGTTTCACTTTTGCATCAGCAGAGAGTGATGCAATTGGATCATGCGGCAAGTAAAGCTGCGGCGCTTGGCGTGCGACAACTGAATTGGTGTTAGCAGTTTGTTCGCTACCCAAGCTGGCAATGGCTTTTGTGGCCTTTGCCGCGTGTAATAATGCAGTTAAATTGATGTCGTCAGAGTAGGCAAAAGCGGTTTTTTCGCCGCTCACGGCACGCACACCAACGCCTTGATCAATGGAGAAGTTACCTGACTTCACTTGACCTTCTTCTAAACCCCAAGATTCAGAGCGACTGTATTGAAAATACAAATCTGCATAATCAATTTTATGCGACATCATATCGCCTAGTACATTTTGTAGCTTTGCCGTATCTAAGCTAGCGGGCGTGAGCAGCGCCTCTGTAGCTGCATCAAAATGTGATCCAAACTTTTCAATTGCAGTATTCGGGCTTGCTTTGGTAGGTGTCTCTTGAGTTTTCATTTAATCGTTGCGGCCTATATGGTGGCTATTGGTGTTAACTTATCAATAGTTATGTTTCAATAAATTAAATATATCACTAATGCGATTTAAAACTACTAAGTAATTTCTGCAATTTAGTACTCAAAATGGCAAAGCTAGTTTGCTAATTAATACATCAGACTCAATTGAGCGCACTTGGTTTTAAACTCTTGGTTTTAAAGTGCGCTAGGTTTTACAGCACGTAAGCTGTTACTGAGCTACCATTTTAATCGTTCGATGTTTTAGCGCAGGTAAACTGGTTCTTAAGCTTTCTTGGTATTTTGGGTTCATGGTAGCAATCACCACGCCAGAACCACGTGGCAATCTGTCTAGAATTACACCCCATGGATCAACAATCATGCTGTTGCCGTGTGTTTCGCGGCCAGACAAGTGGTAGCCGCCTTGTGCAGGTGCAATCACATAGCTTAGGTTCTCAATCGCGCGTGCGCGGATCAGGCTTTCCCAGTGTGCTTTACCTGTGGTGTCAGTAAAGGCCGCAGGAACAACGATGATATTTACTTCGCCCATGGCACGATAAAGCTCAGGGAAGCGAAGGTCATAGCATATCGAGAGTCCGATCTTGCCGAATGGCGTATCGACCACTTTGATCGCATCTCCAGGCTCAATAGTTTTTTCTTCGTGATAGTGCTCGTTACCCAAATCCAAACCAAATAAATGGATTTTGTCATAGCGTGCAACTTGCTTTCCTTTGTCGTCATAGACCAGGCAACTATTACGAACCTTATTGGGATGAGTGCTAACCATTGGTACTGAGCCACCGATCAACCAGATACGATGTTTTTTTGCCGTTTTTGCTAAAAAATCTTGAATAGGACCTTTGCCGTCTTCTTCCCTCACATTTACTTTATCGGTTTCTTTCAAACCCATAATGGCGAAATATTCCGGTAGCACCACTAATCTTGCACCTTGATTCACAGCGATTTCAATTAAGCGCTCAGTCTCGCTCAAGTTAGCAGATACATAAGGGCCTGAGGCCATCTGAATCGCTGCAATCTTGATGATGTCTTGATTGTTGAGTTTTGCTTTAGTTGTTTTCAAGCGAGAAGTAATAGCCATATGTCATCCAAACAGTTTTTGTTGTTCTCAATAATATATCAATATTTTGAGTCTATTGTTTATCCCTTTAGTTCAAGGGTGAGTTGCTGCTCATTTCTTTATCATTATCCGGCGCTTTGACCTCTATTGGATTATCCCAAGTGCCAGTAATTTCATATTCAGTAGAAATAATCTTATTCAGTGGATCTTTCAGGACTTTTTGAGCCAAGAAAGCAACAGCACCCGCCAATGGCCCACCCGCTAATGCGGCCAGTGAGATACTGTCACTGATATGAGGCATGACTTTTACGTTTAAATGTTGAGTTTCTTTTTGTATATTAGTTTCACCTTTGATTTTCACGTCAGCCGCCGGTCCTGACATGGTGAAGTTATCGCTACTCAGGATGCCACGGTCAATTTTTACTGTCGCTTCGATTTTGTCGAAAGCAAACCCACTATTAAATAAATCCCTGAAATCTAAACTTAGTCGGCGGGGCAAGCTTTGTAAGCTGAGTAAGCCAAACAGCCTACCAACACCTGGTTGTACTTTTAAGATTTGACCTTTACGAACCTCAAACTGTAAGTTGCCGTTTAAACCTATGACGTCAAACTCATGTGGACTACCTGCCCAACTGAGTTGCCCGTTCAGTTCACCTTCGCCGTCCTTAATGGTATCCGGATACCCTAATCGCTTCATGGTCTTGCCCAGATCTTTCATATCCCATGTCACATTAAGGCGAGTATTTGGATTACGAACCCAGTTGTTCCATTCGCCCTCAGCGCTGATAGCACTTTCAGGATTGATAATTTTAAGTTTTTGGATAATCCAGTCGTCGTTTCTAGGAAAAGCCACCAACTCCAAGCCACCCAATTTTTTCTTATTAAACTCGAAGCTATTCGCAGTGATATCCAATGCTGGATAATCCTGATTGAGTTTTTTAAAGGTTTTAGGAGCCGCATCCTTTGTAATCGTCGGGATGGTTGGCTTGATGCTAATAGGTGCTGCATCGGGAATTGTAAGATTGCTTAAACGCGCAATCAGCTTACCATTGTCCTGGTTTAACCATTGCAAATCACCCGTGATTTCGCGGCTTTGTACATTAAATTGGAAATCATCTTTCCCCGATTTATTCTGAACCCTTAACTGGTTAATGCGCCTGTTAAAAATATCGAGACTATTAATTTTGAAATCTGACTTTCCGATTGGAAATTTGATTTCTTGAGCCTTGGTCTCTTGTGTGTTGGGGTCTTGGAGACCATCTGCCACGCTGCGCCACGCGTCGGCATCTAAGTAGTCTAAATTACCGTACACTTGCAGCCCTTTAGGCGCATTAACCAAGGTAGTAAATTCATTGGTAGTGTTGAATCCGCTAGTGTTTGCTCCGCGTCCGCTGATGTTGACCACACCACGACTGAACTCTATTTTTTCGTTTTCTACAGAACGAATGATTTTCGCACCTAATCTAGTACCTAGGTTCACTGTGATCGTGTCTGTGCTTGCATCTTGCTTTTTATCAATACGTAGACCAACGCGCTCATTGGCTGCTTTATCGAATGGTGCAGGTAGTCTTGAAGTTAAGCCGAACAGGTCTGCACGTATACCGATATTGATAAGAGGCTTTTGAATCATAATGTCGCCAACCCAATCTGTACTACCACTAAAATAGTTCGCGCCTCTGCCTAATAGCTGCTTAATCGCTTCATCGTTCAAGCGACCTCTCGCAGCGACGCGGATTACTTTGTCTTTACCTGAGTTAAGGTTAAATACAAGCGGCGCACCAAATGCACTTGCTTTGATATTTTTGGCAGTTAGAGTGCTTTCTGTAAACTCCAAAATTCCATTTATGCTGCTTAGTGTCGGTACGCTCGAACTCTCCATGCTGCCGTTGGTGATTTGATATAAGCCTTTATATTTCGAGGATTCTAAGTCGTCTAAAGGTATCTTTAAACTCAGGTTGAGATTGCCTGAGCCACTGGTCTTGAGGTCTTCGGTAAAACCTTGTGTGACATCGAATACCGGGCTCTCATTCACAAACTTAATGCCATCGGAGACTGGGCCTTTTATTTCACTGACGAGATTAAGTATCGGGTAGTCTGCATCTAATTGGTCAATGGTCGCTTTACTTTTAACGATTCGATTGTTTAGTACGTGGCCTGTATGGGCATTAAGCTCCATACGTTTGCCTTCAAATAATAGATCAAGCCCCAAGTCTGCAATCACAGGCCAGCCTGTGCCATATTCAATCACGCTATCACTGATTTTTGCCGTCACTCTAAATAAACCAAGCTTGCTATCCAGATGGTTTTTACTGTCCACAAATGGGAAGTTAGCCAAACGACCTTTCACAACAAGATTGATATCTTCAGCACGACCAGCCAATATTGATGTATCTAGCCAATGTAAAGTAGCCTCACCCAGCATGGTTGGGTAATAAAACATTGCGTACTTCGCGTTGCCTTTGCCAAACTTAGCTTTTAAATCAAGCAAGCCACCTTGCTTACCATCCATTAAATACGTGGCATCAAGACTGCCTGACAGATGTGGATTGCTGATAGCAAGATTGTTGACTTGGATTTCAGTTTCCTTGTCGTTGACTTCCCAGTTGATATCGCCATTGAGCTTGTCGATTGGGATAGGCCAACGCAGCACATCTTTGAAGTCCAGTTTGGCATTCTGTGTCTGTATATTCAGTTTGCCTTTCTCTTGGTTGGCTTTAATCTCTCCGGTCAGATTCTCGAAACCAGGTATCTTTTCATGGGCTTGCATGCTTAAACCTCTAAACTTGGTGTTGAGCACATATGCTTTTGTTTTAGTCTGATTGCCTTCCCAATGTACAACCAAATTGTCAAGATTGCCTTTAGGCGACAAACTGGTAATTTTTTGCAAGACATCTGCGGGCAAAGACAGTTGGGTTAGGTAAGGACTGATGGATGCCAGATTGATATGAGCTAACTTAAGATTAAATAATTTGTTGTTTTGATCATGTTGCGTAAAACTTGCTGAAGCATTTTGTAGACTCAAGCCACTGCTAGTATTGAGTGTTAGGTTATCAACGCTGATTGAATAACCTGAATCTACAAGGTTTGTTGACGTTACTTGACTAGCCTTTAAATTTCTCCAATCCACTGTTCCAGCTAGTTTATTGAGTACGATAGGATCAGCGTCTGCTTTAAGTCGCATGTGTACATTGTTTAAAGCCAAGTCACTGGTAATAGACGAGAAACGACTGTTAGCAAAATTAACAATTACTTTGGTACTACCAAACCCAGATTGCAAATCGACTGGATAATCAATCCAGGGTTTAAAAGCAGCAACATTGGCACTTTTAATCTGCATTTCTACGTGACCACGCCATTGCTCGATCTTACTGACGTCATTGCCATATACATTGCCATTAAAGGTGATCGGGTTGTTTGTCCCTGCAGAAGGTACTGCACTGAAGACGAACTGATGATTTTTAATCAAGCTCTTCCATGGTGGGCTGAAGATTTGCAGGTTGAGCTTATCCAGACTCAACACAGGCGCGCCACGCATCTCATCCAGCCAGACGACTTTAGCGTTAAATATCGCTACTTTGGATTGACGTAACAACCAATTGGGCAAGGCAGGTTTAGATTGACCGCTCATGCTGATGCCCGCGACAAAGATCTCGCCATTTTGCATGCGGCGGATAGTCAACTCTGGTGCGCGAATGATGAGTTCAGCCAGACGTGGCTCCAGCATGGGGATGCTGAGCCAGGATAATTTCGCATCTGTGTTCTTAAGCTGTAATGCCGGACGATTTTCTGCATCAAATATATCAATATTCGAGATAGAAAAATGCGGGTTTATACCTATCCAGTCAGCTTTAATGTTGCCAATGGCGACCTTTTGACCAACTGCTTGCGCAGCATAACCGGCGATTTTGTCCTTGTATTGATTGATGTTAGGCAGTACCAGGAAATGAATGGTAAGTGCGGTAACAAGCAACACAACGACGACAATGCCGATAAGCCAGGCTAGCGTGCGATAAACCAAAAGCAGAGATTTTTTGACCATAGATTTGTTCGACGTTGAATTTTGACGTTTAGTTTTTATTTTAGGGTCACAAGAAGGCTTATTTTACTGCAATATTTGTTATAAGAATGATTTCATGCATGTTTTAGCAAGGTAAAGAGTTGTAAAGTCTAAAGATATGTAAAGACTACTGGCTGAATCATTTAGAATAACGTCTTTTACAAATCTAGGCTGACAAGCCTTTTTAAATTTGATGGTTTTACCTTGATTCAATTCAAACAACTTACATTGGTTCGCGGCTTAAAAATCCTTATTCAAGCCGCTAATATGCAGCTACATCCAGGGCATAAGGTCGGTTTAACAGGAGCTAACGGCGCTGGTAAATCTTCACTCTTTGCTTTGTTGCGCGGGGAAATGCATCTCGAATCAGGTGACCTGGAAATGCCGGCAGCTTGGGTGGTTGCGCATGTGGCGCAAGAGACGCCAGCCTTGGTGATACCTGCAATCGAGTTCGTATTAGATGGTGATGCTGAGCTACGTGAAGTTGAAACGGCTTTAGTCGCAGCGGAAGCAAATCACCAAGGTGAACTCATTGCAGAGCTACACCACCGTCTGGCCGATATTGATGGTTACTCAGCTAAAGCACGTGCCGCTGAATTATTAAATGGCCTAGGTTTTAGCCAAGCCGCATTGCAACAGCCAGTCTCTACTTTCTCCGGTGGATGGCGCGTACGTTTGAATCTGGCGCGTGCCTTGATGTGCCGCTCAGACTTGTTGTTACTGGATGAGCCAACCAACCATTTGGACTTGGATGCGGTGATTTGGCTGGAAGGCTGGCTGCAAAGCTACCGTGGCACATTACTACTCATTTCGCACGATAGAGATTTCTTAGACGCTATCGTTAATCACATCGCACATATTGAGCAGCAAACGCTTACCTTGTATAGAGGTGGCTATTCAGATTTCGAACGTCAGCGTGCAGAGAAATTAGCACTGCAACAAGCGATGTTTGAAAAGCAACAACGTAAAGTTGCACATTTGCATAGCTATATTGATCGTTTCCGCGTGCAGGCAACCAAGGCACGCCAAGCACAGAGTCGCATTAAAGCCCTAGAGCGTATGGAGATGATTTCCGCGGCACACGTAGATTCACAATTTAGTTTTGAGTTTAGGGCACCAGTAGCAGCACCAGACCCAATGCTGGTTTTAGATGAGATGCAGGTGGGTTATAACAACGTTGCCTTGATTAAAGACATTGTGTTGGCTATTCGCCCAGGTGAGCGGCTAGGCTTGTTAGGCCGTAACGGCGCGGGTAAGACCACGCTGATTAAACTATTGGCAAACGAATTGAAAGCTTTAAGTGGCAAACGGGTTGAAGGCAAAGACCTGAATATCGGTTACTTTGCACAGCATCAACTTGAGCAATTGCGACCAGATGAATCACCACTGCAACACATGATGAAGCTAGATTCATTGACGCGCGAGCAAGAGCATCTCAATTACTTGGGCGGATTCGATTTTAAAGGCGACATGGCACGGTCACCCTGTGCTAATTTCTCTGGCGGTGAAAAATCACGCCTAGCCTTAGCGTTATTGATTTGGACGCGACCGAATCTATTGTTACTGGACGAGCCAACCAACCACTTAGACCTCGAAATGCGTCATGCGCTAACCTTGGCACTGCAAGATTATGAAGGTGGCGTCATTCTGGTATCGCACGATAGGGCTTTGTTACGTGCAACTTGTGACCAATTTATACTGGTGGCTGATGGCAAAGCCGCGCAGTTTGATGGTGATTTAGAGGACTACAGCCAGTGGCTAAATGAACAGCGCTTAAAAGAGAAGCAGGCTGTGCAAACGATAGAAGCTGATAAACCTAACAAAAATGACCGCGCGTTGAGCAAAGCTGAGCGCCAAGCGAGAATCGCTGAACGTAGGCCATTAGTAAAAGAGCTTGAGAAATTAGAACTTGATATTGCAAAATGGCAAGCCGATAAAACGATATGTGATGAGCGCCTAAACGACACCTCACTTTATGCATCTGCTGATAAAACTGAATTACAGACATTATTAAAGAAACAGGCAGAACTCACGAATCAAATAGAAGTTGCTGAAGAGCGCTGGTTAGAGCTGCATGAATTATTAGAGGCATTGCCGCAGATTTAATAATCAAAATTAAGGAAAAATAGTGGAAATTCAATACTCAAAAAACCTCAAACTCATGCATGCATTGTGTTTAGCTGACACATTACGTGACGATGAAGCCAAGCCTAATATTAACCTTGATGATTATGATGCATTAGCCGCCGCGGATTATCTGAGTTGTTATGTTACGTTCAAAGCCATTCAGGCTGCCGAGCGTTCGCCATTGGCAGAGCGTACTGAAAATTTCGATATGCTTAGTGTGTATCAAGCTTATGCATTACTGACTTATGCATTTTTAACCATGCCGCTAGCGCAAGAAGACATTTCACCTAACTTGCAAGCAGCACAAGTGACCATTGCAAAAACACTATTTGCAGGCTTGCCTGATGCAGAGTTAATCGAGATCATCGAATCCGGGTTCAATAAATTTCAACTGATTGGCGATGCTGAAGCCGAACATTGGGCAGAGTTTAGAGAGAATCTAGACAAACTCACAATTGCTTTTGTGATTGCCGGTACCGATGACGATAGCCCACATAGCAAAGAAGAAGTATTGCCTTTATTCGGGCAATTACTCAGCCAGTTATGCGAAGCTTTTGAGAATCTATAATTGTTAAGATTGCATCACACATCTCATTGGTAGATGTGTGATGCTAATCAAATTACATAGTGGGTTGTTTGATCGCACGATGGTGTGATTTAAACCCCGTGTGTTCACCATGTCCCCAACGTTTCTGCATTTTGGCTTCACGTGCTTTCTGACGTTGCTCAGGCGTGAGCAAAGCAAATATTTTTGCATCATTGCGAGCGCGTGCCAGAGTTTTTTCTTGCTCCAAGCCTGCAAGCTGATTCGAGATTTGTTGCGCTTTTGCATCATCAAATTGGTCTGCTTGTGAAGTTGCGCGTAACTCTTGCAATAGTTTGACGCGTTGTTTGTGCTGATCACGCATCACAGGTACTTGCGCATGCATCAAGTTAAACACTTCGTCTTTCTGTGTTTCTGAAAGCTGAATGCCACGCAAGTAAGGTGGTAAACCATGCTTGCCTATGCCATGATGCATTCTTGCACCTTTTTCACAGTGAGCACCTTTTTCGGCGCGACCATCTGGCCCGCCTTCGTGTGCTACAGCAACTGATGCTAACGGCAGTGACATTGCCAAGATAGAAGTAGCTACGAGTTGTTTTAATGTCAATTTAGTATTCATGATATTCCTTCTCAATGTTGAGTAATGACTTAATGAAGTGTTACGAACTTATTAGGCTTGTTCGTATCTTTTTCAGACGATGCCATTGTGGAATACGACAATGTTAAGTGCTGTAAAGTAGGTGTAAATCTAGGTAAATGCATAGTTGAGTGATTGTGACAATGACATGTGCTGGTTATGATGACAACATCGCACTTGTAGATTATTGACTGGGGTTAAAACGCTGAATGCAAACTGTTTTATTGATAGATGATGATGTTGAGCTGGTAGAGATGCTGAAAGAGTATCTTGAACTGGAAAGCTTTGAGGTGAGCGTTGCACACGATGGCGCAACTGGTGCCAAAATGGCCGCACAACAAACTTTTGATATCATCGTGCTTGATGTGATGATGCCTAAATTAAACGGGATTGATACGCTCAGGACCATTAGGCAACACAGCAATGTGCCGGTCATCATGTTAACTGCCAGAGGCGATAATACTGACCGTATTTTAGGGTTGGAATTAGGGGCAGACGATTATGTCCCCAAGCCTAGCACCCCACGCGAAATCGTGGCGCGTATCCGTGCCATTTTGCGCCGTGTTAAACCTGCAGAGGAGAGTAACGGCGCTTCAACGCAAATCATCGTGGGGGCATTAGCCATTTGGCCTGCACAACGTTTGGTGACATGGGATGGTGAGCCAGTGACGCTGACTAGTACGGAATTCAATCTACTTGAGATTTTGGCTAAAAATGCCGGGCAGGTCGTGACCAAGCAAGATTTATCACAACAGGCTTTAGGTCGCCCATTAGAAAGATTTGACCGGACTATCGATGTACATTTGAGCAGTATTCGCCATAAACTCGGTCTATTGCCAGATGGCCGTCACATCATACAAACTGTATTCCGTTTAGGTTATCAGTTGCTTAAAGACTGAGCCAATACGCATGTATATTAGAAACCCAGGAATATTAGATAACCCCATGAATATTAGAGGCACTTGAGATGGGCAGGTTATATTGGAAGTTCTTTATATTTTTCTTCTTGGCGCAATTAACCGCGGTGACCGGTGTTGGTGTTGCTGTGTGGATTGCCAATAATAAGTTAGAAAATGCCAATGCACAGATTGAAGCGAGCCCGTCAGCAAAATCCATGGTGGCCGCTGCCGCCGCTACCTTAAAGTTCGGTGGTGTGGAAGGCTTGCAAGCACTGATGCAGTATTGGGCGCAGCGCCCTATGCCACAAGTTTACGCTGTGGATGAACAGAATATGGAACTGCAAGGTAGGGCCGTGTCTGTAGATGTAATTAAAAGTGCACGTGAAGTGCTATCACAAAGAATCGCAGTAGATGGTGAACAAAAAGCTAACGTTTTAGTTAGGGGTGCAGTGCAGCAGATTCAGGCCAGTGATGGTCATCGTTACTTGCTATTTGTACCGGCATTTCAAAAGGGCGCCATGCCTAATCCTAGAATGTTAGGTTTTAACGCGAAGCCAAGAAACAGACATTTATTTCCGTTCGTGCCTTTGTTGGCTGGTGTGCTGGCTAGCTTGATCTTTGCTGCAATTCTGGCTTGGTATTTTTCAAAACCTATCAAACAATTAAGACAGGCTTTTGCAAGTGCTGCCAATGGTAGTTTGGATGTGCGTATCGGTACTGCAATGGGCAATCGACATGATGAGTTGGCGGATTTAGGAAGTGCATTTGACCTGATGGCAACGCGCTTAGGCGCATTGATGCAAAGTCAGACACGTTTGCTACATCAAGTCTCGCATGAGTTACGGTCACCATTGGCTAGATTGCAAATTGCCGTGGGCTTGGCAAGGCAGCAACCTGATAAATTAGATTCCTCACTTACACGTATAGAGCGTGAATCTGAGCGTATGGATAACTTGGTCGGTGAGTTGTTGGAACTATCCCGGTTAGAGTCTGGCGTAATGAAGGTAGAGAAAGAGCCGATATACATCGATGAGTTGCTGACTACGGTAATTGAAGACGCACGTTTTGAAGGTATGGCAAAAAAAATCACTATTCAATATGAACAAGCCGGTGATGTAAGTGTATTAGGTCAGCAAGATTTGTTGCATCGGGCGATTGATAACGTGGTTCGTAATGCGCTTAAATACAGTGAAGATGAATCACAGGTTGTGATTAGTACAATGCTAAAACAAGACAACATTATCATCAAGGTAACCGATCACGGTCCTGGAGTTGCTGAGAATGAACTTGAGACGATATTTCAGCCTTTTTATAGGGGTAGTGAAAGTCATCATAAGGATGGCCATGGCGTTGGCTTGGCAATTGCCAAGCAGATTATCGAGGCGCATGGCGGTACCATTATTGCCAACAATGTTGCCAGCAACGTTGTCAACAATCATATGGCGAGTGGTTTGAGTGTCGAGATTAGTTTGCCTCGTGTTTAAAGGCTCGTTTTTAAAGATAAGTACTGCTAATTTGAATCCAGACTATTTTGAATTTAATTTAAGTCTGGCAACGTAAATGTAAGTTCAGTGTCAGACACACTATCAATACTCATAATAACGTTCATACAACACTCTTATGACATCACGACAAACAGTTAAAAGAGTACTTTCTTCAGCCGCAATCGGCTTAGTTATAACAGTTACCGTCGCATGTTCACCAGTTAAAACGCTCAATGCACTAGTGCCTAGCAATGACTATCAGTTGCATGCTTACATTGCTTATGGTGACCTGCCACGTCAAAAACTAGATGTATATCAACCTAAGCAAATGATTGATAAGAATAAGCCACCAGTCGTACTTTTTTATTATGGTGGGGGCTGGGACGCAGGTGATAAAGCAGATTATAAATTCGTGGCCGAAGCATTCGCATCCAGTGGCTTTGTCGCCGTGATTCCGGACTATCGTATTTATCCAGAGGTTGTTTTCCCAGGCTTTATGGAAGATCCCGCTAAGGCAGCCAAGTGGGTTAAAACACATATCAATGAATTTGGTGGTGACCCAGATCGTGTCTTTTTAGCTGGTCACTCCGCAGGAGCACACATCGCAGTCATGTTGAGCTTGAATAAAGTGTATCTAGGGAAAGAACAATTAAAACCAAATGACTTTCGTGGCACCATAGGTTTGGCAGGACCTTATGACTTTTTACCGTTGAAGAGTGAGCGATTAAAAGAGATATTCGGACCAGAAGATCAGCGCTGGAAATCACAACCGATTGAATTTGTAACGGGTAACAATCCGCCAATGTTATTGCTGGTGGGACTTAAAGACGGCACGGTGGGGATACATAACACGTTTAATCTGGCAGCTAAAATTAAGTCTAAAGGTGGTTCAGTCCAAGTGGTCGAGTTTCCCAATTATGGGCACAAGGAGATGGTGGCTAAACTTGCGAAGCCCTTGCGTGGTAATGGTGAGTTACTTAAACCGATTGCAGAGTTTATTCGTGCGCATTAGCGTACTAGTCTCAATGTGGTCTCACTGCACCGCAGTTTCAGCATCTAACATTTTGTTTTCTAGGGTCTGATGAATCTGCTCCATTAAAAAGTCAGTAGATTCACGGCCTAGCTTAGATTCACGCATCGCCATGTGCCAGCTAGAGATGCAGTTTCTCAAATCGAGCTCGTTTTCAGTTTTGGCGATACGTTCCTTCATATTGCGACCCATTAAGCCTAGATAGTCATCGGTGGCCTCCATGAGAATTGCTTTTATGGCTACCATCTTTGTAAGGTTAATCGGTATTGATGCAGCTTGCGTGCTTAAGAAAGACCTTCCTGAGACATTGGTATTTCTCGTTGCCTGGCTACTGTTTGCTAAGTAAATAAAGCCTTCGGACTCAAGCTTTTGGATGGTTTCACTCAATAGTTCTTTTTTGAAGAATTTCTCCAGGTCATCAATGTTCCTGATGCCATTCACCAGTAACAACACTTGGCGTTCCCGCACATTGAGCGTACGTTTGTTATTCATGAACTCACTGTAACCCAGCGTAGATTTTTCATACACCATAGTAGATTCTCTTTAAGAAAATTTTATGGGTATGCTACCGATCGATTATGACATTATGATTTCAGTCATTACAGTGTATGTTTGATGATAGATTAAGTAATGATTTATCACGCCACTATTTGCAACGAACTCACTTCAGACTCTACTTTATAGCCATGGGCAGCCAGCGGGTGATGTATTTCGAATTCGGGCTCAATGACCTGTGCTGCGGTAGGCAAGCCTGCCACAGCGCGTTGTATCGCTAATTTAGTCGCTTCATAATTCCAGTCTTGGATCTTGGTGTTGTCTTCCGCATCCCAGTGGATAAAGACGCCGATGCAGATAAATACATCGTCAGCTTCTGCTAATGGAATAGTACCTTCCTTGACAGAGTCAGTGACCGCTTTTGCAATACCAGCTTGTGCAGCACCAAACATCTGCATTGCTTGTTTGGCGTTCTTAATATCGACTTTGTTGAACATGACGGTTGCTGGCTTCGTCATCAAATTGGGGGCGACTACTGCCAGCAGTGCATTATCACCACGTTTTTGGTTGGTCAGTGTTAAACAAAAAGCGGTTTCGGCTGCGCTGCCGCGAGGCCCCATAATCAGGTCCACATGTGCGACCTCATTGCCTTCACCCACCATTGCCTCACCTACTAATACTTTATTGATTTTTAGGGTTGTCATGTCAGTTTACCTTTCAACGTTCAAGCCCATTAGGGCTTTGATTGGCTTAAGTGTGCAATCCAGCTTATGCAAACTTATTATTTTTCACATCACTTTTAATACTGATTACGCTCCAGCGAGTACAACTTGATTCCGGCCGCTATCTTTAGCGCGGTAAAGTGCGGTATCTGCAGCCTTCATGAGCGAGATGGCGGTGTCCCCATCCTGTGGGTATTCTGCTACCCCCAGTGAAGCGGTGACACCATTTAAATTATTGCCCTGATAAACGAACGCATGTTTTTCAATCGTTTCACGCATAGATTCAGCCCGGGCGGCGGTTATTTCTTTTGTAGCACCTGGCATTACCATGACTAATTCCTCACCGCCATAGCGGCAAGGGATGTCTCCCTCCCGTAATTTGTTACGGAGTAGCTCAGCAATCTCGGTCAGCACAAAGTCACCGGCATCATGGCCATGCGTGTCGTTATATTTCTTGAAGTGATCGATATCAATCATGATGACGCCAAGGTTCTGGTTAGAGCGTTTCCCATTAGATAATTCGCGAGCCAGAGTTTCTTCCAGATAGCGTCGATTAAATAGTTTGGTTAATGGGTCGCGCACAGACCGACTGCGCAAGGCTTCACGCAGTTTCAGGCTGACAAGCGCCATTGCCAGATTATCTGCCGCCATTGCAATAAGACGTGTACGTGATTCTTTTGATGTTCTTAGTTTATTTTTATCATTGACAATATTTTCTGAACCAAGCGTTACGGTGAGTACGCCTACCATTTCACCCTGGGCAATAACTGGGGCACAAACATATCCATCTTGGCAGCTACCATGGATGTGGTTGCATACGATAACGTCATCCGCGCCATCAACTACGTGCACTTTACCTTGCCGCAAGCCCCAACAGTCGTCGGGTGAGATTACGGCTTGTGATATGCACTTGTCATCTCCCCATCTTGCTGCCGTTTCGACGATGGTATGGGTTTCATCAAACAGATACAACACACCTGAATAGTCGGCGAAAATCTTCTTGGCGTAATGTTCAATAATAGGATGCGTTTCATCAAGGGAGAGGCATACTTGCAAGTAGGAGTTTAGCTCATTGATATACTGCATCTCCATGTTGTGCTGCGTGAGTTCTAATTGAGAGAGGCGTAACTGGTCTTCGTGATTTTTACGCTCTGTCACATCACTTGAAGACCCAATAAAGCCGGCAAACTTACCATCTTTGTTTAGGTAAGGCTCTCCCGTGTCTAGTACGTAGCGGTACTGCCCATCTGCTCGGCGTAATCGGTATTCCATCTGGAACGGCTCATGTTCAATGAATGCTTCATCGAAAGTCTTCATGCATGGCTCAAGGTCATCCGGATGTAGCGCCTTGACCCATGCATCACTGGCCAAAGGGGTGTTGTCTGATATGCCGCTTATAAATTTTTTCCATTTTAAGTTGGTAAAAACCACCTTACCATCGGCATTCGTTAGCCATAACATGACTGGGGCATCTTCAGCGACAATGCGGAAATCTGTATCTTGGGATAATATTTGAGGAAGTGATGTTTCGAGCTTGCTTATTTGTGCAATTTTATTCTTATCCATAACAACCCTTCAGAGCTAAGTTAAAGAAACTTGACCACAGTAGTTATTCATAGAACGTACACGAGCTTTCCAATTATTATAATCGCTGGTGTGTTGATTATTTAATACAAACCATTGCAGTTTGTGTGTGAAAAATAAATTTGTATATTGGATTAAACGCTTTATTTGGCATCATGGCAAGTGACGCTATTAAGACATGGATTGTTAGCTTAGATCACTGCCAACTAGATAATACCAACGGCCTTCCAGGCGTACAAACTGGCTGAGTTCGTGTAGTCTTTCTGCTTTACCACCAACTTTATAACGCGCCACGAACTCTACTGTTGCAGTAGATTCATTAATTATTTCAGCATGCTTTACTTGCAAACCGAGCCATTTAAGTGGTTGGTCTTCGGCTAGGTTGAGTGCAGCAGGGCGAGTGTCGGTATGCCACGTCTGTAGTAGATAATCTTCTAAAGCTAATACATAAGCTGTGTAGCGCGAACGCATAAGCGCTTCGGCCGTTGCTGCTGCTGCGCCGGCATGGTAGATTCCGCAGCATGCATTGTAATGCTTACCGCTTTCGCATGGACAGCAAGGATCAATGACTTTTTTAGGCAATTGATGTTCTTAAACTAACTCTCTTGTTTCCATAAACTGTAGATCAGGGTAGCGCTCTTGTGCCATTTGCAGATTCACGCGGTTGGGCGCCAAATACACATAATCATCAGCACTATCCAAGCCCACATTAAAGCCGTATTTATCGGCGATGGCTTTTAAATCTGCATCTTTACCTTTAAGCCAGCGTGCGGTGTAGCAATCATAGGGTTCAAATACCATATCTACGCCGTATTCGTGTTCTAAACGGTGGGCTACTACATCAAACTGCAACATGCCGACTGCGCCTAAAATTAAATCGTTTGATAGTAGCGGACGGAAAAGTTGTGCGGCGCCTTCTTCTGAAAGTTGCTTGAGGCCAATTTGTAACTGCTTCATTTTCATTGGGTTTTTAATGCGCGCGCGGCGGAAAAACTCAGGTGCAAAAGAAGGGATGCCAGTGAATTTAAGTGCTTCACCTTCACTAAAGGTATCGCCTACTTTAATCGTACCGTGGTTAGGAATGCCGATAATATCGCCCGAAAATGCTTCATCCATCGTGGTGCGGTCTTGTGCCATAAAGGTGATGGCATTGTTAACGCTGAGTGTTTTGCCAGTTGCGACTTGCTTAATTTTCATACCACGCTCAAAGCGGCCAGAGCAGACACGCAAGAAAGCAATACGGTCGCGATGTTTTGGATCCATATTTGCCTGAATCTTGAAGATAAATCCTGAGAATTTTGCTTCGTCAGGCTGCACAGGTCTAGAAGCCGTACTGCGGGCAAGTGGAGCAGGGGATAGGTCAACCACTGCATCTAGTAAAGACTGCACGCCAAAGTTGTTAATGGCTGAGCCAAAGAACACGGGTGTTTGTTTGCCACTTAGATAGCGTGCATCATCAAAAGTATGCGATGCACCACGCACTAACTCAATGTCGATTCGCAAGTCATCGGCAACTGGGCCGAGTAGCTCATCTAAACGCGGATTGTCTAAACCTTTAATTGTTTCTGACGTGCCTTTGTCCGCACGTGGGTCAAAAAATGAAACAGTGTCTGTGTATAAGTTGTATACACCCCTAAAGCTTTTACCCATGCCGATTGGCCAGGTCATTGGCGCACATTCCATACCTAGCGTAGTCTCAATCTCGTCCAATAGCTCAATCGGCGCACGACTCTCACGGTCTAGCTTATTGATGAAGGTAATAATAGGTGTATCGCGCATGCGGCATACGTTCAATAGCTTGATGGTTTGCGCTTCTACACCATTCACCGAGTCAATCACCATCACTGCAGAGTCAACTGCAGTGAGTGTTCTGTAGGTATCTTCAGAGAAGTCATCATGGCCTGGAGTATCAAGCAAGTTCACCATGTGCTCACGGTAGGGGAACTGCATCACGGAAGAGGTCACTGAAATGCCACGTTGCTTCTCTAGCTCCATCCAGTCAGATGTTGCGTGACGTGAAGCTTTACGGCCGCGCACCTCACCCGCTACTTGAATAGCACCACCGAACCACAGTAGTTTTTCAGTAAGTGTGGTTTTACCCGCATCAGGGTGAGAAATAATGGCAAAGGTACGGCGACGTTTGATTTCAGCCTGTAAAGGGCTAGTGGGCAGAGACATAGCGAGCTTGAATTAAGTAAAACGCTATTTTACCCGAAATAGGGGCTGACTCTAAGTGGTGAAATTTACTGACTAAATTAGATGCTGATTAGAAGCCTCTATCAGTTATTTACCACGCATCAAGAAAAACGCCACCACGGCGAATACGGCCAATATCAGTAAACCTTCCATCATGTATTCCTTGTTGATATATCAGTAGTGTTTTATTAAAAATAAAACTTAATATTAGTTTAACTAAACTTTGCGTATTTTGCAGAGAGGCTTGGCAGTAGGCACTACAAATTTTGCACGAATTATTCATTCAGCCTAAATAAAAATTTGGTAATCACATGTGAATCATAGAGTTAACTATTTGGCATATTAGTTGCAAACTTGTCGCAATAGCAATATTAAAAAACTAAAAGAGATGTACTCAATGATGTATTCGTTACGTAATCATTTGTTCAACTATATTTCCACTACCAAGCTGATGGCGACTCAAAACCGCACCATTATGCTGGTGGTTGCCTTCATTATGTTAACGGGTAATTTATCGCTCTTTGGCAGAATTCTGGAGATATACCCACTCACTCTTAGAAATTTTCCTTTTCTGCTGTCACTTGCAGCATTCTTTTCAGCATTAACCGCTATCTTCTTTTTGCTGATTTGCCATGGCAGATCTACACGCTGGATTTTAGCGCTGTTTTTAGTGATTGCCTCACAAGCCGCTTATTACATGGATCACTATGGGGTTGTTGTAGATATTGTGATGATAGACAATATTTTCCAGACTAATCCACAAGAGTTCGCTGGTTTACTCACCTTAAGTCTGCTTGTAAGAACGGTATTATTTGGAATCATTCCAGCGTGGCTGGTAATTAAATATTGCCCAGCAGTAATAGATTCTAATGCTGAAAATAAAGTGAGATTACGTTTGTTGGGAGGACTATTTTTATCACTTATTCTGTTAGTTGTGCCGTTCACAGCAGGTTATAGCTCATTCATTCGAGAGCACAAAATCACACGGTTTTATGCTAATCCTACCTATGCAACTTATTCCATCATCAAGTATGGCATTCAGCAATTTCATATCTCTAAGCACGCTGTCTTAAAGCGAATTGCACCTGATGCGGTGATGCTGCAGACACCAAGGGCAAAAACGGAGTTGATGATACTGGTGGTGGGTGAAACTGCACGCGCTGATCGCTTTTCACTCAATGGTTATCATAGAGAAACCAATCCGCTATTATCTCAACAAGACGTGGTGAGCTTTAGCAATGTGAGTTCGTGTGGGACCTCGACTGGGGTATCTGTACCTTGCATGTTCTCTGCTTTGCCGCGTAAAGAATACTCTAAAGAAAAAGCCTTGAATCAAGAAAATGCTTTGGATGTGCTGTTTGAACATGGTGTGCAAATTTTGTGGCGGGATAATAACTCAGATTCAAAAGGCGTGGCGACTCGCATGAAATATGAGGATTTCAAAAGCCCAACATTAAATCCAGTGTGTGAAGGAGAGTGCAGAGACATTGGCATGTTAAGCGGTCTGGATAAATACGTTGACTCCAGAAAAGGCAAAGATATCCTGATTGTGCTCCACCAGATGGGCAATCATGGACCTGAATACTATAGACGTTACCCTAAAGAATTTGAGCGCTTTAAACCGATGTGCATGACAGGCGAGTTGCGAGACTGTACGCAAGAAGAAATCGATAACAGTTATGACAATGCCATTTTGTATACGGATTATTTTTTGTCAGAAGTGATTAACTTTTTGAAAAAATATGATGAAACATTTGCTACTACGATGCTTTACGTGAGTGACCACGGTGAGTCTTTAGGTGAGCATGGTTTTTACTTGCATGCTGCCCCATACATCATTGCGCCTAAAGAACAAACACATATCCCAGCTATTGTCTGGATGGGTAAGCACTTCGACTTTAAACTAAACCAGCTCATGCCTTATAAGGATTACCCATTAAGTCATGATGATTTGTTTTGCACTTTACTGATAGCGTTCGAGCTTGACTCAAAAACCTGTGAAACCAAAGAAGATTTATTGATGCAGAACCTCACTTTAGAAGCTAATGCAATGTCGCTTCAGAAACCCAGTATTCCTAAATAATTAAATTGGAAAAGAACTTAATGTGCATTTAATGACATCGCTAGCTGCGGCGTCTGGCAGTTTCATTTTTTTGCTCACGTGCTACCAATTTAGTCAGTGCTCCCAATTCTTTAGCCAGTAATAACAATACATCATCTAGTGTAACTATCCCCACCAATTCACCGTCATCACCGACGATTGGTAGCCTACGCACACCCTTACTAGCCATTAATTGAATAGCCTCTAATACGCCAGTGCTATCTTTCGCCACAGCTAGGTTGGTGACCATGATGTCGCCTACGGTAATTACCCTGCAATCAAGTTCTGTGGCTACTAAATCAACAACTACATCACGGTCAGTGACAATGCCGACAGGTATTTGTTTTCCTTGATGATCTTTGACCACAACCACATCGCCCACATGATGTTGGCGCATGAGCGTGGCGGCCTCCAACACAGTAGCAGTAGGCAGTGTAGTGATAACTGCATGATTACAAATTGTACCAATCGTCATAGTATTTCCTTCAAATTTTGCATCTTGATTGGTTGTATATCGATAAGGTCTGGTATTGCTGCTTGGTTATGTTTTCCTAGTCTTCTTACTTCGTTTTCTTGGTCATTTGCGTATCGCTAATCAGTAATACAGGTACTGGGCTTGTTCGTAGTACAGTTTCGGCATCGCTACCCATGACCAAGCGCTCGATTCCACGCAGTCCATGTGTGCCCATCACAATTAAGTCTGCTGACCATTCTTTTGCCTGGTTCACAATAAGTTCAGCTACATGACCTCCGATTGTTGCAACAGTCTTCGAGTCTGCTTTTACACCTGCTTTATGAGCAGCATCCATTGCCTCTTCTAAGATTTTTTTGCCATGATTTTGCAAAAAGTTAGTGTCATAGAACACGCTCAGTTCACCAGTTAAGTCTAGAATCGGGATATAAGTATCAATGACATGTAAAAAAAATAACTGGGCCTTTTGGTCTTTTGCCAGATTAATAGCTTCAGTCATGCCACGGTTGGAGGTTGGGCTTCCATCGATAGGACAAAGAATTCGTTTGTACATAATAATGTTCTCCCGAATAGTTTTTCACTAGTTCTTCATTAGGGTGCTACAATATTTGCGAAGACCACAGGGGTTTTTCGCACGGTCGGTGCAATCTCATCATTCGGATATCCTACGATAATCGGTACGATTACCGAGAACTCACTCTGAATATGTAAATGCACTTTAACTTCTGACGTATTTAAAGCGGCCAGTGCGCTACTAATGATGCAGGTGCCTAGCCCCATGCCACATGCTGCCAGTATTAGATTCTCTGCAGCTAACCAACAGTCTGCCGAGACAAAAGGTGTTGTTGTATTGCCACAAATGAGGATGAGCGTATTTGCGTCATAAAAGATATTGAAGGCGGGGTTGTCAAATACATCAAGCGTGTCATCTGTGAGGGTTGCGCTACTCTGTTTAGCCTCTGCAATAAATATTGGCTTAGCCCGATCTGACAGGTCGTGTAACACTTCTCGATCCTGAATGATGACGAAAGCCCAAGGCTCCTGGTGAATGGCAGTAGGAGCTCGTACCGCCGCTTCCAGTAAAGCACTTACAGTGGTTTTATCTACCATTTTATCTCGATAGCTACGTACGGAACGCCTTGCAAGTATCGTTTCGAAAATGGTCATCTCTACTTTTGGTAATTGCACAATCACTCCTAATGCATGTCTTACTGCATCCTATTGCAAATACAGTATCAAGAATGCAACAGGGGGGTAATCCGCGTGAACACGTATAGCAATTAGCGAGTATTAGGGTGAGAGAGTTTTGATGTGGTAAGCGTTAGCCGCTTAAGCCGCCTGCATGTGCGATACGCGCAAGATCAAGCAGATTGATGGCGCCAGTTTTATGCATGATCTTGGATTTGTGAATCTCTACTGTGCGATGGCTGATGCCCAAGCGACGTGCGATTTCTTTGTTAGGATGGCCTAGAATCGCCAGCATAACGACATCGCGTTCACGACCTGTGAGTTCAGCCAAACGCGCTAGCGCATCCTGGTGATTGTTGTTTGCGGTCAGTATTTTTTCAGACTCTCGAATCGCCGACCGTACCGAAGCCAAGAGTTTTTCACGCGTTACTGGCTTGGTTAAAAAATCTACTGCGCCAGCCTTCATTGCCCTCACGCTCATGGGAATATCGCCATGTCCGGTTAGAAAAACCACAGGCAGTAAGATATTGCGCTTAGTGAGTTCATCTTGCAGTTGCATACCATTCATTTTTGGCATGCGGATATCGATAATGACACAACCGAATAACTCAGGCTGGCATACGGCGAGAAAGCACTCCGCATCCACAAAGCTTATGACGGTGATGTCTTCCTGTTCAATCATGAGTGTCAATGAGTCCCGTATTGCCGGATCATCATCAACGATAAATACGACTGCGTCAGAGATTTTCATAGGGCAAATGGTAAAGTAAAATGGAAGGTCGCGCCTGGCCAACCAGGTTGGCCAGGCTGGTTAGTCTGCTCAATCCAGAGCTGTCCGCCATTGGCTTCGGTGAGTGCCCGGCTAATGGCAAGTCCCATCCCTATACCCTTAGGTTTGGTTGTAAAAAAGGGGTCAAAAATACGTTTGGCAATCTCGGGGTCAAGACCAGGCCCGTTATCTTGCACTGTGACATGCGCCATATTCAGGTCTGTATTAGTGCGCACTTTGATGTTGATGGCAGAAACCGGTACGCCAGCCCCACGCATCGCTTCAACCCCATTTCTAAGCAGGTTTACCAATACCTTTTGCACTTGAATGTGGTTACCTATCACCACCGGCATATTTTCTTGTAATTGCAGTACAGGGTGGAATCCGCCATAACCATTGCTGCGTGTGATATCTAAAGCTTCATTGATGATGTCATTCAGATCCAGTTTTTCTGAAACCAATTCACCTTTTTGCAAAAATGCCAGTAGCTCATGCAAGCTATGCCCAGCACGCTGTGCTTGCTCTACACAACCTTCCAGTGCACGCGTTAGCTTTGCAGTATCAATGGTGTTATTTTGTAATGCGTGTAATGCGACTTCACTATAGGCAGAAATCGCACCTAATGGTTGATTCAGTTCATGGGCGATTGCCGAGGCAGTACGCGCCGCTACTTGTTGCGTAAACAAAGACTCTGTTTCAGCACGTTGTTCATATAGTTTTTTTTCGAGCATTTTTTGCTCGGTCACATCTCTTGCCACACCTATCAGCCTGGTCGCTTCACCATCATCAAAATGCATGCGGCCAACGGTAGTAATCCAACGCTCGACGCCATCTTTAGCATTGATAACGCGGTATTCTGCGTAATACTCTCCATTGCCTGCTGGGTCGATTGCACGATCAACGGCAGCCTGCCGTGCGGCGCGGTCATCCGGGTGGATTGCTGTTAAGAACTTTTCATAAGTTACTGATTTGTCAGAACCGGTGCCCCACAGCTCGCGCATACGTTCATCCCAGTGGATGATGTTGTGTTTGGTGTCAAACTCAAATACACCTAGTCTGGCGGCTTCTTTAGCCAAGCGTAAGCGCTCTTCGCTGATTCTCAATGCTTCCTCAGCTTGATGACGGCGATCAGCAACATACAAGGTTAGGAAGCTATAAAGTTGTCCTTGTATTTCTATTGGGCTCAGGCTGATATCAACGGCAAGCTTCTTGCCATCACTACGCAAGGCAATTAATGCTTTACCTTCACTTACGGGGTATTTTTTAGGTTTTTTGTAAAAGGCGTTTCGGTAATTACGGTGATGATTACGATATTGCAGTGGCAACAGCGTGTCTATTGAAAGACCGCATAATGCCTCTTCAGTGTAAGCAAGTAACTGTTTTGAGGATGCATTGGCATGAGTGACATGACCACTATCGTCAATTAGCAGCATGGCATCTATTGCGGCATCAAATAGTGTCTGAAAACCCAAACCTGTGATGGGATGCTTGTCCACTTTATTGACTAGGTTCAACAAGTCTCCTTATTGAGTAGAACGATGCACTGAAGTTTTCAGTCTACGATAAAAGATTACCTTATGTCTATTAGTCTCCACGCATATAAGGGTTAACCCTTACGTGCTTGCACTAATTTACGCTACTCGTCCCATCTATTATATTGGTCGACCCAGTGGTGCGCTCTCAAAAATTAACGCGAATATAGCTTGCACCAAATATTTTATTACTTATTTTAGAGGAGTCATAATGGAACTTTCAAAGAGGACTCAGCCTGAAACCACTAGGCAACATTTTGATAATGCTGTGCAAGCTACAGCCACTGATAGGACAACAAACTACACAGATACCGTGAATGATTTGGCTGTATTGACACTTGATGAAAACGGCATGATCAGAGAGTGCAATAAAGCCGGTGCTGATTTATTGGGTTGCGCGCCTAATAAAGTGACTTGGTTGAACATATCCACATTTTTGCCACGACTGGGTGAAGTGGCGTTATTGAAGGGCGAAAGAGTCAATCCCTATTTACGTTTTCTATCACGCGTAGGTCACCAGTTTGAGTTGATAGGTATGAGTGGCGCACATTTCACAAGCCAATTATTCTTTAATGAAGCTGAAAGCCAAAGCCCACATTGTTTAAGGATCATCATCCAGCCAATTGGACCGGCAACAGCACTATCTTGATGAATTAATTTTATGAATTAACTGTCTAAATTAGATCAACTAGTTGATTTAGTTGATTTGATTTTGATAGGAGAAGCAATTATGGACACAGATAACAAAGGCAATGTTCCTGTGACTACCAATAAGGATCATGCCAAAACTCAATGGTCAGTCATGGACCCTATTCATGATGTGGAAAGAGCGTTTGATCGCTTTTTTGGACATGGTCTGCCATGGCGGTGGGACGAAACTCCAGTGCTAGATAGCTTGTTTGAATTTGAAGGACAGCGTCTGCCTAGTTTGGATGTAATTAATCGCGATTCAGAGTTGTTGATACGCGCTGAAATGCCAGGTATTGATAAAAAGGATATCAACGTTTCTCTTGCAGATAACCTGCTCACTATCAAAGGGCAGTCAAAAAGCGAGAAGAAAGATGAGAGCGGTGATTATTTCAGGCATGAAATTGCAAGCTGTTCATTTTCCCGCTCTTTAACTTTACCAGGCACCGTAGACGCTTCACAAACCGTTGCGAATTTGAAGAATGGGATTCTTGAGATCACCATGCCTAAGGTAGAGACATCCAAACGGTACAATATTACTGTTGAGTAATATCTTACAGACTTAATATCTTGTAGATTCAAGAGCACCAAACATGGCAGCTCACTGATGAAGTGGGCTGCCATGAGTTTTTTCAGGCGATGAGAATGTTAGATAATGGCTTGTTTCAGCTGTTCCAGAATCGCTGGATTATCCAGCGTTGAAATATCTGACGTGATTTCTTCACCTTTCGCCAATGAACGTAACAGCCTGCGCATAATTTTGCCGGAGCGGGTTTTTGGCAGGTTATCACCGAAGCGAATTTCATCTGGTTTGGCGATCGGGCCAATTTCTTTACCAACCCATTCGCGCAGATTAGCGACGATTTTCTTCGCTTCTTCACCTTCCGGGCGTTTGCCTTTCAGTACTACATAAGCAACGACAGACTCACCTTTTATGTCATGTGGTTTGCCTACTACAGCTGCCTCTGCTACCAATGGATTTGAAACTAAAGCAGATTCAATCTCCATGGTACCCAAGCGGTGTCCGGATACGTTCAACACATCGTCAATACGACCCATGATAGTGAAGTTACCTGTTTTTGCATCACGAACGGCACCATCGCCGGCAAGGTAGATTTGCCCACCTAAATCTAATGGGTAGTAACTGGTTTTATATCTTTCAGGGTCGTTATAAATGGTACGAATCATGGATGGCCATGGTTTTTTGATGACCAATAATCCGCCAGTCCCCCACGGTACGTTTTTGCCTGTTTCATCAACTACGTCAATGGCAATACCAGGGAAGGGAAGGGTGCATGAGCCTGGAACCAATGGCGTAACACCAGGAAGCGGCGTAATTACATGGCCGCCGGTTTCCGTCTGCCAGAATGTATCGGCAATCGGGCATCTGCCAGAGCCTACATTCTCAAAATACCACATCCAAGCTTCAGGATTGATAGGCTCACCTACCGAACCTAATAGACGCAAGCTAGATAGGTTGTAGTTTTTAGGATGTGTACTTGGTGTAGTCTCAGCCGCTTTAATCAGCGAGCGAATCGCAGTAGGTGCGGTATAGAAAATTGAAACTTTATGTTTCTCTATCATCTGCCAAAATCGACCAGCATCCGGATAAGTTGGGATACCTTCAAACACAACTTGGGTCGCGCCCATCGCTAATGGGCCATAGGCCACATAGCTGTGACCTGTAATCCAACCTACGTCGGCCGTACACCAAAACACATCGCTATCTTTGACATCAAATGTCCAACGCATGGTGTTCATTGCATGAAGCAAGTAGCCTGCGGAACTATGTTGTACACCTTTTGGTTTGCCTGTAGAGCCTGAGGTGTAAAGCAAGAATAGCGGATGTTCTGCATTCACCATGACTGGTTCACACGTATTTGCAACGCCTGCTATCAGGTCACTCCACCAGATATCGTTTTTATTCCAAGTGACTTCTTGCCCGGTCTTTTTCAGCACCACGACTTGTTTGATACTTTCACATCCACCCATTGCGATGCCTTCATCTACGGCAGATTTAAGTGGCAAAGTTTTACCGCCGCGGTATTGACCATCAGATGTAATAACCGCGGTGGCGCCGGCGTCAATGATACGTTCATTTAAACTTTTGGCAGAAAAGCCACCAAATACCACGGAATGAATTAAGCCCAAACGTGCGCAGGCTTGCATGGCAACAACCGCTTCGATGCCCATCGGCAAATAGATGATGACGCGCGCGCCAACTTCTAGATTGAGTTTTTTTAAGCCATTGGCGAATTGGCAAACGCGATGATAAAGTTCTTTGTAGGTAACATTAATCGTGCTGCCATCGTCGCCTTCAAAGATAATGGCGACTTTATTGGGGATGGTTGTCAGGTGTTTGTCTAGGCAGTTGGCGGATACGTTGAGCTCGCCATCTTCAAACCATTTGTAGAATGGTGCATTGGATTCATTTAAAGTTTTAGTGAATGGTTTATGCCACACCAATAACTCACGTGCTAATTTCGCCCAAAAGCCTTCGTAGTCAGCTTCAGCTTCGGCGCATAACTTTCGGTAAGCTTGCATGCCAGAGACATTGGCAGATTTTACAAACTCTGCACTAGGTTCAAAAACGCGTGTTTCGGTTAAAACTGATTCAATCGACATGCAACTCCCCTAATGATGCTTAACGCACTTATAATTAAATTGGCTATTCAAATAGTCAATTTACTGGTTCACTTAAACTGTCATATTACCTTAAAACTAACTTAAAAAATCGATGCTAACACTTGACATGATTCTATCAGAAAACCGCGCCCAGCATAGTGATGAGGCTTGTGTGCGTCACGCAGTTTCATGTAGTCCGTTTATTGCCAGATTGCTCACAAAAGATGCTGAGTTGCTGAATGATTTGCTAGAAAAACTGCATCAAGAGTATCAGTTAAGTGACATGCAAAACTTCCTATCGCAACAAAATAGCCAACAAAATATTATTGACGAGGCTAGTTTAAAACGTGCTTTGCGTCTTTTACGCAGCCAAGTAATGGCGCGAATTATTGTGAGAGATTTGAATGGTTTAGCTGATTTGCAAGAGGTGGTACGGACGATCTCTTTGTTAGCAGAAGTGACTGTGCAAACTGCCATCAAGTTTTTGTCCGGTTGGTTAAATTTGCAGTACGGTATACCCACTAACCCACGGGGGGAGCCACAGTCGTTAATTGTGGTCGGCATGGGTAAATTAGGTGGTGGCGAGTTGAATGTGTCATCGGATATTGATTTAATTTTTGCTTATGAGGACGAAGGCGAGACTTCGGTATCAGGATTTAATGGCGCTACTTCCATTAGTAACCAGGATTTTTTCACTCGCCTAAGTAAGAAGCTCATCAGCGCGATTGATGAGATTACAGAAGATGGTTTTGTGTTTCGCGTTGATATGCGGCTACGTCCATTTGGCAGTGAAGGTGCCTTGGTGAGTAGTTTGGATGCGCTGGAAGATTACTATCAAAATAATGGCCGTGAGTGGGAGCGCTATGCCTGGATCAAAGGCCGCGTGATTGCGGGTAGTAGTGACAAACTGACACGATTACTCAAACCGTTTGTGTTCCGTAAATATCTGGATTTTGGTGCTTTTGCATCCATGCGTGACTTAAAGATTCAAATTCATCGTGATGTAAATAGCAAAGGCATTCATGACAACATCAAATTGGGTCGTGGCGGCATACGTGAGATAGAGTTTGTTGCACAAGTGTTCCAATTGATTCGTGGCGGGCAGGACGCTAGTTTGCAGGTTAAACCTACGCTTACAGTGCTGGCATTATTGAAAGACAAAGGGCTATTGCCAGAACAAGCTGTGAATGAGCTCACGGAGGCTTATGTTTTTCTTCGCAACTTAGAGCATAGGTTGATGTACGTGGAAGACGCACAGACGCAGGAGTTACCAAGAGCCGACGAAGGTAAAGCGCGCATAGCCAAAGCCATGAATTTTGATGATTGGGCCGCCTGCGCCGCCCAATTAAAGATTTATCGCAAGCTGGTGCAACAGCATTTTGACGCTACTTTTAGTGATGATGGCCTGCATCAGGATGAACTAAAGACTGAAAAATCTATCTGGAATGGCGAGTTAATCGAGCAAGAGGCGGTATCGGCCTTACAGCGAATTGGGTATGACGATGCGCAAGAAACCTTGCGACGTTTGAATGCTTTGCACCAAGGTGCACGCTATGCAAAGTTGCCCGAATTAAGTCGCCAGCGTTTTGATGCGCTGATGCCGCATGTGCTCTCGTTATCTGCCACCATGCAGAACCCCGAAACAACGTTGCTGCGCATCACAGATTTATTAGAGAGTATTTGCCGCCGCGCAAGCTATCTGGCGCTCCTTGCCGAGCATTCTGAAGCAATGCATTTATTGGTAAAACTGTGCAGTAGCAGCCCATGGTTGGCCAACTATTTGGCCCAACATCCTATTTTATTAGATGAGCTGTTGGATACACGTACCTTGTATGCGGAGCCGGATTTTGCGGCGATGCGTGCAGATTTACTGAAACGTATGGCAGAAGCAGATGGTGATATTGAGCGGCAAATGGACGTGATGCGCCATTTTAAGCATGCCAGTGTGTTTCGGTTTGCCGTACAGGATATCAATGGTGAGTTAGCATTAGAAACGCTGTCCGATTATTTAAGCGCGCTTGCTGATTTGATACTAAGCGTGAGTCTAGAAGTTATTTGGCCAAACGTACGGGGCAAACATATTGAAGTGCCAAAATTTGCAGTGATTGGTTATGGCAAGCTGGGTGGTAGGGAATTGGGCTACGCCTCAGACTTAGACATCATCTTTCTTTACGATGACAGCGCTCCAGCAGCTGGTGAAGACATATCTGAAATCTATGCACGCTTTGCGCAACGCATTAACAATTGGTTCAATAGCATGACTTCGGCAGGACTGTTATACGAAACGGATTTAGCCTTGCGGCCCGATGGTAATAGCGGCTTATTGGTTAGCGATGTGAGTGCATTTAGAACATATCAACTAGAAAAAGCCTGGGTGTGGGAACATCAGGCGCTGACCAGAGCGAGGTATGTAGCGGGTGACGCTAAAATTGGTCAAACCTTTGAGCAGATTCGTGTTGAGGTGCTCGCTCAATCTAGAAATAGTGCTGAGCTGAAAACGGAAGTGTTGAATATGCGTGAAAAGATGCGCGCAGCACAAACTCATACGGTTGGAATGTTTGATATCAAGCAAAGTATTGGTGGCATTATCGATGTCGAATTTCTAGTGCAATATCTAGTCTTATCTCACGCCAAACAGCACCCGCAACTTACTGGCAATATTGGTAATATCGCTTTATTAAGGTTGCTTGCTTCGCTTGAAATCATCTCTGCCGATTTAGCTGAGCAGGTTGTTATCGCTTATCGTGAATACCGTCAAATGCAACATATGCTCAAGTTGCAGGGCATCACCAATAACAAGGTTGAGACTTCGCTAGTGACGCAATATGTAGAGCCAGTAATGGCTTTGTGGCGAGAGGTGTTCCTTAACAGCTGATGCAATAAATCCATAAAAAATTTAAGTAATAGTTTTTTGATTTTCAATTTCTGCTTGTTCTAGCGCAAACAAATCTTTGAGATCCTGGCGTCCTTTTTCGGCCATGCCTAGCAAAGCAGTCTTGTCGTGTCTGATACTACGGGTTGCCTCAAGTTGTTCTAAGTCGTGACGCTCAAAATGCTTAATGATTTTAGTTGCAGCGCTTGGCGATTCCCCAATTGCTAATAATGCCTGCTTGGCAGCGACTAATGACGAATAGAATGTTTCTCGTATAGGGTCTAGATCAATATCACGCAAATCAAATGCATCTGTCCGGCTTCTAGCTCTAACCACGATTGCGACACTAGGCCATCGTTCTTTCACAAGTTTGGCCATATCTAATGCTGCAACAGGGTCATTCACTGAAATAACAAATAGCTTAGCTGTCGCGATTCCAGCTTCTTCTAATAAATCTAATCTTGATGCGTCGCCATAATAACAACGCCAGCCAAACTCACGCATCAGATCAACCTGATTCGGATCATTATCTATCAGCGTTGCGTTGATTCCTTTCGCCAGCAATACCCGACCAACAATTTGCCCGAAACGACCAAACCCGGCAATGATGACTGAATTATTTTCTTCGATTGAATCTTTTGGTCGCTCACCACAATCCAGTGTTAAAAACTTGTCGTAAAGCAGTAACAGTACCGGTGTAATGAGCATGGATACGGCAACAATCGCATTGAGAATATTATAGGTTTCACGCGGAATAGTATCTTGCGTTAACGCCACGCCAAAGATTACAAAGGCAAACTCACCAATTTGAGAAAGTGCTACGCCATATAGCAGAGTGTCGCGAAAAGAATACTTAAATAGCCGTCCGAGACCCATCAAAATCGCCATTTTGGTCAACACTATGAGCAAAGCCAAACCAAAAATCATCAACGGCGAATTTGCTAATAACGATAAATCTACAGACATGCCAACTGCAATAAAGAATAAACCTAAAAGCAAACCTTTAACTGGTTCGATATCTAATCTAAGCTCATATCGATATTCTGAATCTGCCAATAGTACGCCGGCTAGAAATGTGCCGAGCGCCATGGATAAGCCAACAGACTGCATGGCTAGCGATACACTGATGACTAATAACAATGAAAAGGCGACAAAAATCTCACGTATTCCAGTTTGAGCGATCATTCGCATAATCGGCCGTAGCAGGATTCGACTAGCAAAGATGAGTGCTACGATGACAGCGATTGCTTTGGCTACTGCCGACACATCAAAACCAGATTCAGCGCTATTCGGCGCGAGAAGCGCCAGCAACATGAATAACGGAATGACTGATAGATCCTGAAAAAGAAGTGTGGCAAATGAGGCTTGTCCGCCAGGGGTGCTTAGCTGTTTCTTTTCTGTGAGTGAAGTGAGCCCAATAGCGGTTGAGGACATTGCCACCCCCATGCCGATAACGATGGCTACTGGCCAAGTAAAATTCATCATGTGAGCAGCAAACGTCACTAGCCCAATCGTGCTGAGTACTTGCAAGCCACCTAATCCAAATAAGGTCTTGCGCAACTCCCAAACCTTCTGAGATTCAAGCTCCAAGCCCACGAGGAAAAGCATCAGCACCACACCGAATTCAGCAAAGTGAAGCACTTGCACAGGGTCTGCAATAAGCTTTAGTGCATAAGGCCCAATTAATATACCTGCCAGCAAATAACCGAGTACTGAGCCTAAGCCCAGTCTTTTAAACAAAGGGACTAAAAATATGGCGGAGGAAAGATATATCGTGGCTTGAACAAGAAAATCAGATGAGCCCATGGGGTGCCTAAGTTTGAAATTGTTTTACAGGTTGGTAATTATAGATACTAACCTTTAAATTTTATCAATTTATGGGTTTCGTTAAAGCATTCATGGTTAATAACAACTAAGAACTTTAAATTAAGTTATTTTCCTGGCCAGCTTTTCAGGGTGATTTCTACAATGCCATAAAGCTCTTCCGCACTGGTTCCGTTAGAAGCCTGAATTGAAAGTCCCTTATGAATGGTTGTCACGTATTTAGTAAGTAACCATGAATCAGTGTCTTTAGGTAAATCACCTTCAGCAATCGCCTGATCAAAACGATTTTTGATATTCATTTCTATTTGATGTAAGCCAGCAACAATATTTTGTTGAATACCAGCAGCTGCAAGCTCAGAACTAATCGAACTTTGAATTGCTAAACATGCTCTTGGTTGTTCGGCGCAGGTTAATAACTCCACAGATTTCATCAGCATTTCTTTAACGACATCCCTGCTTGTTCTTTCTGACAGAACATCATTTAAATAAGCGATAGGGCCCTGGTTATATTTTGCTAATGCTTGAGCGAATAACTCTTCTTTATTTCCAAAAGCGGCATAGACACTTGGCCGATTAATACCTAATGCCTCAGTAATGTCAGTAAGCGAAGTGGCTTCATAACCCTTTTGCATAAATACTTGCAGGGCGGCATCTAACGCAAGGTCTTTATCGAACTTTCTGGGTCTGCCTAGTGTTTTTGTGGGAGCTACAGTTTTCATAGCTTGCATCTTATGTCGTTTTTAATTCCTTGTCTAATATATTTGTACTTTAAAGTACAAATAATTGTTGACATGCCTTCTTGCTCCTAATATATTGTACTTAGTAGTACATAAATACACATTTACACATTAATAAGGAATTATGATGAGCAAGATTTTAAAATCACTATTATTTATCACCGCTACCTTCTCGATGGTTGAGGCTAGCGTAGCAAGCGCTGGACAAGACACTCTTGAAACTGCGCCGACCAAATATATCGAAGCAAATGGAGTTAAATTTTCATATCGTGCTATGGGACCTAAGTCTGGTACGCCATTAGTATTTCTTCAGCACTTCACAGGCACCATAGATTCCTGGGATCCAGCCGTTGTTAATGCTTTAGCAAAAACGCGTCCCGTTGTTGTTTTTAACAATAGAGGCGTCGGAGCTACGAATGGCGCAGTAGCAGATAACATTGAGCAAATGACGACAGATGCCTATGCATTTATTCAAGCACTAGGGTACAAACAAGTTGATTTACTCGGTTTTTCTATGGGCGGCTTTATTGCTCAGGAATTAGCTGCTCAATATCCTGAATTAGTACATAAAGTAATTCTTGCCGGGACTACATATCAAGGTGGTGGTAATAACTTGATGAAGGTACTTGGTGAAGCATTTTCAAGAGAGAATGCGCCTGATCCACGTGATTATTTATTCTTTTCTCAAACAGATGCAGGTAAAAAAGCTGCTGGTGAATTTTTGGCAAGAGTGTATGCAAGAACGAAAGATCGTGACCCTGAGAGTGGTAAAGAAATCGCAGATGCGCACGGCAAAGCACTGATTGTCTGGACAAGCACGCCTGATCCTGAACACAAAACGCTGAAATCTATACGCCAGCCAGTATTGGTTGTCACTGGCAGTAATGACACGATGTTAGCGACAGAAGGTTCTATTACCATGTACAAACTACTTAAAAATGCACAACTGGTACTTTATCCTGACTCTAACCATGGTTCTATTTTTCAATATCACGATTCATTCGTTAATAGCGCTAACTATTTTTTAAGTCATTAATTACTTTAATTGAAGGTAATATTTAAGCGATATATAACCGGGGTAATTGCACCCCGGTTATAGTGACTAGATATTAGATTTCTCTACTTCGTGGTCCCGCCCTGACTTCTGACCCACGCCATTAGCCTTAAGGTGTCATCAGGGGATAACCCGTTACTGAGATTACCGGGGTCCATTACACCTTGACCTTTACCACTCATCCCGCCATTTGTCCCTGCCCAGATGATTTCGAACATTCCCTTATCCGTAGTGCTTTTAGAATGATTATATCTAGGGCCTGTCAGGCCACCGGCAGTTTGACCCTGAGCTTGGGCACCATGACATTGAGCACAGGAGTAGGTTTGATAATGCTTTTTACCGCTGGCAATGGCTTCCGCGTTACCGTTGTAGGGGTTTACACCAGTGCTTAGGAATTTCTTGGACTGTTCGGTATTAAAAAGCCCCGAATCAATTTTCATTGGCTGACCAGTCTTAGTGTCAACAAAACTTTGGTCAGCGAATGCAAAGCTACTTGAAAATAGCAGTGGGGTGCACAAGGCGAGTAATGTTGATTTGATAGGGTGGGTTTCCATAATATATCTCCTGGTTGGATAATAAATATCCCAAGCGAGCAATTATTGCCTAAGCTATAGCTAGATATTAGACACTATAGAAAAAATACATCGTTATGAATGTCAGACTACCAATGATTATTTTGTAAGATTAGACTGACATCGAAAATATGAGATTTTCAGTGTCTACTTTGGGGCGCATTAAGACCAACTCAGATCAAAGTCATAGAGACCTTGACCTGAGTTGAAATTACACTTCAGTTTGCGCTGGCATTTCTAAAGCATCGTTAGGCAAAAACGATAGTATTAATATCTCCGATCACGGTGGTCACGATCATGATCTCTGTCCCTATCTCTGTCTCTACCACGCCCATCGCCGCGACCTTTGTAACGGATCTCTTTAGGATAGTGGCTCCGAGGAAGTTCTACCCAAGGCCCTGATCTTGATTGTGAGTAGCGCCAGTAGTTATCGTGGTAATAATAGTAATATCCTTGTTGATAGTAATATGGCTCTGTGTCAAATTCCACAATCACTGGCAGTGCCGGTGCCACAACCACTCTGTCCGGGGGCGCTACGATGCACGCGCTTAGCAGAAGAGCTGTAAATGGTATAACAATTAGCATCCTATACATTTGATTACTCCTAACTGGGCGAGACATCAAATCTATGATCACTAGCTATACGCCCCAACAAGCCAGCGAAATTTGAACTACATCTACATAACTGCTAGATACTAAATTACCGCGCATGAGCAGTCTGTTCGATAGCAAACATAACAATGATTTTCTTAATCAATATATGTGTTGGAATATCTAGGGGGAGAGTTAGTTCTGCTTATTGAGAGTTGACGATAAGCGGCACAAAGGGATCATTCAATAATCACCAATTTCCTATTTAAAGCAACTTCGTCTAGAATGTTTTTGCACGGACACCCGGTCTCTATATTTAATAATTGAATATAGAGACACAGAAACAATAAAAGCAAGAAAGGACAAGGGATTCCAGCCATGCATCTCAATCATCTATTTATTAATAAGAGACCCATGGGTCTCTATAATTACTGTTAGGTTTTAAAATGGCAGAAGAAGTTGACGATAAATTTTACGAAAGAGCAGACGCTCATATTCACCTATCAAATGAACAGCTGGCTGATATTAGTCGCGGTAAGGTTAGTGCATCTATGATGTACTCTGTTGCTAGATTTAATGCTTGGGTAAGTGCTTCTGGTTTTACTAACTCAGAAGAAATGACCTCTGCAAAAGCTGAAACAATAGAGTATTTTGTGAATGAGTATCGCAAAATGCTTGATGAAAACTTAAGTGACTACATTACTAACTTTGCCAATTACATGGTTGTAAGTAATGACAAAACCTAACCAATCATTCAAGCGGGACTGGCTAAAGCCAGCCCCTTAATTCAAACGTTAGGGCTTAATAATGTGGCACAAAATTGGAAAAGCATTTATATGGTTTTTTGTTGCCCTATATCTTGCAATAATGATTTTGTGGTTAGTCTATTATTTACAACAACCGCAAATGGTGGCGAATATTCTTAATATTAAAACACCACCAAAATCGTTACGAGTTATCGAATGTGAGTCACCAATTACAACAGATGTGTTAACGACTTGTTCTGTTGAAATATCTCAAAATGAATTTCCACAATTATTGGTAGGTTACAACTTCGAAAAAATAGCTATTAACGCTACCAGTCATACACTGGGCCTGCCAAAAGTAGGCTCTGAATTTGCGGTAAATATTGAATATAGCGTTCAACCATCTGATTTTAAATACGGTGGTTTTGTGAGAGTAATTACTAATAATGAGAAAAAGCATGCGATTATTGACCTTTATATTGAATAATTACCCTAACTCATCCATCAATCAAAAATCCCTTAATTAGATTTTCCATCTTAGGGCAGGCGTATGCACTGGGCTATCCCAATGTTGTTTGATTTCATCATCAAGTAAGCAAAGCGTAATGGATGCGCCTGCCATGTCCAGAGCAGTTGTATAGTTGCCTACTAATGAGCGCGCAATCTTGATGCCATGCGCGTTAAACAACCGAGCTGCCGTGTTGTAAAGTAGATATAGCTCCATGAGCGGTGTGCCGGCAAACCCGTTCACAAGTAACAATGCTTCGCTGTTCTTTGCATGGTTCAAACCTCTTGCATTAAAGTCTTCAATGATTGCATTCACTAAGTCTTTCACTATTAAATCTGCATCGCGCATGGCTTCGCGCCTGCGACCTGGCTCACCGTGAATGCCGACACCCATTTCCAGTTCGGTATGGTGAATGTCAAAAGTAGGGCGTCCCGCAGCGGGGACGGTGCAGCTAGTGAGTGCCACCCCCATGCTTGCGATACGATTATTGACTTTGTCACCCAATGTTTTACAGTCTTGTAGGCTGGCGCTGGTTTCTGCCAAGCTGCCTACACATTTTTCTACAATCACTGTACCCGCTACGCCACGGCGACCGGTTGTATAGGTGGAGTTCATGACGGCGACGTCATCACTGGTAAGCACGGTGGCAGATTCAAACGGTAGCATTTCTGCCGCCATTTCAAAGTTCATCACATCGCCCGAATAGTTTTTAACGATGAAAAGTATGCCCTTGTCCTCATGCACGGCTTCTGCTGCGGCTAGCATTTGGTCTGGTGTGGGCGAGGTGAATACATGGCCAGGGCAGACAGCATCCAGCATGCCATAACCTATGTACCCCGAATGCAAAGGTTCGTGCCCAGAGCCACCGCCAGAGATGATGGCGACCTTGTTAGGTGCTTTGTTCTTGCGTGTTAAAAAGTTAGGTTCTAAATGCAGGCTCACTAAATCAGCATGTGCACTGGCGAAACCGCTCAGGCTTTCAACGAGAATATCATCCACATTATTAATAAATTTCTTCATTTTTTATCCTGGCTCGTTATCACGGCGTTGCAAAAGACCGCATTTATATTTAGTAAAAGTACATTAGTAAACGTTGGCTTTTTGCGCCTTGTGCTAACTTCGCTTCAAAGTTTAAAGATTACTTTCTTTAAGTACCAAATTACATACGGTTTCTATCATTAATTGACAACTTTTGGCACCAGGGTCTATATGCCCAATAGCACGTTCACCCAGACCAGCAGCGCGGCCTTTGGTAGCGATTAAATCCTTGGTTGCCAGCATGCCTTGCTCCGCGGTATTGATGAGTGTGGCACATATTAATTTAACATCACAATTTTGCGCTGCCAATAATGTGAATTGATGTGATACAGGAATCAGTACATCCAGCATCGTCTTTTCACCAATATCCGCTTTGCCGCGCTGGCGAATCGCTTCAACACCCGCAGCAAATGCGGCGGCGATTTTAAGGTGTGAATCGTCACCATTCTCTTTTAATACCTTTGCCATGCTCATAAAAAAGCTGGCGAGTAATGGGCCAGAAGCGCCGCCAATCGTACTCAGTAACTTCATACCGATTTTATGCAGTGCCGCATCTGGCGTAAGCGCTTGTAACTCTGTCTGCATCTCTGCAATGACCGATGCGCCGCGTTTCATATTGATGTAATGGTCGCCATCACCAATTTCGCGGTCTAGTGATTCCAGGGTTTGCTCATTAGCCACAATGGTCTGCTGGATTGTTTGGGCAGCACTTAGAATAAATTCTGTTGTGAGAAGACTCATTTGTATATTGCCAATCTTTATACGTATCAATCTAGTGATTAACACTATATTGTCATTTGATTAAAGTTGTTAAACTCTACACATCTCAACTGGTCATTTCAACTCATGAGTTTACGTTTTCGCTTGAATCTATTGATTACTACGCTGCTCATGGTATTTATGATAGCGGTCGGCTATGTGATTATTAAGGGCATGAGAACTTCGATACAAGAAGGCGTCGAAGCAGCCACGCGCGTGACGACGCAGCTATTGGATACTGTGATCATCAGTTCGGTGCAGAATCCAGATTGGGGCTACACGCATGATGTGATGCGGCGCTTTTTGGAATCTTTAGGGCATGTGCGTAGCAATGAAATCAAGCTTTTCAGTATAAGTGGTGCACAGTTGTATCAGTCTCCACCTTCCAAATATCGTGCAGATGAAAAGCCACCACAATGGTTTGTAAAGCTGTTAACCCCGAATGAAAAGCCCGTGACACGTTTGATTCGCTTTGGGCGTTTAGAGATTATTCCTAACCCAGCAGGGGCAATCCGTGAGGCTTGGAGCCGAGTGATCAATTTATTCTGGATTGGCCTTAGCTTCTTTGTTTTGTTAAACGGCATGGTGTATTGGATGCTGGGGCGCTCACTCAAGCCTTTGGGTTCCATGTTAAGAGCTATTAACCGTGTGGAGCAGGGTGATTTGGCAACACGGCTGCCTGAATTTTCTTTACCGGAATTTTCACGTATTGCTCACAATTTCAATGCGATGGCAGCTTCATTACAAGCCAGCACCGCAGAGAATCAACGTTTGGCACTGATAGCACAGCAAACGGCAGATGCCATTATGATTCATGATCTTGATGGCAATATTTCATTTTGGAACCTTGCAGCGCAGCGCATGTTTGGCTATACACCAGAAGAAATTATTGGGCAATCTGCAAATTTATTGAGCCCTAAAGAGTGGGAAGACGATCTGGCGCAGAATCTGCAGGTAATTACCGCAGGCCAAAGTATCGATAACCACATCACGCAGCGCATTAGTAAAGCTGGCAAGGTCATTGATGTGTCTATCTCAGCGGCGCCATTGGTTGAGCCTAAAACCAATCAAGTGATTGGCGATATTTGTAGTATGCGTGATATTACCGAACGTAAACGAGCTGAAGAAGCGATGCGTAAGTTGGAAGAAAATCGACAACTTACCCATGTGATTCAAAAGCATATTGAAGATGAACGGCGCAGCTTAGCGCGTGAGTTGCATGATGAGTTGGGTCAGTATGTGACTGCCATCAAAACGTTTGCAGTGGCTATCGCTAACAAAACCAAAGCCAATAACGCTAGTCCAGGTATGTCAGATATCGAATCTCACGCCGGGGTAATCGTATCCGCGGCCAATCAAATTTATGACGGCATGCATAACATCATTCGCCAGTTGCGGCCCGGTGCTTTGGATAACCTAGGCTTAGCGGAAACTTTGCAAGATTTCGTGAGTAGTTATCAAGCTCAAAATCCTAATATCAAAATTAATCTGCAATTAGAAGGTGATTTACAAGGCCTGGGTGAAACTGTCAGCATCAATTTGTATCGAATTGTTCAGGAGTCATTGAATAACGCTCTAAAATATGCCGAAGCGAGTGCCATTGATATCAATTTAACCAAAACAAAAACTGGTGCATTGCAGCTGAATATTAAGGATAACGGTATAGGTATGGACGTTGAAGCGGTTGACCAGACCAGGCATTTTGGTTTGCTTGGTATGCGTGAGCGTGCACAAGCCTTACATGGTACTTTTAATGTCGATGCGGCGGCTAACCTAGGCACCACTATTTATATCAACATCCCTAACCATCAACAAAATCAATAACTTATTAAATTTAATGTTTATAATTTACCGAAAAATGCTACTGAATAATCCTTGGAGAAGTGCAACATGAGTCAAATTAACGTCATGCTAGTGGATGACCACGCCGTGGTGCGCATGGGATTTAAAATGTTGCTAGAGATAGATAACGACATTAAAGTTGTGGCAGAAGCTGAGAGCGGTGAGCTGAGCATTCAGCGCTATATGGAACATAAACCAGATGTGGTGGTGATGGATATCACGATGCCGGGTATTGGCGGTTTGGAGGCAATTGAGCGCATTCTTGCCAAAGACAGCTCAGCAAAGATTTTAGTGTTGTCCGCGCATGAGGATTCGGTGCATCCTAAACGTGTATTGAACGCAGGTGCGATGGGATATTTGACTAAAAGATCTGCCGCAGAAGAGTTGATTAAAGCGATTCGCACCGTGGCTACGGGTAAAAAATATCTCGAGGCAAGTGTTGCTCAACAGATGGCGATTCAGCAGCTCTCTGGTGACCAAAATCCGGTGGATGTGTTATCGGCACGTGAATTTGAGGTATTTATGGCGTTAGCAAAAGGTAAGACTACCAATGAAATTGCTGAAACCTTGTTTTTAAGCCCGCGTACTGTGGGCACGCATCTTTACAATATCAAGCAAAAACTTAATGCGAATAATTCGGCAGAAATTGCACTAATTGCGATGCGCAGTGGGTTAATAGACCCTTGATTTTTATAGGCTAATTTGGATTAATTGTTAGTTTGTTGCATAGCGGGCCACGCTTAGTTCACCTGTGCTGGATAATTCCACCAGTGCTATAGCGCCGCTATGCAACTTGCCGATTTCTGGAGGAATCAAAAACGTAATTGTTTGTTGATTACCTACAGACTCTCCTGTCGCAACCTGCCATCGTTGCCATTCATTTTGCGGTGGCACGCTGATGGAACCCTGAAGTCTTGCTTTTTCAAGGATACGTTGTTTTTCATCACCTATTAGTAGGTTCCATACCTCCACTTGCACCAGTGGCGTTTCTTGCATAACCTCGATGGATTTTTCTTCTTCAACTTTTGCTTCAGGCAATGGTTCGACTTGTAGCGTCACTTTTTCAAAACCTGAGTTAATAAATGCTAATTTGTACTCATCTGGTGGAGTGTCCTTAAGCGGCATTTTCTGTGCGGCTAATTTATCGTTACGTTCACTCGCCTCTATGGCTGCTGTAGTCACTTTGTCCGCGCCATGCATCAATATAGAGCGAACCAATTGCTGTGCAACTGTGCCGCCCATACAAGCACAAAGTGCAGAGGACACTAATCCTATCGCCAACCATTTAACTGTTTGATTTAGCGTCATAAAGACTTATTGTGATTATGTTTTTAACGCGGGAGGGTTAGATTACTGCTGAATAAATCAATTGTCTAGTCATTTATATGCCTAAGTGCTTGTATTGATGGTGGATATCAAGATTTAACTAAGAAATAAATGCTATTTAATGGCTACGGGAGCAGGCGGTGGCTGGATAGGAAGTGATTGAGTGGTACGCATGCTGATGACGCCGCTTAATATAATCAGGCCGATAGCAGACCAGTCGCTCAACGTTAAGTGTTCATTCCACCACAGTACGCCAAATAAGCTGGCGACTACCACCGTTACGTAGGCCAAACCTGCAACAACCAGTGTGTCGCCGGTGCGGTAAGCGCGTGTCATGGCTAACTGGGCAATGGTGGCAGAAATCCCTAAGCCCAATAATACCGGCAGATCTTGCCAGGCAAGGGCGTGAAATCTGTCATAAAACATCCACAAGCCAGCACCAATCGTCGATATCAAGGTGAAGTAATAAACTGTGCGCCAATCCGGTTCATTCACTTTACCAAGTTGCTTGACGTGCATATAGGCAAATGCGGCGCCCACACCGGACAATAAACCTAGGCTGCCAGCAAGCCAATCTGCTTGGTTAAAAGTAGGTTTAAGCAATACCGCAACGCCCATAAAGCCGATAGCTAGGGCGATAAATAAGGTCTTCTTTGGTTTTTCATGTAAGAAAATAGGTGTAATCACTGCCAAAAAAAGGGGCGAGGTGTAATTGAGGGTGATGGCTGTGGCCAAAGGTAGATGCGCGATTGCATAAAAGAATAGTGCAAGTGAGACAAAACCTACTACAGCGCGTGACATTTGCTTATACATCACAGGTGTAGCGAGTGGTAGTCGTCTTGCATGGATATACCACCAGATAGCAACCAAACCGAATAGGGAACGGTAAAAAACCAATTCACCACTGCTGAATTTTTGCGCACCCACTTTAACCAGTGCACCCATAATGGCGAAGCCAAGAGCAGCAACTAGCATCCATAAGCTGCCTAAATTGGGTAAAGAATAAGTAGGCCTGAACGCTATTAATCTCAGGAGATATTTCATGCTTGACTCTGCAGGAAATTCACTTTAGATAAAGGCTTCAAGTTGATGGCGATACCAACGATGAAAATGTTCTAAGCCAGTTTCCATTGGGTGCTGATATGGGCCACGCTCGTCAATACCTTGTGAGAATAAGGCACGACGGCCATCGTGCATGCGCTGACAGATTTCTTTATCTTCAACCGCAGTCTCAAAATAAGCCGCTTGATGCGCTGCTACAAACTCACGCTCGAATAAAGCGATATCTTCAGGATAATAAAACTCAGTCACGTTAGTGCAATGGTCAATCCCGTTTGGGATGAGGTGCGATACAACCAGCACATGCGGATACCATTCCACCATCAGGAATGGGTAGTAAGCGAACCAGATAGCGCCATGTTTAGGTGTTTGCTTGCCGCTGTACTCAATGGCGGTTTTGTGCCACTTTTCATAGATAGGCGTGTTGTTTTTCAAGGTTTCTGGTTTAAATCCTACTGTTTGCGCGCTAAAGTGCTCGCCAAAATCCCAATGCAAGTCGCCACAATCTACAAACTGATTCAAGCCAGGGTGAAATGGACCAACATGGTAGTCTTCCAAATACGCTTCAATAAAAGTCTTCCAGTTGAAGTTGTAATGCTCAATTTTGGCACTATCAAATACGTAATTGGTAAAATCAAAGTCCTGTGTGCAGCCAAGTTTGGCTAAGTCTTTAGCAATGTCGCGCTTGCCATCAAACAATAAGCCTTGCCAGTTCTGCAAAGGTTTTTGATCCAGATGCAGGCAAGGATTTTCATCAAAGTGTGGCGCACCTAATAGCTTGCCATCTAGGTCGTAGGTCCAGCGATGCAACGGGCAAACGATGTTGTTAGTGTGTCCACTGCCTTTAAGCATGATGGCTTGCCGGTGTCGACACACATTGCTCATCACACATAAGCCGTCTTTATTATGAATCAGGCTTTTAGCCTCGCCACTCCAGTCCAAGACGTGATAATCACCTACATTGGGCACCATAAGCGCGTGCCCAAGATAATTGGGTGCATTGGGAAACAAATGTTTTTGTTCAAGGACGTAAATTTGCGGATCAACGTACCAGGCAACAGGCAATTGAGGTTGTGTTGTGAGCGGGCGAATGGATGCTAAAGATGCCATAAAGAATGAGTGGCAATTAAAATTACGAAGGATGGCGATTTTTGCCTAAATTGCTAATTTTTTCAAGTACTAATTTGAGTGGCACTTGAATCTATAAAGCAATATTTATGGTGGTCTAAACTTGCTAATGTTGTGGTTTTCGGCTAATCTCACGCACAGTAGTTGATTAAAAAAACCTCATAAAAATTAGAAATAAGGAGATCAGCAACATGAAAAATCCGTTAGATTCGATTTCTGGAACAATTATCGCGGGCTTAGTGCTTACGCTGGTATTGTTTTTAATTGTCAAAAACGTGTTAATGGGAGCATAAATCATGGAATTCTTACCAGGAATTGCGCGTTGGGCTCATGTTGTTGCAGGCGTTACATGGATTGGTCTGCTCTACTATTTTAACCTTGTACAAGTGCCGGCATTAAAAGATGCCGCAGCAGATGGTACGGGTGCAGGTATTACCAAGCACGTTGCGCCACGCGCGCTGTTATGGTTTCGTTGGTCGGCAGTTGCAACATGGCTAGCAGGGGTATGGTTGATTGGTGGCGGTTTAGTTGATGCACTCTTGTTGCGTAACGGCTATGCTGCAATCGGTATTGGCGCTTGGTTAGGTACCATCATGCTGATCAACGTTTGGGCGCTGATTTGGCCAAACCAGAAAAAGATATTGGGTATGAAACCTGCCAGCGACGAAGAAAAAGCGAAAGCCCGACGAGTGGCGTTTTTAGCATCGCGTACTAACATGATGCTTTCAATCCCGATGTTATTCTTTATGACCAACGGGTTGTCACATCAAGTAGTCTACGGAATCTAAATAAGTTAATGCATATAACGGCGGCATTAGCCGCCGTTTGCGTTTTATTGAGCCAATATTTGGTCAGTTAATTTAGTTTTAATCATTTTAGTTTAAGTTAGAAAAAAGTTATTTATGTCAGATCATTTAATGAATACCTATATGCGCCAACCAGTGACCTTCACAAAGGGTGAAGGCGTGTGGCTATGGGATGAAAAAGGTAATAAATACTTAGACGCACTTGCCGGTGTCGCGGTGAATGGCTTGGGTCATGCACATCCTAAATTGGTAAAAGCAATTAGCGAGCAAGCCGCCAAGCTGATTCACGTCTCCAACGTTTACAACATAGCTGAACAAAGCGCCTTGGCTGATAAATTGTGCGAAATTTCAGGCATGGATAAAGTGTTTTTCTGTAATTCTGGATGTGAGGCCAATGAGGCCAGCATCAAGCTAGCAAGACTATACGGACACAATAAGGGCATTGAAACGCCTGAAATCATTGTCATGGACAAGTCATTTCATGGACGTACCATGGCAACACTTTCAGCGACAGGTAACCGCAAGGTTCAAGCCGGTTTTGAGCCATTGGTGAGTGGTTTTATTCGTGTGCCTTACGATGATATCGAAGCAGTTAAACACATCGCTTCACGTAATCCAAATGTAGTGGCTGTCTTGGTGGAGCCTGTGCAAGGCGAGGGCGGTATCAACATTCCAAAAGATGCGAGTGGTTACCTGGAAACTCTGCGTGAGATTTGTGATGCACATGATTGGTTATTGATGCTGGATGAAGTGCAAACTGGCATCGGTCGCACTGGTACTTGGTTCGGTTTTCAGCATACAGCGATTAAACCAGATGTCATGAGCTTGGCTAAGGGCTTAGGGTCAGGTGTGCCGATTGGCGCCTGTCTGGCCAGTGGTAAAGCCGCGGAAGTGTTTACCTATGGCAAGCATGGCTCTACCTTTGGTGGTAATCCATTGGCATCGGCTGCAGGTTTGGCGACCTTAAATATCGTGGAAGAAGAAGGCTTGCGGGAAAATGCTGAGAAAATTGGTAATTTGATTCGTGAAGGTTTCAATGCCGAATTCAAAGGTATCAAAGGCATTGTCACCGTGCGTAATGCAGGCTTGATGATTGGTATTGAGCTAGACCGCCCGTGTGGTGACCTAGTGAAAATGGCGCTAGAAGATAAGCTGTTGATTAACGTTACGGCTGATTCTGTAGTGCGTTTATTGCCGCCATTAGTCATGAGCGAAGATGAGGCTAAAATATTAGTACAACGTTTGTCTGCCATCATCAAAACTTTTTTAAGCGCTAATATAGTTAATTTAACCAAACAGTTAGTTCAACCAGTAGTTGATTAAACTAATAGTTAATTAGACCCAGAACAAAAAAAGCAGTAAAAACAGATTATGGAAATCAAACATTTCTTACAATTCAATGACTTAAATCGTGGTGAACTCGAGCATGTGTTCGAGCGTACACGATGGATAAAAAGTCAATTTAAAGCCTATCAACAATATTGGCCGTTGACTGACCGCACCTTGGTGATGATTTTTGAAAAAGCCAGTACACGTACTCGCCTATCGTTTGAAGCGGGTATGCAGCAATTGGGCGGCTCAGCGATTTACTTGAATACACGTGATTCACAATTAGGTCGCGGTGAGCCGGTAGAAGATGCAGCGCAAGTGATTTCACGTATGAGCGACTTGGTGATGATTCGTACCTTTGAGCAAGAGATTATTGAGCGCTTTGCCGCCAATTCTCGCGTGCCAGTGATCAATGGTTTGACCAATGAATATCACCCATGCCAGATTTTGGCGGACATTTTTACGTTCATTGAACACCGCGGGTCTATCCAAGGTAAAACCGTGGCGTGGATTGGCGATAGTAATAATGTCTGCAATACATGGCTGCAAGCGGCTGAAGTGCTGGATTTTAACGTGCATGTTTCAACCCCGCCTGGCTATGAAGTAGAGCCAGAGCGTGCAAACTTGTATGGCAATGACCATTTTGAAGTGTTTTCAGATCCGATGGAAGCTGCTAGAGGTGCTGATCTGGTTACGACTGATGTCTGGACTTCAATGGGTTTTGAAGCGGAAAATGAAGAACGCATGCGCGACTTTGCTGACTGGCAAGTGGATAGCGATATGATGCGCGTTGCGGCTAAAGATGCATTGTTTATGCATTGTTTGCCTGCGCATCGTGGTGAAGAAGTCGCAGCAGATGTCATTGACGGCAATCAAAGCGTGGTATGGGATGAAGCAGAAAATCGTCTGCATGTGCAAAAAGCACTGATGGAATATCTGTTATTAGGTCGAGTTTAATAAGTTGAGTTTGGGTCGGTGTGGCTTCTAAAAAGATCAGTTATCATATTCTACCAGTAGCCGCCACCATGGTGGGTGTATGCATGACAGTGATATCACTGGTGCAACTGGTACCTAAAAGTGCTATATCTGCATGGGCCGATGAGTTATTAGCAATAAATGCACTCATTTTTTTAGTGAGTGCATGGTCGTCGTTCTGGGCATTACGGCATCAAGACAATGCTGATAAATATGAACGTGTAGCAGATTGGTTGTTTTTAAGTGGTTTGAGCATCATGGGTTTTGTCAGCGTGTTAATCGCTTTTGATTTGTTTTTAAATTAGCTAAATTAGTTTTATTGGGAATGTTAAGTAATGAGTAATGTAAAAAAAGAGATTAAAAAAGTCGTGCTGGCCTATTCAGGCGGCTTAGATACGTCAGTCATTTTGAAATGGCTGCAAGACGAGTATAAATGTGAAGTTGTGACTTTTACTGCTGACTTGGGTCAAGGTGAAGAACTAGAACCAGCGCGCGCCAAAGCGAAAGCGGCAGGTGTAAAAGAGATTTACATTGATGATGTGCGTGAAGAGTTCGTGCGTGATTTCGTATTCCCGATGTTCCGTGCGAATACGGTTTACGAAGGTGAGTACTTATTAGGTACTTCAATTGCACGTCCGCTCATTGCAAAACGTTTGATTGAGATTGCTGCTGAAACGAATGCCGATGCGATTTCTCACGGCGCAACCGGTAAAGGTAACGACCAAGTGCGTTTTGAGTTGGGCGCTTATGCGTTAAATCCGAACATTCAAATCATCGCACCTTGGCGTGAGTGGGATTTGTTGAGCCGTGAAAAATTGATGGCATACGCGGAAAAACACGGTATTCCAGTGGATATGAAACACAAACAAGGCGGCAGTCCATACAGTATGGATGCTAACTTACTGCATATCTCTTATGAAGGTCGTCACCTTGAGAATCCAGCCGCAGAGGCTGAAGAGTCAATGTGGCGTTGGTCTGTAAGCCCAGAAAAAGCACCAGATGCCGCTGAGTATCTAGATATTGAATACGTGAACGGCGACCCGGTAAGTTTGAATGGCGAGGCCATGAAACCGCATGAGTTGTTGGCACATCTGAATAAAATTGGCGGCAAACACGGTATTGGCCGTTTAGATTTAGTTGAAAACCGCTACGTGGGTATGAAGTCTCGCGGTTGTTACGAAACACCAGGCGGTACGATTATGCTGAAGGCACACCGAGCCATTGAAAGCATTACGTTAGACCGCGAAGTAGCGCACTTGAAAGATGATTTAATGCCGCGCTATGCCAGCATGATTTACAACGGCTACTGGTGGAGCCCCGAGCGCATTGCATTGCAAACATTGATTGACCACACACAAACTTCAGTCAATGGCTGGGTACGCGTGAAGCTTTACAAAGGTAACGTGATTATCACAGGTCGTGATAGCAAAACGAACTCATTATTCGATTCAACCATTGCTACGTTTGAAGATGACGAAGGCGCTTACGATCAAAAAGACGCAGGTGGCTTTATCAAATTGAATGCTTTAAGAATGCGTATCGCGGCGAATCTCCGAAACAAAAAATAAGTCCAAAAAGTAAGCTCAAGAAGTAAATTTGGATAATTGCTTAAATAAAATGCACCCAATTGGGTGCATTTTATTTTGTACTTTTTGTATAGCTCTCGTGCGATAACAGATTGATTTTATGAGTTAAAGAATGCCAATGTTTCTTGTCCAAAAAACCATAAAGCTAAAAAGAATGCGATGAAATAAATCACGGTGACTATTAGCCAAAAGAATGCGATGAAGTACATCAGTCCATCGCTTTCAAGCTCACCAATGCAATAAAATAAAATCGCTAGGCCGGGCAGCAGATTATTAAGCGGTAGCACACCAAACGGAATCGCCATTAAGCCACCGGCAGCCAATAATATAAACCCACCTATTTTTTGACCTTTTTTGCCATTTACCAGTGTCTGATAACGTGGCTTGGTGAATTTTCTACAAAAGCCGAGAATTTTGAGACAAACATTGACTAGTATCCGCCAAGTGTTTTCAGAGAATTCTATATTGTTCAATTTTTGTGGCAGCACCGGCGACCCATGCCCATGAAAAAGTTGCCAACCGAGTGTAGCAAAGGCAACACCGCCAATCACTGTAATAGGGCCTAGTGGCAGAGGCTGCAGAAAGGGCAGCACAAGGATAATTGCAATAAAGGCGTAACCTGCCTCATCCAATGAATCAAGCGCTTCGCCTATCTTAAGTGGTTTATGTTTAGACTGTTCCGCGAATTGGTTGAGTGTATTTACTAAAGTGGCATAGTCGCACATAGGATTTTCAATTCGCGTTACTTGAGCTTTTCAGCAGGTTTGTGATGTTTATTGAGTGTATCGCGTTTTTGCGTAGTGCCAATATGTGCTTCACCACGTTTTTTTGCGAGAGCCACCTGTTTTTGTCGTTCGCTTAAGCTGGCACGCTTCTCTTCTGAAAGTTTGTCGTAGCAATAGGGGCATGAAATACCTGCCGCATATTGCTCGCTCTGCATCTCTTCCGGTGAAAGTGGGTGACGGCAGGCGTAGCATTGGTCGTATTCCCCAACTTCAAGATTGTGTCTAACTGCTACACGTTGGTCGAACACAAAGCATTCGCCTTCCCACAGGCTTTTTTCTTCTGGCACAGTTTCTAGGTATTTCAAGATACCGCCTTGCAGATGGTAAACCTCTTCAAATCCTTGATCCATCATGTAGGAAGATGCTTTTTCACAACGAATACCACCGGTGCAGAACATCGCAACCTTTTTATGTTTAGTCTTATCGAGGTTATGAGCAACGTATTCAGGGAACTCGCGGAATGTTGTGGTTTTGGGGTCTAGCGCACCTTTGAAGGTGCCGATATCGACCTCGTAATCATTGCGAGTATCAATCAAAATCACATCAGGATCAGAAATCAGCGCGTTCCAGTCTTCCGGTTTCACATAAGTGCCGACTTTTTTGGTTGGGCTGACGCCTGGTACACCTAATGTAACGATTTCTTTTTTGAGGCGCACTTTCATGCGGTAGAAAGGATGCTCGTCTGCGTAAGATTCTTTATGCTCTAAATCCGCTAGGCGCGGGTCTTGACGTAAATAATCCAGTGTTCTGTGAATATCTGCGGGCAAACCTGCAATAGTGCCATTGATGCCTTCTTCAGCTAGCAAAAGCGTGCCTTTGATGTTGTGACTTTCGCAGGCAGCCTGAATGGGAGCCTGCAACTGTTTGTAATCTGGCAAGCTTACGAACTTATACAACGCGGCGGTTAAATACTTTGACATACTTCAATGCGATTAAAACGAAAAGCCTATTTTAACATTTTTAGAACCAGTATTTGGGGTAATTGCCTTCACGCGTCAGGTTGTTATAAATTAAGGCAACTAAGGTGATGATAATTGCGCCAACCAGCGTTGGGAATAACAGAAAATCCCAACTCAAAACACCATGTGAAGCAGCCATTAGCCAAATAATCACAGGGTTAGAACCTGCAGGAGGATGTACAGTTCTTGTGAGCATCATGACTGCGATTGCAGTGCCTACTGCCGCTGCAAGTACCCACCAAGAAACGCCCAGCAAGCTTACGAAAACCAAGCCAACTAGCGAGCTAAGAAAATGTCCGCCTATCGTATTACGAGGCTGTGCGAAAGGTGCATCAGGATAAGCAAATAAAATTACACAGGACGCGCCGAAAGAGCCAAGAATCAGCAAATAGGAAAGCTGTTCGCTTAATAAAGTAATGGCGGTAAAGGCAGTAAAGGCACCAAGCCAAGCGAAAAAAACAGCTTTGCTAGTGAAAGCAGGAGGTAACGCAGCATGGTCACCTTTTAATTTTTTGAGTAAATTTTCCATAACATATCCTCTAGTTGATATTCAGGTAATAAACGTTAAAGACTTCTAAAATTAAATATTTAGTAGCAGAATCTCACCGTTGCCATTGCAGGCTACATCGCCAACACAGCGCTGTACACGTTGCGTATTGATACTACTAAATTTTGTATCGTACTTCTCAAAAGATTTAAACATCAAGCTTAAAAATGGCAAGGTATGCATGCCGCAATCTTGAATGGTGGTATGCAGTTTAGGTGTGCTTTTGAATAATAACGTGCCACGCTGCATATTAAAGCCTGCATATTGACCTACATTGCCCAGCACGCCTATGGTGCCAGCAATCATGCGGCTGCCGCAGTAGTCGCCAGTGTTACCTTCTATCAAAATCAGGCCGCGTCGCATCTGGTCGCCTACGCGGTCTGCCGCATTGCCTTTTACAATCACAGTACCGCCACGCATCCCTTTGCGTAAGCCTGCAGAGGCCCCACCTAGAAAGTCGCCAGTATTGCCATCAATCTTTAACAAACCGCCCGCCATATTGCAAGCGGCGAAAGCTTCTGTATTGCCGTGGCAATGAATCTCACCTTTGCTTAAACCATAGCCCAAATACGCACCGGCATCACCATAGATTGTGATGTTGCCGGAGCTCATGTTTGCACCTAGATAATCTAGTTCGTTCGTACTATTTTTGAAGCAGATGTTCTGTGTATCATCGCCAGTAATCTCAAACACTTCAACTGTGCGTATTTGGTTTTTGCCATATTGAAGTAGGGTACCGGCGATTTCAGCGGCTGATTTATTCGCCAGATTGTTTGGCGTCAGCGCTGCACAATTAATTGAGTGCTGTAGCATTTTTTTGAGGGTAAAAGTGAGCGCGCTCATGATGCTGCTGTCTTGCCCATAATTTCATGCAGTTTGAAATGATGCGGGCCTAGTTTTCCGCCGTAGTTGCCGGCTGAGATACGCTTCACACCACTATCGGCACCTAAATCGCAAATGGCTTGTATCCCTACGCGCATCGACTCTGCAATATCTTCAAAGGTCAGACCATCAATCACGATTTCCATAACGCTTTCAATATCAGCTGAAAGCTCCGTATTGGTCACGCCCTTGAGAGTAGGGCAGAATGCATCGTTAGTAGATGCGAACATTTTGGGGTATTTACTACCGACCTTAGAGCCTGAACGCACCACGCCGCCAGGGAAGGGCATGATGACGTTTGGTACTTGTTTCATGGCCTCAACCGCTGTTTCGGCTGCATGCAATGCTTCGGGTTGTGAGGTAGCTAGAATCAGGAAATTACCACCGCCAATAGCACGCACCATGCCAGTGGTTTCTTCTGTGAGGAATTCACCATCCATCACTGGAATGCGCCAGTACCGTTTGCCGTCTATAAGCTTTGAAGTCTGGTAACCGTCACCAAAAAAGCGTAGATGCTTACCCAAGCTGATTTGGTCTTCGCTTGCTATACCCGCAAATGCTGCGGCAGTAGGGCAGGTGAGGATACATTGCCCCATGCGGGTTTCCAGCTGCTGCATGAGTACTTTGCTGCCCATGGCGAACATCAGGATGCTGACGCCGGATCTGCCATCGGGAGTTTCATCGGCAGTGAGTTCGCGCTCAATACCGGCTTCAACGCCGCAACCAATCACACTGGTAGCAAAGCCAGTCATGGCGTTTGCAGCGTGGTAAGCCCATTTGTGGTTTTGTGCGGTAATAGTCACCCGTGTGCCACGCATATTGAATGCTTCGGCAAAGGTGTTATCAATTTTTACGCCATTAATTAACATTGGTTTTTCTAAAATATTGATTAAGCAGTTTCATCGCCAGAGACAATTTTGCCTACCCATTCTTCGATAGGGATGATGCCGACTTCTTGTGCTTTTTTCGCGTCCGCTTTTGGCAGGATATCTTGTACCAGATCCAGTTGTTTCCAGCCAGCTAAGGGTGTTTCGCAATGTTCGCGCGGTACATAGCGCGAGTCACGTACTTTTTCATATTTAGGAATATAGCGCGGACAGTTTTGCCAGAACTCAGATAGTTTTAATACAACGACGAAATCCGCTTCTTTGTAATGAGCTAGCAATTCCGGGTCTCTTGAAATGGTTGCAGTGCCTTGTACGCGCAGGCGATTAGGTGTTTCAAAGGAAATGAATAATAGGCCAACATTAGGATTGGCACTGATATTCCCCATAGAAAAGAACATACCGTTACCGTCATAGCTTGGAAATATCAATGTGGTATCGTCTAGTACTTTGACAAAGCCTGGGTCGCCGCCTTTATAAGAAGTGGTGGGGCGGCCTTGATGGTCAACAGACGATAAAAAAAACATGTTTGCGCTTGAAATAAAACCTTTAGCGCCATCATCAAACTCAGTCCTGCAAACCAGTTCTTCTACACGATCGGCCATGCCTCTAGTGCCAAATTCATCCTGAAGTTTACGGTGCTGCTCTCCATATAATCTACTCATGGTTACTCCTTAATTTGATGCATGTGGGGTTTGTTTAACTTCATGAATAATGACCCCGCCGCGGCCATCTTCAGCAATTTCATCATTCGATATTTTGAAGTTATCTAACTGAATCGTATGGTATTTATCAAAATACTCTTTTAATCCTTGTTCTACGCCAATATCAAAAGCTGGCTTGGCGGTATGCGTTTTACCCCATACCACTTTGACGACTTTTCCATCCTTTACCACCAGTTCACCATCTTTGAATACATAGTCTGGCTTAGCAAACATGGCTTCACGGTCTGGCTGGTCAGTGTAAATGGTGATATCCGCCGGCGCGCCAACGCCCAAATGGCCACGGTCGTTTAAACCTATCAATTTGGCCGCGCCAGCACGGGTCATCACCGCAATTTCATATAAGCTATATTCGCGATTTAGGCTGGTTAAGTTGCTCATGGCCTGTGCATCTAGATTCAATTTAGCAAAGGCTTCGTTGCGGAAGCTCTTATCCATTAGCAAGCGAATCAGGTGTGGGTAACTGGTAAACGGCGCGCCATTGGGATGGTCAGTGGTCAAGAAAATACGCCACGGGTCTTCAACCGATAGGAATATCTCCAAGCCTATCGCCCATTGCAACGCATTTACATAATTCTGGTCACGATATTTGAATGGCACCACGCCGCAACCGGCATCGCATTCAATATCCATAATGACGGATTTTTTCGGGTTGGCATGCTTGGCGTTCAAGTGTTGCATCATGCTGTCACCGGATGCGGTGACAGTTTGGCCGAATAGAATTTGCCCGACATCGGCGGTAATGTGCTTGTTTTTATTCAGCGCTTCAGAGATTTGTGCAGCAGCGGATGAGAATTTTTTGTCGCCTTCTGTGCCGTAGCTATGGAACTGAATATGCGTCAAATGCATAGGCACACCATCGGAAGCGCCCATAGTGTTTAAGGTAGTTTCAAAGTTACCTGCTGCGCCCAAGTTGTTGCAGTGCACATGCAAGGGTTTAGCGATACCGAGTTGATGAACGGCGGTACTCAGGCTTTTTAATATCTCACGCGGAGAGACTTGATAGTAGCTGTGGTTCTCGTCTAAATTCAACCGGCGTTGATTGAATTTAAAGGCTGAAATGCCGCCCGGATTCACTACCTTGATGCCAATCGCTTGTGTCGCATGCAGCGTCCAAGCCACGTAGTCGTTAATGGTCTTTTGGTCCGCTTTGCTACTTAAAAGTCGCAAAAAGTAATCATCATTGCCCAGCATAGCGTAGCCGCCTTTGTCTATCATCGGCGTATCAGCCATTTCCAGATGTGCTTGACGGGCATTGATAGGCAAAATAGCCGGCTCAAAAGCGGCGGTGTAACCCATCTCAATGTATCTAAAACCAGTGTCACTCGTGTTCGGTGTAGCGTTATGGCTACAGTTTGGTGTGCAGATGTGTGCTTCCGGCTCAGTGTAGTGCTTGGTTTCCTGATATTCGGGCAACATCATACGTGCAATATTTACTTTGCCGCCGCCAATGTGGCTGTGCATATCTATTGCGCCCGCCATCACGATTTTTCCGGTTAAATCATAGCTGTGATGGATGGTTTCATTTGATGTAGGTTTTGCAATAATAAGACCGTCACGGATGTAAATATCCTGCACAACGCCATCTGCACCATGGGCAGGGTCGTAGATTCTGCCATTTTTAAGATGTATCAGCATGGCAGCGCATCCAATAGTTTTTGCATGACTTGCGCCAAAGTTGCTAAATTATTATCACGTACTTTTTTAAGCGGTAAGGCAACAGCGCTATCCATGCGGAACATGGTGCCCGTGTGATCTAAGCCCGGCAGGCCAACCGGGATGAATACATCAGGCACTTTAGCAAATTGCGTATTCGGATGGCCAATCACGATAGTAGGCGCATCAATTTGCGGCGGTGCATAAGCATTGAAAGTGCTTACCCAAAGTAAGGCATCACACTGCTTAATTTGCTGTTTAGTTGAAAACCGATATGTGTCATATTCGGCTTGACCATTAGCGAGGCGACTTCTGGTTGCGTAGCCGCTCAGCCACGTGTTGGTGTTATTGATTGAGGTGTCGCCGTCGCCGGAGTTAAGTGGTAGTCCGGCTACTCGTGTCGTTTCATTGAGCTTGGCGATGAGTCGCGTAATGCTTTGTATCGTTAATTCAGCATGTGCAAAGTTTAAATTACTCGCAGACCAGACAACTACAGCATATTGGGCGGCTTTTAATTTATCTAAAATTGCCGTGAGTGATTCAACTTTAACGCCGGCAACAGCGTCAGTATGTAATTTTTTGCCGTTAGCCAAGGCATTTAATGCATTCATCAATTCAGGTAAGGTTGATGTATCTGTAGCATTGCCTAAATATACGACTTCCGGTTCAGATTTATTAGGAGCGCTTTTATTGAACAAGCTATCTTTGTTCCACACCAGTTTCTCAAAAAAGCGTGGATGGCTGCTCACGATATTAGTACCAATTGCTAAAATCACATCAGCGCGGTTTTTGACTTCTGTTAGTGTAGTAGTCTGCCAGCCGCTATTTTGCAATGCTAGGGTATTGCGCACTGTAGATTCAGAATACATGTGATCTAAGGTTGCGCTGGTTTTTTCAGCTAATCGGAGTAATGCCCGCATACCTTGTACTTCTGTGCCCAAACCCGCGAACAATGGTTGATTACTTTTGTCCAAAATCTGAGCAGCAGTTTTAATGGCAGTTTCTAAATCGGTAGCTTTACCAGCAATGCTAGGTGTTACTCGGGAATAAGTTTGTTCAAAAAAATCAATGCTTTTAACGCAGCTGGTTTTCACCTTGATTGGTGATGTTGAACTTAGCACTACATCATCACAAAGTAAGCCGCAGGCAGGGCAGGTGACCATTGTTGATTCAGTGGAACTTTGGTTAAAGTTGGCAGAAGTTTTCATTTGCTTAGAATTCTGCCACATAAACAGTGGTTTTTAGCACGTCATCTATAATACTTATCACAAAATGAAGGTTTATTTTAGGCGCCAAAAATGGTATTTTATCGTTCTTTTCAATAAGTTAATTTAATGGAGTTGTTATGGCTGTTCAACGCACGCTTTCTATCATCAAACCTGATGCAGTTGCAAAAAATGTAATCGGTAAAATCTACACTCGTTTTGAAAACGCAGGTTTAAAAATAGTTGAAGCCAAAATGGCGCAATTAACACAAGCTGATGCTGAAGGTTTCTACGCAGTGCACGCAGCACGTCCTTTTTTCAATGACTTGGTAAAGTTCATGATTTCTGGTCCAGTGATGATTCAAGCATTAGAAGGCGAAAATGCAGTTCAAGTAAACCGTGATTTAATGGGCGCTACAAACCCTAAAGAAGCGGCTGCTGGCACAATCCGTGCTGACTTTGCTGAGAGCATCGACGCTAATGCAGTTCACGGTTCAGATTCTGCTGAGAACGCAGCGATTGAAATCGCTTACTTCTTCGGTAAGTAATTAATAGGTAAAACAATTTTGGTCAATCTGCTCAACTACAATCAACCGCAATTAGCACAATGGTTCGCCGAGAAAGGTGAGAAACCTTTTCGCGCCAAACAATTGATGCGCTGGATGCATCACTTCGGGGTGCATGATTTTGAGCAGATGACTGATATTGCTAAAGTATTACGCGAGAAGTTAGCCACTGAGGCAGAGATTACTCTGCCTATGGTGCAACTAGAACAAGTATCAAATGATGGTACACGCAAATGGCTGATAGGCACTGACGATGTTAAAACAGGTTCTGCCAATAGTATTGAGACCGTGTTTATCCCTGAGGATGATCGCGGTACTTTGTGTATTTCATCGCAAGTCGGTTGCGCACTGGAATGTACATTCTGCTCGACTGGCCGCCAAGGGTTTAACCGTAACCTCAGTGTGGCGGAAATCATTGGCCAATTGGCAATCGCTAACAAATCCTTACGTGCAGAAGCTGGCTACGATATGTTGCCATTGTCGGATCGTATCATCAGTAATGTAGTCATGATGGGTATGGGTGAGCCGCTCGCCAATTACGATAATGTAGTCACTGCTATGCAAATTATGCTGGATGACAGTGCGTATGGCCTAAGTCGCCGTCGCGTGACGCTTTCAACCAGTGGCATGGTACCAGCGATGGATAGGCTCAAAGAAGATTGTCCTGTGGCATTGGCAGTTAGTTTGCATGCGCCGAATGACGCACTTCGCGATGTGATTGTGCCTATCAATAAAAAATACCCAATCAAAGAGTTAATGGCAGCTTGTGAGCGCTATTTAGTTAAAGCGCCGCGTGATTTTGTGACCTTCGAGTATGTGATGCTGGATGGCGTGAATGATACCGTTGAGCACGCGCATCAGCTATTAAATGTAGTAAGAAACGTACCTTGTAAATTCAATTTGATACCATTCAATCCGTTCCCGGATAGTGGTTATGAAACTTCTAAGCCTAGCCATATCCGTGTGTTCCGAGATATTCTGATGCAAGCCGGCTACGTGGTCACTGTGCGTAAAACGCGCGGTGACGACATTGATGCAGCCTGCGGTCAATTAGCTGGTAAAGTATTAGACAAAACAAAACGTACTTCCAAAAGAATTCCAATTGAGGCGGTTGAATGAAGATGAGTTTGAATGTGTGTTTAGTCAGAACGTACAAAACAGTTTTATTGCTGAGTTTATTGGGTTTGTTTAGCACTGGTTGTGTGAGCCAGCAACAGCAGGAGAAAGATACCGAGAACCTTAAAGCCCGCGCCCGCGCGCATACTGATTTAGGTGCGGTATATTATCAGCAAAGAAAGTTGGAAATCGCACTGGAGGAGTTCACGGAAGCTTCACGTATCGACCCGAGCTTTGCCACGGCTTATAACGGATTAGGTTTAGTGCATTCTGCACTTGGTCAAAATGACATCGCAGATGCTAATTTCAGAAAATCTATACAACTAGAACCTAATAATTCAGAGTCGCATAATAACTATGGTAGTTTTTTATGCTCTAAAGGTCGTTACGATGATTCTATAAAAGAATTTTTAGCGGCAGTAAGAAATCCATTATATGGGACTCCCGCCCTTGCCTACGCGAATGCAGGCATTTGTTCAATGCGCAAAAAAGATACTGTTAATGGTGAGGCGTATTTGAAGAAGGCCCTACAAATAGATCCATTGATGAATAGTGCCGCATATCAACTCGCACTTTTACAATTTAATAAAAAAGACGCGATTGCTGCCAAGGCAAGTTTGCAGAACGCGATGCTGACTCAGCCTACGCCTGAGATGTTGTGGTTAGCGATACAAATAGAGCGGGCTGTAGGCGCAAGGGATGCGGAAGCGAGTTATGCTTTGCAATTACGACGTCAATATCCTGATTCTGAACAAGCTAAATTATTACAGAGCGAAAAATAATAATGACTGATGAAGCTACAATTGATTCCTCATCGCAACCAGTGGCTTTTGCGCCATTAGGTGAGATGTTGTTGGCTGCAAGAAATGTTAAAAAGCTTACGCAAAAAGATGTGTCGAATAATTTGCGTATCAGTATTAAACAAATCAGCGCCTTAGAAAATAACGATTTCTCTGCTTTGCCGGAGGCCATGATTACACGCGGCTTTATTCGTAATTATGCGCGACTATTGGATTTAGACGCTGATCCGCTGTTGGATAGTTATCGTGCACGTGTTCCGGGTAAGTCTCCCAGTGCATTAAGTGTGCAATCTTCAATGTATCAGGTGATGTCAGGTAAAGACAGTCAGCCTTGGCTCAAATACATACTGGGTAGTATTTTGGTGCTGTTATTTTTATTGGCATGGATATTTTATATTGATTACATGCCAAAACCGGTAAAACCTTCTGTGGGTAAACCTTCTGAAGTGGTAGATGCAACGCCACCTTCAACAGAGATGCCATTGCCAGAAATTGCATTGCCTGCCGCTGAGCGTCAGGCAGGTACGGATACCCCTGTAGTGACAGACCCCGCCGCTCTCGCTGCCACTGAACCCACGCCGCCGCTTAATGTGACTCCAGCCAGCCCGGCAGAAGCAAACAGCACCCAAACGAACCCTCCAGCGATTATAAGTCCGGTAACAGCGAATCCTGTAGGTGTTAAACCAGCAGTGGTTAGCCCAGCTACAACGCTAGTCAACCCTGCCGCTACGAACAACACTAATACAATGACGCCTTTGACCGCCACCCCAGCTGCGCCTGCAGTCACCTCAAGCAAAGCTTTAAGTTTTTCCGTTAATGAGAAAACTTGGATCAATATTACCGATAAATCTGGCAAGGTTGTGTATGAAAGAATTCTGCCGGCAGGTGGTAGCGATAGCTTGAATGGCGAGCCGCCATTCAATGTGGTGGTAGGCAATGCAAAAGCGACTACGCTTTCTTACAAAGGCCAAGCAGTGGATTTGGTTACTGGCACTACGGAAAACAATGTCGCACGAATTAAACTGGAGTAGTCGTTGAGTTTATTTTTACCTAATTTGCCACGTAACACTTTGCAGGTGATGATAGGTCACGTGCCTGTTGGAGGTGGCTTAAACGGCACAGTCGCTTCTCCGGTCGTAGTGCAGAGTATGACCAATACGGATACTGCAGATGCGCAATCGACTATTAAACAAGTCTACGAGTTATGGCAAGCTGGCAGTGAGGTGGTACGTATTACCGTTAATTCGCCTGAAGCTGCTGCACAAGTCGGTAATATTCGCCGTGGTTTAGATGCACTTGGCTGCAATGTGCCGCTGGTAGGCGATTTTCATTACAACGGTCACAAGTTATTAGCTCAATATCCTGATTGTGCAGAGTCTCTCGCTAAATACCGAATTAATCCTGGTAATGTAGGCAAAGGCTCTAAGCGTGACGAACAGTTTGCTTACATGATTGAAGCCGCAATCCAGTATAAAAAAGCAGTACGTATTGGTGTGAACTGGGGTAGTTTGGATCAAGCCAAAATGGCGCAGATGATGGATGATAACGCCAAACTTGCAGAGCCATTGTCTTCAGATGCATTGATGCGCGAGGCATTGATTCAGTCTGCACTAGAGAGTGCTCAACAAGCCGTTGAAATTGGTTTGTCACCCAATCAAATCATCATTTCTTGCAAGGTGAGCAATGTGCAAGATTTGGTTAAAGTGTATACCGAGCTAGCAACCCGCAGCGATTACCCGCTGCATCTTGGTTTAACCGAAGCCGGTATGGGCTCTAAAGGCATCGTTGCTTCAACTGCTGCGCTGGCACTGCTTTTGCAACAGGGTATCGGCAATACCATTCGCGTGTCACTCACGCCTGAACCGAATGAGTCACGCACCAAAGAGGTCATTGTTGCGCAAGAAATTCTGCAAACCATGGGCATTCGTTCGTTTACGCCCTTAGTCACGGCTTGCCCCGGTTGTGGCCGCACCACTTCAACGTATTTTCAAGAGCTCGCCATGCAGATACAGAGTTATTTGCGCAACCAAATGCCTATATGGCGTAGCCAATATGCAGGCGTTGAGAATATGAACGTGGCGGTCATGGGATGCGTGGTGAATGGTCCGGGTGAATCAAAACTCGCTAATATTGGTATCAGTTTACCTGGTACGGGTGAAACACCTGTAGCGCCAGTGTTTGTTGATGGTGAGAAAACAGTTACGCTGAAGGGTGACAATATCGCGCAAGAATTCCAGGCGATTGTAGAAACCTATGTGCAAGAAAATTATGCAGAAGGCGGCAAGCTGCATCGCTCAATTCCGTCAGAACCATCAAATCTAACAAATTCGGTCAATAAAACAATTCCAATTAAAGCAATCGCATAATGGTAGAACAAGTTAATCAAGCTGAAACAACAAAAAACTCAGCTACAAAAACCAAAGCAACAAAATTCCAAAGTATCAAGGGCTTCTACGATATTCTGCCTGAAGCGACACCGCTCTGGTTTAAGCTGGAAGACACGGCTCGCCGCGTCCTTGCACAATATGGCTATAAAAATATTCGCATGCCTCTCGTAGAGCCAACGGATTTATTTGTACGCTCAGTAGGCGAGCATACCGATATTGTCGAAAAAGAAATGTACGCCTGGACGGATGAGCTTAATGGTGACAAACTGACCTTACGCCCTGAAGGCACGGCAGGTTGTGTGCGCGCGGTGGTAGAACACAACCTCACTTACAATGGTCCGCAACGCCTTTGGTACACCGGTGCCATGTTCCGTCATGAAAACGTACAAAAAGGCCGTCAACGTCAGTTTCACCAAATCGGCGTGGAGGCGTTCGGGTTTGATACACCGGAAGTGGATGCTGAGCAAATTGTATTGCTGGCAAGACTTTGGCGCGAACTGGGTATTCAAGATGTAGCGCTGCAAATTAATAGTATTGGTGATGCACATGAACGTTTGGCTTATCGCAACACTTTGATTGCATACTTTGAGCGGCATGCAGATTTACTGGATGAAGATGCGAAACGTCGCTTGCACACTAACCCATTGCGCATCTTAGATACCAAGAACCCACGTATGCAAGCCATGTGTGAAGCGGCACCCAAATTGATAGATTGCTTAGGCGATGCAACCCGCGCCCATTTCGGCGGTCTCTGTAGATTGCTGGATGCGGCTGGTGTAGCTTATGAGATTAATGCGCGCTTGGTACGTGGTTTGGATTACTATAACCGCACAGTGTTTGAATGGGTGACAACTAAACTAGGCGCTCAAGGTACGATTGCTGGTGGTGGTCGCTACGACTCATTGGTTGAGAGGTTAGGTGGCGAATCTACCCCTGCCTGTGGTTTCGGGATTGGCTTGGAACGAGTGTTTTTGTTGATGCAGGAGTATGGAGTTACCGCTGATGATGCACCGGATGTATATCTGGTGAATGTGGGTGAGCAAGCTGAAAAAGCTGCATTTGGTATCGCCGAACAGTTAAGAAACGCGAATATTCAAGTTGTGTTGCATGCAGGCGGTGGCAGCTTCAAATCACAAATGAAAAAGGCCGATAGAAGTATGGCAAGATTTGCCTTGATATTGGGTGATGATGAAGTTTCCAATAATCAAGTGACGTTAAAACCGATGTTGGCTGAGGTTAAAAGTGATCAGATACAATGCACTTTGGAAGCCGCAATTCAGCATTTGAAGGCAAGTAAACCTTAAATAGTGCAAATTGAATAGACGAAAGGGGATGCGAAATGACTGAACAAAATAATCTATTCAAAGCCATGGCGGTGTTGGGTATTCTGCTAGCTATCGGCATGTCGGCCGCCGCTTTCATTTTAGGCGTGCAAGGTAAGCGCGCAGTGTCTGGGCAACAATCTATCACGGTTAAAGGTTTGGCCGAGAAGCCAATCAAGGCAGACAGCGCAGAATGGACTTTGACTGTGAGTGTTACGCAGCCAACTCAAGCGGCAGTGTTAGAGCGATTAGCAGTTGAACGTAAGGTGGTTGAAGCGTTTTTGGTAAAACAAGGTTTTGCTACAGATGCCTGGGCTGCAGATGTGGAAACCTTAAATCCACATTATGATGAAGTGTTTATCAAAGATGTGCCGCGTCAGGTACAAAACGGTTTCGATGCTTACCAAAATATACGCGTGACTTCAAAAGACTTGAGCAAAATTACAACTGCAAATAAGGCGCTATTGCAATTAAGAGCAGCAAACCATCCAGTCAATGCTTCTCCTCCTTCATATCTGGTAGGTGATTTAGAGAACATCAAAATGTCACTGATTGCTGACGCCACAAAAAATGCGCGTACGCGTGCAACTGAGTTTGTGAAACAAGATGGCGTAAACGTAGGCGTGATGAAATCAGCCTCACAAGGCGCATTTTACATACTGCCTGTAGGTGGTGACGCAGGTGATGATAGTTACGGTGGCGTTTACGATAAATCGACTATCGACAAAATTGCCCGTGTTGTTGTGACGATTGTTTATAACATTGAGTAAATGATGGTAGCTACCAATAAAACCGTACCGTTATTACAGCTTGAGCACATTAGTATAGTGCCGAAAAAAATGCCAACGCGTTTATTGGTGAACGATGTGAGCTTTACGATTGAAGCAGGAAAAACCACCTGTGTAGTGGGTGAGTCAGGTAGCGGTAAAAGTCTGACAGCATTGTCGGTGATGGGTTTGTTATCTAAACAATTGCAATTAAACGCGGGTAGCGTGCTGTTTCATGATTCGGAAAATGGCGTACAAGACTTAACCTTGCTTGATGCTGAAAGCTTGAGAAAAATCCGCGGTAGAAAAATCGCCATGATATTCCAAGAACCAATGACGTCGCTTAACCCAGTGCTTACTGTCGGTTATCAAATCGGCGAAAGTTTAACTACGCATTTGGGTCTTAAAGGCGACAAACTAAAAACTAAAATCGCTAGTTTGTTAGAGATGGTAGGCATCCCGACAAGCCGTGCCAATAGTTATCCGGACGAATTATCTGGCGGTCAGCGTCAGCGCGTGATGATTGCAATGAGTATTGCTTGTGAACCGCTGTTGTTGATTGCGGACGAGCCGACTACGGCTTTAGACGTGACAGTGCAGGCACAAATACTTAAGTTGCTTGACGAGCTGAAAATCCACATGAATATGGGCATGCTGTTTATTACCCATGATTTTGGTGTGGTGGCAGATATTGCAGATAACGTAGTCGTTATGTTTAGGGGCGAGATTGTAGAATCAGGCACTAAAGATGAAGTGTTAGGCAATCCGCAACATCCTTACACGCAAGCCTTGTTAGCTTGTGTGCCGGACGCTGAAGGTAAAAAACCACTGAAACCGATTGATTACGCATGGCTGCCAGAGAATCAGAATACAACTGAGGTGGCGACATGAGTGAGCCTATTTTAGTCGCCAATCATTTGGTCAAAACTTATACACAGCGCAGTGGCAAGTTTGGCTTTGGCACTACTCTGATTAAGGCTTTGGATGATGTCAGCGTGAGTTTGCGTGCAGGTAGCACCCTGGCAGTGGTAGGTGAATCTGGTAGCGGTAAATCCACGTTGGCACGTTGTCTGTTACAATTGCAGCCCTTGGATAGCGGTGAAGTTCTATTTGCAGGCCAAGATTTGTCAAAAATCAGTGGTGCCGCGCTTAGGACTGTACGTAAAGATTTGCAAATGGTGTTTCAGGATCCTTTTGCCTCGCTTAACCCGCGCATGCGTGTGGGTGAAATTGTAAGTGAAGGTTTGCTGATTCATGGTTTAGGCAGCAGTGCCGAGCAGCAGAAAAAAGTAATTGCCATGTTAAAGCGTGTAGGCTTGACTGAAGCCGACATGCAAAAATATCCGCATGAATTTTCAGGCGGGCAAAGGCAGCGTATTGGTATCGCAAGGGCTTTGGTATTAAAGCCTAAAGTAGTAGTGTGTGATGAACCGGTGTCTGCACTTGATGTATCGATACAGGCACAGATATTGTTGTTACTCAAAGACTTGCAACAAGAGATGGCGTTAAGTTACTTGTTTATTAGTCATGATTTGCGCGTTGTGCGCCATATCGCGGATGATATTGTCGTCATGCATAAGGGCAAAGTAGTTGAGCAGGGGTCGGTGGTTGATATTTATCAGCAGCCGCAACACGAATATACGCAAAATTTACTTGCAGCGATACCTGGTAAAAAAGTTGTAAATGCATAAAGCTAGTTAAAATATTAGTTAAATAAACAGTTTGGATTTAAGAATAGATTAGGAAATAAAATGGCATATGATTTAGAAGAACAAGAGCAGTTAGACGAATTCAAAGCGTGGTGGAAACGCAATGGCAGCATGGTGACCAACCTCGTGCTGGCCGTATTGGTAGGGTACGCAGCATACCAAGGCTGGCATTACTATCAAAACAAACAAGCGGTTACTGCGTCAGCACAGTACCAAGAGTTGACGGTGTCTGATGCAAAAGACTTAAAAAGCACTCAAGCTAAGTCTGCAGTCTTGATGGAGAAGTTTAGCGGTACACCTTATGCAGGTCGTGCTGCATTGTTTGCAGCTAGAGCTAATTATCAAGCGAATGAAGTTAAAAGTGCAAAAGCGCAGCTAGATTGGGCTGTTAAAAATGCAAAAGAAAGCTCTGCAGTTGCGATTGCAAGTTTGCAATTGGCAAATATTTTGGCAGAAGAGAAAGATTTTGATGCTGCGTTGAAACTGCTTGATGCCAAGCATGATGCAGGTTTTGATGGTCTTTTCGCAGATTTAAAAGGTGATATTTTGGTGAGCCAAGGTAAAACTACAGAAGCTAAAGCAGCTTATCAACAAGCGTTGACCAAGCTAGATGCAGAGGGTAAATATCGCACTCTTACACAACAAAAACTTGATGCACTTGGTTAATTTAATTTCTTTGGTTAATCACTTAAATCATTCATCGGCATTATTTAATCGGGCTGGAGCATAGTGTTGTCGTCTCTTAAATCCATAAAAGCAATATTGAGCTTGCTTGCATTGTCTAGCGTAATGTTAGTCACTGCCTGCAGCACTATTACAGATATCAAAACTGATGTATCCGAACGTATCTTTGGTCGCGAAGCTGCTGAACCGCCAGAGCCGCTTGCTGAGCTTAAGGAAACGGCAGTTTCTAAAATAGTTTGGCAGGCTAAACTAGATGAAGCTAAAGACTTTGAGTTTACTCCAGTGGTTGAGGCCGGGGTTGCGTATGCCGCAAGCGCCGATGGTGAAGTGGTTAAGTTAGATGCTACCAATGGCAATCAACTCTGGCGCGTGAATACTGGTGAGGCCCTGTCTGGTGGAGTCGGAGTGGGTGGTAGCCTTGTATTAGTTGGCACGCAAAAGGGCGCTATTTATGCTTACGACCTTGCAGGTAAACTGCAATGGAAGTCTAAATTAAGTAGCGAAGTATTGAGTGCGCCAAAATACTACGACGGTACCGTAATTGTACGTACAGGTGACAGCCGCATTTTTGGTATCAATGCCAATGATGGTAGCCGCAAATGGGTCTATGCCCGCACTAGTCCTTCATTGACTTTGCGCAGTGCTGCTGGGCTCGTTGTAGATGGCGGAGCTGTATATGCTGGGTTTGCCGGTGGTAAGTTAATTTCTGTGCGCGCTGATAATGGTAAAGTGTTATGGGAAGCTTCAGTCGCGCAGCCTAAAGGCGTGACCGAGATTGAGCGTATTGCCGACATTACAAGTTTGCCAGTGGTCGATGGTCCGTTAATTTATGCAGTTGCCTATCAAGGCAGAGTTGCAGCAATCGATAGGGTTTCAGGTCGTGTGGTGTGGAACCGTGATATTTCGAGTTTGGCCGGGTTGAGTGCAGAGGATGGGCGGATTTTTGTATCGCATGCGTTAGGCTCAGTCTATGCACTCGATTACACGAGTGGCAAGACTTTTTGGCGCCAAGCCGCGCTTAAAAATCGCCAGTTAAGTACACCAACCCCTATGGGCAGTTTGATTGCAGTAGGTGACGTTGAAGGCTACGTTCACTTTTTGAATAGAGAAGATGGCGCTTTGGCCTCTAGAATTAAAACTGGCGACAGCCCAATTATGCCGCAGATGGCACTGATAAATAACAATACTGTCTTGGCACAAGCACGCAATGGCGGTGTTTATGCTATCCAAGTCAAATAATCAATAAGTCACTATATTCACGCAGTTGTATATAGTGACTATTTCTAAAGTTATTTAGCTCCAAAGTTAGTTAGCTTTAGAATCACTAATTCAAGAGTCATTTAGTTGAAGAACCATTTAGCTTAAGAATTGTTTAGAGAGTTCGTATGATACCTACCATTGTTTTGGTTGGCCGGCCTAATGTCGGCAAATCCACCTTATTTAACCGCCTCACCAAAAGTCGTGATGCGCTGGTTGCAGACTTGCCTGGCTTAACACGCGACCGTCATTACGGCCGCGGCGTTGGTGCGAGTCAACCTTATTTGGTAGTGGATACCGGTGGTTTTGAGCCAAATACTGATAGCGGTATTCTTAAAGCGATGGCAAAACAAACCTTGCTGGCGATTGATGAGGCAGATGTCATTATTTTCTTGGTAGATGGGCGCCAAGGCGTGACGCCACAAGATATGGAAATTGCAAACCGTTTACGCAAGAGCCAATGTCCTGTATTGCTTGCGGTGAATAAAACCGAAGGCATGCAAAAAGCGGTAGTCAGTGCGGACTTCCATGAATTAGGCTTAGGTGACCCGTTGTCAATTTCATCAGCTCACGGCGAAGGTGTGCGCGACATCGTCGATTTGGCACTTGAGAACTTCCAGGTGGTTGAGGAAGAAGAGATCACTGACTATAGCGGTGACAGAATTCCTAAAGTAGCTATTGTTGGTCGTCCGAATGTAGGTAAGTCAACACTAGTAAATGCGTTATTGGGTGAAGATCGCGTCATTGCCTTTGATGAACCAGGTACTACACGTGACTCGATTCATATTGACCTGGAAAAGAACGGCAAGAAATATACACTGATAGACACCGCAGGTGTGCGTAAACGTGGCCGCGTTCTAGAGGCGATTGAAAAATTCTCCGTCATCAAGACCATTCAAGCCATTGAAGAGGCGAATGTGGTGATTCTGGTGGTCGATGCTCAAGAAGGTATTACCGAGCAAGATGCTCACGTAGCCGCATATATATTGGATGCGGGACGTGCATTAGTCGTAGCGATTAACAAATGGGATGGTTTGAAAGAAGAAGAGCGCGATTGGATCAAACGCGAGATTGATCGTAAATTGATGTTCTTGGACTTTGCTGAATTCCATTACATCTCGGCGTTGCGTAAAAAAGGCTTGCCCGAGTTATTTGGTTCTGTAGATGTCGCTTACAAGGCAGCGTTTGCCAAACTTTCTACACCACAGCTTACTCGTGTACTGATTGATGCATTGCAGCAACACCAACCGCCGATTAGCAAAGGCATACGCCCTAAATTGCGTTATGCACATCAGGGCGGTAGCAATCCCCCGATTGTAGTGATTCACGGTAACCATGTGGATGGCGTTAAGGATGCTTATACGCGCTTCTTAGAAAAGACCTTCCGCAGAACTTTCCAGTTGTCAGGTACACCATTGCGTGTGCAATATAAGCAAGGTGCTAACCCGTTTGCTGAAGATGAAGACAAACGTAAACCGGGCGAAGGCATTGTAAGTATGCGCCGTCGTAAAACTGCGCACCGTGCTGAATTAAAAGCTAAAAAAGAAGTTGAAGATAAAGGTCGGCGCGCTAAAAAGCATTAAGTTTTTGAAAGCACTGGTTTTTGCTACATATATGTTAAAAAATTAGCGCGCCTTATGTTGATTAAGCGCGCTAATCCCAAATCCCTAGTACAAACTTTCCCAGAACTTCCACCAGATACGCTCATCGGTAGGCGCACTTTTGCCCAGCATGGCGCTATCAGGATAGTTGGTCTTTAAGATACGTAGAGTGTCGGTTTTAAGATCTTCTAGAGCCAATAAGTCGTAAGCACTAATCATAATGACCAATGCTTCTTCAACACTAGGTGATTGCGGATAATACTCGATCACGTATTTGGTACGATTCACAGCTGCAATATAGGCCTGACGTTTCATGTAATACCTAGCCACGTGTAGCTCGTGCTCAGCCAAACTGTTAGACAAATAGATCATGCGTTGAGTCGAATCTTTTGCGTAGCGGCTATTCGGATAGCGTGTGACGAGTTCTTTGAATGTAGCAAAAGAATCGCGTAGTGAGCGAGGGTCACGATCACTGACTTGTTGTTTGCTGAGTTTCTCTATAATGCCGCGTTCATTGAAAACCGCTAAGCCTTTTAAATAGTAGGCGTAGTCAACATTTGGGTGGTTAGGATGCAACTTAATGAAACGATCAGCCGCTGCAACTGCCAAAATAGGTTCTTGTTTCTTGTAATAGGCGTAGGCAGTTTCGAGTTGTGCTTGAGTGGCATAACGGCCATGCGGATAACGTGATTCCAGTTTTTGAAAATAGCCTATGGCTTTTTCATAATCTCTGTCGCGCATCTTGGTTTCACCTTCTTGATAGATACGCTCTGCAGACCAACCTTTGGTGTCATCAAGCTCTGTTGGCGCACCAAAAATAGCGCAACCATTGAGTAACAAGGCAAACATTAAAATTAAGATATACTTCATGCCAAAACCCACTAAAGAATTAGCAATTATTATAACCGATGACTGACGCTACTGAACCATCTCTTGGCAATACACTTACACCTGATAGTAAACTTAATCAGGGAAACACTATTACGCTCGCTATTCCACATGATTTAGGCGGTTTACGCCTGGATGTTGCACTGCAACGTCTATTACCAGACCATTCCCGCTCACGTTTACAAGCTTGGATAAAGGAGGGGCTAATAACGGTTGACTCAAAACCAAGTACCTCCAAAACCAAAGTATGGGGAGGCGAGCAGGTTGTTGTGCAGGTTCAGGCTAAACCTGAGACTTATGCGTTTACTGCGCAGGACATACCGCTTGATATCGTATTTGAAGATGATCATATTCTAGTGATTAACAAACCAGCCGGCATGGTAGTGCATCCAGCGGCTGGTAATTGGGAAGGTACGCTCCTGAATGCTTTGTTGTTTCATTCGCCACAATTAAAAGATGTGCCACGTGCTGGCATCGTGCATCGCTTAGACAAAGAGACCAGCGGTTTGCTGGTCGTTGCAAAAACACTGGCCGCGCAAACTAATCTGGTGCGCCAACTGCAAGCACGTACCGTGAAAAGAGAGTATCGCGCAATTGTTTGGGGACAGATTTGGCGTAACGGCGTGATTGATCAGCCGATAGGTCGTGATCCAAGGTCTCGTACCAAAATGGCCGTTAATCGCATGGGTAAGCCCGCGATTACACGCTATGAAGTACTTGAACGCTTTTCAGTGCAAACCTATATGCGTTGCAACTTAGAAACCGGACGTACACATCAGATTCGTGTGCATATGCAATTCTTAAAAGCGCCTATTGTGGGTGATCCGGTGTATGGGTTCCGCGGTATTGTGCCGATTCGTGCGATGACACAAACTTTGCGCGACGAAGTGAGCCAATTCCATAGACAAGCCTTGCATGCGATTAAGCTAGGTTTGCTGCATCCGGAAACCGATGAGTTCATGGAATGGCAAATCGAGCTAGCAGATGACATGAAAGCCTTGCTGGAAGCGATGCGCCATGAAGATGTGCGTGATGATGACGAAGACTTTGAACTAAGTATGGAGCCATATCTCTCTGATGAAGATTACGAGGACGATCTAGAGGATGATGGTGAGTTTGACGACGATGATGATTTAGAGTTAGAAGAGTAGGGTGTGTCATGGCGAGTCTAAAATTCATTACACCTAATTGGCCTGCACCAGCCAATGTGAAGGCATTGCAGACTACGCGTGTTGGCGGCGTTAGCCAAGTACCTTACGCAAGCCTGAATTTAGGGACACGCGTAAATGACGACCCGATTGCGGTTGCAGCAAATCGCCAATTATTAAGCCCTTATTTGCCTAGTGAGCCAGTGTGGATTCACCAAGTGCATGGTACAGAAGTGATTGATGCGGCAACGAGCGATTGTGTACAAGAAGCGGATGCTTCGTTTACGACAAAATTAAATGTTGTGTGCGTGACTATGACCGCAGATTGCATGCCAGTGTTGTTATGTGATGCTGCCGGTACGGTTGTGGCAGCTGTGCATGCGGGCTGGCGTGGTTTATGTGATGGTGCGATTGAAGCAGCCGTCAAAAAAATGGCTGTACCTGCCAGCGAGATTTTAGCTTGGCTGGGCCCCGCGATTGGTCCCAATGCATTTGAAGTGGGTGATGATGTGCGCGAACAGTTTATGCAGAAAGATACGCAAGCTGAAGCAGGCTTTAAACCTCACGGTGATAAATGGTTATGCGATATGTATTTGATTGCAAAGCAGCGATTGCATCAATTGGGTGTGACACAAATTTATGGTGGTAGTGTGAACGAAGATTTTTGTACCTATACGGATGAAGCACGACTCTTCTCGTTTAGGCGTGACAATGTCACCGGGCGCATGGCGAGTATGATCTGGCTGGAGCCTAAGTAGTTTACTGATAAATCACACTACGCATACTGATTGAGCCTAAGTCAAAGTCTTCTGTCAAAAAGCGCATATTGTCAGTTGTATGTCGCATTGCTGTAACGTACAGCAAAGGCAGGTAATGTTCATCTGAAGGTACAGCGAGTTTTGCTGATTCACCGGTACGTTCAATATGAATCAATGCATCGTCATCACCAGTTTCCAGTGCTGTTTTAATGTAGTTATCAAAGTCAATTGTCCATTGAGGCGTTTCACCTTGTGGATTCAGTAGGCGCAGGTTATGCACGATATTACCGCTGCCAATCACCATGACCCCGTGCTCACGTAAGCTCGCAAGTTGTCGGGCAAGTGCATGATGCGCTGCAAAGTCTAGATTAATATCTAGGCTTAATTGAAATACTGGCACATCAGCGGTGGGGAACAGCGATTGCAAAACGCTCCAAGCGCCATGATCTAACCCCCAATTATCAGTAGCAGTAATCGTTCCAGCTGGCAATAAGTCGCGGGTCATTTCAGCATAATCAGGGGCGCCAGGAGCAGGGTATTGCTGTGCGAATAACTCTGCCGGGAAACCGCCAAAGTCGTGAATTGTTCTTGGTTTTTCTGCCACGCATACTTGTGTGCCATGTGTTTGCCAGTGTGCGGAAATACATAAGATTGCATTTGGTCGCGGTAATGTTTTACCCAGCGCTACCCATACATCTTTGTACGGATTATCCGTAATTGCATTCATAGGATTGCCATGCCCAATAAATATGGCTGGCATGCGGTTTGTGAGCACTTCTTTTTGATGATTCATGGTGTTTATATTGAGTTGGTTGAGCTTTTAACAAGTCATAAAGCACGACAATCTGATTGCTCGTTTATAATGCTCACTTTGTTTGAATTAGTTTAGTCTCATTGATGCAATACTTGAAAGACCTATGTTGAATTTCTCAATCGCTACAGCGCAAATTTCCACCCTCACTTGGATTGTGATGGTGAGTCTGTTTGGGGGCGTGTTGAGCGTATCATTAGCAGCGTTGTTTGCATTGAATTTGCGTACAACTTGGGTACCTATGCTGGTCAGCTATGCCATTGGCGCGATGTTGGGTGCAGTATTCTTGGAGATACTGCCACATGCATTCCAAGTGGCGAGCAGTGTGGAGAGCGTTTCCATTACGGTGCTGTTAGGTTTGTTTTTGTTCTTTGTATTAGAAAAGTTAGTGATTTGGCGACACTGTCATGGTGACCACTGTGAAGTGCATGCGCTCCATACCGAAGAGGATTGCCCGGAGACGCATCCTGATGCTACTCCTGTAGAAACCAAATATAAAGCAGTGGCTGCGGTAGCGCCTTCAATATTACATGCGCATAGTCATTCACATGCTCACCACCACGATAGTGGGCGTAGTGGCCTCATGATTATGATAGGTGATACTTTCCATAATTTTATCGACGGCATTTTGATTGCTGCCGCTTTTATGGTGGATGTAAAACTAGGCATGGTCACAGCTTTAGCGATTATTGCGCATGAGATTCCACAAGAAGTCGGTGATTTCTTGATTCTGTTGCATTCAGGTTATAGCAAGAAACAAGCATTGATATTCAATCTGGTTTCGAGCTTGGCGACTTTAGTAGGCGGTTTAATTGCTTATTTCGCTTTGCAGTTTGTACAAAGCTGGATACCGATTATTTTAGGTTTAGCGGCTTCTAGTTTGCTTTATGTGGCAGTGGCAGATTTGATACCGGGTTTACATAAACGTACTGAATTAAAAGCAACGATTAGCCAAGTGCTACTCATCGGTTTCGGCGTGGGTACTATCTGGATCGCGCACGTCGTCATTGCCTAGATCGTTGCCTAGTTCTTTGAGGTACTTTTTACGACGACGGTGATTTACCCCAAGAATCCATAACAATAAAGCGCAAGGCAACAAGCCATAGAATACAAAGGTGAGTATGCCAGCAGTGACGGTCTTTTCGGTGGCTGCCATCAGGACGGTGACATACAACCAAGCAATTGCAATAATGTACATATAGATTCTTAAAATTAAAATTTCGTCGCTATACGGCGTACTTAGAAAATTTAATCGCTCACATATAAAACATATGCGTCGCAATCAAATTTTTCGCGAGCCTTGTCTAGCCTAGACATTTTAATTTTTAGTTTCACCCTTAATTTTAAAGTAAACATGTGAGTTTGATTAATGAGTTTAGCAAATCCAAAAGTTGGTTTCGTATCCCTAGGTTGCCCTAAAGCAGGTTCAGACGCAGAGCGTATTCTCACCCAATTGCGTGCAGAAGGCTATGAAATATCAGGTAGCTATGAAGACTCTGATTTGGTTGTCGTCAATACCTGCGGCTTTATTGATTCTGCAGTACAGGAATCGCTGGATGCAATTGGTGAAGCCATCAATAAAAACGGAAAAGTGATTGTCACTGGCTGTTTAGGTGCCAAAGCTGGCGTGGTAGAAGCCGCGCACCCAAGTGTATTGGCTGTCACCGGCCCACATGCGCTGGAAGAAGTGATGACGCACGTGCACGCCAACCTGCCAAAACTGCATGACCCTTACACTGACTTAGTGCCACCACAAGGCGTACGTTTAACACCTAGTCATTATGCTTACCTTAAGATTTCAGAAGGTTGTAACCATCGTTGCAGCTTCTGCATCATTCCAAGCATGCGTGGTGATTTAGTGAGTCGCCCAATCGGCGAAGTGATGAATGAAGCAGAGAATCTAGTAAATGCGGGGGTTTCAGAGATTTTAGTCATCTCACAAGACACCTCGGCCTACGGCGTTGATATGAAATTCCGCCCAGGTTTCTGGAATGGTCGCCCAGTCAAAACGCATATGACGAATTTGAGTAAAGCGCTAAGTGAGTTAGGCGTATGGGTGCGTTTGCATTATGTGTACCCTTATCCACACGTAGATGACGTGGTGCCATTGATGGCTGATGGTTTGATTCTACCGTATTTGGATGTACCGTTTCAGCATGCTAGCCCGCGTATTCTGAAAGCCATGAAACGCCCAGCACACGCAGAAAATAACTTGGCACGCATTAAAGCATGGCGCGAAATCTGTCCAGATATTACGGTTAGAAGTACCTTTATCGCAGGCTTCCCGGGTGAGACGGAAGACGACTTCAAAATGCTGCTCGACTTCTTGGAGGAAGCGCAGTTGGATAGAGTAGGTTGCTTTGCTTACTCCGCAGTAGATGGTGCAAAAGCCAACGAACTACCAGACCAAGTGCCAGAAGAAGTTAAGCAAGAGCGTCTCGCAAGGTTTATGGAAGTGCAAGAGCGCATCAGTGCAGTAAAGCTACAGACTAAGATCGGTAGCATGCAAACCGTGTTAGTTGATGAGATTAACGAGCTGGAAGACGGTAGTTTCCAAGCAATTGGCCGTACTAAAGCAGATGCGCCGGAAATTGATGGTGTAGTGTATCTTGAAGATGCAGAAGGTTTAACACCCGGCGATTTTGTAGAGGTTGAGATTTACAGCGCAGATGGTCATGACTTATGGGGTGGGCCACCAAGGGATTAAGTGATGGTTTTGAGAGAGTTGATGTAATTAATTGCATCAATGAGGGTGTATTCACGTTAAGTAACAGAAATGGAAGCTGTGACATCTCTCCCAATACCAAGCAACGCACGTGACATAGGTGAGTGTATCTACTGCGGTTCCGTTGGTAACGATCTTGGAAAAGAGCACGCTATCCCGTACGGATTAAATGGGCCGTGGACATTGTTGCGAGCGAGTTGCTCTCAATGCGCTGATATCACACATCGTTTCGAGCGGGACACTCTTCAAGGTCTCCTGCCAGTAATTCGCGCAGTTCTTTCGATGCAGACTCGGCGACCCGAGAAAAGGTCGTTGAGCATCCCTTTGGTGCTAGAGTCAGATGGATTTCAGAGAACAATTCATGTCTCGCCTACCGAGTTTCCGTTGTACCTGCCGACACCTGTATTTCCACTGCCAAGTATTCTAACTGGGATGCCGTTGGATCTAAGATTATCCAACCAACTAAATTTCACTCACATCGCTGGACCGTCATTCGAGGAAGTCAGCCTTATCCATGGCGTTGACTTCGTCGGTGCACGATTGACTTTCTCACCCGAGCAATTTGCCCGAACTTTAGCAAAGATCGCATTCAGCGCTGCTATCTACGTACTTGGCATTGCGCCGTTCACGAATACGCCGATTCGCCGCGTCATCCTTGGCGAAGATCCGTGTATTGGGCGCTGGGTTGGGTCATGGACTGGTGAACCCATGAATGAAACGAAGGGGCTTCACTCGATGCAAGTTCGCGCCAATGGGTCAGAAATTCACGTCATTCTTCGTTTGTTTGCTCAGTTCAGCGCCCCAGAGTACCTCGTAGTGTTGGGCCCAGCTGATCCAGACTTCGTCAAATCCGAGGCTTGTCCGTGGAAGTGATATCTAACCTAGGCAGGACTAAATAGGTCTGGAATAATCGGCGCGGGTCTTTCGCTATCTGCACGGTCTTCTAAAAAATCAAAAGTTAGTGGGCAGCGTGTAGGTTTTTTAGCGGCTTTGCGGCGTTTGGGTGTGGCAGCTTCTAAATCGATGTAAGGTGTTTGGCTGATACGTATGTAGCCTGAAGCAGCCAGTTTTTGAGCGGTTGTCTCGAACAGGCTGAGTGGATTGTCGATATTTTGCAGTGTGACTATTTCGTTGCTGGTTTTAGTCGCTTTGCTGACTTTAAGTACGTTGTACATCACGAATTTGCTAGCGGTTTGTTTACCGTAAATTTCACCAGTATGAATATCCATAACAACTCCCCGTCACAACTTACGCGCATGATAGCTGCAGAATAACGCAGCTACAAGCCTTTGTACCTAGTTTATTTTATTGGCTGTATGTTTTTCTCACGTAGTGTTGTGTTAGATATTACTTATTCGCGGTGACACGCCAGATTACATTGCCTACATCATCTGCTACTAACAATGCACCCTGCTTATCAAGTGCTACGCCTACCGGCCGGCCGTAAGCCTTACTTTCTGGGCTAAGAAACCCTGAAAGCACATCAATTGGCATACCGTCAGGTTTACCATTTGCAAAGGGTATAAAAATCACCTTGTAGCCACTATGCGGCTTGCGATTCCACGAACCATGCTGACCGATAAACATGCCTTTTGTATAAGGTGCTGGCAAATTGGCGTTAGCAGATGAGGCTAATCCTAACGAGGCTGTATGTGATCCTAATGCGTAATCTGGCGATATCGCTTTAGCCACCAACTCTGGGTTAGGCGGTTGTACTCGAACATCTACATTTTGACCATAATAACTATATGGCCAACCATAAAAGCCGCCATCTTGAACTGAAGTTAAATAATCGGGTACCAAGTCATTACCGATTTCATCACGTTCATTCACTACTGTCCATAAAGAACCGGTTTCTGGCTCCCAAGCCAGACCATTCGGGTTACGTAAGCCGGAAGAGAATATACGGTGCGCGCCGCTTTTAATATCCACTTCCCAAATCGCCGCGCGACCTTCTTCTGCCGCCATGCCGCGTTCAGCCACGTTACTATTTGAGCCAACCGTCACATATAACTTGGTGCCGTCTGGATTAGCAATAATATTTTTCGTCCAATGATGATTAAGTGGCCCACCGGGTAAATCGACGACTTTAACGCTTGGTGCAGTAATTTTTAAATCACCGCTAGCATAGGGAAACTTCACCACAGCATCAGCGTTGGCTACGTACAAATCATTACCAACTAGCGTCATACCGAACGGAGAGTTGAGGTTTTGCAATAGCACTGAATTTACATCGGCAATACCGTCTTTATCGGTATCACGTAGTAGTGTGATGCGATTAGCACTCGGTACAGTGGCGCCTGCTTTTTTCATCATTAAACCCATCACCCAGCCTTTTACACCCTTACGGTCATCCGGCCTTGGCGGCGCATTGGTTTCTGCAACAAGTACATCGCCATTGGGAAGTACGTAAAGCCAGCGCGGATGGTTGAGTTTTCGCTTGAATGCTGCCACGGTTAGATATGTTGCAGCAATGGGCTTAGCATTGGCAGGCCAGCCTATTGCGGGTGCGATGTTCAGTACTGGCATGAAAGACTTTTTGGGTTGCGGTAAAACTGGATTTGGTCCAATACCTACCCCGGGAATAGGCGTGTGCTTGGTTTCTTGGGTACACGCAATCAGCGTCAATAACATGGCGCTGATTGCCATTGCAACTAAACGATGAGGAATATCTTGGGTTGCAGAACTGCAAAGACGCATTAAATTCGTCCAAGTAATAACAAAACGATTATCACAATTAAGATGAGCCCCAAACCACCACTTGGCCCATAACCCCAGCTTCTACTATGAGGCCAGGTGGGAATTGCCCCGACTAATAGTAGAACTAAAATAATCAATAATATTGTGCCTAAGCTCATGACACTCTCCTTAATTAGTTAAACCTTACAATTGAATAAATATAACAATTGAAAATGGCTAACTTTTTTGATACATACTTTAGTTGGTTGTTGTAGGTTCAGCGGGCGGCGTAATAATGACAGTAGTGCTATCGCCAGTTTCACCTTGGACTCCTTTGTCACCAGTGTTGCCGGTTTCGCCAGCATCTCCAGTTTTACCTGGTTCGCCCGGTGCACCTGCAGGCCCTGGAGGCCCTGGCACAACAACAGTATCTGCGGGAACATTGACTACAGTCGGTTTATCGCAAGCAGTAAGACCTAAAGCAGTAATACTAAGCGCAGTAAATAGTGTTAATGTTAATTTTGAATGATTCATCATAAATTCCTTTATATAAATAAAAAAGAGCACAAGTATTTAAAGCAGTTGCTCTAAATCTCGTACAAAAATTGCAGCATATTCTTAAACCATTAATGGCTCTGTGCGTTAACGTACATACTAAATTTATTGATACTCACTCATCTGCTTACTGAGCTTAGCTTGTTCTTCTCAACTCCTTGTTTGTTATTCTTTTTCATATAGGTCAAGGTGTTATTGCATGTCACATCATTGGTGTTGCTGCTGATTTTACCTGGGTCAAGAAATGGAAGAATGGCAGCAAGCGGATTTATTAAAGCTAGCAGAATCCCGCCCGCAACGCGTGCTCCTATTGGCGCAGCATCTGGTGCAACATCTGGATTAAGAAAAGTGCCTGTTAAATGAATAGGGGATCGAATCGTAAATGGGGAGAAGTTTTTAGGCTCTGCCATCATTCGTAGATCATATTTCTCTTCACCCATATCGATATTTCCATCTAACACAATTGTGGTAACAGGTGTATCAATTAAGGCTACATTAGATTTTAAGATGCCTTGCTTAGCTTTAAAATCCATGACCGCGCATTCCATGATGATAGGTTTGTCGCCTTCGATTAAAACTCCGATGGCTTGCGCTATATCTAATCCGACCGCTTCTACTATCAAGTGAGAAATTTTTCCGTTACGTACATAGAGCGAGAGGTCGCCATTAAGGGATTGTAATAACTGGGCGGTAGAGTTACCTTTGCCCTCGAGTTTAGCTTTGCCATTTAAAAATCCTGTTACATAGGCTTGGGAGGCTTCACTTTTATTCGCTTCTTTAGCATTTTTTTTACGAGCAGCAGAGATTTGTAACCATTTTTCCAGATTGATATCCTTAACTGCTAAATTGATATTCCAATCAGGTTTTATCTGTTCCAGGTTTCTTTCTTGCTGAGGATTTGCTACCTTTTTCTGCTCATGCGCATCAATATAGATATCTCCTGAAATACTACCCTGAGCAGTTCTCGCATCAATTTTGGCGAGAGATAATTTATTTTTATTAAGGTCTAAACTTGCTTTGAATGGTTTGATTGGCTCACGAAAAGCTTTGCCTAGATCTACATAATCAATATCTACACTGATATCTGCATTCATACGGTTATAGGTAGCAAAATCCAAAGGTTTATCAGGAAATATACGCTCTCTTTTGCCTGGCTCTACATCTGCGCTACCAAATGCAGGCGCTAAATCTGCCAACACAAAGCGCTTACCTTTAAGCTCTCCTTGTAGGATAGACTTTTCAGGACGCGTGTCATATTTAAATTTACCGTACAAATCGCTTTGTCCAACACGTGCTGACGCAATATCAATGAGCCAGCCTTCCTGATTTCTCTCTACACTACTCATAATCTTAAATGCTGTAGTACGCGGGAGTGTGATGCTAAGTAAATCGCCCAACTCCCCTAAAGATGAACCATTTACGGCCAATTTTCCTTTAACAGTTTGTTCACCAAATAGGTCGTAAACAAAGCCATCAAAATCCATATGGACATTCCCATATTCCAGCCAACCTTTTGACGACACAGGTGGTGAATTTTTATCTTGAGAAGCAATTGGCAGAAAACCGTGCGTGATTAATTCGCTTTTTAATTTACGTTCACGGAAATCACCTTTAATAGCAACTTTTGAGATTGAAGCTGTATTACTTTTCCCTTCGTTGGTGTCAAAGCTGACGACGAGGTTTGCCTTGGTAAGGCTATCATTTACATTGGCTTGGCCTTTGCGAATCACCAGTGTTTGAATCACTGGAAAAGGTCGAATAGGGTCATTCTCATCTTTATTGAATTGCCATGTGGATTTACCATTTAAAAGCCGGACTAAATTTGCATCCACTTGTTCGGCTTTAATTGATTTAATGACATATGGATCACCATCTTTGATGTTCCATAAATCGCTGTAGCGTAATTGGAGCTCAAGTCCCTTTGCATTGGCTAGGTGAGGGACTTTAAATTCGGCAGGGGCAGATATCCAGAACCCAGCCGCATTGATTTGCAAACCACCTATTAATTTAAGTTTAAATGGTCTGTCTATTTTGATAGAACGCTCTAGATTCTGTGCCATAAATTTCTCTAAGGGTTCTTTGAGAAACGGCCAGCCAAGCATTTCAAAAACAACAATCATTGATATCAAAACCAAGATTATTGAAACTGAAAAAAATAGCGGTTTATTAGCTATCTTTTTGAATGTCAGCATTGGAAATCCTTAGCTTGAAATACTTCTTTTTAATGCTAATTAAATATGATTAAAGATAATAATCATGGCTCTCAATATTGAATGTAGAAGGCCAAGTAACAAATAGGATAATTGCTGATTAATTTGTAGGCGCTTTCCTGCATAGTAAGTAAAACTATCTATCTCAATAACTAATTATTACTTAGATTTAAATCTTAAATATCACTCTAATTATCGTCAGTACGATAGCGCACATAACTCTAATAAATTGATATGAGTCTTACGAACGCTTGGTTCAAATGAGTATGTCTGTAAAACATGATTTTTAGCTCTATGTTCGATAACAGACAGAGTATTTTTAAAGCGTAAGTGATAATTTTCTAATCGGATGAGTTCAAGGAACTCATCACGAGAGATGTGATACTAACCAGCAGGGGCTTGAATCAATTAAATGTTTGGGGATGTACTTTTAAAACATCATGAATGCTTACGATTTATTGGCGAAATACAAAGCCAAACGAAACTTTTCAATAACGCCTGAACCCGTTGATAAAGGCGTGGCGAATAAAAACGCGCTTTCATTTGTGATACAGAAGCATTGGGCAAGCAGGCTGCATTATGATTTTCGACTTGAACTAAATGGCACGTTAAAAAGCTGGGCGGTTCCTAAAGGCCCCAGTTATGACCCTAAAGATAAGCGACTGGCTGTTCATGTCGAAGATCATCCAATTTCCTATGCAAGTTTTGAAGGTACTATTCCCGCCAAACAATATGGCGCGGGCAAAGTCATTGTGTGGGATAAAGGATATTGGGTGCCGGTAGGTAATCCCGAAGAAGGTTATAAAGAAGGCAATCTTAAGTTTCAGTTGAACGGTCAAAAACTACAGGGCAATTGGGCTCTGGTGCGAATGAAAGGTAAAAGCGTTAAGCAGGAACCTTGGCTGTTAATAAAAGAAAAAGATGAGTTCGCTAAAGCAGCACAGGACTACAGTGTTGTGGATGAATTGCCAGAGAGCGTTTCATCTTTAAAATCCTTTAAAAGAAATACATCTGTAACGCCTGCCTCTAAAGAAACCACTAATGAAACCAGGGAACTAAAACCGGAAGATTTAAGTAGTGATAGTTTGCTATTAAAAGCTGGCGCCAGCAAAGGAAAATTACCAACGAAATTGGCACCTCAATTAGCGGTACTCACTGATAGTCCGCCTAAAAACAATGATGAGTGGATCTATGAAATAAAGTTTGACGGTTATCGTCTTCTGATGCGTATTGAAGATAATGACATCAAACTATTCAGTCGAAACGGTAATGACTGGACGTCTAAACTAAAAAGCCTACACGCAGAAATTTCGAAATTGAAATTACCCTCAGGGTGGTATGACGGCGAAATAGTCGTGTTGGATGACAATGATATTCCCGACTTCGGCCTGCTACAGCGGGCCATGGATACTGATAACTCTAATAACATCATTCTATATTTATTTGACCTTCCATATTTCAATGGAATGAATTTGGAGTATGTGCCATTGATGATGCGTAAAGCCCTGTTAAAACATACTCTGGAAAAAAAGACATCTGGAACAGTGCGGCTTAGCGAGGTTTTTGAAACATCAGCTAAAAACCTGATTGCTTCAGTCTGTAAACTTGGCTTAGAAGGAATCATTGCCAAACATCGTAACTCTCATTATTTACCGAGAAGAACTTCTAGCTGGGTTAAGATTAAATGCAGCTACAGGCAAGAGTTTGTGATTGCAGGCTATACCGAGCCAAAAGGTTCGCGGCAAGGGTTTGGAGCCTTGTTGCTAGGTGTGCATAACGAACATGGTGAGCTTACCTATGCCGGCAATGTAGGTACTGGATTTGATCAGAAATCTTTAATTGATATCAAGTCTAAACTTGATGCGCTGGCTTCTAAAGCTTCTCCTTTTCCAAAACCGCCAAAAATCTTGATGGGTAAACCTCATTGGGCGAAGGCAAAATTATTAGCAGAAGTTTCTTATCGGGAATGGACCGAAGAAGGGCGCTTACGTCATCCTGTATTTCATGGATTAAGAACCGATAAACCTGCCGATCAAATCACGCGTGAAGTCATTAAGCCTATGGCATCTATTGGTTCCTCTGAAGATTTAACACCGTCTACCTTGTCTAGTCATTTAAGGGTTACTCACCCTAATCGTTTAATTGATGCGGGAACTACTAAAATTGATCTCGTTAAATATTACGACCTAGTTAAGCATTTAATGCTGGAGCATTTAGCGCATCGGCCTGTTGCTCTGCTCCGCGCGCCTCAAGGTATACAAGGTGAGCTTTTCTTTCAGAAACATGCAGAAGTTGAAAAATTAGAAGGTGTGATTCAAGTTAACCTTGATAAGGAGCATGAGCCATTTTTGGAAATTGCCAGCGAACAAGGCCTGCTCACCTCTGCGCAATGGAATGTTATTGAATTCCACACGGGGAATAACTTCAATAACCATCCTAATCAACCGAATAGAATAGTTTTTGACTTGGACCCTGGCGAAGGAGTGCAGTGGCAGCAGGTACAAGAAGCAGCGCAGATGGTACAAGCTTTTTTAGCTGAAATTCCATTACCCACATTCCTAAAAACAAGTGGTGGGAAAGGCTTGCATATTGTCGTTCCACTCAAAATGAAATACAACTGGGAGCAAGTAAAAGGCTTGTCAGAAGCCATCGTTAATCATATTGCGAAAACAATACCCGCTAGATTTGTCGCAAAAAGTGGCCCTAAAAATCGTATTGGAAAAATTTATATTGATTATCTTCGTAATGGTGAGAGCGCTACTACGGTCTGTGCATGGTCGGCGCGAGCACGTCCTGGCCTAGGAGTTTCGGTTCCTATCAATTGGGATGAACTGGCCTCCATTGATGGTGGTAACCATTGGAACATAAAGACCATTCACGCTCGGTTGGAAAAAGGGAATAAACCGTGGAAAGAATACAATCATGCCGCAGTAGACATCACTGCCGCGATTAAATTATTTAAGTAAGCTTGCTTTTAACACTGGAAATATTGATGGCACACGCAATTTGGAAGGGCGCAATCAGTTTTGGTCTGGTGCATGTTCCAGTTGCACTCTATAGTGCTGCGCATGATGTTGGCATTGATTTTGACTGGTTAGATAAGCGGTCTATGGATCCTGTGGGTTACAAACGGATCAACAAACGCACCGGTAAAGAGATTGAAAAAGAAAATATTGTGAAAGGGATTAAACAGGATGACGGCGAGTATGTCATTTTAAGTGATGATGAAATTAAGGCGGCTTTTCCTAAATCTACTCAAACCATTGAAATCGAAACTTTTGTAAAAGCCCGTGAGATTTCTTTTTTTCTATTAGAACAACCTTATTTTCTCGAACCTACAGGCAAAGGGGAAAAAGTGTATACGTTACTGCGAGAAGCAATGATTGAAGCGGATGTCGTTGGGATTTCTCGCGTTGTGTTGCACACTAAACAACATCTGGCTGCCCTTATCCCATTTGAATCAGCCTTGATGTTAAACACGATCCGCTGGGAAAGACAAATGAAAACAATGTCTGATTTAAAGCTACCGCCTAAAGGCAAAACAGACTTGAAAGCGGATGAACTAAAAATGGCTAATCAACTAATCAAGGAGATGACCTTCCCTTGGAAAGCCAGCAACTTTAAAGATAAGTTTAGCGACACCATACTTAAACTAGTCAGTCGTAAAGTTGAATTAGGTGAAACGGAAAAAGTTGAGCCTTTGGAGGCTTTTAGCAAAGAAGAGGAAACATCAAATGTAGTCGATTTAACCGATCTACTCATTAAAAGCTTAAAGAGAAATAAGACAGCTTAGTTATTTTCTACGTAGATTGATGTGCGATTTAATCAGTTCTGTCGCTTGAAAGCGGAATCTACTGCCGTCAAAATCCTTTACCCACATATGTAGCAAACCACCAAAAAATAGATGTGTATCCAGCGCTAGGGCGCGTGGAGTATGTGTACTAACTAACATGTTGAGTGATTGAGCGCGCTCGTAGGCAAGTTGCATCTTTTCTGTGATGTTTGAGCAGTTGTTAAGAATCTGTTGCAGCACAGATGCAAATTCATCAACATACTCGCATTTAATCATCATGATTTCATAAGTTTGACGCATTTCCATGTTTTCATTAAGCTCATGGATAGTCTCGCATAGGCTGTTTTCAATTTGAGTCAGCGGGTCTACATCGCTTTCGACTGCTAAAGTATCATCCATGCGGTCGATGAGTGGTAAAAAGACCTGATCGCGGAGGGCATGAAAAATCTCGGTTTTGTTTTTAAAATGCCAATACACCGCGCCGCGTGTGACATTAGCTTGTGCAGCAATATGTTCCAGCGTGGAACGACTGACGCCACGAACTAAAAATACCTCACGAGCGGCATCAATAATTTGTTGTCGAGTAAGTTCTGCGTCCTCTTTAGTCTTTCTTACCATATAGCTTTTCCCGCCGTATTACTAATAAATATCAAACATATTTTAACAAAAAGTTATTTACATACATTCTTGTTTGTATATAATATACATACAAACTTGAATGTAAGCAAGCGTTTTTGACTACGGTTAATGTAACAGGCGCATAATAAACATAATGTAATTAGAGACATGGAGTAATGAATGGAATTCGAATCAACTAAACAATATCAACAAAGAACGGTTTCTCAAGCTGCCATAGTTATTTTAATTTCTAGCTTGGTATTGTTTGGATGTGGAAAAAAAGGTGATGCTGCATCACAGGGCGGTGGGCAAATGCCAGCCATGCCAGTGAGTGTGATCGAGATGCAACCCACAAGTGTGCCTATCAGTGCTGAGGCCGTTGCTCAAACCGAGGGTGCAAAAGAAGTTGAGATTCGCCCGCGTGTTGGTGGTATCTTACTTAAAAAACTGTTTGAAGAAGGCTCTACAATTCAGGCAGGGCAGGCGATGTTCTTAATTGACCCTGTGCCATTTCAAATCGCACTCTCCAACGCAAAAGCACAATTAGCCCAGCAAAGAGCACGTGTTGAGCAAACACAGCGTGAAGCACAACGTTTACAGGGCTTGTTGGCGACGCAATCAATCAGTCAGCGTGAGGCTGATAATGCAGGCTCTGATAATTCTTTAGCCCGTGCAGCGCTTGCACAATATGAGGCTAGTGTACGTGAAGCCGAATTGAATCTGTCTTACACCACAGTGACATCACCGCTATCAGGTGTAGCTGGCCGTTTCGAGTTTTCTGAGGGTGCATTGGTAAGTCCGAATTCAAGTTTATTGACTACTGTCAGCCAAATCACCCCAATCTGGGTGCGCTTTAGCTTGTCTGATAATGAGTTTGCTGCGCTTGGTGGTCGTTTAACACAAGCGAATGTGAAAGAAGTGAAATTGATATTGCCGAATGGCAAAGAGTATGCCAAAAAAGGTAAGTTGAATTTTGCTTCCAGCAGCATAGACCCACAATTGGGCACACAGCAACTGCGCGCTGCATTTGAGAATAATGATAAAAGTTTATTACCAGGTCAGTTTGTACGCATTCGCGTAACAACTGGTCAGCAAGATGGTGTGTTTGTTGTGCCGCAAACTGCGGTGTTAACGAATGACCTAGGCAAATTTGTTTATGTCGCAAACGAAAAAAATGAGGCTACAGTTAAACAAATCGCAGTGGGTAACTGGGTAGGGCAAGACTGGGTAGTTTTGAGCGGTCTTAATTTAGGCGAAAAAGTCATTGTCGATAATATTATCAAGTTACGTCCTGGTGCACCTGTATCACCACATGCACAGGGTGAGATGCCATCAGCGCCACATGCAGCAACCAAGCCTGCTAAAAAAGCCTAAGCGAGAATAATATGTCTAAATTCTTTATTACGAGGCCTATCTTTGCCTCTGTATTATCAATCATTATTATATTGGCAGGTTTAGCTGCTGCGCTGAAGTTGCCGATTGCGCAGTATCCGCAGATTGCGCCGCCAACCGTATTGATTACAGCAACGTACCCAGGTGCGAGTGCAGATACACTATCTAAAACAGTTGCAGCGCCGATTGAAGAGCAACTAAGCGGCGTTGAAGGGCTGCTTTACTTCAACTCAAGTGCTGACTCTAGCGGCACCTTGACCATTACTGCGACGTTTGAAGTTGGTACAGATATTAATCAGGCTACCTTTAACGTAAGTAACCGCGTCAATATTGCTTTGCCGCGTCTGCCGGATGAAGTACGTCGTACTGGTTTAGTCGTACAAAAACGTTCTAATGACATCTTATTGGTTGTGATGTTGACCGATAAGCTGAAAAAATATGATCCTTTATACCTAAGTAATTACGCGACGCTTAACGTGTTGGATGAGTTGAAACGTATCAAAGGTGTTGGTGATGCCATTATCTTTGGTGCGCAAGATTACTCGATGCGTATTTGGTTAAAACCAGATCGCATGGCGCAATTAGGCATTACAACTACCGATATTTCTAACGCTATTCAAGCGCAGAACGCGCAATACGCGGCAGGTAAGATCGGCCAAGAGCCATCTCCTTCCAGCCAGCAGCTTGTTTACACTGTGACCGCTAAAGGTCGTCTGATTGAGCCTTCAGAATTTGGTAATATCATAATCCGTGCAGATGGTCCACGTGGTGTGCTCTATCTAAAAGATGTGGCACGTATCGAGTTAGGCTCACAAAGCTATAACGTACGTACCGCCTTGGATGGTTTGCCTGGTGTGGGTATTCCTATCTTCTTGCAAACCGGTGCTAATGCACTGGATACTGCAGATGCCATTAAAACGAAAATGGCGGAGTTAAAACAAAGATTCCCAGAGGGTGTAGATTGGGAAGTGCCATACGATACTAGTGACTTCGTTAAAGCTTCTATTTGGGAAGTTGTGAAGACATTGGGCGAAGCCATGATTTTGGTGGTGTTGGTGGTATTCGTATTCCTGCAAAGCTGGCGCGCTACTTTGATTCCACTGATTGCAGTGCCGATTTCGTTGATTGGTACGTTCGCAGGTTTGTGGATATTCGGTTTCTCCATCAACACTCTAACGTTGTTCGCCATGGTCTTATCCATCGGTATTGTGGTGGATGATGCGATTGTGGTGCTGGAGAACGTCGAGCGGTTAATGACGGAAGAGAAGCTGTCGCCTATCAAGGCCGCGGTTAAATCAATGGAGCAGGTGTCTGCCGCTGTAGTGGCGATTGTGTTGGTGCTATGTGCAGTGTTCATTCCGGTTGCGTTCTTGGGCGGTATTGCCGGTGAGATGTACCGTCAATTCGCCGTGACTGTGGCTGTAGCTGTGGTGATTTCTGGTGTGGTGGCTTTAACGCTGACCCCCGCTCTGTGTGCAATCCTGTTGAAATCAGTACATGGTGACTCAGCATTCTTTAGGCCGTTTAACCGCAACTTTAGCCGTTTGACCAATTTCTATTCCCGCGTAGTGAATTTGACGCTGCATCATAGAATCATCGGTACTGTGGTGTTCGGTACGATTATTATTTTCGTTATCGTGTTGTTAAGAACAGTACCGGGCAGTTTTGTACCTGCGGAAGACCAGGGTTATGTCGTCACTGCGGTCATCATGCCGGATGGCGCAACCTTGAGCCGCACGACTAAGACGACTGAAGCCGTGCGTGAAGCGATTGCAAAAGATCCTGCCGTGGCGTTTGAGTTTTCGGTCTATGGTTTTGACTTAATTGGTGGCGGTAATAAAACCAGTGCGGCAACCATGTTTGTGCGTTTAAAAGATTGGGCTGAACGCGAATCTACCGCCGATGATATTGTTGGTAAGATATTTGGTATCGGTATGCAACAACCCGATGGTTTAGCGATTGCCTTTAATCCTCCCGCAATCCGTGGTTTAGGTAGCTCAGGTGGCTTTGAGGTATACGTGCAAAGTCGCAATGATACCGATCCGATGCATCTGTCAGCGGTGACGAATAACTTTATCGATGCATTGAAAACTGAAAAACGTTTGGCGGGTATCAATACCTTCTTCCGACCAACTGTGCCACAGCTATTCGTAGAAGTGGATGAAGCCAAAGCGATTTCGCAAGGCGTGCCGGTTTCTGATATTTATGCAACGCTGCAAAGCACCATGGGCTCGCTCTATGTTAACGACTTTAATAAATCAGGGCGTACTTATCGTGTGCAATTGCAGGCGGAAGCTGAATATCGCATGAAAGCTGAAGATTTAGGTAAAGTTTACGTGCGTTCAAATACTGGCGCTATGGTGCCGCTGTCTGCACTGAGCAAAGTTAAAAATATCGTAGGTGCAGAACAGCTAGAGCGTTATAACGGTCTACTCTCAGCCAAAGTATTAGGTGGTGGTGCGCCAGGTGTAAGTTCTGGTGAGGCGATTGAAATGGTAGAGAAGATTGCTGCACAAAACTTGCCAGACGGTTACCAAATCGCCTGGACTGGCCAAGCTTATCAGGAGAAGCGTACAGGTTCAGCGGCTATCTTTGCTTTTGGTTTCGCTATGATCATGGTGTTCTTGATTCTGGCTGCACAGTTTGAAACCTGGGCATTGCCATTGGCGGTAATTATGGCTGTACCATTTGCGTTAGCTGGTGCTTTGTTAGCGGTGCTCTTACGTGGTATGCCTAATGATATTTACTTCCAAATTGGTTTAATTACCTTGATTGGTTTGGCGGCTAAAAACGCGATTCTGATCGTGGAGTTTGCAAGCCAAAAAATGGAGGAAGGTATGCCTATCATGGAGGCTGCATTAGAGGCTGCACGTTTAAGATTTAGGCCAATTGTGATGACGTCAATGGCGTTCGTGTTAGGTATCGTACCGCTAGTAATTGCAACCGGTGCAGGTTCTGCCGCACGTCGCTCAATGGGTACCGGTGTTTTCGGCGGCATGATATTGGCTACTTTCGTCGCTACGATATTTATCCCGATGTTCTTTACATGGTTGAGTAATAAAAACGTGGATAGAAAACATCACGATAAACTTTTAGAAAACGGTTCAGGACAACATCCTGCAGAGCCAAACCCAAAGGAAACGGTATGATGCCGCACTTATATTCAAAACACATCAAACTCGTTTACGTCGCAGTGATGGCAACGATGCTTGCCGGATGTCAAATTTGGCCTGATTACTTGCGTCCAAAAGTAGCCGTGCCTGCACAATATAGCGTGCCAGAGCAGGGCTCGGCAGACCAAGCCAGCAGCCAAGTAGCCAGTGACTGGTGGAAGTTATATCAAGATCAGACATTGAATGACTTGGTAGAAAAAGCGTTGCACAACAATACGGATATCAAATTGGCGGTAGCGCGAATTGAAGAAGCTGATGCCGTCATGCGTGAAGTAGGTGCTGCGCTATTCCCGCAAGTAGATTTAGATGCGGCAGGAACCCGCTCACGCGTGACTGAGGCAGGAGCTTTCCCTGCCTTCGGTGACAATCCTCGTAATAACTACAGAGTCCAGTTGGGCACTTCGTTCGAGATTGACTTTTGGGGCAAGCTACGCAACGCCAAAGAGTCTGCACGTGCTCAAGCTTTATCTACACGTTATGCAAAAGATACCGTGGCATTATCTTTATCTAGCTTGGTGGTCAGTAATTATCTAGTACTGCGTAGTTTAGAGTCACAAATTGCAGTGACTCAGGATAACTTAAAAAGCCGTGATGAAAGTCTCGCTTTAACTAAACGCCGTTTAGATGGTGGCGTGGCTTCAGCATTGGATGTGCATCAAGCAGAGGTGGCAAGTGCAAACTTGACTGCACAGCTTGCTGAGCTCATAAGGCTCAGAGCGCTGAGTATGCATCAATTGGCAGTGTTGACTGGTGTGTTGGATTTGAATGTGGCGATGGCAGATATCAAGACATTGCCGATTCCCCCAACACCGCCGGCTGGCTTGCCTTCCAGCTTAATGGAAGCACGGCCAGATGTACGCCAAGCTGAAGAGACGATGATTGCGGCTGATGCAAATATTGGAGTGGCAAAAGCTGCGCTTTATCCAACCATTTCACTCACTGCAAGTTTAGGTGGAGAGAGTTTGGAGTTAGGCGACATCCTCAAATCCGCTGCACGTATTTGGACTGGTGGTTTGAGTTTGAATCTACCGATCTTTGATTCTGGCAGGCTCAATTCGCGTGTTGATCAAGCAAGTGCGAAGCAAAAACAAGCATTGGCTAGCTACGAAGGCGCAATTCAAAACGCGTTTAGAGAAGTGAATGATGCATTAGTCAATTTGCGACAAAATGCTGAACGTGAAGCCGCGCTCAATCGAGGTCAAGAAGCGGCTAAAAAGGCGCTAGAAGTTTCTGAAAATCGCTATAAATCGGGTTATTCAGCTTACTTAGATGTGCTGGATGCGCAACGTGTGTACAACGAAACAGCTTTAGCTTTTATTCAAAGTCGCCAGGCGCGGTTAGTGGCAACTGTTGAATTGTTTAAAGCTTTAGGCGGCGGCTGGAAGGCTGATAACAAAGTACAGGCTAAGTCAGGAAGCTAAGTTTTTCGGATTTAGCCGTCTTAATGTCGTCGTCGAGTTTTAAAGTTTATGGTAGCGCCGCTAAACTGAGCATCAGTTTCACTGAAGTTATTGGCTTAGCGTCGCAGTTTAAAGGCTCTATTTTCTCATACGCTCACAGTCTACTTCCTGGAAATAAACTGTACTTTTTGAGTTGCTGGTACGCAACAAGCTGCACTGGATTTAGTAGTCTCTTGACTACTAAATGTAGGTGCGCTGTCTAAAGTGCGATATGTTTCCCATGCAATTCCTGATGGATCTTGCACCCAATGTTTATCTGATTTGGCGTAGCAGCATGTTGTGTCATCCTGAGTAAGCAGACTTAACTCAGCCGCTTCTAAGCGTTCCTTGATTTCTGTTAGCTCAATCTCGCTTTCAACTTGAATTCCTATGTGGTCAAGCCCAAGCGTTGCGCCACGTTTGCTTATGGCAAAGTTTACTAACGGGTCGTCTAACATCCATTTGGCATAATCGTGTTTAGCAACGGTAGGCTCTGCACCAAATAGATTATTGTAAAAGTTGATACTTTTATTGATGTCTTCAACGGATATATGTAAATGCATCCTTTTCATTTTTCAAATCCTTTATTCTGTTTTACAGGCAGTAATAGGGTTGCAGCCTTCCCCGGCACAGCAATTTTCAGTAAGGTAAACGAGTAAGCCATTCATTGCTTCGTAATTGGCTGAATAGTAGATGAAGCGGCTGGCTTGTCTTGAGTTAACGAGCCCAGCATGACTCAGTTCTTTAAGATGGAATGAGAGAGTGCTTGCTGGAATTTGAAGGCGTTCACCAATATTACCTGCTGGCAAACCTTCCGTCCCCACTTGAACAAGTAGTCTGAATATCTCGAGGCGTGCTTCTTGCGCGATTGATGAGAGCTGTAAAACTGCAGATTTAATATCCATATATTCTATATTTCCATAAATATAGAAACATTGTCAAGCAATCTATGTTTTAAAAAGTTTTAGGTCCTAATTAATTTTGGGACCAATATGGGTCGCCCAGAATACGTAATTTCTGAGCGGCTTTACCTAGGATAAATGATTTTTACCCAGTCATCTCTGCTATCAATGGCATCATTGAGGGTGATTTTCTCAACCATGCCATTGATAGAGATTTCATATTGCCCATTTGGTATAAACTCGATTTTTGGAAGTAATAACATCGAGTTGAGTGATACTCCTGCTTCAATAGGTAAATACAGGCCAGCAAAGCTGTGTGCATTTGCAGGAATAATCTCTTCACCTGATTTCTTCATATCCGGAGTGATGGGTTTTAGTAAGACCCATTTTGCATGGCGGGATAATAGCTCCATCCCTACATGTACTTTGCGATGTGCTCTAGGTCTGGTGCTTCTAATCACTGCAATCACCATCTCTTGTGCGGAGGCTGCTAGGACTAATCCAACCAATTGACCAGTCGAAATCCATGGATTGAGTTCTCTGCTGGCGCTGGCACCCAAGCCTTGATTGCTTTCGTCTACAATTATCCAGTGGTCATTGGAGGTACTTGCATTGTTTGAAGCATCTATGATTGTAGTGTGGCTTTTTAATCGTTCATCTAGTGTTTTGTCACCAAGTGTTTTGTCGTCAGCTGAAAGTCTGGCGCCGTAACCAAGTTTGCTATTTTGGTGTGATTGAATGCGCTTTCGTACATCTTTAATGCCATGCACTACATTTGCTGTGGTGGTCAGTTTCTGCCTTTTTTCTTTTCTGCGTTGACGCAGATACTCTTTGCGCGACCATTCTCTGAATATGGCATTCAGCATTTCTGTAGTGGCTTTGATTTGGCGAGGTTCAATTGAGAACTGTTGCTCAAGAGCCAGTCCTGACTTATCAGCAATAAGTTTATTGATTGTATTTTCCAGGTCGTCTATCTGCCAATAGATGCAGGTTCTGGTAGGCGTAAAGTAGCGAATCCTCTTAGCCCCGGTACCTTTTTCTAAATCTACATAAAACAGAAATTTAATCGGGTTGAATTCGCTTGAGATTTCGACATGCTGCAATTTGGTTTGCAGCAGCTTGCAAGCAAGATCGACCCCTTGTCGATCAAGGTTAGCTTGTTGCAGGCTATCTAACATATAGATGCGTACTAAGCGGGCGGTGAGGGTGCCAGCACCCGACAAGTTATTTGAGTCACGTTCTGGCGCTTCTAAAGACTGCTCAAGCAAGTTGCTCTCGGCCGCCACTTGAAAAATCTTATGCAATTGCAGCCAGACATGTGGCGCTAATCCAAAATTAACAAAACTACGCCACTTCAGCATTTCAAACGCGTGATTGACTGCACCGTGCATAAGTGGGCTAGCTGTTTCTATTTTCTCTAGATTTGGAGTCTCAAGAAAATGCTCCAATTGTTGGATATGGCAACTGTAGAGTTGTTTATGAAAGGCATAAACGACAGCAACGATATTGTTTTCCAGATTCGAATCCATGAATTCGAATCTTATAAATTGCTGATTTAATTTAATGAGTATGGGAGTGGTCTTTTGCTTGGCTCTCTCAATAATTTTAGATAAGACACTAGGTGAGAGTGCTTTATCCGATAGCGCGAGCTCTAGACCTTGAGTGGCTGAGTGTAGTGCATGAAGGTCATCTTGACCACTTATTGCTTCTAACCAAACGGTATGTTTGTTCGGGATGTCATTAAAGACATTAGCAATAATCTCTTGAAAAATATTTTTCATTCAATATGCTCTTTAGCCTAAATGGTTGATCTTTTTGTTCATAAACAACATAGCATAATTTCGGAACAAACTCTATAAAAAGCCGATTACTAACAGGGTTAATAGGTTAGCCATGATAAAATAGCGGCATTACTGTTAAATACTATTCAATATGATCGTTCGCACACGCTTCGCTCCTAGTCCTACGGGTTTTCTTCACATCGGTGGTGCACGTACTGCACTGTTTTCATGGGCTTATGCTAAAAAACATGGCGGTGATTTTATCTTACGTATTGAAGATACGGATGTAGCGCGTAGTACACCAGAAGCGGTGCAGGCGATATTGGATGGCATGCATTGGTTGGGGCTGGATTATAACGAAGGCCCTTTTTACCAGATGCAGCGTATGGATCGCTACAAGCAAGTGATTCAAAAAATGTTGGATGAAGGCACTGCTTATCATTGTTATTGCAGCAGAGAAGAATTAGACGCTTTGCGTGAAACACAAACACAGCAAGGCTTGAAGCCACGTTACGATGGCCGCTGGCGTCCTGAAGTTGACAAGGTTTTACCTCCGCCACCGCAAGAGATCCCCCCTGTCATTCGTTTTAAAAATCCGCAGTCAGGTAACGTGGTTTGGAATGACTTGGTTAAAGGCGAGATCAGCATTGCCAATCAAGAACTGGATGATTTGATTATCGCGCGTGCTGACGGTACGCCGACCTATAATTTTTGCGTAGTTGTTGATGATTGGGAGATGGGAATTACGCAAGTGATTCGCGGCGATGATCATGTGAATAACACGCCGCGCCAAATCAATATGTTGCACGCGTTAGGCGCGACAATTCCACAATACGCACATCTTTCCATGATTTTGGGTGATGACGGACAGAAGCTTTCCAAGCGCCACGGTGCTGTGAGTGTGATGCAATATGATGAAGATGGATATCTGCCTGAGGCGGTTCTTAATTACCTGGCTCGCTTAGGTTGGAGCCATGGCGATGAGGAAGTTTTTAGCATGCAGCAATTCTGTGAGTGGTTCGATTTAGACCATATCACGCCATCTGCTGCGCAATTCAACACTGACAAACTTAAATGGCTGAATGCTCACTACATTAAGTTGGCAGATTCTGAGTATCTGGTAGGTGATATCACCGCTCGTTTAGCGAAACTGGGCGTGGGCGTTACTGACAAACCAAACTTGGCTGCAGTGATTGATTTATATAAAGAGCGTGTACATACCTTAAACGAGTTGACGGAAAATATTGCTTATTTCTACCAGAAGCCAGCGATGGATGCGGCAGCAGCAGAGAAACACCTTACTGACGACATCAAGCCAGTGTTGGCAGCATTAGTTGGATTGTTAAAGGATGCTGATTGGCAGTCAGAGCAAATCCATCATGCGATAGAAGCCGTAGTCACGCAGCATCAATTGAAGTTTCCCAAGGTTGCCATGCCATTGCGTGTGATGCTTACCGGTATTGCGCAATCGCCAAGTATCGACCAAGTGATGGTTTTGTTGGGTAAAGATGAAGTGCTCGCAAGAATTGAGTCGGTGCTTAATTAAGTTTTTGTTTTAAAAAAACTTAAGCGAGTGCTATTGAAATTACTAAGTTAGGCTGCATCTTAAAACTGAAGCGTGAAGCATCTTGAGATTTGATTTTAATTAAGCTCAAATAAATAGAACAAAATGTATTGTTCTTAGTCTCAACAAGAGTAACATCGTTACATGCTGCTGAATATTATGCGGTATTTATTTAACTCCAAACAATAGGAGATATCATGAATCAAAAAGGGCAAATGTTACAAGACCCATTTCTTAATGCTTTACGTAAAGAGCATGTCGCTGTATCAATCTATCTAGTCAATGGTATTAAATTGCAAGGTCAGGTCGACTCGTTTGACCAGTACGTGATTTTGCTTAAAAATACTGTGACACAGATGGTATACAAGCATGCAATTTCAACTATTGTGCCGGCGCGTGCGGTAAGCATTGCCCTGCCCGAAGGTGATGAATAACCGTTGAAAGATTTGTTTGAAAGACCAAGCGGCGGTGAAGCCGCCATTTTGGTCAGCGTAGATTTTGGTGATAGCGATTACGAAGAAAGTCTAAACGAGCTACGCCAGCTTAGCATTAGCGCTGGCTTATCCATTCGTGGCACAGTGGAAGGCAAACGGCTGTCGCCAGATGCCAAACATTTCATTGGTAGCGGTAAAGCGGATGAGCTTGTACAAATGATGCAAGCCAGTGATTCTAATATCGCAGTATTTAATCATGACCTTACCCCCTCACAGCAGCGTAACTTAGAGCGTCTTTTACAGGCGCGCGTGGTGGATAGAACTGGCTTGATTCTCGATATATTCAGTCAGCGAGCCCAAAGTCACGAAGGTAAATTACAAGTGGAGTTGGCGCAACTTGAGCATCTGTCCACACGGTTAGTCCGTGGTTGGACGCACTTAGAGCGCCAAAAAGGTGGTATCGGTGTACGCGGTGGTCCTGGTGAAACTCAGCTAGAGTTAGACCGTCGTATGCTGCGCGTTAGGGTGAAACAGCTGCGTGAGAAATTGCTCAAACTTAAAGCGCAACGCGGTATGCAGCGGCGCGCCCGCAAGCGCTCTAACGTGATGACAGTATCCTTGGTTGGCTATACCAATGCAGGTAAATCAACTGTATTCAATCGTTTGACTAAAGCGAATATCTACGCCGCTGATCAACTATTTGCCACACTAGATACGACGACGCACAAGATTTACATTCCAGATTGTGGCCCAGTAGTGCTCTCTGACACGGTTGGGTTTATCAAGCATTTACCACATGCTCTGGTTGAGGCTTTTGGCGCGACCTTGGAAGAAGCGGCTCAGGCAGATTTGCTATTGCATATCGTCGATACCGCAAGTACTAACCGTGATGAGCAAATTGCCCAAGTCAATAAAGTGCTACAGGAGATAGGCGCTGATGGTGTGCCGCAGATTCTGGTACATAACCAAATAGATCGAGTTGGTTTGGCGCCTGCTGTCTGTCGTGATGAATATGGTAGAATTGTCAGCATACATGCGTCTGCCAAAACTGGTGATGGCCTAGATTTATTAAGGCTAGCCATGGCAGAACATCACCGTCATTTGCAATTACTTAGCACCGAAGAAAGCAGTTACGCATAAATTGCACTTAAATTATTTAAGTGCATAATTTTGTTTGTTTAAATTTTTATTAACGAGTACGGCAATGTGCTTGGCTACTTGCGTGCAAGTTATTTGAATTCAATGGAGTAATGAATGATTAAATTTCCTGGATGGGGACAACGCAATAACGAAGGTCCACCAGATTTGGATGAAGTGATGCGTGATATCAGCCGTAAGATCAATGCTCTATTTGGCAAGGGCGGCGGTGCATCAAATCAAAGACCTGGTAGCACTAATGCTAGCGGCGCGAATTTCCCTGTTTTGCCTATCATCGCGTTCGTTTCCTTAATCTGGTTAGGCACAGGATTTTACATCGTTGATCAAGGCTCATTAGGCGTAGTACAGCGTTTTGGTAAGTTCATTGAAACAACTGACCCTGGCCCACGCTGGCATTTACCTTATCCGCTTGAGGTGGTTGATGTCGTCAATATGGAACAAGTACGCAGGTTAGAAGTCGGCTATAGAAGCAATGAGAGCGGCGGAAAAACTAAGCAACCTAAAGAAGCCCTGATGTTGACCGAAGATGAAAACATCATTGATTTGCAATTTGCGGTGCAATACAACCTCAAAAATGCTAAAGATTATTTGTTCAGTAATCGTGACACAGATGAGGCAGTGATGTCTGCAGCTGAAACTGCGATTCGTGAAGTGGTAGGTAAGAATAAACTGGATGATCTATTGCAAAAAGGTTTGCAAGACACCTCTGAGCGCATGCAGTCGATACTTGATAGCTACAAAACTGGCGTTAAAATCATTAGCGTTTCTTTACAAAGTGCAGTGCCGCCAGAGCAAGTGCAAGAGGCTTTTGAAGACGTAAACCGTGCAAATCAAGATAATCAGCGTCAAGTCAACGAAGGTCAGGCATACGCGAATGATGTAATACCTAAAGCACGCGGTACTGCCTCTAGGTTATTGGCTGAAGCAGCTGGTTACAAGCTCAAGATTGAAAGCGAGGCTAGAGGTAATGCCAGCCGTTTTGATCAGATATTAGTGCAGTATAACAATGCACCGGAAGTGACACGTCAGCGTTTATTCATAGATGCACAAGAAACTATTTTATCTAGCGTCAGTAAGATCGTGGTTGATCAAAAAGCAGGCAACAGCCTGCTGTATTTGCCACTTGATAAGTTAATTGGTGCTACAGGTAATGCACCACAACAATCGCAATCCATGCAGTCGCTTAATCCGCAAGCAACGCCTGAGCCAGCCGTTGAGACGGATCGTACACGCGATGCTTTCCGTAGCCGAGATAGAGAGAGCAGATAAGGAAAAGTGATGAAAAATATAAGTAGTGTTGTGATTATTATTGTCGTTGCAGTTTTATTATTAGCCTCATCTGCATTTACCGTCAATCAAACTCAATTCGTGTTGGTAAAACGCTTGGGTGAAATTGTTGCAGTTAAGAAAGAACCCGGCCTTTATTTCAAAGTGCCATTGGTAGATGACTTGAAGTATTTCGATAACCGTATTTTGACGTTGGATGGTGAAGAGCCTGCGAAATTTAATACCAGTGAAAACAAGTACATGCTGGTAGACTCATTTGTGAAATGGCGCATTATCGACCCTGCTAAGTACTATGTATCGATTAAAGAAGGCGGTGAAGCCGCAGCAGAAGATAGGCTTTCAAAAGTCGTCAACGCAGGTTTACGTACAGAGTTTGGTAAACGCACTGTGCATGATGTGATTGCCGGTGAGCGCGGTGCAGTAATGGATAGCTTGCGTAGGAAAGCTGACCTAGAGGCGCGTCAAATGGGCATTCAGGTAGTAGATGTGCGTTTGAAACGCGTGGACTATTCTGAAGATATCAGTAAGTCTGTGTATGACCGTATGATTTCTGAGCGTAAGCGTATTGCCAATCAACTTAGGTCTGAAGGTTCTGCCGCGTCTGAAAAGATTCGTGCCGATGCAGACAAGCAGCGTGAAGTGATTATTGCAGAAGCTTACCGTGATGCGCAAAAAACCAAAGGTGAGGGCGATGCTACAGCGGCGGCGATTTATAATCAGTCTTACAGCAGAAACCCTGAGTTCTATGCGTTCTACCGCAGCACAGAGGCTTACAAAAACAGCTTTAAGAGCAAGAGCGATATCATGGTGCTTGATCCAGGTTCAGATTTCTTTAAGTACATGCGTAGCCCTTCTAAGAAATAAGCGCTCAGAATATAAGCTGGCATGAACTCCACGTTATTAACGGCATTGGGCCTGATGTTAGTGTTAGAAGGGTTGCTGCCGTTATTATTGCCGCAAGCTTGGCGCGACACCTTCAGGCGCATGATTGAACTGAAAGATGGCCAATTGCGCTTTGTCGGTTTGATTTCAATCGTAGGTGGCTTGGCGTTGATTTGGTTAAGTAAATAATAAAGCCGATAATTATAAAAAAACAGTAGTTAAATAGTGATGATAAAAGATGCGTAATTGGTTACTCCCTGAATATATTGAAGATGTCTTGCCGGCAGAAGCTGCGCGCATGGAAACATTGCGTCGCACGTTGTTAGATCTGTTCAAAGTACATGGTTACCAATATGTGATTCCACCGATGTTGGAATACATGGAGTCGCTGATCACTGGTGTTGGTCATGATCTGGATTTGGCTACTTTCAAAGTGGTCGACCAGCTTACTGGTCGTTTGATGGGTGTGCGTGCAGACATGACACCGCAAGCGGCGCGTATCGATGCGCATCTGTTGAATCATCAAGGCATCACGCGTTTGTGTTATGCGGGTAGTGTATTGCGTACCAAGCCAGATGGTTTGGCACTGACACGAGAGCCATTACAGCTAGGTGCGGAGTTATACGGCCATGCTGATGTTGAGAGTGACATTGAGATTCAGCTATTGCTAATCAAAGCGTTGCAAGCCATTGGTATTCAGCAAGTACATATAGATTTTAGCCATGTGAATGTATTTGGTAGCCTAATTGAAGCGAGCAAAATCGATGCGCAACTGGAGCAAGATTTGTATGCGGCTTTACAAAGCAAAGACCAATCTGCGGTTGCATCGCTTGCAAAAGATTTGGACAAAGTGACGCGTGAGGCTTTGATCCAGCTTACCTCACTCAATGGTGATAAGAGCATATTGACTAAAGCGGCACAGGTGCTGCCTGCCACCCCTGCGATACAAGCGGCATTGGCTAGTTTAAGTAAAGTAAGCGCAGCGCTAGAAAAAATGGACGTCACGGTCAGTTTTGATTTCAGCGAGTTGCGTGGTTATCACTATCACAGCGGCATTGTGTTCGCAGCTTATGCACAAGGTTATAAAGGTCCATTAGCATTGGGCGGGCGTTATGATGAAGTGGGTAAGGCATTTGGCCGCGCACGCCCGGCTACCGGTTTCAGTTTAGATTTGCGCGGTGTGGTAACAGCGCTACCACCAGCTAAACCTGAGATGGCAATATATGCCCCTGCCAGTGATGATAAAACGCTAGCTACTAAAATCGACGCATTAAGAGCAGAAGGTTATGTAGTAGTGCAGGCACTTGCAGACTACGATGTAGGATTTGATCAATTAAGTCACAGTGAATTGAATTGTGATAGAAGGTTGGAACATTACAATTCTGGCTGGCATGTGGTGGAAATTGAAAAGACCGGCAAAAAGAGCTAGTCGGATCAATTCGTATTAAAAAGTTTTAGACTATCAATCAAATAAATTTAAAGTATAAAGTAAACGTTATGGCAAACAATGTAGCAAAAAATGTGGTCGTTATTGGCACGCAATGGGGTGATGAGGGTAAGGGCAAAATCGTTGATTGGCTTACCGATCATGCGCAGGGCGTAGTGCGCTTTCAAGGCGGTCATAATGCTGGCCATACACTGGTCGTTGGCCAAGGCGCATCGCAGCGCGTTTACAAATTGAACCTAGTTCCATCAGGCATTGTGCGTGATGGTGTGAATTGCTACATCGGTAATGGTGTCGTGCTGGATGCTGGACATCTATTGCATGAAATCAACTCGCTGGAAAAAGATGGTTTGGATGTAAGAAGCCGTTTAAAAGTGAGCCCAGGTTGCCCGTTGATATTGGATTACCATGTACGTTTGGACGTAGCGCGTGAATTGAAACGCGGTGCGGATAAAAAAATTGGTACTACAGGTAAAGGCATAGGCCCAACTTACGAAGACAAAGTCGCACGTCGTGCATTGCGTCTTTATGATTTATTCTATCCTGAGCAATTCAGTGAAAAACTGCGCGATGTGCTGGATTACCATAACTTTGTATTGACTAAATACCTAGGTGCGGAAGCGGTTGATTTCAATCAACAATTAGACTCTGCCTTGCAAAAAGCAGACTTGATCAAACCACTAGTGGCTGATATTTCAGCCGCTTTATATGAAGCGAATGCTGCAGGTCAGAATCTATTGTTTGAAGGCGCGCAAGGCACATTGCTTGATGTAGACCACGGCACTTACCCTTATGTGACATCTAGCAACTGTGTTTCTGGTCAGGCTTCGGCAGGTACAGGTGTTGGTCCGAATATGCTGCACTATGTATTAGGTATCACTAAAGCCTATACGACACGTGTCGGTGGCGGTCCTTTCCCAAGTGAGTTGGATATTGAGTCTGACAATTGCCCAGGCAATCAGATGTCTGTTAAAGGCCAAGAGATTGGCACCGTCACTAAGCGTAAACGTCGTTGCGGTTGGTTCGATGCAGCTGCTTTGCGTCGTTCAGCCCGTATTAACGGCCTGACAGGCTTATGTATCACCAAGCTAGATGTATTGGATGGTATTGAAGAGCTGAATATCTGTACCGGCTATAACTTAGATGGCAAGTTATTAGACCTATTACCGATTGGTGCCGATGATGTGGCGCGCTGCGAACCTGTGTATGAAACAGTGCCAGGTTGGAGTCAGAATACGTTTGGCGTGAAGACATGGGATGGTTTGCCGAAAAATGCACAAAACTACCTCAAACGGTTAGAAGCATTATGTGGCGTGCCTGTAGATATTGTATCGACCGGCCCAGAGCGTGATGAGACCATTGTATTGCGTCATCCATTTTCAGTATAGAAAGTAAAGTTTGTAGCCATACTTTGTTATTTCGTAAAGAATTGTCGCTGACATACTATTCGTATGCAGCGCAATTTTTTACCTGTGCCTAGTGTGACTTAGAACTTTACGTTTTCTAAAGTCTTAACATATATGAGCAATCATACTCAAAAGCAACGTCTGGCATGGGCTATTACTGGCTCAGGTCATTACTTGCGTGAATGTTTGGATATCATCCATACCTTACAGGATGTAGATTTGTTTCTAAGCAAAGCTGCATCCGAGGTTTTGCAACAATATGGCTACAAACATAATGTAGGCAAAGTGTTCCAAGATAAAACTGCAAGCAGCGTGCCTGTAGAACTGTTTTATCAGGGTCATTACCATAGTTTGATTATCGCTCCTGCAACGTCAAATACCATTGCTAAAATGGTGTGTGGTATCTCGGATAATTTAGTGACTAATCTTTACGCACAAGCCGGTAAAACGCGCGTACCCAGTATTCTCTTTGCTTGTGACACTGCGCCTGAGCTAGAGTCAGAGGCACCACGCGAACACATGGTAAAAGTCTATCCGCGTAAGATTGATTTAGATAACATCACCAAAATAAAGACTTTTGAAGCGACCACGGTCGTAGAAGACATGCAAAGCCTGAATGACAGTATTCAAGCCAGATTGCATACCGTCACACAAAATGGCTAAGAATCTACTTTTTTTGACGGGTAAGCTGGCAGAAAAAAGTCTGAATAAAGTCCTCGCTGAAGTGCAAAGTAACCCTAAGACTCCCCCATTCAAATATCGCATTCAGCAAATCGGCGTATCTGTAGCTGCACTGATGACCCCAGACCTTATTTCACGACGTCTTAAAGAAACTGGTGACGCTGACAAAATCATCCTACCGGGGTTGTGCCAAGGTGATATCACACAACTAGAAGCGCAATATGGTGTGCCCGTTGAACGTGGTCCTGCAGATTTGAAGGACTTGCCGCAATATTTTGGTCATGGCGGTACGGTGCCCGATTTAAGCAAATATAGCGTGCAGATTTTCGCTGAAATCGTAGATGCACCTAATTTGAGCGTTCAGGGAATTGTTAACAGAGCGCAAATTTATCAGGCGCAGGGCGCCAATGTGATTGATTTAGGTTGCTTGCCAGCCGTGCCTTTCCCACATTTGGCAGATGCTGTTAAGGCATTGAAAGCATTGGATTTTAAAGTCAGCGTAGATTCACTCAATACCGATGATTTATTGATCGCCGGTCGTGCCGGTGCAGACTTTCTGCTCAGTCTCACTGAAAAAACATTGTGGGTTGCAGATGAAGTTGATGCGACGCCAATTCTGATTCCAGCCAAGCCGCATAGCATGCCTTCACTGTACAGGGCGGTTGACGCTTGCTTGAAAGCGGGTAAGCCCTTTATCGCCGATGCAATTCTAGACCCTATTCATTATGGTTTTACCAATTCCATCGTGCGTTATCAGAAGTTGCGCAAAAAATATCCTGACATTCAAATTATGATGGGTATCGGTAACTTAACCGAGCTTACCGATGCGGATACGACGGGTATCAACGCTTTATTGTTTGGCATGATTAGTGAACTGGATATCAATGCGGTATTGGCGACTTCAGTCAGTCCGCATGCGGTGAATGCGATTCTAGAAGCAGATAATGCAAGGCGTGTGATGCATGCTGCAAAAAATGATGATAGGTTGCCGCGTGGCTATAGCAATGGTTTGCTGGGCTTGCATGACAGGCGCCCGTTTACGTACAGCGCTGAAGAGATTCAAGAGATTGCCGCACAGATCAAAGACCCTAGCTTCCGCATTCAGGTGAGTGAAAAAGGGCTGCATATTTATAACCGTGATGGTATCCATGAAGATATAGACCCTTTTGCTTTGTATCAATATCTCAAGGTCGATGATGACGCTTCGCATGCATTTTACTTAGGTGTTGAGCTGGCGCGTGCGCAAATTGCCTGGCAACTTAAAAAACGTTATGTGCAAGATCAGGAACTTGAGTGGGGTGTTGCTAGTCAAGCTCATGATAAAGCAGCTAAACAATCGCATCGTGAGGCTTCAATGAAAGAGCGACGAGATGCTGCCAAAAAAGACTCAAAGTGAAAAACCATGATACTTGAAACCATTATTACGAGCGTGGATGTGCAAGGTAGGGCGCATGTAACGCCTTTTGGTATCCGTATGCAAGGTGGGTTGGTGGTTATTTCACCCTATAAGCCATCCGCGACGTTGGACAATATTTTAGTCACAAAACATGCTGTGATGAATCTTACCGATGATGTGCGTGTATTTGCCGGAGCATTGACAAGACGTCAGCCATGGACATTGTTACCAGCAGAAACGATAGTTGGTTACAGATTGGCTGATACCTTGGCACATAAAGAGCTAAAACTCGTGAGGGTTGAGCAAGATGTAATGCGGCCACAGTTGTTTTTAGAGGTCGTGCATGAGGTACAACACAAACCTTTTCAAGGTTTTAACCGTGCACAAGCTGCTGTAATTGAGTTGGCCGTATTGGTGAGCAGACTCACTAGGTTGCCAATGGAAAAAATTACGCGAGAGATGGACTATTTGACAATTGCTATTGAGAAAACTGCGGGTCCGCGTGAGTTGGAAGCTTGGAGTTGGCTGGTTGAAGCGGTGAATAATCATCGTGCAGCAATGGATAACGAAAACATAGCATGACGCAATTACTGATTAGTGTTACAAGTATTCAAGAAGCACAATTGGCGCTTGAAAATGGTGCGGATATCATTGACCTAAAAGACCCAAGTGCTGGCGCTCTTGGTGCGTTACCATTGCAACAAATACGAGCAATCGTTAGCCATGTAGATGCAAAAAGACTAATCAGCGCAACCATAGGTGATTTGCCTATGCAGCCTAATTTGTTGCTGGAGCGCGTTAATCTGCTTAGTAAGACGCAGATCGATTTCATCAAAATCGGCTTCTTTCAAACAGATGATTACCAATCAACTTTAGATGCATTGCTGCCTGCCGCGCAATCTGGACTCAAGCTGATCGCCGTATTATTTGCTGAATATCAATATCCTAAGACGCTGATTGCGGCTATCAAACATGCAGGGTTTAGCGGTTTGATGATAGACACGGCTCAAAAAAATGGTGCCACCTATATGGATTATTATTCAAAAGAGCAATATAAGAAATTTTCAGAGTTAGTTTCCAAGCAAGGCTTATCATTTGGGGTGGCTGGCTCTCTGCAATTAAAACATGTGGCGGTTACTAAGAAAGTTAAACCAACTTACATGGGTTTTAGAGGTGGTGTATGTGTTGAAAATCAGCGTGGATTAAGTCTTGATGTTGATAAAATTAGAGCTATTCGTAAGGCATTGTAGTTCTGTTGTAAAAATGCAACAGTAACTGTCAAAAGTGACAGGAAGCAGTGGTTTTGTTGATTTAATTCATTGCACTAGGTATGTAGTGGAGTATTATCAAATCGTAGAAGAATTTTAGTAATAACAGTAACACCATCAATGAGGAGCAAAAAGAATGAAGAAAAATCTTATCAATATCGCAGTAGCCGCAACACTTGGTTTCACTGCATTTACAGCAGCAGCAGATGACATGTACCGTGGTGCATGGTACGCAGTTCCAGGCGTAAGTTACATGGATACAGACGGTGACTTAGAAGCTAATAACGGCGGCGGCGGTTTCATTCGTTTAGGTAAAGAATTAAGTGAAAAATGGGATGTGCAAATTGGTGCTGGTTATGCACGCGCATCTGAAGACACAGGTATTCCAGGTGTTGGTGGTAGATACAAACAAACTTTACTGGGTGTTGACGCGCTTTACATGTTTAGTCGCGACAAATTTCGTCCATTCTTGTTAGCGGGTCTTGGTGTTGCACGCAATAAAATTGATTACACAAATATGGCGTTGGATGACGATAGTAAAACTTCACCAATGGCAAACTTGGGTTTAGGTTTGCAATATCTGTTTAGCGATAAGATTGGTTTGCAAGCTGATGTACGCCATGTATGGAGTAGAGCTGAAGGTAAAGACCCAGCGAACAATTTCGATGCTGATGAAACTATTGGCAATACATACGTGAACTTAGGTGGTATTTTCCGCTTTGGTGCTCCAGCACCTATGCCTGTAACTGAAGCTGCTCCTGAGCCAGCTCCTGTAGCTGCTGCTGAGCCGGCACCTGCTCCTGAGCCAGCTCCAGTAGTTGCTGAACCTTGTAAGCCACAATTTGAAACTATCACAGTTTCAGCTGAAAAATTATTCGGTTTCGACAAGTCTAAATTAAGTGCAGATGGTAAAACTGAACTGAATGATGCAGCTGATAAACTTAAAGCTAATCCAGATATCGAATTGGTGATGGTAACAGGTCACACAGATCGTTTAGGTTCAGATGCTTATAACCAAAAACTGTCAGAGCGTCGTGCTAACACAGTAAGAGATTACTTGATCTCACAAGGTGTTGAAGCGAATCGTCTGCAAGCTGTAGGCAAAGGTGAATCAGAGCCTGTTGTTGCATGTGACGGTGTTAAAGGCAGAAAAAAATTGATCGAATGTTTACAACCTAACCGTCGTGTTGTGTTGTCTGCTGAGAAACAACGTGAAACAGGTTGTAAATAATTAACTGAATTGACATTTAGTTAGATGTTGAATAAAAGCCCCGCTATTGCGGGGCTTTTTTATTGGTAAAATAAGCGTATGTCTACTTTCGACTCTTCATCTCCCCCTGGTTCTGTATCCCCGGGTTCTGTAAACGCTGATTTAGTGATCGAGGCACGTTGGGTTGCAACGGTGAATTCAGCGCAGCCAATATTAGAAAACCATTCAGTGATCGTACAAGCAGGTGTCATCATTGAAATATTGCCGATCTTTGATGCTAGGCAAAAGTACACGGCGACATCATTAGTCTGTTTAGATGACCATGTTCTGATTCCAGGATTGATTAATTTGCATACTCACGCAGGAATGAGCATGATGCGTGGTATCGCAGATGACTTGCCTTTGATGAAGTGGCTCAATGAACATATTTGGCCTGCAGAACATGCAGTAATCTCAGAACACTATGTAAAAGATGCCACATTAGTAGCCTGTGCCGAAATGTTAAGTAGCGGTATCACTTGCTTTAATGATATGTATTTTTACCCACAAGCAGCTGCTATTGCCAGTACACAAGCGGGTATGCGGGCTAATCTTGGGCTAGTGGTGCTTGAGTTCCCATCGGCCTATGCCAGTGACCCTGATGATTACTTGCAAAAAGGCTTTGCCGCACATGATAGTTGGCGTGATAACCTGCTCATTAGTTCATGTATTGCACCGCATGCACCTTACACTGTTTCCAACCAAACTTTTGAAAAGGTCATTACCTACGCAGAACAATTATCGCTTGGCGTTCATACGCATCTACATGAGACGCGAGATGAGATTGCTCAAAGTGAGGCGCAATACGGTCTCAGACCCTTACAAAGATTAGCTGAGTTTGGTTTGCTAGGGCCAAACTTAGTCGCTGCACATTGCGTGCATTTACTCAGTAGTGAAATTGAGAAGCTGGCTGAATATGGTTGCCATGTTGCACATTGTCCAAGCTCTAATTTGAAACTTGCAAGTGGTATTGCACCAATTGCACAATTGCTTGCCAAAGGGGTTAATGTTGGGTTGGGCACAGATGGCGTAGCGAGCAATAACCGCCTGGATATCTTTACCGAGATGCGTTTAGCTGCCTTGTTGGCTAAGGGTGTGAGTGAAGATGCAACGGTTATTCCAGCGCATCAAGCGCTTGAAATGGCAACCATCAATGCAGCCAGAGCTATGGGGTTAGACGATAAAATCGGTTCAATTGAGGTAGGTAAGCTGGCAGATTTGGCGGCGGTAAGGCTTAGTGATTTAGCGACTACGCCATACTATGATCCAATCTCACATTTGGTTTATACCTGTGGACGTGAGCAGGTGACACATACATGGGTCTCAGGTGAGTTACGCTATAGTAATGGTGTCTATGCCAATATAGAACCAATTGAGTTAAAGGAAATCATCAACACATGGCAACCAAAATTAAGGCAGTACAAAAATTGAACGCTGATGAAAATGAACTAAAAAAATTTAGTGAACTTGCACATAAATGGTGGGATAAAACCAGTGAATTCAAGCCATTGCATGAGATCAATCCATTACGATTGAACTACATTGATGACTTGGTTACCCTAAAAGATAAGCGTGTGCTGGATGTAGGCTGCGGCGGAGGTATTCTGTCAGAGTCTATGTACTTGAAAGGCGCTGATGTGATGGGTGTCGATTTAGGTGAAAAGGCACTTAATGTAGCTAAGCTGCATCAGTTAGAAAGTGGTACAAAAGTCAATTATCAGCATATTGCGGTAGAGCAGTTGGCAGCAGAGCAACCCGCTAGCTTTGATGTGGTGACGTGTATGGAGATGCTGGAGCATGTGCCTGATCCGTCCTCTATCGTGGCTGCGTGTGCCAAGCTGGTAAAGCCAGGTGGCTCAGTCTTTTTTTCTACAATCAATCGCAATCCCAAGGCTTATTTATTTGCAGTGATTGGCGCCGAGTATGTGCTGAATTTGTTACCTAAAGGCACACACGATTACGAAAGATTCATTAAACCTTCTGAATTATCCAGCTGGGCGCGCCATGCAGAGTTGACGGTGCAGGGCATGCGTGGCATGAGCTATAACCCAATTACACAACATTACTGGCTGGGTGACGATGTGTCTGTAAATTACCTCATACATACTACACTTGGCTTATAAGATGAGTGGTATAAATGTAATTTTATTTGATTTAGATGGCACGCTGGTTGACACCGCTCATGATTTAGGCGCAGCACTTAATATTCAACTACTGCGGCATGGCAAACCAGCATTGCCGCATGAGGTGATACGCCCGGTAGCATCGCATGGCTCGCGAGGTTTGCTTGAACTAGGCTTCAAATTATCTCCCGCGGATTCTAACTTTTTGGCCATGCGTGATGAGTACCTTGCGATCTATGAAGATGTGCTGACGCACTCGCCGGTGTTATTTGATGGTATGCAGCAGGTGCTCGAATCTATTGAGAACAGCGGCGCACAATGGGGTATTGTGACTAATAAACCTAAACGCTTTACTGCGCCTATTATGCAATCCATGCAGTTGGATAAACGTGCTGCTTGTATTATCAGTGGTGATGATGCGCCACGCCCCAAACCATATCCTGATACCTTATTGATGGCATGTGATGTTATTAAAACCCAGCCAAAAAATTGTATTTATGTTGGCGATGCAGCGCGCGATATTGAAGCAGGTAAAGCTGCGGGCATGAGAACGGCAGTGGCTTTATATGGCTATTTAGATGTGACGGACACGCCAAAAGAGTGGGGTGCAGACTTTATGGTTGAGCAGCCGCAAGAGATATTGACACTGATTTAAATACAGCGGTGATTCTGATTTTACTCTAGAGAGCTCGATAGGCAGTTATTTAACGCTGCGTCGTTCCATCATGGCCTGCGCCAGGGTGCCGCTATCTACATATTCTATTTCACCGCCCATCGGCATGCCGCGAGCAATACGACTGGTTTTAACACCGCGAGCGCGTAATAGCTCGCTGATGTAATGGGCTGTTGCATCACCTTCAACCGTGTAATTGGTAGCCAGAATCACCTCTTGTACTATGCCGTCCTGAGCACGTTTGAGTAGCTTATCTAAATGGATTTCTTTAGGACCAACACCATCCAATGGCGATAACCTGCCCATGAGCACAAAGTACATACCTATATAAGCTTGGGTGTTTTCAAGCATCATCTGGTCGGTAGGCATCTCAACTACGCACAATAAGCTTGTATCGCGCTTTTCAGAGGCACACAGTGGGCAAACAGGCTGTTCGCTGAAAGTGTTGCACAGCTTGCAATGACCGACTACCTGTAAAGCATTATCTAGGGCTAAAGCTAATCCATTTGCACCTTTTCTATCGCGCTGCAATAGATAGTAAGCCATACGCTGTGCGGACTTTGGACCAACCCCTGGCAAACAGCGCAGGCTATCGATGAGCTGTTCAAGTGCAGGCGGATTTTTCATTTAGCGCTTATGCTACAGAACTAGAACGGCAGTTTCATGCCAGCTGGCATGTAGCTAGACATACGCGCCGTTGATGTCGCCTCTGCTTTTGCAGTGGCGTCTTTTAGTGCAATGACTAACAAATCTTCCAATGTTTCTTTGTCATCCATCACGCTGTCATCCAAAGTGACACGTTTCACTTCGTTTCTACAGGTCATTTGTACTTTTACCAAGCCGTTTGCAGCGATGCCTTCTACCTCAACATTAGCAAGCTCTTCCTGTGCTTTTTGCATGTTTGCTTGCATTTGCTGGGCTTGCTTCATTAAATTGCCCATGCCACCTTTCATCATTTTTAGCTCCTTTAGTTACTGATGGGTTTGATGCTGTTAGGGATAATCTGCGCACCAAAATCGTTAATCAATGCTTGTACAAAAGTATCTTCTTCAATTGAACTCTCTGCGTTAGCTTGAGCATGTGCTTTCTCTTGAGAGATTTGTTTGGCCGGCGTGTTACCAGTGCCGCCTATGCTAAATTGCAGTTTGATTCTTTTATCAAAGTGTTGCGAGATAGCACTACCTAGCTTTTCTTGGTAGTTAGGTAGCAACAAGTGTTTTTGCGTTTCTGGCACGCTCAGTGAGATGCTGTTTTCATCATAGCCTACTAGCTCACAATGCTGCGCCAATGCACGAGCTAGGCCAAGTTTTAGCTCATCTACTAAGCCGCGCCAGTTACCATTAAATTGATTGTTACTTGGAGTGAGCTCATTAGCGACGACTTCTTGCGGGGGTGCGGTATTTGCTATTACAGTCTCTGGTATGTCTTCAACAGGTTTCTGAGTCGCTGGCTTCTCTATAGGCTGTTCTGTTAGCTGAGGCTTAGTAGCGATTGGATCTGCGCTAACTACTGTTTTGTTTGGTAATTTGTTTGAGACAGTATTGGCGCTGTTTTCAGTCGGCGTAAAGGCCAGCATGCGCAATAGGCTCATGGTGAAGCCAGCAAATTCATCTGGTGCCAATCCAATGTCACGGCGGCCAAGCAAGGCGATTTGGTAATAAAGCTGTAGAGTTTCTGGCGAGATTTTATTCGCCAAATTTAACAGTGCAGAACGCTCTGGCAGGTCATCAGCGATGCTATCCGGTACCGTCTGTGCCACGGCAACCTGATGTAGCAGTTGCGCTAAGTCGTTGAGCGCAGCCTCAAAAGATAAACTGCGTTCTTGCATCACTTTAGCTTGTGCAATGATGCTGCTACCATCGTTGGCGAGTAATGCCTCTATAAGCTGGTACAAATAGCTCTGATCGATAGCGCCGAGCATGGCGCGCACTTCTGCTTCGTTGACAGTTTGGCCGCCATAAGCAATCGCTTGATCTGTCAGCGACAATGCATCACGCATACTGCCAGCCGCAGCACGGGAAATAAGGTGCAGGGCAGCAGGCTCAAATTTGATATTTTCTTGAGTGAGTATATTTTGTAAGTGCCCGGTAATCGAAGTGCCCGCCATTTGCCGTAAATTAAACTGTAAACAGCGCGATAGCACGGTCACAGGGACTTTTTGTGGGTCAGTAGTGGCTAAAATAAATTTAACGTGTGCTGGGGGCTCTTCTAACGTTTTGAGCATCGCATTGAATGCACTTTTCGAAAGCATGTGTACTTCATCGATGATGTACACCTTAAAGCGACCAGAAGTCGGTGCATATTGCGCGTTGTCTAGCAAATCGCGCATCGCATCTACTTGCGTATTGCTGGCTGCATCCACCTCAATCAAATCAACAAAGCGACCTTTGTCAATTTCCATACATGCAGTACAAACGCCGCATGGGCTGGCTGTGATGCCAGTTTCACAATTGAGTGATTTAGCCAGAATACGGGCGAGGGTGGTTTTACCTACGCCACGTGTACCGGTAAACAAATAAGCATGATGCAGACGATTTTGTTCAAGTGCATTGGTGAGTGCACGTACCACATGGTCTTGTCCGACCAGTGTTTCAAACGATTTAGGGCGCCATTTGCGGGCTAGAACTTGATAACTCATACGTTTGGGTAGCTCATGAGGTCAACGCGTTTGCTTTCATGATTAGTTTTGACAGTAAAACTTTAGCTGAATTTATACAGCAATTATAGCTGTTGACGCAAATAAAGAGGCGAGCCTTGACCCCGGCACTTGCTTAATAGTTGTGGCTGCTTGCTTCCGCACCTGACCAGATTGGCTACTTCACAATGCGGGGAGGCCCGCCAGACATAATTTTACCTTAATTCCACAACTGGCTAATAAAAATTATGTGATTTTTTGAGGGCTTTTAATAAGGCGCGACCTATTTCAGGCCTACGCGTTGTACGGGCGGCAATGCTGCCAACTCATCATCGGAATATAGGCGACCCTGTGTGATAAAGGCAAATCCGCTACCGCAATCCAATGAAAATGAGCCGCTAGAGCCAGGCTGGGCATCTAATATGGTGTGCATGTTTTCAGCGAAAGTAAAATGGCTATCACCTACGTAAAAGATCGCTTTTTTATCCGTGCCTAAAATACCTAGCACTACATCTGACGGGCTTGCATGAAACTCATTGGCCGGCATGCATAAAGGGCCGCTGCCTTCACAGCAGCCACCAGACTGCAAAAAGATGATATCGCCATACTGTGCAGTGAGCTTATCAATAAGCGCCACTGCCGGTGGTGTTGCAGATACACGTTCAGTCATGATTAATTTCTCCAAAGCAAGTGGCTCGTATAGCCCGTGGCATTAAATGAAAAGAGGCGAGTAAACCCGCCTCTTTATTTCGTACAATTTAGATTAGCTAGATTTAGAAGAAACCTAATTTGTTCGGGTTATAACTTACAAGCAAGTTTTTAGTTTGCTGGTAGTGGTCTAGCATCATTTTGTGGTTTTCACGGCCGATACCTGATTCTTTATAACCACCGAATGCTGCATGGGCTGGGTATGCATGGTAACAGTTAGTCCATACACGGCCAGCTTTAATGCCGCGACCCATACGGTAAGCACGGCTACCGTCACGCGTCCAAACACCTGCACCTAAACCAAAGATGGTGTCATTAGCAATTGCCAATGCATCAGCTTCGTCTTTAAAGGTGGTCACTGCGAGTACTGGGCCAAAAATCTCTTCCTGGAACACGCGCATTTTGTTGTGGCCTTTTAACAAGGTTGGCTGTACATAGTAGCCTTCAGCAAAGTCACCGCTCAATACATTGCGGTTACCACCAATCAATACTTCAGCACCTTCTTGTTTACCAATATCAATGTAGTTCATGATTTTGTTCAATTGGTCTTGTGAAGCTTGCGCACCTAGCATGGTGTTAGGGTCTAACGGGCTACCTTGCTTGATCGCTGCAACGCGTTTTAACACACGTTCCATGAATTTATCGTAGATAGATTCTTGAATAATGGCGCGTGACGGGCAAGTACAGACTTCGCCTTGGTTGAACGCAAACAATACCAAGCCTTCAATCGCTTTATCTAAGAAAGCATCATCTTCGTTCATTACATCAGCAAAGAAGATGTTTGGTGATTTTCCACCCAATTCCAAGGTTGCTGGGATGAGGTTGTTTGCAGCTGCAGTTGCAATGGCACGACCAGTTGCAGTTGAGCCGGTAAAGCCGATTTTAGCAATACGTTTGCTGTTAGCTAATGGTGCACCTACTTCACGGCCATAACCATTCACAATATTGATTACACCTGGGGGCACTAAGTCACCAATGGTTTCCATTAAAATCAAGATGGAAAGTGGTGTGAATTCAGCTGGTTTCAATACTACACAGTTACCAGCAGCAAGCGCCGGAGCCAGTTTCCATGCGGCCATTAAGATCGGGAAGTTCCAAGGGATGATTTGACCAACAACACCTAGTGGTTCATGGAAGTGGTAAGCGACTGTATCGTGGTCAATCTCACTAATACCGCCTTCTTGGGCGCGGATAGCACCTGCAAAATAGCGGAAATGGTCAACAGTTAAAGGAATATCCGCATTCATGGTTTCACGGATTGGTTTACCGTTGTCAATCGTATCTGCGGTTGCAATTAACTCTAGGTTGGCTTCAATCCGGTCTGCAATCTTAAGCAAAATATTAGAGCGCTCGGTTGTCGAAGTTTTTCCCCATTTGTCAGCAGCTGCATGCGCTGCGTCTAATGCAAGTTCAACGTCTTCAGCACTAGAGCGAGCAGCTCTTGTGTAAGGTTTACCTGTAATTGGGGTGATTACATCAAAATATTCACCTTTTACCGGAGCAACCCATTTCCCACCAATAAAATTATCGTACTTGGCTTTGTAAGGGATTTTTACGCCAAGATCTTTTAGTGTCTCTAAACCCATGCTAACTTCATTAACTTTGCTATCCATGCTAACAACTCCTATAGTTTTTCTACCATTAATATAGTATTTCTATTGTGTAAACCGCATTACTTCGTCGGCTTTTTATTATATTGGGAAGTAAGTAAAATATAACGTAACCCATTGTCAATAAAAGGTTTTTTATAAAATACGAACCAGAACAATAAACCTTAGCTGCAAGCAAATCAAGTCATTAGTTACATTTTTTTACAACTAGTTTCATTAATTATGATTTAGATATACATATCTGTATATTGTTGCAATCATAGTACCTAATTTTTCTCTAGTCTAGAAAAAGCAAATGTCTTGGGCTATAGTGTATCGGTATATCTAAAAAGAATAGAACACACTACCGCAAATTATGTCCGCCAATTTAGAACCATTGTCTATATTAACGCGCGAGTTTTGGGGCAGGTTCGCTAATCCCACGCCTGCGGCATTAGGCAAAACTATTCTATCTTTATTGGTCATTGCCGAGAGTATTGTTTGTATTTTCTGGATACTCACTTTATCCAGCCTAGGTGATGGTTACACGGTTATGGCGGCAGTGCCTTATGTGTATCTGATTGTTTCCTACGTCAGCCTTTTCATATTCTATCGTTATCAACACTTCGAATACTTCACCTTTACACAGCTTGTGATGCTTTTGGTGATGCCGTTCTTCATGCAATGGGCTATTGGTGGTTTTGCCGCTTCTAGCGGTGTGGCTATTTGGGCGATCCTGTCACCGGTAGGTGCACTGATGATATTGGGCACGCGTCAATCAACCCCTTGGTTTTTACTATTTATTGGCTTGGCTTTTGTCTCATGGAAACTGAATCACTACTTTGCTGGCAATGCTCTGCCGATACCAAATGATGTTAAAAATGCTTTTTTCTTGATGAATATCACAGGCACTGCAGCGATACTGTACGGAGTTTTACGCTACTTTCAGGGCCAGAAAGAGCGTGTCATGGTGTCATTAGAGATAGAGCAAGCAAGGTCGGAAAAGTTGTTACTTAATATCTTGCCGGTAGCCATCGCTGAGCGTCTCAAAATGAATGATATGCGTATTGCTGACCATTACGATTCAGTCACAGTATTGTTTGCAGATTTGATTAACTTCACCCAAATTTCCGCAAAAATGCCGCCTACACAACTGATTGATCTGTTATCGCAGGTGTTTTTGCGGTTTGACCAGTTGGCAGAAAAATATCAGGTAGAAAAGATTAAAACGATAGGTGATGAGTATATGGTGATATCTGGCGCACCAGTGATTTGTGATGATCATGCGCATCGTATTGCCGAAATGGCTTTAGAGATGCAGTTGGCACTCAAAGATGTTGCAATTCAAACCGGCATAAATTTAGGAATGCGCATTGGCATCAATAGCGGGCCAGTAGTGGCAGGGGTGATTGGTAGCGCTAAATTTAGCTACGATTTGTGGGGCGATACTGTCAATATGGCCAGCCGTATGGAAGATACCTGCCCCCCAGACTCAATTCAAGTGACGCAAGAAACAAAAAAAATCCTTCAATATCGATATAATTTCTCAGTGAGAGAGGGGGTTGAAGTTAAAGGCAAAGGCACTGTAAAAACTTTTATTCTGCTTGGGCGTCAACAAGGTTAACTGCTACAAAAGCTTCAATATCTTGCGCTGCAAAAGCGACTTCGTTCTCAATATGTTCTATAATGCGTCCGCTTCGGAAGAGTGGATGAGCGGTTTAAGTCACCACCCTGGAAAGGTGGCATAGGGGTAACCCTATCGCGAGTTCGAATCTCGCCTCTTCCGCCAGCGTCATTCTCTTACGTGACTGAAATCTAAATCGGTCAAAATAGTAGTTTCAATCATTGCCTGGTCATCATGCAAGATACCTCTCAAACATTACAAGCAATCAGCCAAAACATGCCGCAAACGGGTAAGTTGGAAGCGATTATCGTGCGTCCAGCGCGCCGAGCACCAGCGATTCAGATTGAGCATACCGTTGCAATCGCAGGGGTCGGTTTACAGCATGATAGGCGCTATATTGAATCAACACTGGTTGATAAAAATTCCACTGCATTAAAGGTTAGTAATCGACAAGTGACTTTGATTCAAGCCGAGCATATTGAAGTGGTCGCTAAGATGATGCAATTGCCAAATTTGAATGCAATGACGCTGAGGCGTAACTTGGTGGTTTCTGGTATCAATTTATTGGCGATCAAGCCCTTATTCAAACATCAACAGCATTTATTACAGATTGGTGAGGTGTTGTTGGAAATCACCGGTATTTGTGCGCCGTGCTCGCGTATGGAAGAGGTGCTAGGCGAGGGTGGGTACAACGCGATGAGAGGTCATGGTGGCGTAAATGCCAAGATTATTCGGGGTGGGGTATTGCAGGTGGGTGATGCCGTTAATTTATGCCTAAAGACCGAGCAACAGTCACTGGCAATTTAACGGCATCGTGCTAATTAACTGAGAAATGTGTTAATTATTTCAAAACGTTATTGTTGATGGTTTGCATCAAGCTACCTTGACCAGCTTTTTTGCCGGCACCAGCTTGCGCTGCAGTATTTTTGTGAGCAGCAGGTTTAGCAGCCACTGGCTGTACAGCGGCTTTCGGTGCTACATCACCGTGCATATGAGCAGAGGTGACTTGGTTACTATCGGCAGGGCAGCCGCCCATCACGGTGTTACAGTCGTAGGCGTAGGCAGTGGTTGTGAATGTTGTTAGTGCAAAAGCGATAAAACCGAATTTCAAAATAATCTCCATCAATCAAATAAGGTCATTTAGAATGGCTGCAGCGCACCACAGTCATTAAAAACGGGCGCGTATTATTTCATAATCCAGGCGAAAAAATTCAGTCGGCAGCAGTATATATTCAAAAAAATATAATAAATAAGCGATATCTAATTTCATGACCCAATATCACACTGACAACAAGCTAGAAGCACCCCCTAAGCCCAGCTTTAAAGAGGCTTTCTGGTACTGGTTAAAATTGGGTTTTATCAGTTTTGGCGGCCCAGCCGGGCAAATCGCTATCATGCATCAGGATCTGGTTGAGAATAAACGCTGGATCTCTGAAAAACGTTTTTTACATGCGCTGAACTATTGCATGGTGTTACCTGGCCCTGAGGCACAGCAGCTAGCAACTTACGTCGGTTGGCTGATGCATCGCACATGGGGTGGCCTAATAGCTGGCGGCTTGTTTATGTTGCCTTCACTTTTTATTCTTATGGTGCTTACATTTGTCTATTTGCAATATGGAAACCAACCGATAGTCGCAGGTTTTTTATATGGCATTAAGCCTGCGGTAGTTGCTATCGTATTGTTCGCAGCGTATCGCATTGGTAGCCGCGCTTTGAAGAATAAATGGCTATGGCTGATATCTCTTGCATCATTTGTCGCCATTGCTGGTTTTAAGTTGCCGTTCCCGCTGATTGTGTTATTGGCGGCTCTGATAGGTTATATAGGCAGTCATTATTTACCAAAAGTGTTTAATGCGAATGGCGGGCATGAGAACACTAATAAATCTTATGGCAAAGCGGTAATAGACGATGACACGCCTACGCCTGACCACGCAAAATTTAATCAGCAATACTTAATGCAGGTCATCGCCGTGGGCATCGGGTTATGGATGTTGGCCATGGGTGTATTGATTGCAATGTATGGTTGGCAGGCCACACTCTCACAGATGGCTTGGTTCTTCACTAAAGCAGCTTTGCTGACTTTTGGTGGTGCATATGCGGTGCTGCCCTATGTGTATCAGGGTGCTGTCGAGCATTATCATTGGTTGACGGCAATACAGATGATAGATGGCTTGGCCTTAGGTGAGACGACGCCAGGCCCACTCATTATGATTGTAGCGTTCGTTGGTTTTGTGGGTGGCTGGACACAACAAATATTTGGCAGCGACAGTCTCTTATTGTCGGGAGTCGTTGCGGCTAGCGTGGTGACTTTCTTTACGTTTCTGCCTTCATTCCTGTTTATTTTTATGGGCGGTCCCTTTATCGAGAGCACACAGGATAATCTGAAACTCACCGCACCGCTCACCGCAATTACCGCGGCGGTAGTCGGGGTGATTCTGAGTTTAGCGGTATTTTTCTCGATACACGTGTTTATGCCGCATACAGCAGATTTTACTATTGATTGGATCGCGGTATTGCTTGCTGTAGCTGGGTTCCTTGCGTTGTTTAAGTTCAAGCTGGGTATTATCAAGCTGATTTTAACGTCTGCGTTACTCGGTTATTTAGCAACTCTTTTACATTGATTGAAACTGTCGGTTGAATCGAATATTCGATCAAGAACGAATGTCGGAATGTTAGGTCAGATAGGAATCCTCCAGTTTTAATGAATATTCCTATTCAAGCGAGTTAATATGAAACGATCTTTTACCCAGTTACTTTCAGTGCGGCAATTACTGCTGTCCGTTCTTTTACTCGGGGTATCGCATATGGCAAATGCTGCTTGTTCTGAACTCTACAATCATCAATTCACTACTTTACAGGGCGGTAACATTAATCTTTGTGATTACCAGAACAAACCCATTTTGGTGGTGAATACTGCAAGTAAATGTGGCTTTACACCGCAATTTGAGGCGCTAGAAGCGCTTTATAGCAAATATAAAGACAAAGGGTTGTTGGTTGTTGGCTTTCCATCTAATGACTTCAGGCAAGAGCCTGGGAATGATAAGCAAATTGGTGATTTTTGTAAGCAGACTTATGCGGTTAAGTTTCCGATGATTACCAAAAGCTCAGTCACTGGAGTGAATGCCAATCCATTGTACAAACAATTGAGCGCTAAAACCGGTCAGGCACCGATGTGGAACTTTTACAAATACGTGATTATGCCTGGGGGTACGGATGTTTATGCTTACAGCAGCGATGTGAAGCCAGATTCTGCTGAGATTTTGGGCAGAATCAAGACTGGGTTGAAATAACGGATTAGACATATTGAAAACAAAAAGGCGCTTTGGGCGCCTTTTTGTTTTCACGAACAACCTAAAAATAGTTACTTCGCGGGTTGGCGGATCTTTTGTAAAATTATCGCCGATAATTCTTCAATTGAACGACTAGTTGAATCTGCCCACGTAATGCCAGAGCTGCGCATCAGGTTCTCTGCGGTAGCAATTTCTTTGCGGCAATTATCTAAAGAGGCGTAAAAACTATCTGGCCTGCGCTCACTACGTACAGAGTGTAAGCGTTCTGCCTTGATAGTTAAGCCAAACACCTTGTCTAAATGCTTATTTAGCACTTGAGGTAATGTACCGCGCTCAAAATCTTCTGGAATCAGCGGATAGTTAGCTGCCTTGATACCAAACTGCATGGCCAGGTAAATACTCGTTGGCGTTTTTCCGCAGCGTGAAACACCAATTAAAATGACCTGTGCTTCATCTAAACCATTGTTGGTCATGCCATCGTCATGGCCTAGCGTGAAATTGATTGCTTCCATACGCTCATGGTAGTTAGTACCCATCACGCTGTGTGCGATACCGGCCCCTGTGAGCGGTTTTTGATCAAGCTCTAAGCCAAGTGGGTCGATGAATGTGTTGAATAGGTCAATAAAGTAAGCATTGGATTGTTTTAATGTGTTGCGTAATTCAAGATTACCCAAAGACATAATCACAACCGGACGACCGCCATCTTGTTCAGTCGCTTGCAAAATAGCATCTTGCGCAAGCTTGATTTTTTCTAAGGTATCAGTAAATGGCAGGCGCAGTTGAGTAAAGTGCGTGCTTGGAAAGTGCTCAAGCAATTTACCTAGAGCGCCTGCTGTAATACCTGTACCGTCTGAGACGAAGAGTACGGTGCGTTGAAGCATTATTGATTAACCATTATTTTTAGTTAGTCTTTGCCATGTTGCTACCACCGTGTCTGGGTTAAGAGAGACCGATTGGATGCCTTCCGCCACTAACCACTCTGCAAAGTCAGGATGATCTGATGGGCCTTGACCACAGATACCGACATATTTACCCATGCGGTTCGCGGTACTGATTGCCATTTTGAGCAATACTTTAACTGCGTCGTTACGTTCGTCAAAACCATCTGCCAAGATGCCTGAGTCACGATCCATACCCAACGTAAGCTGAGTAAGGTCGTTAGATCCGATTGAGAAGCCATCGAAGTATTCTAAGAACTGTTCAGCTAACAATGCGTTAGAAGGAATCTCGCACATCATGATTAAACGTAAGCCATTCTCGCCACGTTTAAGGCCATTCGCCGCCATGATTTCCGTCACGGCTTTTGCTTCAGCCAGGGTACGCACAAATGGAATCATCAACTCAACGTTGGTTAAGCCCATTTCATCACGTACTTTTTTCATGGCAGTACATTCCATGGCAAAGCATTCTTTGAAATCTTCTGCCATATAGCGCGCCGCACCACGGAAGCCAATCATTGGATTTTCTTCATCTGGCTCGTAGATATCACCACCAACTAGTTTTTTGTACTCGTTAGACTTAAAGTCAGAGGTGCGCACGATGACTGGTTTTGGATAGAACGCAGCGGCAATCGTGGCAACGCCTTCGGCAACTTTATCAATGTAGAATTGTTTAGGTGAAGCATAGCCGCGTGCGCGGTTTTTAATAGTTTCTTGAATCGGTTTCGGCATTGCATCCACATTCAGGATGGCTTTAGGGTGAATGCCGACCATGTTGTTGATTACAAACTCTAAACGCGCCAAACCAACGCCGTCATTCGGTGTTTGTGCAAAGCCAAACGCCATGTCTGGGTTACCTACATTCATCATGATTTTACATGGCGGTTTAGAAAGTGCCGCTGTTGCTTGGCTGCTAACATCATAGGGAAGTGCGCCATGGTAAACAAAACCAGTTTCACCCTCTGCGCATGACACCGTGACGATTTCACCCTCACGCAGAATGTCTGTAGCATTTACCGAACCTACAATCGCTGGAATACCAAGTTCACGCGCAATAATCGCCGCGTGGCAGGTACGGCCACCACGGTTAGTTACTAGCGCGCTAGCGCGCTTCATTACAGGCTCCCAGTTCGGGTCTGTCATGTCTGCTACCAATACATCACCTGGCTGCACTTCATGCATTTGTGAAGGGTCTAATACGATACGCACAGGGCCTGTGCCTACTTTTTGCGTTACGGCACGGCCAGCTACTAATGGTTTTGCCGCATGCTTGTGTAGTTTGAATGTCTCAGTTACGTTAGTCGCTGACTCTTGTGATTTCACAGTTTCTGGGCGTGCTTGCAAGATGTAGAGTTTATTATCTACACCATTTTTGCCCCATTCAATGTCCATTGGGCAGCCGTAGTGCGCTTCAATAGTCATCGCGTAAGTAGCTAACTCTAAGATGTCTTCGTTCGAAAGTGAGTAGCGATCGCTGTCTGCTGGATCTACATCAACAGTGTTGGTGCTTTTACCTGCTTGCGTGGCATCTGAGAACACCATTTTGATGAGTTTAGAACCCATTGTACGGCGCACGATGGCTGGTTTACCAAGTGCTAGTAATGGTTTGTGTACATAGAACTCGTCCGGGTTCACTGCACCTTGAACAACAGTTTCACCCAAGCCGTAAGATGAAGTGATGAATACCACATCTTTAAAACCTGATTCAGTATCAATGGTGAACATCACACCGGCACAGCCGATGTCACTACGTACCATTTGTTGCACGCCAGCAGATAAGGCAACGTCAGCATGCACAAAACCTTTGTGTACGCGGTATGAAATGGCGCGGTCG
>DATHWQ010000031.1:0-81586 GCA_035460465.1 Methylotenera sp. | reverse complement strand
TACGCATTGATTTGCAATTAAATTGTGCAGTCAAAAACAAGCCCGTTGCAATTGTATGTGAATTCATTTATTAAGCCTAATTAATACACTCCTTAATGCGTAAATCCAAAATTCTACGATGCATAGTTATATGCTTAATTAATATATATTGAAATGCAGTGTATTATCGCTTAGGGTAGGCGGCAATGTGATATTGCCTATGGTTCATAACGAAATAATTAATAACAACAAGTAAAAAAATTTAAAAGCAATGCAATTCAAACAAGATTTAATAATTGACTTTCTGATCAGTAGCCTATTTGCCAGGGACTCATTAATTTCATTTAAACAATTACGCCTAACTTTCGTAGATCAACTATAGACATGACTGATATTGCCATCACTGTGAATGACGTCAACAAATGCTTTCACGTTTTTGAGAACCAACGCTCTAAATTACTCAACACTATTTGGCCAAAATATAAACCTGGTATTAAAGAGATTTGGGCGCTTAAAGGAGTAGGCCTCGAAATACAAAGGGGTGAAGCTGTTGCAATTATTGGTCGTAACGGCAGTGGCAAAAGCACATTATTAGAAATACTTACGGGAACTCTCACTGCAACTAGTGGGGAAGTCAAAGTTAATGGGCGTATTTCCGCCTTATTAGAATTAGGTAGTGGTTTTAATCCAGAATACACCGGCCGTGATAACGTAATACTTAACGGGCTGCTGCTTGGACTTACTCGCAAAGAAGTATTGAACCGTTTTGAGGAGGTCGTAGCATTTGCCGAAATTGGCGAAGCCATAGACCGCCCTGTCAAAACTTATTCAAGTGGAATGATGATGCGGCTAGCCTTCTCCGTACAAATCTTAATTCAACCAGATATTCTCGTAATTGATGAAGCACTTGGTGTGGGTGATTTCTTTTTTCAGCAAAAATGTTTTGCTCGGCTGCGGAAAATGCGAACCGAAGGTCTAACCTTGCTATTCGTTTCTCATGACATGGGAACAGTACGCGATGTATGCCAACGTGCATTGTATTTGCAATCTGGAATCCCAGTGTTTTTTGGCGATACCAGCACAGCAATTAGATTATATATGAATCAAACACAATCTAGCCCGCGAAAAATTTCAACCGATACTTTAATAACAACACCTCAATTTTTCGAGCAGCTTACAAGTGATGCCATCTGGTCTGGACGTTCGGAAACCGTTAGCCGACTGGTGGCAGTGCACATCAGAGATATGAATGGCCACATAATTGATCACGCAAAAATAGGTGAAACTGTACTTATTCAAGCGTGCTATCTGACTACACCAGAAGATGAGTCCTTAACTATCTCTCTTGCAATTAAAAACCGTTATGATCAGACTGTCATTAGTATTAACTCAAAACAATTAGGCATTGACTCTATTGTGGGTCTAAATGAATGCCACTCTGTTTTTGAATTTGAAGTAGACTTTATGCTGGAAGCTGGGTTTTATTCACTAAAAATAAATATCAGTAGTCCACTAGCAAGTAATCGTGGGCAATTAATTGATACAACAGATTGGTTCGGTCCATTCCAGATTCAATGGGATTATGAAGCTCAGCCAGCTCCATTTCTCGGCATGTTCGGCTTACCTACAAAAGGCAGATTAAAATAACATATGCGAGATAATAATAATATAAATTCTGTAAACGTATTTTGTTTTGATGTCTCTATAATCATACCTGTTGAGTATCATCGCGGGCAGGCAATTGAATGTATTCGCGGCTGGGCTCAAGAACAAGATTACCCGGCAAACCAATATCAAATCATTCTGTGCGCACCTAATACGCTAGAAACTGAAATGGAAGTCGATATTAGGGCTTTGTTAAGACCATGGGACCGTCTAGAAAAATGCGCATTTAATCATGACATGTCACTAGTAGCAGCTGCTGCCCATTCGGCAGAAAGTAAAATTCTTCTTTTTACTGAGTCACATTGCATTCCTAAAAACAACGCCATCAGTTCGATGCTTGCCACGGTCACTGAACACCCTGAATGGTCAGGATTTAGCTGCCAAACTTCGCCTATTACTCATAACCTGTTATCAGAAATTGAATCCGACATTTATGTTAAGCACATTCGGCAAGCTTTAGAATCAACAGGTTGGCAAAAGGTAGTCGACCAGTGCTTTTTAGTGAGGCGTGATGCGTATTTTGAGGCTGGCGGCTTTCGTCCATCTTTCGGACATTTTGCAGAGTGGTTATTAGCTGCAGAAATGCATCGGCTAGGGAAGGTCATTGGCATTTACTCCCCAATTGTAATTAGCCATTACTACACAGGAGACTTGCAAGATTTACAAGGTTTCACCTTAGACTTTGCCCGTGGTCAAATAAAGTATCTTGCAGAACACCAAACTGAACCAACAATTACTTATTTTCCTGAAATCCCTGAATTACAAGAGTATTGCCAGAGATCTAACAAAGATTACCGTGCCGTAGCATGGGCAAAAACTATAGCATTACTAACAACTTTAATTTATTTTTTACGATCAATAAAGAATGGGCAATCACATGCCTCCATGTTAGTAGTCTTAGGGGATTGGTTTGAGTCAGTACTTAAAGCATTTAGCCTAAAATCATTGAAAATATGGATATCTTATAAAGTTTTTCTGCAAAAAAAACGACTTAAACTGGCACTGCACAATAAAGACAAAAGTCTAGCCAAAATAGAGTTTATTGCTTGGTTTGCCAAACTGGCATCCTTGGCGCGTTTACAATACTTACTGGACAATCCATTATTACTGGGAAGCGCTGTCAGAAATCGTAACTTCCCGGTTTCTGGGGAATTAAATTTCCAAATTACTGCCCAAAACAACTCATCTACAGAATGGCTAGGGGCCTTTGACAGTGAAGAAAATGCCGAGGGAGAAAGTTTTTTCTGGTCCAAACCAACAACGTCCGTTTGGTTACCATTATATGAAGGCCACTACCGTATAACCATCGAATGGGACAAGGTGCGTCCACTCCCGTCTTTTGAATTATTTAATGTCAATTTCAATGGTATCTCTGTAGCTAAAAACGCCATATCGCTAAACACGACGACCCTTGTTATAGAGGTAATCTCCGAAGCTAAAAGTTGGCACCAGTTGATTTGGAGCGTCGCGCCATTATCGGCGGCTATGGACAAAAGGTTATTAGGTCTCCCAATAAAATCTATTCATTGGTGTTTGCCAAATATGCTTCCAGACCGAGATGGAGCACTTAACTATGTTACGTAACCAAGTAGACCACATTCTGTCCCAATTTCATTACCTACAACCGTAGCCCCACCTTGAAAGCGATATATATCCCACTCAGCATGTAGCTCTTGATCTGTGATACTAAATTGCAGAAGCCAGTTATAGCTAATTGTAGTGCGATGAAGTATTAGCAGCTTTATTTAAATAAAGCTGCTAATCACATTTGAAATTTCGTTAACTTTCTGCCGCACTAACTCTTGATTGAGTTTTGCTTCAACATTTAAGCGTAACAACGGCTCGGTATTTGAACCGCGCAAATTGAACCGCCAATCAGAAAAACTCATACTCAAGCCATCTGTATCATCCAAGCTCGGTGATTGAGGCATAAAGTAATCTTTAATCTTTGTCAGCGCTTCTGCGACATTAGATACTCTGAAGTTGACCTCTCCACTGCACGGAAATAACTTAATACGCTCTGAAACTAGCCCAGATAAAGATTGACCCGTTTGACTTAATAACTCACATACCAATAACCATGGAATCATGCCGCTATCGCAATAGGCAAAGTCTCTAAAGTAATGATGGGCGCTCATCTCGCCGCCATAAATCGCGTTTTCAGCACGCATGCGTTCTTTTATGAACGCATGGCCTGTTTTGCTCATGACTGCTTGTCCACCAGCATTTGTAACCACATCAACGGTATTCCATGTAAGACGTGGGTCATGGATGATTTTTTCATTCGGGTGTTTTACCAAAAATGCTGCTGCAAGCAAACCTACGATGTAATAACCTTCAATAAACTCACCATGTTCATCAAACAAAAAACATCGGTCAAAATCGCCATCCCAGGCAATACCCATGTCTGCTTGATTAGCAATTACGGCACTTGAAGTAGCTGCTCTATTCTCTGGTAATAATGGATTAGGAATTCCATTCGGGAAGCTACCATCTGCATCGTGATGCACTTTAAAAAAAGTGATAGGTATGCGCATTTTCTTAAATATGCTTTCTATTGCATCAATTACATGGCCTGCAGCACCATTGCCCGCATTGACAACTAACTTGAGTGGACGCAGCTTTTCGGTTTCAATATAAGTTATCAGATGCGCTACAAATGCAGATAAAACATCCTGCTTTATATAACTACCGCGTTGTTTTATCTCAGAAAACTGATTAGCTTCAGCAATGGCTTTTATATCATTGAGCCCAGTATCACCGCTGATCGGTTTCGATCCCTCTCTCACTAGTTTCATGCCGTTATAATCCATTGGATTATGACTGGCGGTGACCTCAATGCCACCATCGACCTCGAGATGAAAGGTAGCAAAATACACTTCTTCAGTGCCTGCCAACCCAATATCAATGACATTGACACCTTCATCCCTCAAACCATTTGAGAGCGCATTTTTAAGTGCTTCACTACTATGGCGAATATCCGCCCCCAACACCACATTTTTTGGCTTGAGATACACAGCAAAAGCACGTCCAATTCTGTAGGCGATGTCTTCATTAAGCTCTTCGCCTAATTTTCCGCGTATGTCATATGCTTTGAAGCAGCTCAAGATTGCGTGTTCGTTCTTATTAGTTTTAGCCAAATGCACCACCTGTAAATTTTTTGATATCCCGCAATTGCCGCTTGGTAGGTCGCCCTGCTCCGCGCTCACGTTGCGCATGATCACCCTCACCTGTGGCTTTGGCATTTTCACGCTTAGCGATACTGGCTGGAGTTTCTGTATATAGAAGTGCAGCTTCAGGCGCACCCCGGCGGATATTGGATAATCCTTGTACAGTCACTTCTATTTCAAAGTCCCTGTTGCGGATATGAATGACTTGCCCAAGATGCACTTCTTTAGCGGGTTTTTCACGATCTCCATCTACGTGCACCTTACCAGTTTCAATTGCAGCAGTTGCCAAGCTACGTGTTTTGAAGAATCGGGCTGCCCACAACCATTTGTCTAGCCGACATTTATCGTCCGATTTATTCTCTAGCTTACTCATAAGCAATCATTAGTGTTTCTTAGGTAAATTCATTTCTAGTGTTAACTTGAACTCACCTAGCGTACCTTCCACCAGATGATTCACTTCTTGCAGGCTATGTCCCATCAGGTGAGAAACACCTTCACTTACATTGTTCATGGTCGCGATATGAAACTGTCCATTCTTCACCGCATCGATGACTTCATCGCTCAACATCAAATGTCGCATATTACGTTTAGGCATCAGCACACCTTGCTTACCATCTAAGCCGATGTCTTTGCATACCCTAAAATAACCTTCAATCTTTTCGTTCAGACCCCCTACAGGCAACACTTCACCATGCTGATTGAGTGCGCCTGTTACGGCAATACCTTGCTTAATTGGCAGCTTAGAAAGAGACGATAACAAAGCAAACAACTCAGCACATGAGGCTGAATCGCCATCTACACCGTTGTATTCTTGTTCGAATACTAGTGAAGCCGTCATATTGAGCGGGTTGAATTGCGCAAAATTACCGTGTAACCAACTTTGCAATATCATCACGCCTTTATCATGCGTTGGACCGCTCATCGCGACCTCGCGGTCTATCGTAAGAATTCCTTTGCTACCAGCATAGCAATTGGCTGAGATACGCACCGGCGAGCCGAAACTGGCATCGGCAAGGTCAATATGCGTTAAGCCATTGATTTGGCCTATCGCTTCCCCTTGTACATTAATCATCAATTCGTTATCAACGATAGAATCACGCATATGCGCTTCAATGTAACTGTGACGTGCATATTTGCGGTTGATTGCAGATTTGACGTCTTCGATCGCCACTAATGTCGCGCCACGCAAGTCGGCTGCAGCCGCGCTTTCGAGTATCAACTTCTCTAGCACCGCGAATTGAGTACTCAAACGGGTTTGGTCTTCTTCAAGCCTATGCATGGCTTGCAGCAAGCCTGCAACAGCATCTGCACTTAAATGATGACAATTGAATTGCTGGCATTTTTGTGCGATAAAAGCTGCATAGGCGGCATAGTTTTCAGTATTTGCTTTTATTTTCTCCGCAAATTCTATTTTGATTGGAAAGTAGCTGAAAAAATCAGGTTTTTCATCCAGCAATTGATAGTAATCTTCACGCGTCGCCACCAGCACCAACTTCACTGAAACTGGAATCGTAGCTTGCGCACTGATAAAACTGCTGCCTTGGCTACTGCTGCTACTCAGGTCTTCAATTTGCAACGTGCCATTACGTAGAAAGCGGTGTAGTTTTTCTAGCAATTGCGGACCATTTTGTTCGTCAGCCAGAATATCTCGCAGATGCAATAACAGTGTGCCGCCATCAGCACGCATCAAATTACCTGCGCGCAAACGCATAAAATCAGGGGTGGTGCTAGAGTCACTCGCACTTTCCACGCCGCCGAACAAAGATTGCAAGCTTGGATCATTGTCATAAATCACAGGCGCATTCTGCGTAGATTGATGCTCAATCAGCACGTTGATACGATAACGACCAAAAAAACTTTCACTCAACAAAGCTTCTAAATTACTATCAGAATCACCGCTTGGACTAGGCTGCCAGGCTTCTAGATATTCCAGAACGTCTTGTCGTAACAACGTAAAATAGTTTGTTAGCGTAGCGTCTTTTTCAATCAACGCGATATTGGTTTTGATCAGTGTTAATTGTGTATCTAAAAAAACTTGTATCGGCGCCAAAGAATTTTGTTTGACTTTAGCGTCAAGCAAACTTGCCAGCTCTTTAGCTAAGTGTCGCGTAAATTGATCTAAAGCATGCCTTAATTGGGTGCCAACACCAGCAGGCAGCTTCAAGAACAGAGGCCTACCATTGCTATCAAATTGGTACAGCGCAATCAGGTCGTTGGGCACAGGTTGTTTCACAGCAGCTTCATGCATTGCGCTCAACATAAGCGAAGTGCGCCCAGTACCTGGCTCACCCAGCGCAAGCAAATTAAACCCCATCTGCTGAATATTCAAACCAAACTCAGCTGCTTTTTTAGCTTCTGATTGTGCGATCCAAGCTTGATGCTGTGCGCTTTTACTGTTTGGCACAATCAATTCTGAAGTATCAGAAAAATTAAATTTCTCCGTTGAAATACTCAGTGTTAATTGCTCTGGCGTTAAAAAATGGGTAGCTGAGTTTTGTGACATAGGGTTAATTGTATAGGGTCTTAATTGTAGTAGTTCTTAAAGTGATTATCTTAAAGTGATTATTTAGTCCAACGCTCACGCGCAGCATCATCAGTCTGTTTCGCTTCTATCCAACGCTCACCTGACGGCGTGACTTCTTTTTTCCAAAATGGCGCTTCAGTCTTTAAATAATCCATGATGAATTCACACGCCTTGAACGCCTCTCCACGATGTGCACTGCTTACGGCGACCAACACGATTTGATCAGTTGGTTGTAACGTACCTATACGATGAATAATCAAGGTGTCAAAAATATCCCATCGGCTTATTGCTTGGTTGATTATGGCTTCCAGTGCTTTTTCCGTCATGCCTGGGTAATGTTCAAGCGTTAACTGCGATACAGTATCGCCTTCATTGACATCTCGTACCTGACCAACAAAACTCACCACTGCACCCGCATCTTTGCGGGCACTGCGTAGTTGGCTGATTTCAAAGCCAACGTCAAAATCCTGAGTTTGTACACGAACAGTCATGTCAACTTAGCCTCTTAGCCACCAGTGACTGGCGGGAAAAAAGCAACCTCATCACCATCTGCGATTGGCGCATTATCGTCAACTAAAGCATGGTTGATTGCTGCGCGAATCTTCAGTTTACCCATCAACATCTGCCCCCAAACATCACCGCGTTTGGCCAAATAGGCTTTCAGTTTAAGTATCGTCAGCGTCTTAGCAACATCATCAGGCACATCCAAATCTTCAGTTGAATATTTGAGCGTTTCTTTGAGTCTGGCAAAATAAAATAATTTGATTTTCATAAGTGTTAAGTATCTTCTTTAACGTTCACAGACTCTATCTCGTCAATCAAATCCAATAGGTCTGCCGGATTTTTAGCGAGTTCCACACGTTCAATCTGCGCGAATCGTTGTGATATTTTTTGGCTGGAAATATGTACGTCTTGCGCATTCTCATGGGCTTGGCGGATGTTATCTGCCAGTTTCTTCATACGCACATCAAAACGACTAAAGTCTTTGCTGAGCTTACCTAATTCCTCTTTAATCACATGCACTTGTTTGCGCGTCTCAACATCTTTCAACACCGCGCGCGCCGTATTCAGTACTGCCATTAACGTAGTTGGAGACACCACCCACACCCGTTTATTCATGGCGTAATCAATGATATCCGCATGGTAGGCATGAATCTCAGCAAATACCGCCTCGGCTGGAATAAACATCACAGCACCATCAGATGTAACGTTAGAAATGATGTATTTATTGGCAATATCATCGACGTGTTTTTTAACATCAATTTTGAACTGCTTTTCAGCAAGTAGTTGCTCAGCATCACTCAACTTCTTATCAAACATGCGGTGATAATTTTCCAGCGGAAATTTACTATCCACCGCCACTGTACCTGTTGGGTCAGGCAGGAATAATGCGCAATCAGCACGCGTACCATTCTCGAAAGTGTGTTGCATGGCAAATGAATTCACCGGCAACACATTTCGCACCAAAGCTTCCAGTTGTACCTCACCGAATGCGCCACGCGAACGTTTATCACCTAGCAACTCTTGCAAACTCACGACGTTAGTGGTTAGACCATCGATTTTCTTCTGCGCTTCGTCTATCGTTGCGAGGCGCGCCATTACGTCAATAAAGGTTTGATTGGTTTTCTTGAAGCCTTCTTCCAGACGCTCAGAAACCTTGCCGCCAATCTGCTCTAAACGGCCATCCACAGATTTTGTTAAGGCTTCAATACTAGCAACGAGCTGTGCCGTGGCGTTACGCATAGTTGATTGAATCAACTCCTGTTCGGCTTTGCCCTGCTCACTCAAAGTAATGTGTAATTTTTCCAAAACAGTCTCACGCGTTTGCGCCAAGCTGTTTTGTTGCGCTAACTGGAGCGCCTGCATCGCCTCACGCGTAGCTTGCAGCTCGGTTGCTACACTAACACGCAAACGCTCGCTGATATCGTGAGAGGATGCACTCAAACGGTCTCCTAGCTTGTTGAGTCCATCATTAAAATCTCGCAACATAGCACGATGTTTTTCTTCGAGCTGTTGCAGAATCACGAGGTTCTTATCAAGCTGACTGTTTTGCCACATTTGCCACACTAATAGCAATAAAATGGCAACGGCAATGGCTAAAATAATAATTTGTATCATAAGCGTAAGATTATACCTGATGCTGTCTGTTTAGCACTTGTAAGCACGACCGTGCTTGTATCTATATCCTCTTTTTTTAACTTGCCACCTTTTTGAAAAGACTATTTCAAATAATCGTGAGTTTGTGCCAAACTTAAGCTTAATAAAACGTCTGATAGGCAAAACGTGATCAAATTCAAACTTCTAATCAGCCAATGGCTGGTAAGTGTCACACGCAAGCTGCACAATAACTTTTATATATACTTGAGCGCCCTGCTCACCGTGTTTGTGCTGTTAGATGCCAGCTTGTTTCACGTAGGCGAAAACATGCGCGACCGCGCCTTTGACTTCATGGTGAAGAACCGCATTGTTGTGCCTAAAGCCGACCCTTACATCGTCATTGTTGATATCAACGAAGCCTCATTAAGTGCCATGGCGAAAGAGTACGGACGCTGGCCGTGGCCAAGGCAAGTATTCGGTGAATTTGTAGAGAATATCGAAGCACAACAACCCAAAGCCATCGTGTTCGATATTTTGTTCAGTGATGCCGATATTTATAACCCGGACAGTGACGCCTACTTTAATGAGGTCATTGCGGCAACCGACAACACCTTTTTCCCGATGTTGCGACTAGCCCATGAAAGCGACCATTTAAGTAAAATCACACCGAATATGATTCCAGGCATTGAACTTGCACCAAGGGACAAATCCGAGCTACAGAGCTCTACTATGCCAAATACACCACTAGGTAAAAACCCACTAAAACCAATTGCAGTGGTGTTGCCGCATTTTGAAGCCGCGCTCAATTCAGGAAGGCTCGGTACACACAATATCTACCCAGATGCGGACGGCATCGTACGTGAATACAAGCTGTGGCGAGACGAAAGCGGCTGGCGCATTCCCGCACTGCCTCTGGCAGTGAGCAATTATGCACAAACGAATATATCAGCTTTACCGCAAGACATGCTCATGAACTGGCGTGGCAAGCCTTTTACCTACCAGTTTACTTCGTTTAGTGATGTGTATGCAGACATGGCGAGCAAAGTGAAACAACGTCCACCAAATGAGTTTACCAATAAGATCGTTATCATTGGCTCTACCGCGCCGTCGCTATTTGACTTAAAAGCCACCGCAATGGCCAAGGCGCACCCTGGTGTAGAGATTTTGGCAACCGCTATTGATAACGTAAAACATCATGACTATCTAAAAGTATGGCGTGGAAAAACGCCGTATGTGTTTATGAGCTTACTATTGATTTGGCTGACGGCGATTGCATTTTTCCGTAACGTAGATCGCGATAGATTGATTACCATCTTCAGTAGCAGTCAGATAGGGCTATTGGTGCTTTCTTACCTTGCCATTAATTTCACCAATACCTATCTGGATTTCACCGGACCCATCACTTGGGCTGTAATCTACTTCAGTGTGGCGAAAATATATTCTCTTGCCAATGAACGCGCCATGCAGCGCTTATTAGCCAGTGATGTCGAGTTAGGTAAAAAAGGTACCTCTATATTACTAATGCCTATCATCATTGAGAGTAAAGACTCTTTAAGTGATGGCATGTTAAAAAAACTACAACAAAAAATCGAACAACAATGCCATTTACCAGTCACAGTTGAAATACTAAAAGGTACGCAAAGTGGCATTTGGGGCTTATTCAACGAATTAATTATTGTCAGCTGGGCTTACCACCACGAAGATAAAATTGAAGCTACAAAAGCAAATGAAGATGCAATGCAACTAGGACTGCAATTGAAAACACTATTGCAAAATACAGGCATGGAAAATGATACAACTTTGCGTTATACGCAACATACTGGTTCATTAAACACCGAAAGGCCAATGGCTAGCCAATGGCGTGGCTTGTTTGCGCAGGCGATTATAAAATTAGATATTCTAGAAAGAGAGCCAAGTTAATGACAAAATTAAAATACATGCTGATTACGGCAAGCCTTTCTGTGGCATTACATGCTGGATTGAGCATTGCCGCTGAAACTGGCAGCGCACTCAAAAATGACAACTTGCGTTACGAACCCTATGCTGATGCCAAAGTGACCGGTAGTTTTAGTCGTGGGGAAAGCCTTCAAATCCTCAAAAAGCAAGGTGCTTGGTTACAAGTAAAAACCAATAAAAATACCGGCTGGGTGCGTTTGCTTTCAGTTAAACGTGGTACGTCGAGCACTGGCAATCAGGCTGCTGGTGTCTTAGCTGCCGCAAGCGGCCGCGCAGGCACAGGCCAAGTGGTTTCTACCACAGGCGTTCGCGGTTTAAGTGAGCAAGAACTTAAAGCTGCTAAATTCAATGAAACTGAAGTCAAAGCGTTAGAAGGCTATACCACTACGGTCAATCAAGGTAAACAGTTCGCAACAGCTGGCGGCTTAAAAACGGTTGCTTTTTCTAATCTGAAAGCACCTCTGAAAACAGCAGAGGGAGAGTCAAAATGAAGATAACAACACAACATTTATTCAATAAAAACATACTAATTTCAACGCTATTAGCCAGCTTACTTGCTGGGATTAGCTTACCCAGTGCGGCTTTCGATTTTGAAGGCGCTTTGAAAGACGCTGTAAAAAAACAAATTGACCCGAATGCAGATACCCCAACTGCGCCTAGTAGTCAAAATGCCACTACACCAGCTCCTGATGCTCCTGCAGCTGAGGCAACAACAAAAACCGAACCAACGTTTAACTGGAAAAACCCAAGTACAGAGGAAGAAATCGCACTGGGCCGCGAAATCACCGGCAACTTGTTAGGCGCGGCTCCATTAGTAAAAGACGAAGCTTTACAAAAGTATGTGAATTCGGTTGGTCGCTGGGTTGCATCACAATCAGAGCGCCCCGACCTGCCTTGGCATTTTGGTGTGATTGATAGTGAAGATCTGAATGCCTTTGCAGCACCTGGCGGCTATGTCATGATTACCAAAGGTTTGTATCGTAAACTCACTAACGAAGCACAGCTAGCTGGTGTACTGGGTCATGAGATTGCTCACGTAGTCAAAAAACACCAGCTTAAAGTACTACAAAAGCAACAGCTTCTAAACTTAGGCGCAGGATTTTTAAGCGAAAAACTAGCTAAAGACAACAAGCTTGCCAATAAAGCCATTGGTAGTGGCGCCGAGATTAGTGCGCGCAGCTTAGATAAGAGCGCTGAATATGAAGCGGATAGATTAGGTGTTAGCTTCGCAACACGCGCTGGTTATGAGCCTTTTGGCTTAGCCGAGGTACTGCAAACCTTAGGACAAACCAATAAGAATGATGGCAGCGTTGCCTTGCTATTCAAAACCCATCCGCATCCTGATGAAAGACTGGCAGCATTAGGCGACGCTGTCGGGAGCAAACTGGATAATGTTAAGAATGGTAAAACACTTGAGAATAGATTTTACAAACTTAAAAACTAAGGTTCATTAACCAAGGCTTCATTTACCTAGTAAAACGCGCCAACTTAACATTGGCGCGTTTTACTAACTTATCAAGATAGACTCTCAAGCTAGACCTCAAATCAAACTAGACCCTCAAGTTAAACTAGGTCTCTAGCGCGTAGTTCTGCCTTAATGTAAGCATAGTAAATAGGCGCTGCCACTATCCCTGCCAGGCCAAAGGCGGCCTCCATGACCAGCATGGCAATGAGCAACTCCCAAGCATTGGCACGAATCTGTGTACCGACAATCTTTGCATTTAAGAAGTATTCGAACTTATGAATGACCACCAGATAGACCAGGGATGCGATTGCCACCGTTAATGACTGACTCAAACTCACAATCACAATCACTGTGTTAGAAATCAAATTACCGATCACAGGAATCAAGCCTACGACAAAGGTAAAGGCAATCATCGTTTTTACCAATGGCAGTTGAACCCCCATTAAAGGCAACACTAAGGCTAAATAGACTGCGGTAAAGAAAGCGTTGATAGCAGCAATGCGCACCTGTGCAAACACCACACGTCTGAAAGCATCACTTAGCAAGCTGCTACGCCCTACCAATGCGCCTGCAAATGGTTTGAAATGATCAATCGTCACGACATCACGTAATGCCAACATACCGCCGATTATCATACCGAGTATTACATGGGCAGTTGCGCGGCCGGCTTCTTTACCCACTACTTGCAACTCACCGGCATGGCTTCTCAACCATGCAGTAGCCTGATCTTTAAAGGCAAGTGCATCCTCAGGCAAATGTTCAAGTAGCCAACCTGGTAAAACCTTACGTGAGTCTTCAATGATTTGTGCCATTTTTGCCAGCAATACAGTCAGACTCCCAGAATCAGATCTCAAAAATGCAACTAGGCCAGCAGCTGCAAGTGCTAATAGACTGACAATCACCGTGACCAAAATACCAACAGCCCATAGCTTGGCGCGATTACTCGGATGCTTTGTAGGAAATTGGCGAGCGATATAAGGGGTGATGATATGGACTAGCTCGAACACTAATAACCCTGCAAGCAACGCTGGCAATAATTTAAATTGGAGTACCAATAATAAAACGGAGGCTGTCAGTACCCAAGCCGCTATCTCGTACACTGTTGATGGGGGTATTAGTGTTTTTTTAGTCATACGGCTCTCAACAAATAGAATTAAATTTTGCCAAACAGTAAAACATATAAATCTTACATTTCATGTTCAATATTGCTTAAAACGCGCTATGAACCCAGCTACTTCATCCACTGGCAAAGAGATTACCAGATCAATCTGATTGTTAAACGCTTTATTCAAGATACTACCTTCGGCGTGAGATACCGCACGCGTGATTAAATCCATTTGCTTGTAATCAATCGTCATCGCGATGGTCTTCAGCTCAACAAAGGTAATTGTTTTCGCGGCATCTAAAGCCAGTTTGGCAGTACTGCCGTACGCACGTGCCAAACCACCTGTGCCTAAATTGATGCCGCCATAGTAACGGATGACGCCAACACAGACATTGATTAAGTCACGACCTTCAATCAACTTTAACACTGGCATACCGGCAGTACCAGAGGGCTCTCCTGCATCTGAAAACCTCTGCACGATACCCTGCTCTGTTTTGATACGAAACGCATAGGCAAGATGATGAGCATTTTGATGCTGGCTGGCAAACTGCCGCAGCGCCATGCCCACGCTACGCTCATCCGCACAATGCATTGCCATAGCAATGAAACGTGATTTAGTGATGGCCTGCTCTGCAGAGCCTGTTTGCGAAATGGTAAACATTGACTACTTGGTGAACAATTAATTTAACCCAGTAATCACACCTGCCTGATTAACGCCTATGCGTTCACTGGCAGGTCGCGCTGGCAGGCCAGGCATTGTCATCAAGTCACCGCATATTGCTACGATAAACTCGGCACCGCGCGACAATCTTAACTCTCGCACTTGCAGCACATGGTCTGTTGGTGCGGCTCGCAATCCGGGGTTGGTGGAAAATGAGTATTGTGTTTTAGCAATACATATAGGGTAATGATTATAGTTTTTTTCTAACATATTAAGTGTGGTCTGCGCTGCATCGGACAACTGCACTCCACTGGCTCCGTATATTTTTTGGGCGACAGTCTCTAATTTTTGCAATATAGGGGCGTCGTTTTCGTATAAAAATTTAAAGTTGGTGTTGGCTTGTTCTACTACTTTTAATATTTCATCTGCCAATGCCTTTGCACCAGCTCCACCTTGTGCCCAATGTTTACAAACGATTGCTTGCACACCGATATTTGCCGCCTCGGTTTGCAACAATGCAATTTCAGCATCGGTATCACTGACAAAATGATTAATGGCAACCACCACATGCAAGCCAAAATGCTGCTTCAAGTTTTCTACATGCTTATGTAAATTAGCCATGCCCGCTTTTAATGCCGCTAGATTCTCTTGGTTTAACGCTTTAACATCCACCCCACCGTGATATTTAAGGGCGCGTACCGTCGCCACCAGTACTACGGCATTAGGTTGCAAGCCAGTTTTTCTGCATTTGATATCAATAAATTTCTCAGCACCTAAGTCAGCACCAAATCCCGCTTCAGTAACGACATAGTCAGCCAGCTTAAGTGCGGTTTTAGTTGCAACTACGGAGTTGCAACCGTGCGCAATATTAGCAAATGGTCCGCCATGCACGATGGCTGCTGTGTGTTCTAAAGTTTGTACCAAATTAGGCTGGAAGGCATTTTTGAGCAATGCCGTCATGGCGCCCTCTGCCTGTAAATCACTGGCTAATACCGCTTGTTGTGCAGTATTAAAACCAATCTGAATGTTACCCAAACGAGTTCTTAGGTCTTCCAACGACGTCGCTAAACAAAATATCGCCATCACTTCACTGGCTACAGTAATATCGAAGCCGGTTTGTCGCTCATAAATACTATTGTCTTTGGTATGACCGTTAAGCGTGATTTTGCGCAAGGCGCGGTCATTCATATCCATGCAGCGACGCCAGGTGACAGTCGCCGGGTCGATATTCAAAGCATTACCTTGATAAATATGGTTATCCACCAAAGCTGCGAGTAGATTGTTAGCTGAGCTAATGGCATGAAAATCGCCAGTGAAATGCAAGTTGATGTCTTCCATCGGCACCACCTGCGCATGGCCACCGCCGGTAGCACCGCCTTTTAAGCCAAATACAGGGCCTAAAGACGGCTCACGTATGCATACCATTGCACTTTTATCTGTGTTGGCTAATACCTGGTTCAGTGCGTCTGCCAGGCCTATTGTAGTAGTGGTCTTGCCCTCACCTGCTGGTGTAGGGCTGATTGCCGTCATCAAAATTAGTTTGCCACTTGGGCGCTGCTGCACTCTTTGAATGCAAACCGGGCTGAGCTTGGCAATGTGGTGCCCATAAGGAATTAAATCATCAGGGGTCAGGTTCAGGCTGCTTGCAATGGTTGAAATCGGATTTAATGTGGCAGATTGGGCGATTTCAATATCTGTAAGCATATGCAACCCTTCAAATGTGATGTGATAACGTGAAGTGACAAGCACTTCGCATAACTACTTACGACCGCCTAAAATACTACCCAACACTCCACGAATGATTTGTCGCCCTAGTTGCGAGCCAATCGCACGTGCGGCACTCTTTGCCGCAGTCTCAAGTACGCTGTCAGAGCGACTGCTGGAAGATTTTTTCTTATCACCACCCAGTATGCCACCCCAATCGAAACCTTCATCTGCCTGCGCTTCGGTTGCGGTTTGCTCTGCACGCACTTTCAGTATTTCATAGGCTGATTCACGATCAACGGTTTTTTCATAAAAGCTGAATACGCTTGATGATTTCATAACATCCATACGCTCGCCATCCGTTGCAGGGCCAATTCGACTGCCTGGCGGGCAAATAAAGGTGCGCTCCACTGGCGTAGGGATACCTTTTTCATCTAGAAATGAAACCAGCGCCTCACCTACACCCAGCTCTGTAATCGCGACTTCAACATCAACTTTGGGGTTTCTTCGGAAAGTTTCAGCGGCAGATTTCACTGCTTTTTGGTCACGTGGCGTAAAGGCACGCAGAGCATGCTGCACGCGGTTACCTAATTGGCCCAACACCACATCCGGAATATCTAGCGGGTTCTGACTAACAAAATAGACACCAACGCCTTTGGAACGAATTAAGCGCACGACTTGCTCAATTTTTTGTAAAAGAGCCTCAGGTGCATCGTTGAATAAAAGATGTGCCTCATCGAAAAAGAATACTAGTTTAGGCTTATCCAAATCGCCCGCTTCCGGTAATTTTTCAAATAGCTCTGAGAGCAACCAAAGCAACAGCGTGGCATAGATTCGAGGTGAATTAAACAGTTTGTCACTGGCTAAAATATTCACGATGCCACGACCTTGCGCATCGGTTTGCATTAAGTCATCCAGATTCAGCGCTGGCTCGCCAAACAACTTATCTGCACCTTCAGTCTCAAGCTGCAACAATGCGCGCTGCACCGCCCCCACGCTGGCGGCTGAGATATTGCCATACTGAGTCATGTATTCTTGCGCATGCTCTGCGGCGTGCTGCATCATTGCGCGCAAGTCTTTCAGGTCTAATAGCAACCAACCTTTATCATCGGCAATCTTGAATACAGAATTAAGCACACCACCCTGTACCTCGTTCAGGTTCAGTAAGCGCGCCAATAATAGTGGTCCCATTTCGGCAATGGTTGTGCGGACAGGATGTCCCTTAATGCCAAATACATCCCAAAATGTGACTGGGCATTTTGCATAACTAAACTCAGTCAAGGCTAATTGCTGAACACGCGCTTCTATCTTGGGGTTGCCACCGCCTTGCTGCGATATGCCGGATAAATCACCCTTTACGTCTGCCATGAATACCGGCACGCCAAGCTTAGAGAAGCCTTCTGCCAACGTTTGCAACGTCACCGTTTTGCCCGTACCGGTTGCACCGGCAATCAAGCCATGACGATTCGCCATTCTAGGGAGAATGAAACTTGAAACTTCTGTATTCTTTGCAATGAGTATGGGGGTTGTCATAACATTCCTGAGTTTTTAGTGATTTTTGACAAACAATTGGAATTTAATGGTTAGTCATAAACCATAGTTACATTTATATTCTGGCTGAAAACCAACTCAAAAGCAAAACCTACCATTTGGTAGGCGGACACTTAGGTTTAGCCACTTTTTTACATTAAAAGCGGATGCCCCTCGGGCAATTGTTTTGAATACCATATTGCAAGTTTATGTCGCAAGGCTTTTTCCGAAACCTGCTCTTCTGGTAGCGGCTGAATAACTTTATCATGAACTAACAGCCTGTAGATATATAACAGTTTCTCACTCACCGAATCGGTTGCTTCAAACTCGACCACGCCTCGCCCCTCCGCATACTTCACGCCTGCGAGTAACGCTTCCTTGAATAATGCTGCTTCATTTTTCAGTTTTTTCATGGCGACTTATCCCTCATAAATATGCTCTACAAATCACCTTTTCGTGCTTTATCCATGATGTCTAGCAAAGACGTTTCCAGTTCCTGAGCTGCTTTTTTTGCACGTTCTGTTGGATTTTTTATATTTTTTAAATCAAACGTTGGGCGATCCAAACCTAAAAATAATTTTAACTTTTTATTCGCATCAAGCTTTTCATAGAGTGCGATACGGCACGGCGCAAACACTACAAACTCGGGGTGATCCAACATGATTTCAGCGCCTAAGCCTAAGTTACAGACAGCATGTACCTCCAATGCGCCTGCAGGGCTTTGGCCTCTTAACTTCATATGCTCGCCAATTGGAAAGTTGGCTGGGTTCACAAAGTTCTTGCCCGCACTCACGCTTTTTAAGCTATCCACAACATCTTGATAACTGACACCTTCATTCACCGGTAATTCATAAATAGCATTTGCTGGGTCTATGGCTGGCATACCTGCATTGACTTTACCTACCAATGACGCTGGTTGAACACTACAACATGAGCTCAACAGTAACAACAACGTAATCACAAAGGTTTTATACATGCATGCGTCCCCGATATCGAAACATGATTATGCACTTATTTTAAGAGCTGCATTCACTGCTGCCCGATTAAAGTGTGGTGCAATGAGCTCAATGAATCCATACATATAGCCTCGTAAAAATGCATCCTTACGCACCCCCAAATAAGTCGTGCTGTCAGGGAATAAGTGACTCACGTCTAACATTGCTAAATTAGCATCACGTTCAGGGTCATAGGCCATTTTCGCTAGCAATCCCACTCCTAAGCCTAAGGTCACGTAAGTTTTGATGACGTCCGCATCAATAGCAGTTAGCACCACATTCGGCGATAGCCCTGCATCACTGAATATTTTTGAGACCAGCGTACCACCGGTAAACGCAAAGTCGTACGTAATCAGCGGATAGGCAGCGAGCTTTTCAAGTGTTAATGGTTTATCGGCTAATAAAGGATGTCCATGCGGCACCACTACACAACGATTCCAGTGGTAGCAAGGTAGGCATAATAAGCTTTCGTAACTGCTAATTGATTCAGTTGCAATACCGATATCCGCATCGCCATTCGCTACCTGCTCTGCCACTTGGCTAGGATTACCTTGATGGATATTCAATTTAACATGCGGATAATTACTCATAAAAGCTTTAACCGCGGCTGGCAGTTTATAACGTGCCTGTGTATGCGTTGTAGCGATCGTTAACACGCCAGTTTCAACATTGCTGAACTCATCGCCCACTCGCTTGATGTTATCGATGTCACGGATCACTTTGGCTGCTAAGGCTAATATCTGTTCACCCGGTTCGGTAATCCCCGTCAGGCGCTTGCCATTACGCTGAAATATCTGCAACCCTAGCTCATCTTCGAACAATTGAATCTGTTTACTCACGCCTGGCTGAGATGTATACAATGCTTCAGCCGCGCTGGTAATATTGAGACCTTTGCGCGCCACTTCATGCAAATAACGTAATTGATGTAGCTTCATATGGATGTCATTTCGTTTAATGAAAATCTTTAAAGTAGACTAGCGATTGGTGTCGCCAGTTCTATATAACTAAAAACTATAAATATAGAATAACATATTCTTAATTAAATAATTAATAGCTGATATAGTGCGCGGTCTTACAAACTAAACAATACTCCATATGGAATTTGGTTTTATATTTGCCGGCTTCGTAGTCGGCTTGCTCGTGGGCTTGACCGGCGTTGGTGGCGGCTCGTTAATGACACCTATTTTGGTATTATTTTTTCATATTAAACCCGCGTTTGCGGTAGGTACAGATTTGCTTTATGCCTCTGTGACAAAATCAGTAGGTATATTTGCTCACGGAAAATTAGGTAATATCGACTGGAAAATTGTCCGTCTTTTGGCTTACGGCAGCTTACCAGCCTCGATGTTAACGACGCTTTACTTAAGAGAACTCAATATCGCCTCCGATGCGGCAGTCGACAGTATTAAGTTTTGGCTAGGTATCGCCCTTATCATTACTTCATTTTCGGTGTTGTTTCGCAATCAACTGGCGGCATTTTCGAAAAAAGAACATCTAATCAATGTTGAGTGGACGCCTTACCTCACCGTGATTTTAGGCTTGATATTAGGATTTTTGGTAACACTGACCTCTGTAGGTGCTGGTGCGCTGGGTGTAACCGCTTTGTTGATTATTTATCCTAAACGCCCGATTACCACGATCGTAGGGACAGATGTTGCCCATGCAGTGCCTTTGACGCTTTTAGCAGGCTTGGGCCACGCCAGTATTGGTACGGTGGATTACAAACTACTTGGCGTTTTATTGATAGGCTCTATACCTGGCATTTGGATTGGCAGTCATTTAAGCTCAAAAATCGCCGAGCATTGGGTGCGTTTTGCGCTCGCTTTAATACTGATTTTTGTGGGTGTAAAACTGGTATTTCACTAAATAAAGCATGAATCCAAGCGCGTTTTCCATTAAAATGCTGGATTCTCTGAATTGAACCCAGAATAATTGAAACCAAGAATTAATTTAAAGTAACTAACGTAATATGTATAAATACGATGAAATAGACCAACAAATTGTCGATGAGCGCGTCGCGCAATATCGCGATCAAACACGCCGCTACTTGGCGGGTGAATTAAGTGAGGAAGAGTTCCGTCCACTGCGCCTGCAAAATGGTCTGTATATCCAACGTCACGCACCAATGCTGCGTATTGCCGTGCCTTACGGTATGCTATCGAGCAAACAGTTACGCAAGCTAGGCGATATCGCTCAACGCTATGACCGTGGTTATGGTCACTTCAGCACACGCCAGAATCTACAATTGAACTGGCCTAAGCTGGAAGATACGCCTGACATCCTGGCTGAACTTGCTACGGTTGAAATGCACGCCATTCAAACCTCAGGCAATTGCATCCGCAACATTACGACAGACCAGTTCGCCGGTATTGCGCCGGATGAAGTGATTGACCCACGTGCAATGGCTGAAGTGATGCGCCAATGGAGCACCTTCCATCCAGAATTCGCCCTGTTGCCACGTAAGTTCAAAATTGCAGTGTCAGGTACACAGCAAGACCGCGCTATCGTACAAGCCCATGATATTGGCCTTGAATTTTACAAAGACAGCAACAACCAGACTGCGATCAAAGTGTGGGTCGGTGGTGGCTTAGGCCGTACCCCTATCTTGGGCTCTGTGATTCGCGAACACTTGGAATGGCAACACGCCCTTACCTATTGCGAAGCGATTATCCGCGTCTACAACCTGCATGGCCGTCGCGACAATATGTACAAAGCGCGTATCAAAATCCTGGTGAAAGCCTTGGGTATCGATGAGTTCCGCAACCAAGTGGAAGCAGAATGGCTGCATCTTAAAGATAGCCCAAATACGATTACTGAAGCTGAATTAGCACGCGTAGCAAAACATTTTGATGCAATGCCTTACGAAACACTACCTGCGCATGACGCCAGTTTTGATGCAGCTATTGCAAGCAACCCAGCTTTTGCAGCTTGGGCAAAACGCAGCTTGCATGCACATAAAGCACCAGGCTATCGCGCAGTAACGCTTTCACTCAAACCACATGGCAAAGCGCCGGGTGATGCAAGCTCTGAGCAAATGCAAGTAGTAGCAGACTTGGCAGAAAAGTATAGCTTTGGGGAGTTGCGTGTATCACATGAACAAAACTTGATTTTGGCCGATGTGAAATTAAGTAACTTATTTGCGCTATGGGAAAAAGCCCGTGCACATGGTTTAGCAACACCTAACATCGGTTTACTGACTGATATGATTTGCTGCCCTGGTGGTGATTTCTGTTCACTTGCCAACGCGAAAAGCATCCCGATTGCTGAAGCGATTCAAATGCAATTTGATAACTTAGATTACTTGCACGATATCGGTGAAATTGAGATCAACATTTCTGGTTGTATGAATGGCTGCGGACACCATAGTGTCGGCCATATTGGTATTCTAGGCGTGGATAAAGACGGCTCTGAATGGTATCAAGTATCAATCGGCGGCAAACAGGGTAATGATGCCAGCCTCGGCGGTGTGATTGGCCCTTCTTTCGCGGCTGGAGAAATGCCTGGTGTAGTTCAACGTTTGATTGATGTATATATTCAAGAGCGTACTGACGAAGAGCGCTTTATTGATACGGTGCGCCGTATCGGTATGGCTCCGTTCAAAGCGCACGTCTATGCAGACAAAAACTTAGTGGCAAAAGACTCGAAAAAAGAGGTTGAGAATGTCTAACCTTAAGCCATCAAATTTAATCCTGAAAAATCAAATCGTTGCGGATGATTGGACTTTGGTTGAATTGCCAAAGGTAGATCAAGAAGTGCGTATGCAAGCCGGTAAAGTCGTGCTTTTTAAATTGACTGGCGAGAACACGACGACTGCCGAGCAAATCGCAAACACTGTCATTCCAGCTACTGGTAAAGTATTGGTACCGCTGTCAGTCTATTTAGCACGTAAAAGTGAACTGACAAGCCGTGTAAAAGACAATGAAATTGGTATTTGGCTAGCAACACATGAAGTTCTGGAAAACCTAGCTGCTACAGAGCCAAACTTCAATATATTTCCATTGATTGCTGTATATGTAGAACGTTTTGCAGATGGCCGTATCTTCTCACTGGGTAACCTATTGCGTACACGCTATAGCTTCAACAATACCTTACGTGCATTCGGTGATGTATTACGCGACCAATTGTTCTTCTTAAAACGTTCAGGGTTTGATAGTTACCTGATTCGCGCTGACAGAAGCGCCGAAGAGGCATTACAAAGTCTTAAAGATTTCACTCATCCATATCAAGGTGCTGTTGATAATAACCAGCCCGTATGGCGTAGAGTGCATAGAAGCGTATAAATGAGCGGCGAAGTCTCTATGCTGCGGCCTGCAGCAAGCAACCCTGCTACCTCTCCTGTATTAACGCCAGAGTTACAAGCGGCTGTCAATCAAAAGCGTGCAAATGTATTGCACCTATTAAAAGATGCAATACAAGAGTTTGGCAATCAGCATGAGATTACCTTCGCCAATAGCATGGGTGCTGAAGATATGGTGCTCACTGACATTATTCAGCGTGAGCAATTAGCAATTGAGATTTTTTCGTTAGACACCGGCCGCCTACCGACCGAAACCTACGACCTGATTGCTGAAACCGAACAAACCTACAACACTAAACTCAAGATATTCTTTCCACAGGCAGAAACAGTAGAGTTTTATGTACGCAACAAAGGTATCAACGCTTTTTATGAATCCATAGAGCTCCGTAAAGCGTGCTGCCATATGCGCAAAGTAGAACCTTTACAACGCGCACTCAAAGGCAAAAAAGCCTGGATTACAGGTATGCGCGCTCAGCAATCTGCAACGCGTACCGATTTGGCTTTTCGTGAATTTGATGAAGCCCATAAGCTAGAGAAATTCAATCCATTAAGCGATTGGACTGAACAAGAAGTTTGGGCCTATATCCGCATGTTTAACGTGCCATACAACAAACTTCACGACCAGTTCTACCCAAGTATCGGTTGCGCGCCTTGTACGCGTGCGATTGCCATGGGCGAAGATGTACGTGCTGGCAGATGGTGGTGGGAAAATCCAGACAGCAAAGAATGTGGTCTTCACGTTAAGAGCTAATGTAGAAGTTAAACTAATAAATTAAGTTTATAAATTAAGTAGTTGAATATGTTAAATAAAAAATCGTTATCTCATTTAGATTGGCTAGAATCAGAAGCCATCTATATTCTGCGTGAAGTCGCTGGGCAATGTAGCAATCCGGTATTGCTATTCTCAGGCGGCAAAGACTCTTTGTGTATTCTTCGCCTTGCTGAAAAAGCATTCCGCCCAGGTAAATTCCCCTTTCCGCTGATGCATATCGACACAGGTCACAATTACAAAGAAGTGATTGATTTCCGTGACCAACGCGCAGCCGAATTAGGCGAGCGCTTGATTGTGCGTTCAGTAGAAGATTCGATGAAACGCGGTACCGTGGTATTGAAATCACCGGATGAGCCGCGTAATAAACACCAATCTGTAACTTTGCTGGAAGCGATTGAGGAATTCGGCTTTGACTGCTGCATCGGCGGTGCGCGCCGTGATGAAGAAAAAGCCCGCGCTAAAGAGCGCATCATGAGTTTCCGTGATGAATTCGGTCAATGGGATCCAAAAAACCAACGCCCTGAACTATGGAATCTGTATAACGCGCGTTCACATAAAGGTGAGAATATCCGCGCCTTCCCTATCTCCAACTGGACAGAGATGGACGTCTGGCAATATATCGAGCGTGAAAAACTAGAATTGCCTAGCATCTACTTTGCTCACCAACGTGACATAGTGATGCGTAACGGCGCGATTTTCCCTGTGAATGTTCCACTCTCAAATGGCGAATCAATTAACACGCCTAAAAATGGCGAAGAAGTCATCAATATGCAAGTACGCTTCAGAACCGTTGGCGATATTACTTGTACAGCACCAGTGATTAGCGATGCGGATGACGTGACTAAAATCGTACTGGAAACAGCAACGACAACGATTACTGAACGTGGTGCAACACGCTTGGATGACCAAACATCAGATGCCTCCATGGAGCAACGCAAGAAGGAAGGCTATTTCTAATGAGCACTTTGAATAATAACGTGAATACACAACACAACGACAGCCTATTGCGCTTCATGACCTGCGGTAGCGTGGATGACGGAAAAAGTACCTTAATTGGCCGCTTACTGTTTGATACCAAAACCATTTTGGCCGATACACTGACGCAAATCACCAATACCTCTAAAAAACGCGGTATGGAAGCAGTTGATTTGTCACTACTAACTGACGGTTTACAGGCAGAGCGCGAACAAGGTATTACCATTGACGTTGCCTATCGCTATTTCAGCACTGGTACACGTAAATACATCATTGCCGATGCACCTGGCCATGAGCAATACACACGCAATATGGTGACAGCGGCTTCTACCGCGAACTTAGCCATTATTTTGATTGATGCACGTAAAGGCGTACTTACCCAAACACGCCGCCATTCATACCTCGCGCACTTAGTAGGTATTCCACACATTGTGGTTGCTGTGAACAAAATGGATTTGGTCAATTTCGATAAAGCCATTTACGACAAGATTTGCGCAGACTATTTAGCGTTTGCTACAGAAATCGGCCTGCAACGTGCTGGTCATGACATTAGCTTCATCCCGATGTCTGCCCTCACCGGCGATATGATTGTGGATCGTGGCGACAGCATGCCATGGTACACAGGCAACACTATGCTAGAGACGCTAGAAGCGGCACCACCAGCGCATTCTGAGCATTTGGAACCATTCCGCTTTCCAGTGCAGTTCGTATGCCGCCCACATGCTTCTGACAATCCGGAATTGCATGATTTCCGTGGTTTTATGGGTCGTATCGAATCCGGTGAGATTGCTGTAGGTGACGCAGTGACTGTGTTGCCGAATGGTTACCAATCAAAAGTTAAAGCGATTCAAATCGGTGAAGAGCAATTGCAATCTGCCACTACAGAGCAAAGCGTTACGCTACTTCTGGAAGATGAGATTGATACTTCACGCGGTGACATGATTGTAAAATCAGCGGAAGCTCAAGAGCCTGTAAAACAAATTGAAGCCTTTGTATGCTGGTTATCTGAAACGCCGATGTCGACCGCACGTACCTATGTGGTGCGCCACACTACACGCGAGTCTAAAGCTAAAGTCGGTACAATTTCGTACAAAATTGACGTCAACACATTGGAAGAGCTACCGAGTCAAGGTTTGCAAATGAACGATATTGCTCGTATTACGTTCAAACTTGCACAACCATTGATGATTGATAGTTATAGCGTAAATCGCGCTACAGGCGCATTCATCCTAATTGATGAATCAACCAACAACACTGTTGGCGCGGGAATGATTGTTTAAATAGTTGATTTGATTTTTATCTGCGTTTTAAATTGTAGATAAAATCAATTAAAATAATGTTTTGGCTTTAGACACTGTAAAGCCTATTAGTAAAAGGATAGTAAGATGACTTATGTCGTTACCGAAAACTGCATTCAATGTAAATTTACTGATTGCGTTGACGTATGCCCAGTGGATTGCTTTGTTGAAGGTCCAAACTTTCTAGCAATCAACCCGGACGAGTGTATCGACTGCACGCTGTGCGTTGCAGAATGCCCTGCTGAAGCGATTTTTGCAGAAGATGATGTCCCAGCCGACCAACAAGAGTTTATCGCCTTAAATGCGCGCTTAGCTGAGTTATGGCCGGTAATTACCTCACGCAAGGCTGCACTTCCAGATGCAGACGCAATGAATGGCGTACCAAGCAAGCGTGAGCTGCTAGTTGAATAGTTTTGCTCATGTTTAATAAAGTGTAATCAACTTTAAAAAGGAGGCCTATGCCTCCTTTTGCTTTTGTAGCACCCTATTAATAGTGCTATATTAAAATTATATCTAATGACCCCAACACTCAAATACCTGCAACACTACCCTATTGCCCTGCAGGACAAAATTCGCCAGTTGCAATCACAGGGCTTACTTGGTGAGTATATTGAGCAACGCTATCCGCAAACGCACACTATACAAACCGATAAGGCACTTTATCAATACGCTAACGAGATTAAACAAGAGTTCTTGCGCAACGCTCCACTGTTGGACAAAGTGCATTACGACAATAGATTAAGTATTGAACATCATGCACTTGGACTGAATACGGCAATTTCTCGTGTGCAAGGTGGAAAATTAAAAGCTAAGAAAGAGATTAGGGTTTCGCCATTCTTCAAACCGGCGCCTGCCGATTTTTTACGGATGATTGTTGTGCACGAATTAGCACACTTGAAGGAACGCAACCATGACAAAGCATTTTATCAATTATGCCAGCACATGGAGCCGAACTACCATCAACTAGAGTTTGATTGCCGTGTGTATCTACTGTGGAAAAGTGAGAAGGAGATTGAGAACTCTAAGACATTGATATCCGAGCCTACTCAAGCAGACTCGGATAAGTGAAATCCAGTGATCTAATTTATTTTAATTAGATTTTTTGCAGTAAACGCTATCTACACTCAACTTACCCGCCCCTGCGAAAGCAAAGTATAAGAAGATAAAACTATACAGCACAGCTAATTCGCCTTGGTTAAGTATCGGTAGAAAGCCATTTGGTGCATGCGCCATAAAGTAAGCCACCGCCATTTGACCAGACAAAATAAAGGCGACTGGTCGTGTGAACAAGCCAATCAATATTAGCCCGCCACCCACTAATTCCAAAATACCTGCCAGCCCCATCAGTGACATCAATTGCAAACCATCAAACATGGCAATATGCGGCATGCCTAACAGCTTTGCGGAACCATGTTGCAGGAAAAGAAATCCGACAATGATACGAAGTAAGCCTAGAACATAGGGTGTCCATTTTTCACAAGATTGACTATTAAGCATTTGAGTTATCCTTTGTTAGTTATTGAATCAAGCACATACTAGCTGAATTACTTTGTTTGCGTCCATAATTTACTTTGAATGATCATTAACCAGCCAAATATTAAATATCCCGCCATTGCCATTGCCAAGCCTGATGGTGCATACCACACCAGTGGTACGATTAAACCCGCTGAGACTGTAGAAAGCAACATTTGTATAAAAGCCTGACCTGAGGCAGCCGTGCCGCGAATTCTTGGATGACGATCTAAAGAAGCAAGCGAAAGTACAGGCATTGCCAATGCCATACCCACATTAAACAAAGCGACCGGAACAATGTTATAAACCGGGTTGGCTGGTAGTAAAAAGCAAACCATTAAGTTCAGTATCACAATGATTGTCATCCAAATGTATGCGGCTTTAATGACTTGTTGATGTGAATATTTACCCGCAGCATGTTTTGCAAAATAAGAGCCGATAATCATACCGCACACGGTAGGAATAAACATCCAGCCGAATTGATGTGCACTCAATCCCAAATGCTTGAGCAAGAAGATAGGGCTTGCTAACACATAAACGAAAAAGGCTGAGAAGTTAGCACCAGAAGCCAGCACGATATATCTGAATTCTTTATCGCCGAATATCTTTTGATAACTACTAAGCACTTGCTTAGCAGATAAGGGCAAACGCTTTTCCACTGGCATGGTTTCAGGTAAATACTTTACCGCGGCGAAAAGGCTAACCCCCGCGTACAAGGCTAAAAATAAAAAGATGCTCTGCCAATGTATGCCAAGTAGCAAACCACCAATAATAGGCGCAACAGCAGGTGCGATACCAAATAGCATTTGCACCGTAGCCATGACGCGCTGGGCTTGCGCGCCTTCAAACAGATCGCGCACCATAGCACGTGCCACAGTGTTACCCGCCCCACCACTTGCACCTTGCAGTGCTCTAAAGAACCATAAGGTTTCTACATTGGGTGCAAAAGCACAGCCGATGCTTGCTAATACAAAAATGCCGAGTCCCCATTTTATGGTGGTGATTCTTCCTATAGCATCAGAAATGGCTCCATGAAATAACGTCATAAAGGCATACGGCATCAAATAAAAGGTAAGACTTTGCTGAATATGTACTTCACTTGCAGCTAAGTCAGCACTCATGGCGTGGAATGCGGGCAAGTAAGTATCAATAGCAAATGGCGCTAATGCAGCCAACGAGGCAAGGACAAAAGATAAAACTAGTGGGGTTGTTGTTTTTTGCATAGTTGATTGTACCAAAATTAAAAAGCGCGACCGTTAGGCGCGCTTTTTAAACTGACAAATACTGCAGGTGTATATAAGTTTACGGTAAGGCGTGAAACTCTTCTACTCGCTCTGTAGATTCACCACTGGCATATTTTTTAGAGTTTTTATCAGTTCTGAAAATAATTGGTTGAGAAGCCAACACAGGATTTTTAGAATCCTCAATCGCTTTTTCAATCAGATGGTGGTTAGGTGACAATGAGCATACCGGGTCAGCACTCTCGGCATCACCAGTTAGCAAGAAGGCCTGACAACGGCAGCCTGCCAAGTCATTGTGTTTTTCCGGGCAAGTAACACAAGGCCCTTTCATCCAATCTGTACCACGGTATTTATTGAATGCTGGCGAATCTTTCCACGCCCATTCCAAACCATTTTCGCGCACATTCGGGAACTGCATATTAGGCAACACACGTGCTGAGTGGCATGGCAATACATCACCATTTGCTGTCACAATCATGAATACCTCGCCCCAACCGTTCATACATTTTTTAGGACGGTTTGAGAAATAGTCCGGGACTACAAAAAAGATTTTCATCTTATTGCCGACTTTTTCGCGAAACTCGTTAGTGATTTTCTCAGCGTAATCAATTTGCTCTTTAAGCGGCATCAGTTGATTACGATTTACCAAAGACCAACCGTAATATTGCGTATTGGCTAATTCAACATAATCTGCACCAAGTGCTTCCGCCATCTCAAGAATTTCTTTGATATGACCGATGTTGTAACGATGAATCACCACGTTCAACACCATTGGGTAACCATGATTTTTAATCATGGCAGCGACTTTTTTCTTCAGTTCAAAAGTCTTAGTATTGGTAATGAAGTTATTAATCTCTTCAGTAATATCGTGCATAGAGAGTTGAATATGATCTAAACCACCCTCTTTAAACGCTTGAATACGTTTTTCAGTCAGTCCAACACCTGAAGTAATCAGATTGCTGTAATAGCCTAGTTTCTTCGCTTCAATGACGATATCTTCAATATCATCACGCAATAGCGGTTCACCACCAGAAATACCCAATTGCAATGCGCCTAGCTTACGTGCATCGCGTAAAGCTTGAATCCATTGCTCAGTAGTGAGCTCGTTCTGTGTATGCTTGTCATAATCGGTAGGGTTATAGCAAAAAGCACAGTGTAATGGGCAACGATAGGTCACCTCCGCCAGCAACCATAGTGGTTGAGTATGAGTGATATTAGCCGCTACGCCATTATTCTGCGCTTGGATAACCTTTTGTACGACTGATTCACCTAATGATGTTTGTGTCATTTTGCTACTCCTAAATTCTGGGCTATTTAATTATCTCAAGTTAACTTTCTCTAGTTAATTTTTCTTAGCCAAGCCTTGCCAACCGCTAAATCAAACATACCCATAATGTCATCTTCTATACCGACAGCATCCGGAAAAGTTGCTTTTAAGTCCTCAACAATGTCACCCACAGTTGCCTTGCCATCCACACGCTTAATCACTTCACCTGCCCCACCATGAAGTTTGACCATGCCTTCAGGGAAAAGTATCACATAACTTTGTTGCGCCTCTTCCCATTGGAAACGGTGATGCAGCGCAATCGCGTAAATGTCTGAATGTTGTATGTTATTTTCCATGTTCTGCTTACTCAAAATTAACCACTGGTTGACGTAGGTAATCACGCCCTTCTACTTTAATATCAGTAGAAGCCAACATAATAGAATCTGCAATCACCCACAGTACGTTAAGCTTAAATTGCAATATATCTAATGCTTGTAGTTGTTTTTCACGCGTTTCACTAAAGTAATCTAGCGTTACGCTTAAACCTTGCTCTACATCACGCCTAGCCTCAGTCAAACGCTTCTTGAAGTAGCTCAAGCCCTCTTCTTTAATCCACGGATACATAGTCGGCCATGAGCTAATACGCTGCTGATGAATATGTGGCGCAAATAATTCAGTCAGACTTGAACAGACTGATTCTTGCCAAGAGCGTTGTTTAGCAAAATTAATGTAAGCATCTACTGCAAATTTAACGCCAGGACTCACCATACGCAGTGATGTCACATCTTCACGCGTCAAACCTACGGCTTCACCTAGCTGAATCCATGCCTCAATACCACCTACCTGATCACCAACACCGTCATGATCCGTAATGCGTACGATCCACTCTTTACGAATCTCTTTTTCTGGACAGTTAGAAAGAATTGCTGCGTCTTTCATTGGGATAGCGATTTGGTAATAAAAACGGTTTGCTACCCAGCATTGCAATTGTTCTTTAGACAATTTACCTTCATACATCATCACGTGGAACGGATGATAGATATGATAGCCGCGACCTTTTTCACGTAACTTTTCTTCGAACTCTTCTCTAGACCATGGTTTTACTTGTGTAGTCATTTCTTATCTCGCTTAAAGGATGATATCCATGCCGTCATAAGCCACTTCAATTTTATGTTGGTTCAATATCTCACGCTCAGCTGAGTCTTCACGTAGAATCGGATTGGTATTATTAATATGAATCAAAACTTTACGCACATCACCGAATTCATTTAATTTCTCAATCATGCCACCTTCACCTGACTGTGGGTTATGACCAATACTACGTGCAGTTTTGGTCATTAAACCCATATCGATCATTTCGGTATTAGTCCAAAATGTACCATCGACCATAATGCAATCGGCTTGACTCATCAACTCTGGTAGATGCGGTTCAATCTCACCTAAGCCAGGTGAATACCAGCATTTTTTACCTGTACTAATTTCTTCAATCAACACACCAATAGTGTCGCCAGGGTGTGGGTCATTACGGTGTGGGGAGTATGGAGGTGCTGCACTTTTTAATGCAACTGCAGTGAATTTTAAATTTGGTACATTCGGGATGGTAAAACTCTGTTTACCATCGATAGGCACATCGTGACGGTTAATACCGCAGTAATGGCCTAAGATATTCAACACTTGGTTACCGGATGTCAGGTCTTCATAGACCATATCGGTACAGTAAATCTCACGTTTTACTTGGCCTTCACGCAGCATGAATAAGCCTGTGGTATGGTCAATTTGCGCATCAATCAAGATAATGCCTTGAATGCCAGAGTCGCGGATATTGCGGCCTGGTTGTAACGGCGCGAAATCTTGAATTTGTTGTAATACATCAGGTGACGCATTGAACAGCACCCAATTGATGCCATCTCCACTCACGCAGATGGAGGACTGTGTGCGTTTGGTAGCCTTGATTGTTTTTTTTCTTAAGCCATCACAATTGAAACAATTACAGTTCCATTGTGGGAAGCCACCGCCTGCTGCGGCACCTAATACGTGTATATGCATGAGACTCTTTACCGAATTAACAAAAACTGAATTTTACTCTTGTTACACTTACTTTCTCGTATTAAAAAAGCCTTAACTTTTTTAATACAAAGACAGCTTTTTCTTATAAAAAAAGGCTGTCTTGCGGCAGCCTTTTTTCACATTAGCAATACTGCTAATTATTTGTTCATTACGTACATTGTTACTTCAAAGCCAAAACGCATTTCTGTAGCAGCTGGTTTAGTCCACATAATAATTTCCTTTAAGTAAGTTTAGTAGTTTCGTTGTTACCTTGGTATATAGCGTTACAACGTGAAACGAATTCTGCGCGCTATTTAGAATTCACAACACCGCAAAGATACCGAATAAGTACTAAGTAAATTCATGATGCCCGCATCACCGAACCTACTGCGCTAAATCTCGTCATGCAGCCTTTTCTGGCGACGCGCACGTACTGAGGCTGCCAAGTTTTCCAGAAGCTCAACCGTATCTTGCCAACCTATACACGCATCAGTAATTGACTTTCCATACTCCAATTCACAGCCCGGTGTATGTTCTTGACGACCCTCATTCAGGTGCGACTCTACCATTAAGCCCATAATGCGCGCTTCTCCAGCAGATATCTGAGCTGCTACGTCCTGCGCAACTTGCATTTGCAAGCGATATTGCTTCTGGCTATTGGCGTGACTACAATCCACCATCAATCTAGGTGCAAGTCCAGCTGAGGCTAAATTCTCACAAGCAGCTTCTATATTGGCAGCATCATAATTCGGTGTTTTACCACCACGCAAAATCACATGGCAGTCTTCGTTACCACTCGTGGAGAAAATAGCAGACTGGCCTTCTTTGGTCACTGATAAGAAGTGATGTGGGCTAGCAGCGGTTTTAATCGCATCAATTGCTACACGCACACTGCCATCTGTACCATTCTTAAAGCCGACTGGGCAAGATAAACCTGAAGCTAGCTCCCGATGTATTTGCGACTCGGTGGTACGTGCACCAATAGCACCCCAACTCACTAAATCAGCTGTGTATTGTGGCGTGATTACATCCAAGAACTCAATGCCGGCAGGCAGGCCAAGCTCATTCACATCCAATAAGAATTTACGCGCTATTTCTAAACCTTCATTGACATGATAGCTACCATCAAGATGAGGGTCGTTAATCAAGCCTTTCCAACCTACTGTTGTACGCGGTTTTTCAAAATATACGCGCATCACAATCAACAAATCAGATGCTAATGCTTTCTTCACTTCCAGTAAACGCTGCGCATACTCCATGCCCGCTTTAGTGTCATGTATGGAACAAGGCCCTACAATCACTAGTAAACGGTCGTCCGCTTGATGCAAAATACTGTGGATAGCAGCACGCGTATTCAGAATATTTTGTGTTGTTTCAGCGCTCTCTTTGAGGCGACCTAGTAAAGCTAATGGCGTAATTAATTCTTTGATTTCGCGAACGCGAACATCATCTGTCGCTAATTTTTCATAGCCCATTTGTTGGGTAGATTGTTTTTCGTTGTTGGTCATTATGTATTCAATATTTGTTCTAATACTTCAAGGAATCGAGCATTCTCACTAAACAACCCAATACTAACCCGCAGATAATCGGGCATTTCATAGTTGGCAATTGGCCTTACAATCACGCCATTTTGTAATAGCTTCTGATTAACAGTGGCTGCATTTGCAACTTTAAAGCTCACAAAATTTGCTAAAGATGGAATATATTCCAAATTCAATTTTTGTAAACCTTGTGTCAATTGCGCCATGCCCGCTTGATTCAGCGCGTAACTACGTGCTACAAAATCATCGTCCGCCAGTGAAGCAACGGCAGCGGCCTGCGCAACCGAGTTCACATTAAACGGCTGACGCACGCGGTTCATCATATCGGCAATATCGGCATGCATCAAACCAAAGCCAACGCGCAAACCCGCTAGACCATAAGCCTTAGAAAAAGTGCGGGAAATGATCAAATTCTCGAATTCACTCAGCCAGCTAATCGCTTCAGATTTGTGTGCCGCAGAAAGGTATTCATCGTAAGCTTCGTCTAATACCACCAAGACATTTTTCGGTACTTGTCCCAAAAACGCTAACAACTCTTCTTTACCAAGCAACGTACCTGTAGGGTTATTAGGGTTTGCCACAAATATCATGCGTGTCTTCGTCGTAATAGCCGTCAACATTCCTCGCAAATCGTGGCCAAAATCTTTAGCAGGTACCACTACGCCAGTAGCGCCAGTGGCTTGAGTAACCAGCGGATAAACCGCAAACGCATGTTGCGAATAAATCGTCTCACTGCCTGCCGTTAAAAACGCGCGTGCCGCCAACTCTAAAATATCGTTAGAGCCGTTACCAAAAACAATTTGCTCAGGCGCAACATTGAATTTTTTGCTCACGGCATCACGCAAAGCAAAGCTATTGCCGTCCGGGTAACGTGCGATGTCCAACAAAGCTTCTTGTATCGCGAACTCCGCCTTAGGACTGATGCCTAGCGGGTTCTCATTAGATGCAAGCTTGATGATACTCTCAGGTTGCAAACCCATCTCCCGCGCTAGCTCGGTAATAGGCTTACCGCCTTGATAAGGGGCAATTGCACGAATGTAGTCAGGGGCTAAATTAGTCATCTTTGGTTAACGCAAATATTTATTCAATTTTAAATAAAAAAAGCGGCTTACGCCGCAATACACTTAATCATTTTAACATGTCTTTTGTGATGACTATATGAATATAGCCATCATCAGGCACAGCACTAAATAAGCGCTACAGGGTAAGAGCCTAGCATTTTCAAAAATAAGGCACGGCTTTCAAGTTCCTTAATCGCAGCTTCAACCTTCGGCGATTGATGATGCCCTTCAATATCGACAAAAAATACATATTCCCACATGCCGATTTTAGAAGGTCTTGTTTCTAATTTAGTCATACTGACACCATGTCGTGCCAGTGGCTCCAGCAATGAAAGCATCGCTCCCGGTATGTTTTTTGCCGTCATCACCAGCGAAGTTTTATCTTTACCAGATGGTGCAACATCATGTTGGGACAACACTAGGAAGCGTGTCGTATTTTTTGGGTCATCTTCAATATTTTCATTCAGAATATTAAGCCCGAACAAATCTGCGGCACGCTTGCTAGCAATCGCGGCTGTATTTTCATTCAATGACGCCAATTTTGCAGCTTCAGCATTACTCACCACAGACTCTCGTGTGACATCCTGCAAGTTCTTATTAAGCCACTCATGACACTGCGCTAACGACTGTGCATGAGAATACACCTTGCTGACTTTACTTATATCTACTTGCTTGGATAACAAGTTATGGTGCACTGCCAGTTCAATCTCACCACAAATTTTAAGGTTAGTTTGCATCAACAAATCTAAAGTGCGGCCTACAGCACCTTCAGTCGAATTTTCCACTGGTACAACACCATAATTGGCTTGCCCTGTCTCAACTTGACGGAAAACCTCGTCAATCGAACTGCATTGGATAGGTGCTGATAAACCACCAAATTGCTTATTAGCGGCCTCTTCACTAAATGTGCCAAGTGGACCTAAGAAGGCAACTGAAAGCTCTTTTTCCAGTGCACGGCAATTGGACATGATGCTACGGAAGATATTGGTAACTGCCTCAGCAGAAAGTGGCCCAGCATTTAACTCTGTTAAACGTCTCAGCACTTGCGCTTCACGCTCTGGCCTATAAATCACACCATCGTCTTTTAAGCCCCCTATTTCATGTGCCAATTGCGCACGACGACTCACGAGCTTTAACATCTCATTGTCTAGCGCATCGATTTCATCTCGGCATGACTTTAATTTGTCTGATTTCATTTGACTAGGTTGTACCTGATCTGAATTTAAAGATTCATTCATAGCGGGTTAATACCTGCTCTCAAAATCTTTCATATACGAAACCAAGGCTTGCACACCCTCAATTGGCATCGCGTTATAAATTGAAGCACGCATACCACCTACCATGCGATGCCCCTTCAACTGCAACAATCCGTTAGCTTCAGCACCTTTTAGGAAGGCATTATTCAAGCTTTCATCACGCAAATTAAACGGTATATTCATGCGTGAACGATTATTGATGGCGATATTATTCGCATAAAAATCCGTACTATCGATGTAATCATAAAGCAATTTTGCTTTAGCGATATTTTTTTGTTCGATCGCAGCTACACCGCCCTGTGCTAACAACCACTCAAATACTAGGCCAGCGATATAGATACTGTATGTTGGCGGCGTATTGATCATGGAATGATTTTCTGCCTGAGTCTTCCAGTTAAACACGGCTGGCGTCAGCTGAGATGCGCGGTCTAACAGGTCTTCACGCACAATCACGATACATAAACCTGCAGGGCCTATATTCTTTTGTGCACCACCGTAAATCACCCCATACTTGCTTACATCGATTGGTCTTGAAAGTATGTGTGAAGACATATCGGCTACGATAGGCACGTCACCAGCGTCAGGCAAACCATCGAACTCGACACCGTTGATGGTTTCATTGGTACAGATATGCAAATAAGCTGCGTTTTTGTTCAATTTCCAGCTTGAATACGCTGGTACATAAGTAAATTTATCCGCCTCGCTAGATGCAACCACGTTGATTTTGCCGTAAGCATTTGCGTCATCAACGCTGCGTTTAGACCATGAGCCAGTCACTACATAATCTGCCTCGCCACCATTTAGCAAGTTCAGTGGAATAATCGCATTTTCTGCAATCGCCCCACCCTGCAAAAACAAGACTTTGTAATTGCCAGGGATACCCAACAAGGTGCGTAAATCAGCCTCAGTTTTTTCTAGAATGCTGGTGAACTCTTTGCCACGATGTGACATTTCCATCACACTCATGCCAGAGCCATGCCAATCAAGCATCTCCGCTTGCGCACGTTCTAATACAGGTTTTGGCAACACTGCTGGACCAGCAGAGAAATTAAAAATTTGCGTCATTCGTCTTAATTATTTTTCTATCTGGTTATTCTATTTTGGAAGCTCTTCTTGCTCGTCTGTTTCAACGATTTTCTCAAGTCCAGAAAGTTTTTCACCTTCGCCCAAGTTAATCAAAGTCACGCCCTGTGTCGCACGGCCGAGCTCACGTATTTCTTTCACACGTGTTCTAATCAGCACGCCACCGGTGGTAATAAGCATGATCTCATCTTCTTCATTGACCAGTTTTGCTGCGACTACCAAGCCGTTACGCTCACTGATCGCTATCGCTTTAACACCTTGTGTACCTCGACCTGAATGACGGAAGTCTGCCAATACAGTACGTTTACCGTAACCGTTTTCAGTCGCCACTAATACCGTTTGCTGATCGCTTTCTGCAATCAACAATGACAACACTTGTTGTTTCGCAGCCAACTTCATGCCACGCACACCACGTGTTGCACGACCCATAGGACGCACGCCGTTTTTCTCATCGTTTTCCGAGAACCAAACAGCTTTACCTCCATTAGAAACCAGCACGATATCGTTACTACCATTGGTGATTTCTGCACCAATCAAGTAGTCATTATCATCCAGGTTAATCGCGATAATGCCTGATTTACGTGGGTTGGCGAATTCACTCAAGGCAGTTTTCTTCACCGTACCTTGTGCAGTTGCCATAAAGATGAAGTGGTTCTCATCGAATTCTTTCACTGAAAGAATCGCATTGATTTTCTCGCCCTCTTCCAATGGGAACAAGTTCACGATAGGCTTACCACGGCCAATACGGCTGCCTTGTGGCACTTCATATACTTTCAGCCAGTACACACGGCCACGGCTTGAGAAACACAAGATGTAATCATGCGTATTCGCAACAAACATCTTGTCAATAAAGTCATCTTCTTTAGTTGGCGCTGCTTGCTTGCCACGCCCACCGCGACGTTGCGCTCGGTACTCATCTAAAGGCTGAGATTTCACATAGCCAGTATGTGAAAGCGTCACTACCACGTCTTGCGGGGTGATGAGATCTTCAAGTGATAAATCTTGTGCGTTGACCACAATTTCACTACGACGTTTGTCACCGAACTGTTTCCTGATTTCGGTCAGTTCGTCGGTGATGATTGTCGTGACACGTGATGGTGTCGCCAAAATATCGAGTAAGTCAGCAATGATATCCATAACCTCTTTGTACTCTGTAACAATCTTATCTTGCTCTAGGCCAGTTAAGCGTTGCAGACGCATCTGCAAGATTTCCTGCGCTTGCACATCACTTAGTTTGTAACCGTTTGGTGTTAGGCCAAAATCTACACTTAAGCCTTCTGGGCGTGACGCTTCCATCGCTGCACGTTTTAGCATCTCTTCTACTACAGGAGATTGCCAGATCTTAGCCATCAAATCTTTTTTAGCTTCCGGCGGTGTTGGTGCAGCCTTAATGAGGGCAATCATTTCATCCACATTAGCTAGCGCAACTGCCAAACCTTCCAACACATGGCCGCGATCACGTGCTTTCTTCAATTCAAACACGGTACGACGTGTAATCACTTCACGACGATGGCGCAAGAACGCCTCTAACATTTGTTTCAAGTTCAGCAAACGTGGCTGGCCATCAAGTAGCGCCACCATGTTCATGCCGAATGTATCTTGCAACTGCGTTTGCTTGTAAAGATTGTTTAAGATAACTTCTGGAATTTCGCCGCGCTTAAGTTCAATCACTACGCGCATGCCAGATTTATCAGACTCATCGCGAAGATCAGAAATACCTTCGATTTTCTTCTCGTTGACTAATTCAGCGATTTTTTCAACAAAAGTCTTTTTGTTTACCTGGTACGGCAATTCGTCCACGATCAAGGCTTGACGGCCACCACGCTCCAAGTCTTCCACATGGGTACGACCGCGCATCACTACACGACCACGACCAGTACGGTAACCCTCTTTAACACCTACCGTGCCATAGATGATACCGGCGGTTGGAAAGTCTGGTGCGGGCACTAATTCGATCAACTCTTCAATACCCGTATCTGGATTTTTAAGTAGCGTGAAACAGGCATCCAGCACTTCATTGAGGTTGTGTGGTGGGATATTCGTCGCCATACCCACGGCAATACCAGAACTACCGTTAATCAGCAGATTAGGTATACGTGCTGGCATGATGAGCGGTTCGTGCTCAGAGCCATCGTAGTTAGGACCAAAATCAACTGTTTCTTTGTCAATATCGGCTAACAGCTCGTGCGCGATTTTTGCCATACGGATTTCGGTATAACGCATTGCAGCCGCGTTATCGCCATCTACAGAACCGAAGTTCCCCTGACCGTCGACCAACATGTAACGTAAGGAGAAGTCCTGCGCCATACGAACGATGGTATCGTATACGGCTGTATCACCGTGCGGATGGTATTTACCGATCACATCACCGACGATACGCGCAGACTTTTTATAAGGCTTGTTGTAGTCATTTGAAAGCTCATGCATCGCGAATAACACGCGACGATGTACCGGTTTCAAACCATCACGTACATCAGGTAACGCACGCCCAACAATCACGCTCATCGCATAATCAAGATACGAACGGCGCATCTCGTCTTCTAAGCTAATCGGCAGGGTTTCTTTAGCGAATTGGTTACTATCTTGACTCATGTTTTGACTGTCTTTAGTAGTTTTTATATCGGACAAATTCTAGCATGTTTAGCCTGCTAATGAGCAGATTTAATGAGCTTCTCAACCATGTTTTAATGGTTAAGAAGCTGCATTATTTTTGCACCTATTTTGTTAGGTAAGCTAGGTCGGCTTTGATGTCTTCAATATGCTCCAGACCGACCGCGATTCTCACCAAACCATCACCAATGCCGGCAGCTGCGCGTGCTTCAGCACTTACGCGACTGTGTGTCGTTGTGGCTGGATGGGTAATGGTACTTTTGGCATCACCTAAGTTTGCGGTAATCGAAATCATCTGCGTCGCGTCGATCAATTGCCATGCAGCCTCTTTTCCACCCTTCACGTCAAAAGACACGATGGCGCCTCCGCTTTTTTGCTGCTTCATGGCTAACGCATGTTGCGGATGTGAAACCAAGCCCGGGTAGTAGACACGACTTACCTTGGTCTGCTGTTCTAACCATTGCGCTAACTCTAGGGCATTACGCGAATGTGCATCCATACGCACATACAAAGTTTCCAGGCCTTTTAAAAACACCCAGGCATTGAATGCACTCATGGTTGGCCCTGCTGTGCGCAAGAAGCCATATACTGGTTCCAACACATCTTTTTTACCAAGCACCGCGCCGCCTAAGCAACGGCCATGGCCATCAATGTATTTAGTAGCAGAATGGATAATGATATCAGCTCCTAAATCTAATGGCTTTTGTAAGGCTGGCGTACAAAAGCAATTATCTACCGCCAACAAAGCGCCAGACTGATGAGCAATCGCGGCAAGTTCTGCGATATCACCCACTTCAGTCAATGGATTTGAAGGCGTTTCTACAAAGAACAACTTGGTATTTTTTTGTACAGCACCGCGCCACGCATTAGGGTCTGTCAGTGAGACAAAAGTCACTTGCAAGCCCCAGCGCGCCAAGATATTGCTAAACAATTGCACACTTGTACCAAAGATACTGCGTGAAGCCACTACATGGTCGCCAGTTGAGCATAAGCCCATGACACAAGCCAAAATAGCAGACATGCCGCTGGATGTTGCCACGCAAGTTTCAGCCCCCTCAAGTGCGGCCAGTTTATTTTGGAACATGGTAACTGTAGGGTTAGTGAAGCGCGAATAGATATTGCCTGGCTCTTGCCCACCAAAACGCGCAGCCGCTTGAGCCGCATTTTCAAATACAAAGCTGGAGGTTAGAAAAATAGCTTCTGAGTTTTCACCGAATTCGGTGTGCTCGCTACCTGCACGTACAGAAAGTGTTTCAGGATGATATTGATGTGTTGTTAATTGTTTTGTCATAAAAATTCCAATAAAAAACCCGTTATAGCGGTGTGGGCTAAAACGGGTTCTTTTTTACTCGCTTTAGCTGTGTTTATAATGCGCCCGCAAGCTGAGTGTGGCCTTGATTAATGTTGGCAAACTCAAATCAGCGCAAGTTCATATTATGCCTAACAGTACTAGTCGTCAAGCCTCAACGACTTCATCTTCCTCATTAGCACCCACCAAATTCAAATCCATTTGTGTGCTTGAGTTTGCTGGTTTCTGCTTTTTATTCAGATCGCCACGGGCAGATTCAATACGCGCCAAGTAAACATCATCGATATCACCAGTCACATATTTACCATCAAAACATGAGCAGTCGAAGACTTCCATTTTAGGATTGCTCAAACGAATATCGCTCACCAAAGCATCTAGGTCTTGATAAATTAATTCGTCCGCCCCTATCTCTTTACAGATCTCTTCATCGGTACGTCCTGTAGCTAGCAACTCATCACGGCTAGGCATATCAATACCATAGACATTTGGGAACCGTACCGGAGGCGCTGCAGATGCAAAATAAACCTTGTTTGCACCCGCATCACGTGCCATCTGTACGATTTGCTGCGAGGTAGTTCCACGCACGATAGAATCATCTACCAGCAACACGTTCTTGCCTTTGAATTCGATACCAATCGGGTTCAGTTTTTGGCGTACTGATTTTTTACGTAGAGCTTGGCCAGGCATAATAAATGTACGGCCGATATAACGATTTTTAATGAAACCTTCACGGTAGTCTAACCCCAGTGCAATTCCTAGTTGCAAGGCACTTGGGCGACTGGTATCAGGAATCGGTATCACTACATCGATATGTAAATGAGACCATTCGCGTTTAATCTTTTCAGCAAGGCTGGTACCCATATCTAAACGTGTTTGATACACAGAAACACCATCGATCACTGAGTCTGGACGCGCTAAATATACGTATTCAAAGATACAAGGTGTAAGTCTTGGATTCTCAGCACATTGACGTGAATAAAAGTTACCGTCCATGTCAATGAAAATAGCTTCACCAGGTTCGACATCACGTACTAATTTAAAGCCAAGAACATCTAATGCAACGCTTTCAGACGCAACGATATATTCCGTACCTTTGTCTGTTTCAGACTTACCAATTACCAATGGACGAATGCCGTTCGGATCCCTAAAAGCAAGCAAACCAAAGTTCGCGATCATTGCCACTACAGCATAAGCACCTTTACAGCGTCTATGCACGGCTGACACGGCATCAAATGCCATATCTGTATTCAGTACCGCATTTTGTGATGTTTTTTCAATTTCATGCGCCAACACATTTAACAATACTTCAGAATCAGATGAAGTATTGATATGACGCAGATCTTGCCTGAACATCTCAGACTTGAGTTGCTCAGAATTGGTCAGGTTACCGTTATGACCAAGTACGATACCGAATGGTGAGTTCACATAGAAAGGTTGTGCTTCGGCAGCGCTAGACGAACCGGCGGTAGGATAACGTACGTGGGCAATGCCTGCATTACCGATAAGGCTGCGCATGTGACGGGTGTGGAACACATCCTTCACCAAGCCGTTGTTTTTATGCATAAAAAACGTATTGCCGTCACACGTTACAATACCCGCAGCATCCTGCCCACGATGTTGCAACACCAGCAACCCGTCATACAACAACTGGTTAACTGGGTTCTTACCTACAATGCCTATGATTCCGCACATGAATAAAGCCTTAAGTTATAAATTCTGTAATATAGATGCTTACTTCAGCGCAACAATTCAAGTATGAAGCGCTAATTTAATCGTATTTGACGTGCTTAGCAATGCTTGTCGGCAACCACGGCAACATCGCAATGACCATCGCCTCGATAGGCGCACTAAACATGGCGTTGCGCCAACGTGCATCTTTGGGGACATCTGTAAGTCCCGCTAAAAAAACGATAATGCATACGATGAGCACGCCACGCGCGACACCAAAAAATACACCTAACAATCGGTTCAGCCAGCCCAAGCCAACTTTTTTCACAACTGCAGACAGTGCAATCGCCAATAAACTAGTCACAAGTAATGTAGCTAAAAACAGCACCAAGAATGCAGCCATGATACGCAAAGGCTCCGTGGGAATATCTGTCGGCATCATCGGTAACAACTGGCTAGAATAAGTCATCGCTACGTAGAATGCTGCTATCCAGCCTAATATTGCTAAAACCTCTCTTACCAAACCGCGCATCACGCTCAATATGATAGAGAGACCAACAATTGTAAGTACTGCGTAATCAAAAACTGTCATTTATTTTATCGGCAGTCGTAATACTAATAAAATGACGAATATGCTAACTGTGTCATTCGTGGCTGATAACCATGCCGGACAAACCAGCTGCTTGAATCTTGGTTAATGCGTTGGCCGCTTCTTGTCTAGAAGGAAACTTACCAGCCCTAAGTCGAATTTTTTCACCATTTGGCGTGCTGACTTTTTCAGTACGTGATGCGTAACCCGCTTGTTTCAACTTTTCTTGTAATTGCTTCACATTGGCAATGTCTGAGTAAACGCCAACCTGCACAGTGAAGCTGTCAGTAGCTTTTGGCTGATCATTGACTGGTGCTGGTGTAGCTTTAGGTTCGATTGCCTTGGGTGCGGTCACCTTAGCGACCACTTCTTTTTCTACTTTAACTACAGGTTTTGGATTCTCAGTTTCTACTTTGGCCTCACTAGCCTCATTCGCCACTTCAGATACTTGGGGATTTACAGCAACCTCTGGCGCTAAATCACTAGACACTTCAGGTGCCACAGGTACAACACTAGAACTATAATTATCAGCTTGCCGCTCTGGCATCGTGATCTTAATAGCTTCCTGCGGTGCTAAGTTGGCTCTGTCTTGCAGTATTCTAGGTAAGATGATGATCATCAAAAGCACTAGTGCAATCGCGCCAACCAAACGACGACGCGCTCTTTTTTTAAGTATCAATTCCTGTTCATTAGGTAAGTCAGGTGGCATTGCTGCTTCCTCGGAGATTAGTTTTTTGAGTGATCACTTAATGCTTGCATCACATTTGAAACAGTAAAGAATGAACCAAACACGACTATTTTATCATTTTCGCCTGCATCAATACAGGCTTGTTGATACGCAATAGCAGCATTATCAAATATCTTGTATTTTGCATTTGGGTTTACTGCAGCAATCACAGCTGCCAAATCCATTGCTGAGGCCCCGCGCACATTATCTATACTGGCGATATACCAAATATCAACCTGCTCTTTGACTGCTTCAACGACACCCTTAATATCTTTATCTGCCAACATCGCAAACACCGCGATGTTATTTACTTGTGGTGAACTTAAAGCTTTAAGGTTTTCTGCTAGCGCTCTTGCTGCATGCGGATTATGCGCCACATCTAGAATGACCTGAGGCGAATGAGTAACCGTCTGAAAACGTCCTGCAAGGGAAACTTGTCTCATCGCATCAGCAATCGCCTGGGTGGATACGGGCAAACTAGATTGTAAAGATTCAACGGCTGTAATTGCGCATGCCGCATTGTTAAGCTGATAGTCGCCTTTTAATGCAGGCATAGGTAGCGTGTACAAAATCTTGCCATGCGAGTGATATTGCCACCCGTTTTCAAGCACGCTGTGGCCAAAGTCTTGATGTATGCACATTAGATCAGCTTCAATCTGATTGGCATGATTGACCAGACTGACTGGTGGATTATTATCGCCGCATATTGCCGGGATCGCCTTGCGGTAAACCCCAGCTTTTTCGAAACCAATTTTCTCGCGTGTGTCGCCTAAGAACTCAAGATGATCTAAATCAACACTAGTGACAATTGCGCAATCGGGTTCGAACGCATTGACCGCATCCAACCTACCTCCCAAGCCTATCTCCAATATCGCGACATCAATCTTAGTCTGCATAAAATGCCACACCGCGGCTAATGTACCTACTTCAAAATAGGTCAGTGCGATCGCGTTGCCGTCCGCATCCATTCTAGCTGCATCAACAACTTCAAATGCCTTACAAAGGTCTGCATCATTGACTTCGCTGCCATTGACACGTACTCGCTCGTTATAACGTAGCAAGTGTGGTGATGTATAACAGCCGACCTGATAGCCAGCCTGGCGGTAGATATTCTCCAACATGGCGCAAGTGGAACCTTTGCCATTGGTGCCCGCCACGGTGATGATAGTAAATGTAGGCTCTAAATTTAAACGACTGATAATAAGTTTGATACGTTCTAAACCCATCGCAATGGATTTAGGATGCAGGCTCTCGATATAGGTAAGCCATGCACTTAAATCTTTGACCACTAACTCTTTGGGCATTACATCAAATCTTTAAGTAAAAAATAGTTCAAAAATTTAAAACGGTAACAGTGAGCATTAAATTGAGCGAATTAGGCAACCGCTGGTAACCGCATTAAATTGGCAAGTAAGGATGCTAATTTGTTACGCATATCACGGCGGTCAATAATCACATCGATTGCGCCATGCTCTAGCAAGAACTCAGCACGCTGGAAACCATCTGGCAGGGTTTCACGTACTGTTTGCTCAATCACGCGTGGCCCCGCAAAGCCAATCAATGCTTGAGGTTCGGCGACAATCAAATCACCCAACATAGCAAAACTGGCTGACACACCACCCATTGTTGGGTCTGTTAACACTGAGATATAAGGCAAACCCGCTTTACTTAATTGCGTCAATGCTGCGCTGGTTTTAGCCATCTGCATCAAAGAAAACAAACCTTCCTGCATGCGCGCCCCGCCACTGGCAGCAATACAAACGAATGCTGTTTTGTTATCAATGGCCGCTTGCACACCACGCACGAAACGCTCGCCAACGACTGAACCCATGGAGCCGCCCATAAATTTAAATTCAAATACGGCAACTACTACCTGCACGCCCTTTATGCTGCCCTGCATCACGATCAAAGCATCTTTTTCATCAACAGCTTTTTGTGATTCTTTGATGCGCTCCGCATAGCTTTTGCTATCTTTAAATTTAAGCGGGTCAATAGGCTCTACGTTTGCGCCTATTTCAAACTGACCTTCTTTATCCAGCAATTGCGCCAAGCGTGCGCGTGCGCCGATACGATTGTGATAACCACATTTTGGACAGACCTCAGCGTTGTCTTCCAGGTCTTTGCGGTACAACACAGATTGACATGAAGAGCACTTGCTCCACAAACCTTCAGGTACAGTCTTTTTATCAGTGCCGACTACACGTTTAATCTTTTGCGGTATCTTATCTAACCAACTCATCGCTGTATCCTCTTTACTATTCGGCTTTTTTAATCACCGGATATTTTAACAATTATGCAGCATCTACTGCTGTTTTAAGCTCAGTCATTAATGCTGCAACATTGCTCAGCAAGTTGTCATCATTAGACGCTTCAATCGCTTGTACCATGCGACTACCTACCACTACGGCATCTGCGATTGCAGCTGTAGCTTTTGCGGTGGCCGCATCACGAATCCCAAAACCAACACCTACAGGCAAGTCTGTTTGCGTACGGATTGATTTAACACGCTGTGCAACTTCAACGATATCAAGGTTAGCAGCACCCGTGACGCCTTTCAGCGATACATAGTACACAAAACCGCTAGCTTGACTCACAATCAGATCCACACGTTTGGGTTCAGTGGTCGGTGACAATAAAAATACTGGGTCAATATCACGCGCACGCAATTCTTGCACAAATTCACCGCACTCTTCCGGTGGATAATCAACGGTAATCACACCATCTACATCAGCTGCTTTAGCACGGTCTGCGAATACCACCGGGCCAATCGCTTCAATCGGGTTGGCATAACCCATCAAAATAATTGGTGTTTTTTGATCAGTCTGCCTAAAGGTTTTTACCATCTCCAGCACCGCTGTCAATCCTACGTGGTGCACCAGAGCACGCTCGCTGGCACGCTGAATCACAGGACCATCTGCCATTGGGTCAGAAAACGGCACACCTAGCTCAATCATGTCAGCGCCATGTTTAACCAAAGTATGCATCAGATTCACGGTATGTTTAGGATGTGGGTCGCCAGCAGTAATGTAAGGAATCAAGGCTTTTTTACCTTGTTGTTTAAGAGTAGCGAAAGTTGATTGGATACGTGACATAGTTTAATTATTCAATTTATTAAATGCTAAATTAAAAAGCACTAAACAAGGCAAGGCGCGAACTAAAAATAGAAGTGCAACATATATAAATATGTAAGCTTTTATTTTTTAGCGAGCAACACAGCATTGTGACGTGATTTTTGATTTAAAGAGTGATGTTTGCAAGCTTGGCTACTGTGTTTATGTCTTTATCACCACGACCAGACAAATTGACCAAGATGATTTCATCTTTACTCATCGTTTTGGCCATCTTCTCAGCATGCGCCAAAGCGTGGCTAGACTCTAGTGCAGGAATGATACCTTCGGTACGACATAGGCTATGGAATGCCGCCATTGCTTCGTCATCGGTAATCGCCACATACTCTGCACGTTTGATATCTTTTAACCAAGCATGCTCAGGGCCAACGCCCGGGTAATCCAAACCGGCTGAAACTGAGTGCGTCTCGATGATTTGACCATCAGCATTTTGCATCAGATAGGTACGGTTGCCATGCAACACGCCTACTGGGCTGTTTGAGGTTAATGGCGCTGCATGCATACCAGTTTCCAAGCCATGCCCAGCCGCTTCCACACCGATCAAACGTACATTCGGCACATCGATATATGGATAGAAAATACCCATCGCATTCGAACCACCGCCCACACAAGCCACTATCGCATCTGGCTGGCGACCGACCATCTCTTGCATCTGCTGTTTAGCTTCAACGCCAATCACCGCTTGAAAATCGCGCACCATCATTGGATATGGATGCGGACCTGCTACAGTACCGATAATGTAAAACGTATTATGTACATTAGTCACCCAGTCGCGCATCGCCTCATTTAAGGCATCTTTAAGCGTTTTAGAGCCACTTTCTACTGGCACAACGGTTGCGCCTAACAGTTTCATTCTAAACACGTTTGGTGCCTGGCGTTTAACGTCCTCAGAACCCATGTACACCACACATTCAAGGCCCATACGTGCAGCGATGGTCGCTGTTGCTACACCATGTTGGCCTGCGCCGGTTTCGGCAATCACACGTGGCTTACCCATGCGTTTAGCTAACAAAGCCTGACCAATGGTGTTATTTACTTTATGGGCACCTGTGTGATTCAAATCTTCACGTTTTAAATAGATTTGTGCTCCACCCACTTTATCTGACCAGCGTTTAGCATGATAGATAGGGCTAGGACGACCAACGAAATGCTTTAAATCATAGGCATACTCAGCCAAGAACTCTGGATCATGCCTATATTTTTCGTACATGATACGCAATTCGTCGAGCGCCTCAACCAGGGTCTCTGCGACAAAAGTACCGCCAAATTGTCCAAAATGCCCACGTGAATCTGGCATATCATAAAGCTGCATGTTTAGTTCTCCGCTTAATACTTATTCTGCATAGCAATTATTGCTACAGATTTTTTACTGATTGACACCATAAACTTGTTGCATGAACGCAGCGATTTTTGCTGCGTCTTTGATTCCTTTTGTGGCTTCAACACCACCGCTGATATCTACAGCATACGGCTGTACTTGCTCAATCGCCTGCGCGACGTTATTCACAGTTAATCCACCAGCCAATATCACCGGCTTAGCCAAGTTTTTTGGAATTAGATTCCAATCGAACACATTGCCAGTGCCGCCTGCTACGCCCTCTGTGTAAGCATCTAATAACAATGCTTTAGCAGCAGTAAACTTATCTGCATATTGTACCAAATTTGTGTCGGCCTTAACGCGGATTGCCTTGATAAAAGGCATCCTATATCGAGCACATTCTTCAGGCGTTTCATCACCATGAAATTGCAACAGGTCTAACTTCACTTGCGAAATGACTTCATTAACAAAGCCAGCGTCAGCATCAACAAACAAACCCACTACACTTACAAATGCCGGGACTTGATTTGCGATTTCCATCGCCTGCTGGATACTGACACTGCGCGGACTTGGCACATAAAATACCAAGCCTATCGCATCCGCGCCAAGCTCAACCGCTTTTAAGGCATCTTCAACACGTGTAATCCCGCAAATTTTGACTCTGGTTCTCAATTGAACAGCTTTCAAGTAAACCTATAATCTTGGTTAGCAAATGACAAAGCGCTATTGTAACGCTTAAATGAACACTTTTATGGTGTTAGCGCCTGATTGCGTTATTGGTAAGCCCCATTTGGCATCATAACCAACGCCCGTTAAATACAAGCCGTTAGGTGAAAATGTAGGTGGTGAAAGTGTACGATCGCGCTGTTCTAACAACGCTTTGATATATTCTGGAGGATAAGTACCCTTCCCTACATAAATCAGCGCACCTATCATATTGCGCACCTGATGCTGTAAAAACGCATTGGATGAAAAATCGAATATAAAGTATTTATCTACAGCACGTACTTCGGCTTTTTGTAGATGCTTGATAGGTGACTTTGCCTGACATTCAGAGGCTCTAAACGCGCTAAAGTCATGCTCGCCAAGCAAATAACCTGCAGCCTCAGACATAGCAGAGAAATCCAGTGACAAATGAAACCAACCGGCTTTGGTCGCCATTAAGGCAGAAGCAACGGGGGCGTTATAGAGCAAATATTGATAGCTACGGCTGAATGCTGAAAAGCGTGCGTGGAACTCGTCATCGACCACATGTGCCCACTCAACACGCACCGTAGCTGGCAAATGCGCATTCACACCGCGCACCCAAGCAGATAGAGGACGGAAGCTATCTGTATCAAAGTGCACCACTTGCGTTAATGCGTGTACGCCAGTATCGGTACGACCTGCTGCATGCACTCGAATAGCATGCTGTGCAATTGCTGCAATTGCAGATTCAAGTGCATCTTGTACGCCACAGCCATTGGGCTGACTTTGCCAGCCACAAAACTGTGAGCCATCATACGACAAACCTAAGGCGATTCTCATAACTATTACCTAAGAAATATGAAGCCAATTAATAACATGGCTTTAAATATTTACATGCATTTAACTCAATGATATTTCAAATAAAAAAGCCGAGCAGCAAGCTCGGCTTTTAACTACTTATTAATAGGTGCTACGCAAGACTAGTGAGCAATTCTGTAGCGCGTTTTTGCTGTTGTGGCCCACCCTCTTTGACCACTTCCTGCAATAATTCACGCGCGCCCTCTTTATCATCCATATCGATGTAAGCAGCAACAAGATCGAGCTTAATGTCAACATCGGCCGATTCCGGAGCTACAATATCTAAAGAAATCTCTTCAGATGTTACTGACTCCAGCTCACTCGCAGGCTCACTCAGATCTAAACTGATGGAAGATAAGTCAAACTCATTCGCCGCAGTCACTGAAGTATCATTCGTGCTTGGCTCATCAATTTGTGGCAAATCAAATGAGATTTCAGAAATTGGCGTATCTGGCTGGATATCAAATTGACTTGTCTCTGCACCAACATCTAAATCAAATGAAATTTCTTCTGTAATATTGGTTGGTGCTTCTATCGTTTGAGTTGACTCAGCAGTCTCAATATCTGGCAGATTAAAGTCCATATTGAAACTCTCTACATTAGCCTCTTTATTTTCAGTTGCTGCAGGAAGATCAAAAGCTGGCGCTTCAAAGTTGTTCTTGCCTGGCATGGTTTCACCAAATGCAGCCAAATTATCCATTGTCTTCATTGAGTCAATATCTGACTGTGATTCTGTATCGAGATTAAAGCTACCCAAATCAAAATCCATCGTATTGTCAGCGACATCTTGTTTAGCTGACTGGGCGGTATTAGCATTCTCAGATGGGGTGCTATCGGCTACATCACCTTCTAAATTTCCCAAATCAAACGATAACTCTTGCTCAACATTCGCTGGAGTAGAGAAACTCTGCATCACCGCACTATTAGCATCATCCGCCATGGTTGGGGCTGCAGCATCAGTATCATCTGTATCGAATGAGAAATCTAAACCTGTATCAGTTGAAACAGCAACATCAGCAAAATCCGAAGCATCTAATTTTTGTGTAGCTAAAGATGATACTGCAACAACTTTACTTACGTCATACAATGGATTTTCAGGCTCCATTGCATGACCAATCTCAGCTACTTTTATCCAAGTTGGATCAGCTGCACCTAACGTTGTGTAAAGCTCGCCTGCTATGGCTTCAAAAGCTGAAGTGTCTTTACGTGTCGCATACATTTCTAGTAATTTCAAATGCAATTCATAACGTTTTGGTTCTTTTGAGATAGCATCTTTCAATATTTCTTCAGCTTGTGCATCGCGACCGTACGCCATGTAAACCTCAGCCTCAGCGATAGGATCTACATCATTAGTATCAATCATACTGCCATCGGCACTTTGTGCGAAATCAGTCAAAAACGACGTATCTGAAGTGCTCGCAGTGCCTGTGGTATTACCAAATACGGTATTTGCGCGCAGCCCACCTGAGGTGAGAATGCCACGTTCGAAACTATCTAGATCTTTTCTACGTTTATTACGTAAGAACATCCAACCAGCGCCTAATAATGCAACGGCGCCAGCACCACCCAATATCGTCAGGTCAACGCCACCCATCAAACCGTCAAACAAACCTGCCTCAGCTTCTGGTTGAGGCGGTGGTGGGAGTATTATTTTCTTTGCTACCGGTGCTGCCGCAACTTCGGCGGGCTTAGCGGTATCAGTTGCGGCTGGTTCAACTTTTGGCGGCTCTTGCGACTCAGCTACTGGTGCAGATTCAGCTTTGACTTCTGGCGTTTGTGCTACCGGCGCCGGGTTTGTGGTTGCTGCATCAGGTGCTTTTACAGCAGATTCAGCATTCTTCTGGACTTCTGTCATTGTCTGACTCTTCAGAGCCAGTAACTTTTGCATATCCTGAATTTGTTTCTCTAGTGAAGCTGTTCGCTCTTGTGCTTCTTTCAGCGATTTCTCACGCGCCGTGGTTTCTTCTTGCAGTGCAACTATCTTAGCCTCAAACTCTTTAGCAGCTCCTGCAGCAGCTTGTTTTTCACCTGCAGAAAGTTTAACTACATCCTGCGGCCCAACTTTAGCTGGAGTAGCTTTGTCTTGTGCTGTACCAATTTTGCCTGATGAAGCTTGTTTTTGTTCAACATCTGTTATTGCCGGCGCTTCTGCTACCACCCCAGCCAGATTGTTACGGTAAGCATTCCAGTTATCTGAATGTACCTTCACTGACTGTCTTGCATCTTTCTTATCAACAGCAGTGAGACTCTCTTTAGCAGGCACTCTAATAATCTGACCTACTTTTAGACGGTTCATGTTACCGCCAGAAAATGCTGATTTATTATTCTCGTACAGACCAATCAGTATCTGGTCTAAGCTCACACCCTCAACTTGCATCTGCTTAGCTATCGTACTCAATGTGTCACCCCGCTGGGTTGTAAGCTCGTCGGCACTTGGTGACGCTACTGACTCATCTTGCAAGGCTGGTGCAGAACGTTTTCCTGATTTCTTTGTTTTTTTGTTGCTAGCCTGAGTTGAGTCACTGGAAGATAAACTACTACCCGGCATACTCACTGATGGTGGCGATACTGCCATTGGTGCGGCGTTCTCAGCCGGTTGCTGATAACCAGGCGGATCAAGCAATACTGTATATTCACGTTGTAGACGACCTGATGCCCAATCCACTTGAATCAGCATGTCCAGATAAGGATCACTGATTGGCTGGCTAGAACGGAGCTTTAATATAGGTGAGCCGTTACTACTTTTAGTGACTTCTACTTGAATATTATTATGAATACCAAGACGCGTAACGCCTTGTGCCGCATAAGCTTCTTCTGAAGCGATTGCTGCGACCAATGTTGAAAGTTCTTCTGGGGTCACTGATAAAAGCTCAATTTCAGCTTTGAGTGGCTCACCCAAACCTGAACTGACATTTAACTTACCTAAACCAGCGGCATAGCCAGAAAATGGCATGAGAGCCAAACACACCGCCAATGTAATTTGCTTTATTTTTGATCTATGCACAATCCTACCCTTAATCAAACTTAACTTTGCATTATCAAATTAACATCAAATAGTTAGGTATGCAAGCTCATAATACACATTATATTCAACTGCTATGTATTTGTAGACTTAGAGTGTTGTTATTTTCACAACACTCTACTTATGCATACTGATTATTTTTCTATTAAAATCCGCAACATACGTCGCAGCGGTTCTGCCGCACCCCAAAGCAGTTGATCGCCTACAGTAAATGCAGATAAATAGTCATTACCCATATTCAATTTGCGTAAACGGCCTACAGGCGTAGTTAATGTACCTGTCACGGCAGCCGGGGTAAGCTCACGCATGCTAGCATCGCGCTCATTCGGAATTACTTTCGCCCACTGATTAGCCTCAGCCAGCATCTGGTTGATCTCATCCAAGGGCACATCTTTTTTAAGCTTGATGGTTAACGCTTGGCTGTGACACCGCATTGCGCCAATACGCACACAGAGCCCATCAATATGGATAGGATTGGCTTCACGGCCTAATATCTTGTTAGTCTCTACGCCACCTTTCCACTCTTCTTTACTTTGACCATTACCAAGATCTTTGTCGATCCAAGGAATCAAGCTACCAGCGAGTGGCACGCCAAAGTGTGAAGTGGGGAAACCATTGTCACGCAAAGTACCGGCAACTTCACGGTCGATATCCAAAATCGCAGATGAAGGATCAGATAACAATTCATTCGCCACGCGATGTGCTTCGCCCATCTGTTTAAGCAACTCACGCATATTCTGCGCACCAGCACCTGAAGCAGCTTGATAAGTCATGGATGTCGCCCACTCAACCAAGTCAGCTTTAAACAAGCCATTCAGGGCCATCAGCATCAATGAAACGGTACAGTTACCGCCCACCCAGTTATTATTGCCTTTGGCGTAAGCGTCTTGAATCACGTGCATGTTCACCGGATCAAGAATAATGACTGCATCTTTTTCCATGCGCAATGTGGAAGCAGCATCAATCCAATGACCCTTCCAGCCAGCTTGTCTTAATTGTGGGAAAATCTCGCTGGTATAATCGCCGCCTTGGCAGGAAATGATGGCATCCATAGTTTTCAGGTCGGCAATGTTTTTTGCGTCTTTTAATGGCGCAGAATCTTTACCAATATTAGGCGCTTTACCGCCCACTTGAGACGTAGTAAAGAATTGCGGCTCAATCAACGCAAAATCATTCTCTTCCATCATGCGCTGCATGAGCACTGAGCCCACCATGCCACGCCAACCTATGAAACCAACTTTAAGCATTTTTCAACTTTCCAATAATTAATACCATATTCCATTTAATAAACTGAAATAACAAGGCGGAGCGTTGAAGACAGTACATTTAGTACGGCAAAACGCGACAACAAAGTTAGTTCGGTTTAGTAATGGAATTAAAGTGCAGCTACTACTGCATCTCCCATAGCATTACATCCTACTTTTTTACAGCCTTCAGTTGCAATGTCAGCAGTTCTATAACCTTGTGCTAAGGCCGCTTTAACTGCATTTTCAACTTTAAGCGCATTCGCTTCATCGTTGAACGTATAGCGCAACATCATCGCTACAGACAATATTGTCGCCAACGGATTAGCGATGTCTTTACCTGCGATATCAGGAGCAGAGCCATGACTAGGCTCATACATACCTTTGTTATTGGCATCTAGTGAAGCCGATGGCAGCATACCGATAGAACCAGTAAGCATTGAAGCCTCATCTGACAGAATATCGCCAAAGATATTACCAGTCACCATCACATCAAATTGCTTAGGCGCTCGAATCAATTGCATTGCCGCGTTATCTACGTACATATGATTTAACTCGACTTCTGGATATTCAGCCGACAATTCAATCATGACCTGACGCCACAGTTCAGTCGTTTCCAGCACGTTAGCTTTATCTACAGAACAAACCTTTTTATTGCGCTTCATTGCGATATCAAACGCAACACGGCCGATACGACGAATCTCTGATTCGTTATAGCGCATGGTGTTAATGCCTTCGCGCTCACCATTCTCTAGCGTGCTGATGCCACGTGGCTGACCGAAATAAATGTCGCCTGTCAGCTCGCGAATAATCATTAAATCTAAACCTGAAACCACTTCTGGTTTCAGTGTAGATGCATCTGCAAGCTCAGGGTAGAGCAATGCTGGACGCAGATTAGCAAACAAGTTCAGCTCTTTGCGAATGCGCAATAAACCACGCTCAGGGCGTAAATGACGCTCTAATTTATCGTACTTCCAATCACCTACTGCGCCTAGCAATATCGCATCAGACTCTTTCGCTAACTTTAGCGTTGCATCAGGTAATGGATCGCCTACGGCTTCATAACCAGCACCACCGATAGGCGCTTCTGTCATGCTGATATTGAGGTTCAACGCATTCAGGACTTTAACTGCCTGTGCAACGATTTCCGGCCCGATACCATCGCCAGGCAATACTGCTATCTTCATGGAATTACTTTCTAATTTTTATAATATTTAGTTGAAAAGCCAAGGCTGTATTTGTTTGTGTTTCGCTTCGAAGGCTTTAATCTTGTCTTGCTGCTGCATGGTTAAACCAATGTCATCCAAGCCATTAAGCAAGTTATGTTTCCGCACTTCATCCACTTCAAATGAATAAGCTTTTCCACTTGGCGTTGTGACCGTTTGCGCAGCCAAATCCACATTTAGTTTATAACCTTCAATTGCTTCAACATCATTGAATAGACTATCAACATCCTGCGCGCTTAGCACAATCGGCAACATTCCATTCTTGAAACAGTTATTAAAGAAAATGTCTGCGAAGCTAGATGCAATTACCACTTTGAAACCAAAGTCTTCCAGCGCCCACGGTGCGTGCTCACGACTTGAGCCACAACCAAAGTTTTCACGTGCTAACAATATGCTCGCACCTTGAAAACGCGCCTGATTCAACACAAAATCAGGATTCAACGGACGTTTAGAGTTATCCATGCCAGGTTCACCATGGTCGAGATAACGCCATTCATCAAAGGCATTGGGGCCAAAGCCGCTACGCTTGATTGATTTTAAAAACTGCTTGGGAATAATAGCGTCAGTATCTACGTTAGCACGATCCAACGGTGCCACTAATCCCTCTAATTTAGTAAATGGCTGCATTAGTTATTTGGTGAGTTTTGAATTTTGTCACCCACCTTTTCCAAATCTTTACCAAAACCATGCCATGTGTTGCAACCTGTTAGCACTAATGCAAAAGCTAATGCCACCAATACAAATAATTTACTCATCTAACCCTCCTACTGATTGTTTATTAAAAATCAAACAAACTGCCTAACATCAACAAAGTGCCCTGCTACTGCTGCTGCGGCAGCCATCTCTGGGCTGACCAAATGCGTACGGCCACCTTGGCCTTGCCTGCCTTCGAAATTACGATTTGAAGTAGAGGCGCAACGCTCGCCCGGCTCTAAGCGGTCAGCATTCATTGCTAAACACATAGAACAACCTGGCTCACGCCATTCAAAGCCAGCCGCGATGAAAATCTTGTCCAAGCCTTCTTGTTCCGCTTGTGCTTTTACCAAGCCAGAACCCGGTACTACTAACGCCAACTTTACGTTAGGCGCAATATGCTTGCCTTTTGCAACAGCTGCTGCTGCACGTAAATCTTCGATACGAGAATTGGTGCAAGAGCCAATGAACACCTTATCAATGTTAATTTCATTGATAGGTGTATTCGCAGTTAAGCCCATGTAAGCATAAGCACGCTCCCAGTCACCGCGCTGCACTTCATTTTTTGCAAGGTCTAAACTTGGTACTTTGCCATCCACACCCACCACCATTTCAGGCGAAGTGCCCCAAGTGACTTGAGGTTGAATATTCTCGGCTTTAAGCGTGACTACTGCATCAAATTTTGCACCTTCATCACTGTGCAAAGTATTCCAGTAACTAACAGCTGCATCCCATTGCTCAGCTTTAGGTGAGAACGGCCGACCTTTGACATAGTTAATGGTCGTATCATCAACCGCTACCATACCGGCACGGGCGCCAGCTTCGATCGCCATATTGCACAAAGTCATACGGCCTTCCATGCTTAATGCACGAATTGCAGAGCCAGCAAACTCAATAGCATATCCATTACCACCGGCAGTACCGATTTTGCCGATAATTGCGAGGGCAATATCTTTAGCCGTGACGCCGTGGCCTAATTTACCATTTACCTGCACTTGCATGGTTTTAGATTTTTTCTGCACCAAACATTGTGTAGCTAATACATGTTCAACTTCAGAAGTACCGATACCATGCGCCAATGCGCCAAACGCACCGTGCGTACTGGTGTGCGAATCGCCACAGACCACGGTCATACCAGGCAAGGTCGCACCTTGCTCAGGGCCGATGACGTGTACGATACCTTGACGCAAGTCATTCATTTTGAATTCAGTCACGCCGTATTCAGCACAGTTTTCATCTAGAGTTTGCACTTGCAAGCGAGAGATTGGATCACTAATACCGGCAACGCCTGTGCTTCTGTCTGTCGTTGGCACATTATGGTCGGGCACCGCCAAGATAGAATTCACGCGCCATACTTTACGATTGGCAAGCTTTAAACCTTCAAATGCTTGCGGGCTGGTCACTTCATGCACCAAATGACGGTCGATATAAATTAGCGCGGTGCCGTTTTCTTCGTGCACAACGTGAGAATCGAACAATTTATCGTAAAGCGTTTTTGCAACCATCTCTAACACCTAATCTCTAAAATTACCAAACTGCAACGGAAAATCCGTCACACTCTTCTTCACAAACGCAATGGCATCTTGCAGCAAGTCACGTTTTGCCCCGTTCACACGCACCGTATCACCTTGAATACTTGCCTGCACTTTCATGCCGGAGTCTTTAATCAACTTAGTGATGCGTTTCGCCAAATCACTATCAATACCTGCGCGAATTTTAAGCTCTTGCTTTACATTGTTACCAGATATCTTTTGCACGTCTTTATGGTCAAGTCGTTTTGTTGAATCAGGCTCCTTTTTCTCCATTGCCGGCAGAAGAATATCTTTGACCTGATCAAGCTGAAAATCGTTATCGCCGAATAAAGTTATGATGCTGTCTTTTTCGTTTAATTCAACCTTAGCCGAACTGCCTTTAAAGTCATAACGATTCGTAATTTGCTTACCAGCGGTATCAATTGCATTTTTTAAAGCGACCATATCCACTTCAGAACTAATATCAAAACTTGGCATTTTTAATCCTCACAACTCTTTTAAGCGCAGGCTATGCAAGGCATTTGTGTGTTAACAGTACGATTAGTACGGCAAACACGAGAACGCCGCAGAGCCAAGCATTCAACTACTCAAAATGACAAACGTAATCTAATGTTTCAACTGTCTCAATATCAAAAGACGAGTTGCCTGGCACCGTGAATTTTTCACCTGCACTGTATGTTTTCCACTCATCTTCACCTTGAAGGCGCACTTTACAAACACCCAAGTTAATTTCCATTAATTCGGGTGCTGCTGTATTAAACGTAAGCAAGCTTGGAAAAATCACACCTATCGTACTGCGTGTACCGTTAGGAAACATCACAGTGTGACTTACACATTTGCCATCAAAATATACATTGGCTTTCTTTTTTACACTGACATTGTCAAATTGTGCCATCGCTCAAGCTTTCGTTAAAAATCAAAACACTATTATCGCAGAAAAGCCTCGCCTAACCAAGACTGGACTAGCACATTTAAAGTGTTGGTTGGAGTTGAAGCACAAAAAAATAGATGTATTTAAATATAAAGTTTCAATGCCAGAATGGCTTTTGTGAAATAAATTTTCGCCAGACTTTATCCATAACCACCACGCTATGTGTGGCATTGCAGGCATTCCAGCCAGTAAAAATGTGTAGCGCCTCGTTCAGCGTACCTTTGGAGGATGAGCCGATGAGTTGGTGCAGCAGACTCTCTGTGATAGTCATGTCGTTAAGTATGCCAAGCTGATCTTGCAATTGCGTCAACTTGCGGATGAATGATTTTGATTTTCTCGATGAATAGAAGCTAGCGAAAAACTCCGATGCATAACGCAATTTTTTTGCGGCAATGCGAGTGGCGTGACGCTCTTCAGTACTCAGATTTAAGAGGCTTTTACCAGGTTGACGCAATTGTTTATGGTGCTTGCTCAATGAAGTATTGGCGATACTGAGCGCTTTAGTACGCTTAGTATTATGTGAGCCATCATGCCATCGTTCATTTTCCAGCCATGCCGCTAGCGTTAACAACAGCGCTTGATAGCGTTGCGAAGAAAGTACTGCTCGCAAATCCGCATGAGCTTCAGCTTGTGTGGTCAGCGCTTTATTGTGCAGTTGCTGCAGACCTGTATGACTCTCAAACTGGGTCATCACAACGGGCAAAGTTTGCGTGACAAATACATCTAGGTCGCGTGCTTTACCTAATACATCACCAAGCCAAGAAAGCTCGGTCAATAATGCAATGCTATTCTCACGTCCCAGCACCTTCCGAAACAGGACAAATGCAGAGCGCAGGCGGCGCAGCGCCACACGCATCTGGTGCACACCTTCTACATCCGCTCCATGTAACACCATATCCTGATTGCTTTGTAGGTGATGGATGCATTCCCAAGCAATTCGCTTGAAAGCGCTATGGGCATTAGCTTTACGAGCTAATTTTATTGGTCGTGCCTTAAAGACACTTGGTGGCTGAGCGCGATAATAGGCATAACCACGCTGCCCTTTGCTGATGTTTTCCAGCTTCACCGGAACAACCTTCTGTACTTCCAGTGCAAGGTCGAATAGCCGCCCCGCACTACCAGCTTTCAACTCCAATTCCAATTCACTGATTGGCTCGTGGTTTTTGCCTGTGACCAGTTGACCAAGGTCAAGTGCCAGCTCAATCTTGTCGCCATTATCGAAGGCAAGTTGCCATACTTGACGCCGCACCTCCGTCCGAAAGATAGGAATAAGTGCCTCTCGCAGTTTTTTATCGGCAAAAAGTTTTATCAAATCCGAATCAAGAATCTTAGTGAAGTCAGGGCGATCGATTGCAATCACATCCTCCCACTCTATGCGCTGGTGAAGCCCGGCAACACTGCGGCCTGCGGCTTTTAATGTTTGCAACCAATGTCCAGAAATATGACGCACGCGCAAACTAATTCCGGCATCCAGCGACTTCAATTCCGGGGTATCGTAATAGATGCTAATAAGTTCGTGCTTTGTTGGTTTGCCGATGCTGGCAGCTACGATGGCCGGGTGACTCCGCAGACGCGCTACATCCTTGCGGTCTATGTTCAACTTCAATTCAACTTCAGTTCCCAATTGCAGTCACCTCTATGAAAATGATACTGCAATTTCACTTCTGTTGCTGCACTGTTCAACAGACACCAGCGCATCAAATCCATCTATCACATCATAGACAAGCAACTAACTATGGCGCATTATTGACCTTAGAAATGAACCTATTATTCAATAAGATTGGAGTATTTCATGTCTGAACACACCTACAAACTTATCGAGCTAGTTGGCTCTTCACCAGTCAGTACAGATGATGCAATTAGCAACGCGATTGCCAAAGCATCACTTACCGTCAAACATATTAGCTGGTTTGAATTAGTTGAAACTCGTGGTCATATCATAGATGGCAAAGTTGACCATTACCAAGTCACCATCAAGGTTGGGTTTAGAATAGAAGACTAATTTGAATGGCAATTAATGACAAAAAGAAACATAACCGCGCCATTGCGGCACGGTTATGCAACTAGTTACAAAACTTCAACTTACATTATGAAATGGTGGAGATGGGGGGAATCGAACCCCCGTCCGCAAGCCCGCTACAGACAGTTCTACATACTTAGCCTGGTTGTTTGATTTAATCTTGCATGCACCAACCGACAAGCGACTGCAAGACGAGTTACCTTAAGGTTAATGAAGTATTAAGTAACCCAATACGACACGTATCCCGTGTATATGACACTGCCTATGGGTTACCCCAATCCAACCCACGGGAGAGCTGGTGCAGCGTCCAGCAGAACTAAGCTGCTAGAGAGTAAGTTTCGTCGTTTGCGACTATACTTGTTTCAGTTGTATTTACGAGGTAGCTGAGCCTCGGTATGCCCTGCACTGCTTTGTAACCCACGTCGAAACCTGGTCATCCCCAAAACAGAGTTCTATTATACGCCCTTTAAAAGTGCGTATAAATAATTATCACTCTTACTTATTGTGCGCCCGCATGATGCGACCTTTCTCACGTTCCCAATCACGGGCTTTTTCAGTATCGCGTTTGTCGTGTTGTTTTTTACCTTTGGCGAGTCCGATTTGGATTTTAATACGTCCTTTTGAAAAGTGCATATCAAGTGGGACTAATGTATAGCCGGCACGTTCAACCTTGCCTATCAGTTTTGAGATTTCTTCATTGTGCAACAGTAGCTTACGTGTACGAATCGCATCTGGACGCACATGGGTTGAAGCGGCACCTAATGGCGTAACATGACAACCTATCAAATAGATTTCGCCACGCTGAATGATGACGTAAGCCTCCTTAAGATTGATACGATTATCACGGATTGCCTTGACTTCCCAACCCTCTAAAACAATACCAGCTTCGTATTTATCTTCGATAAAGTAATCAAAAAAGGCTTTTTTATTCTGTGCAATACTCATAAAGCTAAATATTTCTTGGCGAATGACTTAAAATAGCTATTTTACTCTACTTCGTTACTTGGGTTGTATTGCTAGAATTGTATAACTGGGTTTGCAGGCTTAACATGCAGTTTAAATGAGAGATCAAAATAAATTAGGATTAGATGGCGAAAGTTAAAAAAACCGTATTGATCAATCACTCAGCCAGCCGCATGTATGCGTTAGTGGATGACGTGAAAAGCTACCCTCAATTCTTAGCATGGTGTGGTGGCGTTGACTTGATCCAACAGGATGAAGCAACGACCGTAGCCAGGCTCCACATTGCTTATCATGGTTTGCATCAAAACTTTACCACCGAGAATAATAAAACCTACCCGAACTTAATGGATATCAATCTGATTGATGGACCTTTCAAACATCTGGAAGGCGTATGGCGCTTTATAGAACTGAATGAGCAAGCGTGTAGAATTGAATTTGAACTCAATTATGAATTTGCAAATAGTTTTTTAGAAAAGATCATCGCGCCCGTATTCAGTCATATTGCCAACACCTTTGTAGATGGTTTCGTGGCGCGCGCTGATGTTGTATATAAAGAAACTTAGAGATCAAGATGGAAGCTAATAATCAAACTGAGATTATTGTAGAAGTCGCCTACGCACTGCCAGCTGAGCAATTAATCGTGCCTATCAGAGTTAAGGCAGGCATCACTGCTGAACAAGCGATCAAAGCTTCTGGCATCTTGAACAAGTTCCCAGAAATTGATTTGGCCATCAATAAAATCGGCGTTTTTGGCAAACTATCTAAATTAGATGCCCAACTACGCCATTTGGATCGTGTTGAAATCTATCGCCCACTCATCGCAGACCCGAAAGAAGTACGTAAGCAACGTGCAGCTGATGAAAAAGTTATGAAATAGCTTTACGCAGGTAATGCGCGATTAGCGTATGCTCGCAAAAAAGGTGGTGGGGGCACCGCCTGAAGATTAAAATGTACTGCGATAATTAATCAGCTATCGCAGTATTTCTCTACATCCTTTTGCGCTTCAGCTTTACCCTTTTCTATATCAGTATCGCCTAGGTACTCGCGCTCGCCTTTTTCATTCGTTTTCACTAATCTACCTCCAACAGAGTAAGTCCTCAGATTCGCCTGTGCTGCTTTACAATTCTCTTGCTTGACCTTTAAGTCAGCCTGCTTTACTTCATCTTCTTTCTTTTGTTGCTCTGCCTCTTTAGCACGTTTAGCCGCCGCTTCTTCTTTATTTACTGGTGCTTTATCTTTTGCTGCAGCTTTTTCTTTATTTGCAGCTGCAGTAGCATCGCCTTCAACCGGCATTAAAGGAGGCTGGCCATTAGGTTTGGGTATTTTTTTACCATACAGAGATTCTTGTGGGATGTTGGATGGTGGGGGCACGTCGCTATAACGCACTTTGCCATCTTTATCTTTCCACTTATAAATCTCTGCACTTGCCAATGTAGGCAACATAACCAGGCACAGCAACAAAATACGTATTTTCATCATTCACACCCCAAAAACTATATTTAGTTAAATAGTATTGCTAGTTAAATCTTCGAGCAAGCTTTATATATTTTCTTACATTTACATTTACATTCAAATTACCCTGCTTAGTCGTATAAAAACAGATAAAAATTCCATATTATTTAACATTTTATATGTGTTGCTCTCGCGCCTTAAAGCTTAAATCTGTATAATTCTGTTTTGGGTACAAGGATTTACGCATGCGTTTATTGCAACAAGCTCTCACTTTTGACGATGTTTTATTAGTGCCAGCCTACTCTAATGTGCTGCCACGCGAGGTTTCTCTCGCAACACAACTCACTCGCAACATCCAACTGAACATTCCGCTTCTGTCCGCCGCTATGGATACCGTCACTGAAGCGCCTTTAGCCATTGCGCTTGCGCAAGAAGGTGGTTTGGGTTTCATCCATAAAAACATGACGGCCATCAAGCAAGCTGCCCATGTCGCACGTGTTAAGCGCTTTGAATCCGGTGTGGTGAACGACCCGATTACGATTCAAAGTCATATGACAGTTCGCAATGTGCTTGAACTCACGCAAATGCACAAGATTTCCGGCTTGCCTGTAGTAGATAACGGCAAAGTCGTTGGCATTGTGACCAATCGTGATTTGCGCTTTGAAACCAATCTAGACCAACCTATCAAAAACATCATGACGCCGCGTGAGCGCTTAGTCACTGTGCGTGAAGGCGCAGCAAAAGAAGATGTGATTCGCTTGCTACATCAACATCGCCTTGAGCGCGTGCTGGTGATAGATGATGCAGACACCCTCAAAGGTCTGATTACCGTTAAAGATATTCAAAAATCAACCGATCATCCATATGCATGTAAAGATGCACACGGCAGATTGCGCGTAGGCGCTGCGGTTGGTGTGGGTGATGGCACTGAAGAACGCGTTGCTGCACTTGCAGAAGCTGGCGTAGACGTGATTGTGGTTGATACTGCACACGGCCATTCACAAGGTGTTTTAGACCGTGTGACTTGGGTTAAAAAGAATTTTCCACATATTGAAGTGATTGGCGGCAACATTGCTACTGCTGGTGCTGCACTGGCCTTGGTAGATGCAGGCGCCGACGGCGTTAAAGTAGGTATTGGCCCTGGTTCTATTTGTACTACACGTATCGTTGCAGGTGTGGGCGTGCCACAAATTTCAGCCATTGCTAACGTTGAAAAAGCGCTGGCTGGCTCAGGCGTACCATTCATTGCAGATGGCGGCATCCGTTTCTCTGGTGACATCTCAAAAGCCATCGCCGCAGGTGCTTACAGCGTGATGTTAGGCGGCATGTTTGCAGGTACCGAAGAAGCGCCAGGTGAAATCGAGCTATACCAAGGTCGTTCATACAAATCTTACCGCGGCATGGGTTCAATCGGCGCGATGCAAAAAGGCTCTAGCGACCGTTACTTCCAAGACAATAACGGCAATGCGGATAAGCTCGTACCGGAAGGTATCGAAGGCCGTGTGCCTTACAAAGGCAGCGTACTTGCTGTGATCCATCAATTGATGGGCGGTTTACGCGCGTCTATGGGCTATGTAGGTGCAAGTACCATTACCGAGATGCGCGAGCGTGCAGAATTTGTACAAATCACTTCTGCCGGCATGCGTGAATCCCACGTACATGATGTGCAAATCACCAAAGAAGCACCAAACTACCGTATTGATAATTAATACAATTTATGATGTCTGCAAAATACGGCTAACGCCGTATTTTGCTTTTTATAGCTAGCGAAATTTACGCCATGTCCCATTCAAAAATCCTTATTCTCGATTTTGGCTCTCAAGTCACTCAACTCATCGCACGCCGTGTGCGCGAAGCCCATGTCTACTGTGAAATTCATCCCTGTGATGTCTCAGATGAGTTTGTACGTAATTTTGGCGCCGATGGCATTGTCCTCTCTGGCAGCCATGCCAGCGTGTATGAGGAAGAAACTGATAAAGCGCCACCAGCAGTGTTCGAATTAGGCGTGCCGGTATTAGGCATCTGCTATGGCATGCAAACTATGGCTCAGCAACTCGGCGGCAAGGTTGAGGCTGGCGCTAAACGCGAGTTTGGTTTTGCCGAAGTGCGCGCACGCGGTCACTCTGCATTCTTCAAAGACATTCAAGACCGCAGTAACGCCGAGGGTCATGGCTTATTGGAAGTTTGGATGAGTCACGGTGATAAGGTGACAGAACTACCTGCTGGTTTTAAAGTGATTGCCAGTAACGACACCACGCCAATCGCCGCAATGGCTGACGAAGAGCGCAGATTTTACGCTGTGCAATTTCATCCAGAAGTCACACATACCAAACAAGGCCAGGCGATGCTAAATCGCTTTGTGCTGGACATTTGCGGCGCAAAACCTGACTGGATCATGGGCGATCACATTGAAGAAGCCGTTGCCAAGATTAAAGCCCAAGTCGGCGATGAAGAAGTCATTTTAGGCTTGTCTGGCGGCGTGGATTCGAGCGTTGCAGCCGCGTTGATTCACCGCGCGATTGGTGACCAACTGACTTGTGTGTTCGTAGACCACGGCCTACTGCGCTTGAATGAAGGCAAAATGGTCATGGAAATGTTTGCCGGCCGCTTACATGTAAAAGTGATTCATGTAGATGCCATTGATCAATTCATGGGACATTTAGCTGGCGTTTCTGACCCGGAAGCCAAACGGAAAATCATTGGCCGTGAGTTCGTAGAAGTATTCCAAGCTGAAGCTAAAAAGCTCAAAAATGCAAAATTTCTGGCACAAGGTACCATCTACCCAGATGTGATTGAATCTGGCGGTGCAAAAACCAAGAAGGCCGTGACTATCAAGAGCCACCACAACGTGGGTGGACTACCGGAAACACTAGGCTTGAAACTGCTAGAACCGTTACGTGATTTGTTTAAAGACGAGGTACGTGAACTAGGCGTAGCGCTTGGCTTGCCACACGACATGGTATATCGCCACCCTTTCCCAGGTCCTGGCTTGGGTGTACGTATTTTAGGTGCTGTGAATAAAGAATTTGCGGACTTATTACGTCTAGCTGATGCTATTTTTATTGAAGAACTGCGTGCTAGCGGTTGGTATGAAAATACCTCACAAGCATTTGCCGTATTCTTACCGGTCAAGTCAGTCGGCGTGATGGGCGATGGCCGTACCTATGACTATGTAGTGGCTTTACGCGCTGTAGTCACCAGTGACTTTATGACTGCACACTGGGCAGAATTACCGTATGACCTGCTAGGCAAAGTATCCAACAGAATCATCAACGAGGTGCGTGGTATCAATCGTGTTGTATACGATATCTCTGGCAAGCCGCCAGCGACTATTGAGTGGGAATGATTTTACAATTCAACAACATACGATAAAAGAAAATTGTGCTAATATCGTTTTAACATGCGTTATTTAAGAACCTAATTTAAGACCTAGGAGTTCACATGAAATCACTACAAATGTTAGTTCTATTTTCAGTGTTACTCACCTTAGCAGCTTGCGCAAATGATGGGCCTAAATTGAGCTACAGCCCGCAAAATATCGTTCAAGCCGTGAATACTAAATATCCGGCTGAACGTACTAATTTAATCTACATCGGCGCGCCTGAAGGTTTTATTGCACCGCGTGAAGCGATTAAAGAAGTGAAAGATGGCGTTGATGCTGGCAAGGTAGTAGCAATTATTACTGCATTGCATGTGAATACCTCTACCGTGATTATTACGGGTGCTGATGATGACTTAAACGCTGCTACATTGGCACGTGCGTTAACTACAGGTAAAGAAAAAGTCTCTGGTTCGAAAGTGATCTATGTGGGCGGCAAAGAAAGCTTACCTAATTTGAGCAAGTTAGCTAGTGATGCTGGCGTCAATTTAGAGTTTATGGATTTGCCTAGCTAATAATCGTATAAACCGTAGTACTCAGGTGCCTGAGCCGAGCTTGCTCGGCTCAACTTTTTTATGAAACAAGCACTTTGTACGTAATAAGCTGAAATTATGAGTCGCGCTTTTGTTAAAGAAAATGATTTAGAACACGCCGGTATTGATGTACCAGAGCGTCCAGTGAGTGCGCATCCGAATTATGTGACCTCCAACGGCTTAAAACAACTGGAAGCTGAAGCAGACAAGTTAGAACAAGCACGAACAGCGCTTAAAAAAAACCAAGAGTCTAACGCTGAACAAGACCCTATGACGCGGCAAAAGATCGCAATGATAGACCGCGACTTGCGCTATATAGCCGCGCGCTTGGCCAGTGCGATTTTGATTGATGCTGCGGTGCAGCACCCTGACGCAACAACCGTGTTATTCGGCGCAACAGTGACCGTTGAAGATGACGATGGTGAGCAATACCTGTTTACCATCGTAGGTGAAGACGAGGCAGACATGACATGTAATAAAGTCAGCTATCTGTCACCGATTGCAAAAGCGCTGATTGGAAGAAAACTTGGCGACAACGTGGAATGGCAGCGCCCGATTGGCAATACGCAATTAACGATTATAGAAATTAAATATTAGTGGTACTACTAGAAAGCACTGAAAGAATGCAAGACACCATTCTGCAAAATGGCAGCATGCCAGTCCATCAAGCGATTGAAGCCCGCCGCTCGATTAAACACTATGATATTCATCACAAGATGACTCAAACTGAGATTGATAAGCTGATGTCACTAGCAATGCTATCGCCTACTGCTTTTAATATTCAAAACTGGCGCTTTGTCGTAGTCACAGACCCAGTGCTACGCCAACAAATTCGCACAGTAAGTTGGAATCAAGCACAGGTGGAAGAAGCTTCACTACTCATCGTGTTGACCGCAGACCTCAAAGCTTGGGCAAAACAACCTGAACGCTATTGGCAACATGCGCCTAAAGCAGTGTCTGATTACTTGGTACCTGCAATTGATCAATACTACCGAGACAATGCGCAGGCAGAGCGTGATGAAGGTATGCGTTCATGTGGTATGGCAGCGATGGCAATCATGCTGGCAGCCAAAGAAATGGGTTACGACACTTGCCCAATGGATGGTTTTGATTTCGACGCGGTAGCGAAGCTGCTGAACTTACCTGATGACCACACCCCTGCTATGTTTGTGACGGTAGGTAAAAGCATCAAAGGCGCATGGCCACGTGGTGGGCAATTAGCCATGGATGAAGTCGTTATCCAGAATAAATTCCAATAAATATTTTAATAAAATCAATCTTGAAGCAAAGTAAACTCTTAAGGATGTCTCTGTGTTAATTAGCAACAATATCACTATGCAATTCGGCGCGAAGCCACTGTTTGAAAATGTCTCTGTTAAATTCGGCGATGGCAATCGCTATGGCTTGATCGGCGCCAATGGCTGCGGTAAATCTACCTACATGAAGATTTTGGCCAAAGTGCTTGAACCTACATCTGGAAATATCTCACTGGATAACCATGAACGTATGGCATTCCTGCGCCAAGACCAGTTTGCCTATGAAGATCAACGCGTATTAGACGTTGTGATGATGGGCCACGAAGAAATGTGGAAGGCAAATGTAGAGAAAAATGCAATCTACGAAAACTTGGAAGCGACTGAAGATGACTACATGCGTGCGGCAGAGTTGGAAGCGGTGTTTGCCGAATTTGACGGTTATACCGCTGAGGCGCGTGCAGGTGAACTGCTGTTAGGTGTTGGTATTCCAATCGAGCAACATACCGGCCCGATGAGCGCTGTAGCGCCAGGCTGGAAGCTACGTGTATTGCTAGTGCAGGCGCTGTTTGCTAATCCAGATATCTTGTTACTAGATGAGCCTACCAACAACTTGGACATCAATACCATTCGCTGGTTAGAAGACGTGCTGAATAATCGTAACTGTACGATGATTATCATCTCACATGACCGTCACTTTTTGAATCAAGTATGTACGCATACTTGTGACATGGATTATGGCAAATTGACCATCTATCCAGGCAACTATGACGACTACATGGAAGCGTCAACCCAAGCGCGTGCGCAGCAGGCTAAAGACAACGCTAAAGCCAAACAGCAAATCGCTGACTTGCAAGACTTTGTGCGCCGCTTCTCTGCGAATGCTTCTAAAGCCAAGCAAGCGACCAGTCGCGCCAAACAGATCGATAAGATCAAGATTGAAGAATTCAAACCTTCTAGCCGTCAATACCCATTCATCCGCTTTGAGTATGACGACAGGGAAAAACTGCACCGTAATGCCGTTGAGTTGAAAAAACTGAGTCACGGTTTTGACCGTACTTTATTCAATGATATCGACATGATGTTCGAAGCTGGCGAAAAAGTAGCGATTATCGGTGAGAACGGTATCGGTAAAACCACCCTCTTGCGTTGCCTGGCTAACGATTTACAAGCCAAGCATGGTGAAGTGAAATGGGCAGAGAAAGCCAATATTGGTTATTTTGCACAAGACCACGAATATGAATTTGAAGAAGGCGAAGAACTGTTTGAATGGATGTCACGCTTTACCCAACAGGGTGATGACGACCAGACAGTGCGCAGTATGCTGGGCCGCTTGTTATTCTCAGGTGAAGATACCAAGAAATCCGTAAAAGTACTCTCAGGTGGCGAAAAAGGCCGTATGCTCTATGGCAAGCTCATGCTCGCCAAGACCAATGTATTGCTGATGGACGAACCTACCAACCACATGGATATGGAATCGATCGAAGCACTCAATACCGCGCTTGATAAATACAAAGGTACGCTGTTCTTTGTCAGCCATGACCGCGAATTTGTGAGTTCGATTGCTACCCGTATCTTAGAGATTAAAGCCAATGAAATCATTGACTTTACTGGTAACTACGAGGATTATCTAGCGAGTCAGGGAGTGGAATAATCGACTTCTGGCATACGCCTATCGATTACAAAAAAACAAAGTTGAAACCTTTTTTGCGGAAAATATTGCAATTTATAGACCCTACTAAATTTACTATTCTGTATTTTTTAGTAGGTGGTCTTTTTGTAAGTTTTAAGCATGATCTAATCTACGTCCTTCCTAGCAATACTTTTTTACCTAAATCCACCAATCTATTCATCGACTTCTCAATACTCATTGCGAGTGCTGCGATTTTTCATGTATTGCTGATCAACCTTAAACAATATAAACAGGTTGAAGTTCAGAACAATAAACAATTCCTTAAAAACAAACTGGCCTATTTAAGCTGGGTGTTTGTCATCCTGTTGTTGATACCGTTGGTCAATTTAGGCATCTATCGACATCAGGTGCCGAAGGTAGAGTTCAGCACTTACGATAATCTACATGCCATCGCAAGCATCAAAGTCCAGCAATTGATATCTTGGCTCGACTATCGACTAGCTGATGGCGATATCCTCGCATCTGATAAACAATTTGCCGATGATGTCGTGTACTACTCCAAATATCACGACAAACCAAGCACCGACATTATTCAAGCGCGGTTTGCCGCTCTACTTAATTCATATCATTACGAAAGCGTTACACTGATTGCTACTGATGGAAGTGCTCTATTACAAGCTGGTGACAATAGCGACTTCAACACCCAAGTGGATCAGGCACTTATCAAAGCAGTTAGAAAAGATCACAAGACACATCATAGTGATTTCTTTGTAGATGATAAGAATCAACTCAACCTTCAAATTCTAGCGCCTGTCATCGCCAAAGAAACTGCAATGCCAGTGGCCTATGTACTGATCCAGACTGGTTTCTACCGCCCTATTTTGCCATCCTTGCAAATGTGGCCTACGCAAAGCCCAACGGCAGACTCCATGCTGATCAAGCATCATCATGACGAAGTCATTATTGTGGATGCAACGCCAGACGACTTTAATGGTGAGGGTATTCATTACTTAAAGCAGGTAGAAAATACCCTGTATGACCCTAGGCGCCCACTATCTAGCGGTAAGAACCTGATCGGTGAAACGGCTTTTAGCGCATGCTTGCCGATTGCCGGCACCTCTTGGTACTTTTTAACAGAGGTAACACAAAGTGAAGTAATGAAGGGCTTACATCAGTTGCTATTTTGGACTGGTGTCGCTGCACTGATTGCACTGGCCATTATTAGCATTGTGCTATTTTTATTGTGGAAGCAACAAAAATCCGCATATAAACTTGCCCTTGATTTAAAAGATGTCGAACTGAACAAACTACTTAATAAGTTTCACACCATGCCGTTTATTGGTACAGGCATCGTAAGTGCAGTCAACCGTAGGTGGATAGAAGCGAATCCACGCTTATTAGAAATTTTTGGTTACAGTGCACAAGAACTCACTCATCTTAAGTACACAGACCTCAATCATTCAGATGAAACCTCAATTGATGACGTTTATTATGACAAACTGAAAAAAGGTGAAATCAATCACTACACCCGTGAAAAGCGGTTTATTCACAAAACTGGCAAGCTTATCTATGCGCGTGTTGAAGTTACCGCCATGCGTAATGATTATGGTGATATCGAAACGAATATCGTCGCTGTAGAAGACATCACCGAGCGCGTGATTGCAGAGCAAGCGTTAAAAATATCAGAAGAGCGTTTAGATCTTGTGGTGAAGGGCAGTAATGATGGTTGGTGGGATCTGGATTTAATCAATAATCTTGCACACTACTCTAAACGCTGGTGGCAAATGCTAGGCTATGACGAAGATACGAATATCAAAGATCTCAATCATTGGCAAATCTTGATACATCCAGACGATGTAGTGCCCACACTCGCCTATCTACGCAAAGCCATAGCAGGCGAACAAAGTCAATATGAAGTTGAGATGCGTCTTAAACACATTGATGGGCACTATGTACCCATATTAACCCGCGGTTACATCGTACGGGATAAAGACGGAAAAGCAGTCCGTATCTCTGGCACTAATACAGATATCACTGAATTCAAAAAAACGGATCGTGAGATCATCACGCTTAACCGCTTACTGTCGATGATCACCAATACCAATCAACTCATCACACGTAAGCCAGGGTCGGTCGTACTGTTCAGCGAGTTATGTAAGATTGCAGTGCAAGATGGTGGCTTTAACTTCGCTTGGGTTGGTCTATTGACCAAAGAGCGAGATCAGCTGAAATGTATTACTTATGCTGGCGTTTCTACAAGTTTTATAGAATCACTTGATCATAATTTACAAAAGTTAGATTACAACATTCCTGCTATCCAATGTATCACCGAAGGTCAGTACATTATTTGCAATGACCTGGAAAATGCGGATTATGAAGAACATTGGGTTGCCAGCGCATTGGAAAGCGGCTACCGCTCGATGGTTGCCTTACCTATTGCGCAGTATGGAAAAGTAGTTGGTAATTTCAGTTTATTCTCTAATGAGACACAAGCATTTGGTGAAAAAGAGATTTCCTTACTTGATGAACTAGCGGCGGATATTTCATTTGCTTTAGAAATTGAAGATGGCGAAACCCAGCGTAAAAAGACAGAAAAAGCACTCATCGAGAGTGAAGCGCTTTTCCATAACTTAGCAAGCAACTCCCCTGCCGGTGTTTTCCGTACCGATAAAAAAGGAAAGCTCACTTACTATAACGACATCTGGCTCAGCATCACTGCCACAGATCCTCAAGAATTACTCGAAGGTAAAACTTTCCCATCCAGCATCCATAAAGAAGATAGCAAACTCGTTACCAGTGCTTTCCAAAAAAGCTTACATGACAAAGTTGCCTTTGATATGGAGTACCGGTTTTCTCATCCCAATAATCAGATTGTATGGGTTAAAAGCCAAGCGCAGCCTTGTTATGATGACAAGGCTGTCTTTAATGGCTTTGTGGGCACGCTGACTGATATTACCGAGCTTAAATCTGTACAAGAAAGCCTGCGTATGGCAGGAGTTGTGTTGGATAACTCGCGTGAAGCCATCCTGGTCACTGACAGCAATATCAATACGGTCATGGTCAATAAAGCTTTTATCGAACTAGAAGGTTATACAGCAGAGGAAATGATAGGCAACAATCCTCGAATCCTCAATTCAGGCAAACATGATAATGAGTACTTTGCCCGAATGTATACCGCATTGAACGAAACTGGGATATTTCAGAATGAGATGTGGAATCGCCGCAAAAATGGTGAAGTACATCCGGGGATCATGAGTATTAGCGCGGTCAAAAACGCACAACAAAAAACTACGCATTATGTCAGCGTGTTTACCGATATCACCAGCCTTAAAAACACAGAAGATCGTTTAGCGTTCTTAGCTAACCATGATGCACTCACTGGTTTGCCAAACCGCATGATGCTGATATCTCATATTTCGCATGCCATTGAAGGTGCAAAACGTAATAACAAGCAACTAGCCTTACTATTACTTGATCTGGATAGATTTAAAAATATCAACGACAGTTTCGGTCATTTGGCAGGCGACGACCTATTACAAAAGTTGTCAGCACGATTAAAAACCAGGCTACGTGGCAATGACATGGTGGCGAGGTTGGGTGGCGATGAATTCGTGATTTTATTAGAAGACATCAACCAATCAGAATATGCTGCAAAAGTCGCTGAGAGCATCATTTCGTGCATAGAACAGCCCTGGGTGCTCAACAATGACTCCGAAGTGCATATTGGTACCAGCATCGGTATTAGCCTCTACCCAGACCACGGCAACAATGCCCTGGATTTACTTAAACATGCAGATGCGGCGCTCTACCAGGCTAAAGGCTCTGGTCGCGGCGTAGCACGCTATTACTCTGAAAGCTTAACGCGCCAGGCCAGAAGGCGCTTCACACTTGAAGCAAAGCTTCGTGAAGCAATCATGCACAATGAATTACAACTCTATTACCAACCAAAACTTGATGTTTTTTCCGGTGAAATATTAGGAGTAGAGGCTTTGGTTCGCTGGATGGATCCTGACGTTGGCCTCATCATGCCTAACGAATTTATCAGCATTGCTGAAGAAACTGGTCTGATTAACAAGCTTGGAGAATGGGTGCTCAATGAAGCTTGCCACCAAGGCAAGGTATGGTTAGATAAAGGATTAGACCTGTCTATCGCGGTCAATCTGTCAGCTACGCAGCTTTACCATAGTGATATCACCAATATCATCCGGGATATATTAAAGAAAACGGGTTTCCCTGCAAAAAACTTAGAGTTAGAGCTTACCGAAAGCATCTTGATGCGGCGCGAGGCAGAGTCCATCAAGAAACTATATCAAATCAAGAACCTAGGCATTACGCTAGCGGTTGATGATTTTGGCGCGGGCTATTCTTCGCTCTCCTATTTACGCCGCTTTCCTCTTGATGTGTTAAAAATTGATCGTTCATTTATTGCCGATCTTGAACATGACAAGGATGACCGGGCAATTACCGCAACCATTATTGGTATTGGCAGAACACTCAACTTGAAAGTGATTGCCGAGGGTGTTGAAACCTCCTCACAACTCACTTTCTTAGAATCCCATGGCTGCCATATGTACCAAGGTTTTTATGCCAGCCCTGCGCTTGAGGCAGATCAATTTGAAGCGTTCTTACTTGCCTACAAAGGCAATAACGTATTTGCTTAACATTAATAATGTACTAGTTTAATCTGACAAGTAACAATAAAAAACCCAGCATCAGCTGGGTTTTTTATTGAGTGCTTTTATTACCGGATTATTCTTTCAGAGAACGTTTACGCTCATGCTCCAACAAGTAACGTTTACGGATACGAATAGTCTTAGGAGTGATTTCCACCAATTCGTCATCATCAATAAACTCTACTGCTGACTCTAATGACAATGCTATTGGCGTGATTAAGCGTACCGCTTCATCTGTACCTGAAGAACGAACGTTAGTTAATTGTTTACCTTTAATTGGGTTCACAATCAAATCGTTATCACGGCTATGAATACCAATCACCATTCCTTCGTAAAGCTTGTCACCTGGCACAGCAAACATTTTGCCGCGATCTTGTAATTTCCACAGTGCGTAAGCAACTGCTTCACCATGTTCAGCAGAAATCAACACACCATTACGACGGCCTGGCATATCAGCTTTAATTGGTGCGTATTCATCAAAAATATGTGCCATCAAGCCTGTACCGCGCGTCATGGTCAAGAACTCACCTTGGAAACCAATCAAGCCACGTGCTGGAATTTTGTACTCTAGACGTGTACGGCCATTACCGTCAGACTCCATATTTTGCATCTCACCACGACGACGACCCAACTCCTCCATCACCGCACCTTGGTTATCATCTTCTAAGTCTACGGTTAGAATTTCGTATGGCTCACATTTTTCGCCATTAATTTCACGGTATACGACTTTTGGTTTACCAACCGCCAACTCAAAACCTTCACGACGCATATTCTCTAAAAGAATAGTCAAATGCAACTCACCACGGCCAGAGACACGGAATACGTCAGTGTCTTCAGTTTCTTCTACACGTAATGCTACGTTGACCAATAACTCTTTAGTTAAACGATCACGAATTTGGCGTGAAGTAATGAATTTACCTTCTGTACCGGCTAAAGGTGAAGAGTTCACCATAAAGTCCATGGTCAAGGTTGGTTCATCTACGCCCATCACCTCTAAGCCAACTGGATTTTCACGGTCTGCAATGGTGAAACCGATACCGATATTGTCTATACCTGAAATAATAATGATGTCGCCTGCTTCAGCTTCCTCGACTGGCACACGCTCTAAACCAACAAAACCTAATACTTGGTTGATTTTACCTTGGCCAACTTGTTTGTCACCGTTCATCACCGCAACAGCTTGACCTGTTTTAATGCGACCATTCACCACACGGCCAACACCTAGGCGGCCTGTGTAAGTTGAATAATCCAACGCTGAAATTTGCATTTGCAATGGTGCATCGCTTTTGCCTGCTGGTGGAGCCACATGTTTCAAAATGGTCTCGAACAGTGGGCGCATATTGTCGGAAGTCTCGTTCATGTCCAACATAGCAAAACCGTTCAGTGCTGATGCGTACACTACGGGAAAGTCTAACTGCTCATCAGTTGCGCCCAAGTTAGCGAACAAATCGAATGTATGGTTAATCACCCAGTCAGTACGTGCACCTGGACGATCTACTTTATTAATAACCACAATAGGCTTCAAACCTAACGCCAAAGCTTTTTTTGTCACGAAACGTGTTTGCGGCATTGGGCCTTCAACCGCATCTACCAGCAACACTACACCGTCGACCATACCCAATACACGCTCTACTTCACCACCAAAGTCCGCATGGCCCGGGGTATCTACGATGTTGATTTTTGTACCTTCATAGATCACTGAGGTATTTTTAGCCAAAATAGTAATACCACGTTCTTTCTCTAAGTCATTAGAGTCCATCACGCGTTCAGTCACAGCTTGATAAGCAGCGAAAGTACCAGATTGTTGTAAAAGCTTGTCCACCATCGTAGTTTTACCATGGTCAACGTGGGCGATAATTGCGATATTTCTTAAGTTGCGAGACATGTGTGCTGCCGTTCATTGGAAAGGCGGCGATTTTAACACATTAAACCTGTAATTAATTTGGCATCTGTATTTTTAATTTGACATTCTGTATTAAATGGTTATACTGCGCGCTTCATTCGCAACTTGTAGTTTATAGAGTTGCTTGAATCATTGCCCTGACCCTACTGTTGCTCGTGAAGTTTTGAAGCAACTATCAAGAAATCGAAATATTGATTTTTACTGGTTAGCGGCTGTGCCCGTGCGCTAGTAAAGATAATATAACTCGTTTAATTAACTAGTTTAATTAAATCTAAATATTCTCTCGCGTTTATATTGCTTGTGTTCATAAGCTTGTTTGAGCCTTAATTTAGGCATGCTTATGTTCAAATGATATGCCCGTATTTGCTTAGCGCCCTTTTTGTTACTTTTGAAAGGGACTATTTTGTCTTTTGAATCATTAAATCTTGACCCAGCGATTCTTCGTGCTATTGAAGAATCTGGCTACACCACACCTACTCCTATCCAAGCGCAAGCAATCCCAGAAGTGATTGCCGGCCACGACTTGATGGCCTCTGCCCAAACCGGCACTGGCAAAACTGCAGCATTTATGTTGCCTGCATTAAACCTACTAGCAACTCCACACGAATCTAAAAGCCGTGGTCCACGTATCTTGGTGTTAACGCCAACACGTGAATTGGCTGCGCAAGTAAACGAAGCTGCCCGCAAATACGGTAAATTCTTACGTGCACGCACTGTAAGTATCGTAGGTGGCATGCCTTACCCACTGCAAAACAAATTACTGTCACAACCATTAGATATCTTGGTTGCAACGCCTGGTCGTTTGCTGGACCACATGGAACGTGGCCGTATCGACTTATCACGTTTACAAATGTTGATTCTGGATGAAGCTGACCGTATGTTGGATATGGGTTTCTTGCCAGATGTTGAACGCATTTGTGAACAATTAAGTGCTGAGCGTCAAACACTATTGTTCTCTGCAACATTAGATGGCGACATTGGTCGCATTGCTAGACAAATCCTTAAAAATCCTAAAACGATTCAAGTGGCTGCACAACGCGAAAAACACGCGAACATTGAACAACGCTTGCACTATGTGGACGACATGACGCATAAAAACAAATTGCTTGAGCATTTGTTGATTGCACCAGAAGTGAACCAAGTGATTATCTTTACTTCAACTAAACGTCATGCAGATGTATTGGCTGAAGACTTGTATGCGGCAGGCCACAAAACTGCTGCTTTACATGGCGACATGACACAAGGCGCACGTAACCGTACGCTGACTAAATTACGTCATGGCGATGTAAAAGTATTGGTAGCGACTGACGTTGCTGCCCGTGGTATTGACGTTCACGGTATTACACACGTGATCAATTACGACTTACCTAAATTTGCTGAAGATTATGTACACCGTATCGGTCGTACCGGTCGTGCAGGTAATACTGGCATCGCAATTTCATTCGCGTCAAATATGGATAGACACATTTTGCGCAAAATCGAACAGTTCACTGGCAATACCATGTCTCCAGCAGTGGTAGAAGGTTTTGAACCAAAACGCGCAATCAAGATGGATGGCCCTGGCGGCAGTCGTCGTGATGGTCATAAACCTGGTGGTCGCGGTGGCTTTAAACCACGTGATGACCGTGGTGGTTTTGGTGGTCGCGATAGCAACCGTGGTGACTCACGTGAGCGTCCAAGTTTCAGCCGTGACAACGAATCCCGTGGTAACCGCGATGCAGCTCCACGTGAAGGCAATGCTGGCAGACCAGAGTTTGCTCGTTCAGAAAGACCGTCTGGCGATCGTCCACGTTCATTTGGTGACCGCTCTAATTCTAGCGGCGACCGTAGCCGTGGTGATCGTCCAAGCGCAAATGCTGGTGCTCCAAACCGTAGCTTTGGCGACAGCGTAGCATTTGGCAAAAAACCTTATGCACGTGATGGTCAAACCAATGATCGTTCAAGTGCAGGTCGCGGTGATTCACGCGGTGACAATCGTGGCAACCGCCCTGATGCTAACCGTGGTGATAGCAACCGAGTATTAGGCGCACGTTACGAAGGCCGTAGCGATACACGAACAGATGCCCCACGTGGTGATCGTTCATCTGCTCCAGCACGTCGTGATGGCGCAAAACCTGAAGGTCGCCAAGGCCGCAGTGAAAACAGGAGTGCCCCACGTTCTAACGGCGGTTCTAACGACAATGCACGTAGCTTCGGCGCAAATGCAGGCGGCGGTAGCAGCGCACCACGTCGTCCACGTAGCTTCGCTTAATTGAGTAAATGACTAATTGAACAATACCCAACAAATGACAGAAACAGCAATTTTAGATAGCCAAAAAACCGACATTGTCGGTTTTGATAGCCTTGGTCTCGCGCCTGCATTACTTAAAGCGCTGACCGAGTCTGGCTACACCACACCTACGCCAATCCAAGCTCAAGCAATTCCAGTAGCTTTGGCTGGGGGTGACCTGATGGCAGGCGCGCAAACAGGCACAGGTAAAACTGCGGCATTTGCGTTACCCTTGCTGCAAAAATTGCTGCCATTAGCCAGCGCAAGTGCTTCTCCTGCTAAACACCCAGTACGCGCATTGATTTTAGTACCAACGCGCGAGCTAGCGATTCAGGTAGAAGAAAGCGTTCGTGCATATGCAAAACATACGCCGCTACGCACACTTGTTGTATATGGTGGAGTGGATATCAAGTCCCAAACACCGCATTTAAAAACAGGTGTAGAAGTGCTGGTAGCCACACCGGGTCGTTTGTTGGACCATATTGAACAAAAGACACTGCAACTGAATCAAGTACAAATGTTAGTACTGGATGAAGCTGACAGAATGCTCGACATGGGCTTTATGCCTGACTTAAAACGCATTTTGGCTTTACTGCCAAAACAACGTCAAAACCTGATGTTTTCAGCGACATTCTCAAACGATATCAAAAAATTAGCGGATGACTTCTTAACAAAACCGCAATTAATCGAAGTAGCGCGTAGTAACGCGACTAACGACAACGTGACACAAAAAGTCTATCAAGTTGAACAAAGCGATAAAGAAGCTTTACTCACACAGATACTAAAAGCTGCAGATGCAAAACAAGTGATTGTCTTCACTAAGACCAAGCTGACTGCCAGTCGCCTAAGTCGTAGTTTAGAACGTGCCGGCATTGCTGCCGATGCGATTCATGGCGACAAAACACAGCAAGAACGTATCAAGGCATTAGATGCATTTAAGGCTGGTACCGTTACTGCGTTAATAGCCACTGATGTTGCTGCGCGTGGTCTGGATATCAGTGATTTGCCTATGGTGATTAACTACGAGATTCCAAGTGCGCCAGAAGATTATGTACATCGTATCGGCCGTACTGGCCGTGCAGGCGCATCTGGTATTGCGATTTCATTCGTCAGCTCAGATGAAGAAAAGTATTTCGTAGAGATTGAAAAGCTGATTAAGCGCCAAATCCCTAAAGAAACAGTAGAGATTGAAAGAACCAGTTCAAGATCACATTCAACGCACAGTAAAACGCGTAGCACAGGGTCTAATCATGATGACGCTTCTACTCAACGCCCTCTTCCAAAAAGAACGGCGCCAAAGAAAAGTGCAGACCCTTGGTTTGATAAACCTTACGAAGCAATGACTGAACAAAAGGCCATTAATGTAAGAAATATCCCATCAAGAAAAACTCCTGTCGCCGCATTATTAGGCGGCTTAAGAGTGAGCAAATAATCTAGCTCAACACAATAAGTAATAAAAAAGGGTTAGCTTTTGCTAACCCTTTTTCTTTTAATCAAACAGTTATTGATTTCGCATAAAGTCTGCCACACCATATAGCTGCTCAGCGAGCTTAGTCATTAACTTATCATCGTATCCGAGTTGCTGCATCGCTTTAATCATGCAATACATCCACTGGTCACGCGCTGACTCATCTATTGAGAATGGCATATGCCGCTTACGCAAAAATGGGTGACCATAGCGTTCAATGTACAGCTGTGGACCGCCTGTCCAGCCAGTTAAAAACATGAATAGTTTTTCACGTGCAGAGGTTAAATCAGCTGGGTGCATAGCTCGAATAGGCTGTGCCTTAGGGTCGCTGTCCATAACATCGTAAAAAGTTTCTACCAGTTTACGTATATTTTCAACGCCACCTGCTTCACCACCTAACAGCTCAAAAAATGTTTTCTTGCTACTGCCAGCCTCTTCAATCTTATTTAACATGCATCGCCTACCGCTAGATACTTAAACAACTTTAGGTTTTACTAAACTAACTGACAGTTTCGCTCGCGCTCTAGCCTCAGTGATATCTTTACCTGTAGCAAGTACCACGCCCATACGTCTACGCATAAACGACTCAGGTTTACCAAATAAGCGAATGTCACTATTGGGCACAGCTAATGCTGCCTCAATGCCGTCGAATGCCAAAGACTGCGTTTCATGACCACCATAGATGACTGCACTAGCCGCAGCCTCTCGGAGAGAAACATCAACCGGCAATCCTAATATCGCACGAGCATGCAAATCGAACTCACTAAAACGTTGACTGGCCATCGTTACCATACCTGTGTCATGTGGACGCGGACTGACTTCGCTGAACCACACTTTATCGCCTTTAACAAAAAGCTCTACGCCGAATAAACCTAAGCCGCCCAGGCTATCTGTGACCGCTTTTGCAATACGTTTGGACTCTTCTAGCGCTGCAGAATTCATGGGCTGAGGTTGCCAGCTTTCAACATAATCGCCCTTCTCTTGCACATGGCCGATTGGGTCACAGAAGTAAGTTTCAATTTCACCTTGTGCATTCCTAGCGCGCACTGTTAACAAGGTAATTTCATAATCAAAATCGATTTGACCTTCTACAATCACCACTCCTTGATTCACACGACCGCCGCTCGCAGCATAGTCCCATGCTGTTTTAACTTCGCTGGCGTTGGTAATACGTGACTGGCCTTTACCTGATGACGACATCGTAGGCTTGATGAAACATGGATAACCGATACCACTATCAATAGCGGCTTGTAACTCAGCCTCACTTTTAGCGAAAGCATAAGGTGAAGTAGGCAAAT
>DATHWQ010000030.1:0-6562 GCA_035460465.1 Methylotenera sp. | reverse complement strand
AGTCACACAAACCTATTTTGATAAAGACACCATCAAGGCGAATCAATTTCCTGAGGCAAACTGGCGTTCACTGATTCGACCAGAACTACTTAATGTGCTGTTAGTGTTACCTGAAAAAATGTCTGCTTGGAATCTGTATTCCTACATCAATCATTTATCGATTAATAAACAAAAAACGACACGTTATGAAGTCGCACTTTGGGCAAAAATGATTTACCCATTGGCATGCTTGGTAATGGTCATCTTAGCCCTGCCGTTTGGCTTCATTCAACAGCGAGCCACTGGTGCCAGCACTAAGATATTCGTTGGCATCATGCTAGGGGTGTTGTATCAGATATTGAACCGTGTGTTTGTACACCTAGGCTTGCTAAATGACTGGTCGCCCTTATTCAGTGCGATCATGCCAACAGTGCTATTCTTGATGGCAGGTCTCACCATGTTGTATTACGTAGAACGCAGATGACTTTGAATAATTTTGCTTTTTAGCAATCTGTCATGCAAGAATAGTTTATCTCGATCAACAATTGCCCATAAAAAACCAAGGCCAAATAATATCAAGCTCACACATGCCAGTACATATCTAGCAACTGCAGTTTTGATAGTAAGTAACTGCAGTTCCTGGTCAACTACTTTTAATTTCCATGCCTGCATGGCAAGCGTCTGTCCGCCTTTACTCCAACACCAAACAAAATAAACGCCCACTGACAGCCATAAAAATAATTGTAGGGCATAGCGTTTAACACCATGAGTTGCATCACCTACTAGCCACAAAAAAAGCCATCCACAAAAGAAACTAATGGCGATCACCACTAAGGTGTCGTAAATGAAACAAGCCCCAAGTTTGAGTAAACTCGGGGCTTTTGTTGGTACTACTGGTAAATTCTGCATAGGCTCAAATAGGCTAGTCTAAATCTGCATCTGTATAGGTATCGGGTGACTCAGCACGTAATCTGGCACGCTCTGACTCAGGCAGATTTTGATATTCTTTCCATTTCCTGCGCAACTCATTTTTCTTGTCAGCAGATAGCGCTTGAAATTGCTGGTGCTTTTTTCTGGCATTTTCACGCTCATATGGCGTCATGCGACTCCAATTTGTGAGGCGTTTTTGTACCAACTCCTGTTTACTAGAGCTCATTTTTGGATAATCGCGGGCAATATCCAACATCTTTTCACGTTGCCATGGGCGCAAGGTATCCCACTCTGAAGCGAGCGGGCTAAGCACCTTACGCTGACCATCATTCAATTGCGCCCAAGATACATTTGCATCATCAGCGACCGCGATACCACTAAACAATAAAACCAATAGAACTAATACTGAGCTTTTTAGTAACTTGCTTTGGAATCTAACCATGTATCGAACCCTTTATCTGCAAAAGCTTCTGGTGGCAACTCTGAAGCCAACAAGAACGCATCGCTATTTTCTAGATTATTATTGAAATCGAATTGTTGTGCAGCGAAAAATGTGAGCATCATGACCCCCGCAATCAGGGCCGTAGACATGGCACGATGATGTCCAAAATAGTCACCAAGATGGTGACCGAGCCATTGCAATGTATGACCACCGCTGTGCTGTGCTGATTGTGCTTGCTGGCCTGCCAGTTGCCCGACTGCCAACTGACGCGCTACAGACAAACGCTGTAGCGTATCAGCATCTAACTGACGTGCGTGATCGTTTAGTACATTGCTCACGTAACGCGCTATTTTTTCTTCTGTTATTTGGCGCTCATCTGTCATTTGATTTTGAATACTGTCTTTGGTTAAGTCAGTCCCTGTCAATTTAACTTCTGACATATTACTATCTAAACCATTGTTAGTTAAATTTTCCTGTGTATTCATCGCTCGTCTCCTAGCTCCGAGCCATTGTTGGTCGACATGGACTTGAATATGCCCAATTTAGCCAACCCCTGCTTCTCTAACTCAACTGCCAACGCACGAACCGCCCGTGAACAGTGAGTTTTAACACTACCCTCCGAGCAACCCATGATGTTCGCCGTTTCAGCTACATCCATCTCCTCCCAATAACGCAAGACAAAGGCTTCTCGTTGACGTGTAGGTAACTTTTCTAATGCATGTTCGATTAATTTAATAGTTTGGCTGCGCTCGAGTTGCGCTGAGGGTTCATCACTATCATCTTCAACGTCTATCGTTTCTAATGGATCACGGTCTTCACCGTCTTCACCATTGCCGCCGAATGAGGATAATAGGCTCGTCCAGAGGTTACGGACCTTTTGCCTGCGCCAAAAATCTCGCATCGTATTCTGCAAAATACGCTGAAATAACATCGGAAACTCTGTTACAGGATTGTCACCGTATTTCTCTGCGAGTTTCATCATCGCATCTTGCACGATATCCAAGGCGGCGTGATCATCGCGAACCGCATACGCAGTCTGCTTAAATGCACGACGCTCTACTGACTCAAGAAAATCAGATAGTTCTTTAGGTGTTGCCATATTGAAAAGTGGTTGCCATGATACGAATAATTGACTGATCGGCTGTTAGTTGGCTATAAATCTATTGATCGATTTTAAAGTGATTTGAATATAAACTTTAACTTGGCTAAAGTATATCAGGTTTACATTTTGTCCTAAGCCCCGCTTTAGTTACAATCATATCAATTCATTCATTGAGACATAGTATGTGGCGACTGATTTTTTTAGGATTGATCATTTGGTTGGTGATTTATCTTTTTAAACAATATTTGCGCCAATCCCACACAACGCAATCAAGCGCAGAAAAAGCCGCCGATAGAGAAAGTACTGAGGACATGGTGAAATGTACAGCTTGTGCTGTGCATTTGCCACGATCTGAAGCCTTGTTAATCAATGACAATTTTTATTGTTGTAAGGCGCATATTCCAAAAAAATGACCTTTTTCAAATTCAATTTGAACGTTTATTACAGTCGATATTTTGCAAAACAATACGACTCGGCGATACAGACACACGCAATCAATATTCTGAATATCTTCAGGCTCGCACTTAGCCTGACCTTTATATTCTTTTACCTCTATATCGGCAAAGAATATAGGTGGAATACCGATAACGCCCATCTGTTTCTGTATTTATCACTCGCCTATCTGGCATTTAGCACAATAGTGCTGGCTGCCAGCACACTGAAATCTGTAGCGTCGATATTCATCCAACCAGTACAAATTATCGTAGACATTATTTTCATCACTTTACTGATGTCTGCGGCTGGCGGTGTTCAAAGTGGTTTTGGTCTGCTGCTCATTATCACTATTGTGATTGCAAGCCTGACCAGCAATGGTCGCTTGGCATTATTTTATGCTGCAGTCGCCAGCATCGCTTTACTCCTTGAACAAAGTTATCAGATTATCAAATGGGGCTTACCGCTCTCATCCTATACACAACCAGTAATGCTAAGCTTAAGCTGCTTTGCGACCGCGTGGCTTGCCTACAGCCTAGCAAAACGCATGCAACACAGCGAAGCATTGGCTTCAGCACGTGGTATTGACCTAGAGAACCTAGCACAGATCAATGCGCTCATTACGCAAGAGATGCACGATGGCATCCTAGTAGTAGACCAGGGTTTCAATATTCGCCACCACAATCTACAAGCAGAGTCACTGCTGTCTTTACCAAAAGACAAGGCAGAAACGATGACATTAACCGCAACAGTGCCTCAAATCGCCAGTGCATTCAATGACTGGATTAAGGGGAAAAATAACCATAGCAATTTAATTATTCCGATGAACAGCCGTGAACTAAAACTCAGGTTTATGCCCATCAATGAATTACGTAGCCAAGGTGCTGTAATTTTCATTCAAGACTGGAGCCAGATACAAGCTACTGCACAGCAGGCAAAACTGGCTGCACTTGGCAGATTAACTGCAAATATTGCGCATGAGGTTCGCAACCCGCTCAGCGCAATTAGCCATGCAAATCAGCTGCTGCAAGAAGAGCATGTCACAGAACCTACAGGACGAATTCTACAAATCATCTCAGATAATATTCAACGTATCGATCGCATCATCAAAGATGTCCTGGAACTCAACCGACGTGACCGCACGCAGCAAGAACAAATTGAGCTTCACCAGTTTCTGATAGATTTCCATACACAATTCTGTGCGGTTGAAAAAATCCCTGCTGACCACTTTAGGTTAATGCTTGGTCATCAGAAACCCACTGTTGTTTTTGATCACCGTCATCTAACGCAAATTGTATGGAACCTATGTAAAAATGGTTGGCAACATAGCCGACAACAAGCAGCTAGCTTGAACTTGCGTTGCTTTACTGTGGGTAGTAGTGGTTTGTACATCGAAATCCAAGATGACGGCGATGGTGTAAATGAACAAGACCGCGCCAGATTATTCGAGCCATTCTTTACCACCAAAAAAACTGGAAATGGCTTAGGCCTCTACATTTCACGTGAATTGGCAGAAGCCAACGGCGCAAGTCTACAATACCAAACGCTAGAGCGTGGCAGTACATTTATAGTTCATCTTAAAAAGTCCAACTAAAAAAGGCATAATGGCGCATGGCTCAAAAACTCACATGCTTGATTGTAGACGATGAAACTGACATTCGCGAATTGCTAGTAATGACACTAGAGCGTATGGATGTTGAAACATACAGTGCGAATGGTATTGAGGAAGCTAAAGTTCTACTCAAGCAACGTCAGTATGCGCTATGCCTTACGGATATGCAGATGCCTGACGGTACTGGTCTAGACTTAGTCAATCACATCAATGAGTTTCATACAGGATTACCGATTGCCGTCATTACCGCACATGCTAGCACTGAGAACGCGGTCTCCGCACTTAAAGCCGGCGCTTTTGACTACCTGACCAAACCAATCTCACTGAAACAGTTACGCCCTGTCATTGAGTTTGCACTCAAACTCTCGACGCAAACCAGCACCAACAATACCAGCACCTTAGACATGATAGGTGACTCTGAACCTATCCAATACGTACGTACAATGATTGTTAAGTTGGCACGCAGTCAAGCCCCTGTATATATCAGTGGCGAATCGGGCAGTGGCAAGGAACTGGCAGCTAAGCTCATTCACAGCAACAGCTCACGTCGAGATGGCGCTTTTATTGCCGTTAACTGTGGCGCCATTCCAGAAAACCTGATGGAAAGCGAGTTTTTCGGCTATAAAAAAGGTGCCTTTACCGGTGCCAACCAAGATAAAGAAGGTATGTTTCAGGCTGCCAGTGGCGGCACGCTGTTTCTGGACGAAGTAGCCGATTTGCCTTTGCCCATGCAGGTCAAACTATTGCGTGCGATTCAAGAGAAAAAAGTCCGTATGGTCGGCGGCACTAGTGAGGAAGCGGTAGACGTTCGCATCATCAGCGCTACTCATAAGAACTTAAGTGAAATGATGGATGCTGGTTTGTTTAGACAAGATCTATACTATCGACTCAATGTCATCCAACTCAAAATGCCGGCATTACGTAACCGCCCAAGCGACATCCCATTATTGGCAAATCTATTATTATCCAGACAATGTACCAGCCTGAGCATTCCTATCCCACAGATTGATAATGCCGCACTGACGTACATGTCGGAATTACCTTTCCCAGGCAATGTGCGTGAGCTTGAGAACATGTTGGAGCGTGCTTTAGCAATGTGTGACGGGCACACCATCACAGTTGATGACCTGATGAACGAAGATAAATTCAGACCAGCAACCCTCAATAAACCATCGTTTGATCCTGACAACACATTAGAAGTGAGCTTATCGGACTATCTTGAGGATATCGAAAAAAGAGCGATTATCAATGCACTAAGTAAAGCCAAAAACAACAAGACAGCAGCGGCCAAATTACTCGGTGTCAGTTTCCGCACACTAAGATATCGCTTAGCTAAGCTTGGCCTGGCTAAAGATGATGACGTTGATACCGATTTAGAAAATGAACTGGAAGATAACCAGACTTAGGAAAGTTAGGTTTAATGAGTGCGCTTCAGCAGCCTGACGAGGCCCAATAATTGAGCCTCGATGTGACTTAATACAATTACGACTATATACTAATAAAGTACTAACGCCAGATAGCTAATATAAAGCAGACCATTCACTAAAATATGCCATACCTGTAGCTGCCCTCTTTCCACCATTACGCGCAACCATACCGCAGCAAGTAATGTAATCACAAAACCAATCACTACCTCACTTTGTGGCTGCCATGGGGTGAGCATAATACCAATTGCAGGTAATAAGGTACCTTGAAACACCATCGCACCCGTAATATTGCCAAACGCCAATGTGTCTTTGCCTTTGCGTATCCACAAGATACTATTCACTTTTTCAGGTAATTCTGTAGCAATTGGAATAATCAATAAAGACAATAACAAAGTCGAAATTCCAATAATACTAGCGGCTTCTTCCACCCCGTTAATAAAGCCTTTTGCACCGGCAATGAGCAACGCCAAACCGAGAATGATTTGTAAGGTTATCGTGTATCCATTGGTTGGAACACCAACACGATTCAAAAACATTGGATCACCTGCTTCAGTGGCATGGCCATCTTTAACCAGCGCCTTAGAAGATCGTAAGGTTTGAAAGACATACACCACATAAATCATTACCATGCCTAAACC
>DATHWQ010000029.1:0-8402 GCA_035460465.1 Methylotenera sp. | reverse complement strand
TTCCACTTTTACACGCTGAATCAGGCGGGCGTGATTAGCAGTATCGTTGATAACATCAGCGATTAATCAACCCTAGCCATCACACGCATTAAAATAAAAAACCGACACTACTAGTGTAGAGTCGGTTTTTCTTTATTCAATAGCGCATCTTCAATAAATAGATACTCTTTGGTTTTGTCCGGGCCAGTTTTGCTGGCACCCCAAGTGGTCATCAACACAATCCAGCGCATTTCTTCTATGCCAATTGTGAGTTGCGGCAAGTTCATTGCAAGGTCTAGCACCAGCTCACGTTGTGCGGTGTTGAGTATGTTGGCCTGTACCAAAAACAGAATAAATCCTAAACTTTCGCCACTGATTTTCTTCAGTTCATCATCAGTAAATATACGCGTATTTGCGTGATTAGGTTTTTCAAATATATCAGGCTGCTCGGTCATCAACTCCAGCTGATTGAACCAGTTAAAAGCACCATTAATATCTTGTTCATCAAATCCGGCGGCAAAGAGCTCTTTTGAGAGCGTATTATCGTCAGGTCTAAAATGTGTATCAATGTAGTTTTCAAACATATAAACCAATACTTCAAACATAATTATTATCCTTAAATAAAGAGTGATGGTTTACGCATAATGTCTGATTTAGAGTATTAAATGACAGGATTCCAAATCAGGTTTTGTTACACTATTTTTATATGCCGTTTTTATGATGATAGTTTTTGATATTTTCCGCCTGCTAGGCTAGCCACACTCCCTTCAAGTTCTAATAACATCAGCATGGATGAAACTTCGTTCACCGTCAAGCCACTTAAGTGCACTAAATTTTCTAATCCGATAGGTTCATAGCCAATCAAGGTAAGTAGAGGATTGTCTGAAGCCATAGAGTGGCCATTAACAACCCTTGAGTCTGATTCTGCATATATAGCTAATTCACTTTTTATATCTAGTTCATCAAGGATATCTTGTAAGCAGTCTACTAATTTCGCACCTTGCTTAATCAGCTGATGGCAGCCTTTAGACATAGGAGAGTGAATAGAGCCTGGTATGGCGAATACTTCACGGCCTTGCTCTGTAGCAAGGCGTGCGGTGATTTGTGAGCCGCTTTGTAAATTAGCTTCTACAACCAAGCAGCCTAAACTCAAGCCACTAATAATGCGATTTCGTTTCGGGAAGTTTTGTGGTTTGGATGGTGTGCCCAAACCGAACTCGGAAATAATGAGACCGCGTTCTACGATATGATGTGCTAAATCTCGATGTTTGGCTGGATACACAATATCTAAGCCAGTACCAACAGCGGCGATGGTTGCACCATTGGCTTTCAATGCACCCCGATGCGCAGCACCATCAATTCCTAGTGCTAAACCACTGACAACACATAAACCTTGATTACATAAATCATGTGCAAAAGCCTCAGCGTTCTTTTCACCTTGCACAGAAGCATTGCGACTACCAACAATGGCAATGCTAGGCTGATTTAATAGCGTCAGATTACCTTTAGCATAGAGTAAAGGAGGCGGGTCAGCAATTTCTAGTAGTTTTTTGGGATAGTGGGCATCAGCGAGTGTGACTAAATGATTATTAGGCTGTGACAGCCAATGGATGGAGTCCGCTAAAGCGTCTTCATCAACGCCCTTGATGATTTCCCCAGCAACTTTATCAGAGATGACTTCTTTGAGCTGCTTATGACTTGCCGCATAGATATTAACAGGGCTACCGAAAGTTTTTAATAGCTGAAAAAATGCCTGAGACCCTAAACCATAAATATTATTAAGGCTTATCCACAGCGCTTTTTCTGCTACTTCTTCGCTGTGATTCGCAAACATCAGAATAAATAATAGTTTAGGTGGAAATAATTTTTAAGGGGTCTGTACTGAATCAAGTTTGTTGATAGGTTGTGATGCTTGCATCACTAGAGCATAAGAAACACGATCAAACACACGGAATACCATCAATAGACCGACACGCTCATCCGGTAATTTAATCATGCCAGGTTCAAGTACCAATTTGCCATTACTTATTTCAGGATCTTTTTTGAAAATCGATTTAAATTTTGATGTAAAACTAGCTTCTTTTTCTTTGGGTAGCTCAGGATCTTTAATGACTCTACCGTAGCGGTTAATGGCAAGTACGTGACCTACTTCTATACCATCTCTCGCACCACGACTGATAGATACGATACTTTCAGGCCCCGCTTCGGCTACACCACCGTAAATATTGATAATGCGACCAGTAATTTCCGTGTCTGGGGCATGTGGTATAAAGCTGGTTTCAACGCTATCATCAGTGGAAACTAATCGATCTTTAGTAAAGATCTCTTCTTTGGCTCTAATAATATCTGCACTTGCAGGTTCACCGTATTTAGTGATTTTGGCATCACCTAAGTAAGTTGCTTCTATACCTAATATCTCATTTGTGTCGGGATCAACCAGATTGCCACCTGGGCGATATACGAACCAGTTGATGCCATCGCCTTCTTCAATTTTGTTGATATATACTCGCGTACCTGGGCTTAGAACAACACGATTGTCTTGTCCTGCAACGATTCTTGGCGAGCCAGCGAGTTGGTCTTTTTCAATGATGAGCGGTTGGCTTAAAAACGGAGCAATCACATTTAATGGTATGGTAGGAACAGCAGTTCTTTCTAAAGGCTCTTCAACGGCGCCTGGTTGTAAAGTCACGGTTTCACGGAGTAAGTGCAATTGTGGGCTACCACTACTTGTATCTAATACCACTACATCACCAGGATAGATTAAATGTGGATTTTTGATTTGGGCACGGTTCAGTTTCCATACATTTGGCCATTGCCAAGGATCTTTTAGAAACTTGGCAGAAATACCCCACAAGGTATCGCCTTTCACCACAACGTGACGGTCAGGGTGGTTATTTTTAAGTGTAACTTCTTGTGCATTGATGCTGAAGCTTAAGCAACAAAACATGAGCAGCGTTATAATATGGCGAAACATATTCATGACCTCGGTCAAAAATGCATTAGAAAATAGTCGGTTGAAATACGATTAGATCGTGTACTTAAACCGTGAAATTACGTTAAATTTATCACGTAATTCATTCAACAATCAAGCTTTTATGGCAATTTATCATTAGATTATGGCAATTTTAGACATACTTAACTACCCTGATCCACGCTTACATACGGTAGCAAAACCAGTAAAAGAAGTGGATGCAACGATCCGTCGTTTGATCAATGACATGGCTGAAACCATGTATGCCGCGCCAGGCATAGGCTTGGCGGCTACGCAGGTGAATCAGCATATACAGCTTATTGTGATAGATACTTCTACCGAGAAAAATAATCTGATGGTTTTTATCAACCCTCAAATCACCGTGAAAAGCGGCGAGCAGGATTATGAAGAAGGTTGTTTGTCGGTGCCAGGCGTGTATGAAAGTGTGACGCGCGCAGAAAAAATTACAGTGGAAGCTTTGGATAAGGACGGCAAAAAATTCACGCTAGATGCTGATGGTTTGCTCAGTGTCTGCATTCAGCATGAAATGGACCATTTGTTGGGTAAGGTGTTTGTCGACTACCTATCACCTCTCAAGCGTAACCGTATCAAAACCAAGATGGTCAAGCTACAGCGCGACCGTTAACCAATTAGACCTAATCAAATAATGAAAATAATTTTTGCTGGTACGCCAGAGTTCGCTGTTCCCGCGCTGGCGGCACTTATCGAGGCAGGTCATCAAGTCGTGATGGTGCTGACGCAGCCGGACCGCCCCGCCGGGCGAGGCATGAAGCTTAAGGCGAGCCCCGTTAAAGTGCTGGCAGAGCAACATCAGCTCAACGTGTTTCAGCCAGAAACCTTAAAAGATGCTGCTGCGCAGGCGCGTATCGCTGAGGTAAATGCCGATGTCATGATAGTGGCAGCGTATGGGTTGATTATTCCGACAACTGTTTTACATATGCCGCGTTTTGGGTGCTATAACATTCATGCCTCGTTATTGCCGCGCTGGCGTGGTGCAGCGCCGATTCATCGCTCGCTATTGGCGGGTGACAGTGAAACTGGTGTAACCATCATGGAGGTAGTGCCGGCTTTAGATGCGGGTGCAATGGTAAGCAAGGGCATAGTACAGATTACCGATACCGATACGACACAAAGCCTGCATGATGCATTGAGTGCGACAGGCGCAGAACTGATGGTTGCTGCGATGGCGACCTTAGAGGCAAATGGTGCGCTGCCATCGACACCGCAAGATGAATCTTTAGTGACTTATGCTCACAAGCTTGAAAAATCTGAGGCGGCGATTGATTGGCAAAAAAGCGCAGTCGAGATTTCACGCCAAGTGCGGGCTTTTAATTCGTTCCCAGTTGCACAAAGCATGATCAAAGGGGACGTTTGCCGCATTTGGATGGCAACTGCAAGAACTGGCAAAGCTGAAGCCGGTGAGGTTGTCAGCCTGCAAGATGGTGTCTTGGTGGGCTGTGGCGATGGGTTGCTGCACATCACTGAGTTACAAGCCCCAGGTGGTAAGCGCCTTACCGCACAAGCCTTTGTGCAAGGTCACAATCTAAAAGTTGGCGATACATTTAGCGCTACATAATATACAACGTCATGTATTTATATTTTAGGGCGACTTGAATTTTTAGCAGTCGCCGTCATCTTATGCATAGTTACACGTGACAAATTAGGAGAACACAATTGTTAGGTAATTGGTTAAAAACAAGTATTTTGATGGCGGGGATCGTCGCCTTGTTTGGTGCGGTCGGCGCGGCATTGGGCGGTGCAGGCGGTATGATGATTGCATTGTTAATTGCAGCGGGCATGAATGTTTACGCTTATTGGTTCTCAGACAAAGCCGTGCTAAAAATGTATGGCGCACAAGAAATTACAGCAGACAATACGCAATTCCGTAATTACTACAATATGGTAAAAGAGCTCGCGCAAAACGCAGAGTTGCCGATGCCTAAGGTTTACATCATGGACGAGGCTCAACCGAATGCGTTTGCTACAGGTCGCAACCCTGAGCACGCTGCAGTGGCCGCTACTACAGGCATTATGCGAATTCTAAGTGAGCGTGAATTGCGCGGTGTGATGGCACATGAACTGGCGCACGTAAAACATCGTGATACCTTGATTTCTACTATATCTGCCACCCTTGCCGGTGCAATTTCTTCGATTGGTAGTTTTGGTATGTTGTTAGGCGGTGGACGCGACCGTAATGTGCATCCGGCAGTAGCGATTTTGATTATGGTATTGGCGCCAATTGCCGCGATGCTGATACAGATGGCGATTTCACGTGCACGTGAGTTTGAGGCAGATAAAGCGGGTGCGGAAATTTGCCGTGATCCCAAAGCATTGGCGAGTGCCTTAGAGAAAATTCATAACTACGCACATCAAATTCCAAACGAAACCGCAGAAGCACACCCTGAAACTGGTCAAATGATGATTATCAATCCTCTATCAGGTGGTGGCTTGAGAGGTCTGTTTAGTACGCATCCGCAGACTGAGGAGCGCGTGGCGCGGTTGATGACGATGGCGAGTAGTTATTAAGAGTAAAATTAACTAGTATTAAGGTAGTCGGGGACTGAAAATCACCTGAAATTTGACTGTTTGTAAGTCAAGTCCCCGACAAGCCACATATCAAGTAAAATCCAGTCAATTCAAGACTGAAAGTTTTCTTTGTATATTTCCCAACTCATCGCCGCAGATTCAGTACACCAAGTGTTTGCGGGTCGTAACCTCACCTTATCTTTGCCTGCGGCGCTGTCGTTATTTCCTGTCGCAACACCCCAGCAAAAGGGTGCGGCAGCTGATTTAAGCTACGGCACACTGCGTTTTTACGGTGAGATTGACGGGTATCTCACGCAATTGCTAGAAAAGCCGCTGACTGATGAGCGTATTCACGCGCTATTGTTGGTGGCGATTTATCAATTACTGCATGACAAAGCCGATGCTTTCACAGTGGTGAATCAAGCTGTGCATGCTGTGAGCCAACTGAAACGACCTGCACCTAAAAGCTGGGCAAAAGGCTTGGTGAATGCAATTCTGCGTAATTTTTTACGACAAAAAGACCAGCTTTTAAGCAAGCTGAAGACTAACGAAGTTGCGGTCTTTTCTTATCCACAATGGTGGATCAACAAGCTAAAAACTCAGTATCCGAATCACTGGCAGAGTATCTTGGAAACGGGTAATCAGCATCCTCCCATGACTTTGCGCGTGAATACTCAAAAAATAAGCATAGACGAATATTTGCAATTATTAGCCCGCCAAGATATTGAGGCGACGATTTTAGGTGCTCAGGCGATTGTGCTGACTAAACCAGTCCCCGTAGAAAAAATACCTGGTTTTGCGGATGGCGTGGTGTCTGTGCAAGACTATGGCGCGCAACTGGCTGCGTATTTACTTGATGCGCAAAGCAATATGAAAGTTCTGGATGCTTGCTGTGCACCTGGCGGTAAAACAGGGCATATTCTAGAACGGGCTGACGTGCAAATGACCGCGTTGGATAACGATGAATTACGTTTGCAGCGTGTGCAAAGTAATTTAACAAGGCTTAATTTACAGGCAAATCTACTGGTAGGTGATGCGTCATCATCAGATTGGTATGATGGCAAACCGTTTGATAGGATATTGGCAGATGTGCCATGCACGGCATCCGGCATTGTGCGCCGCCATGTCGATATCAAATGGTTGCGACGGGAGGCAGATATTGCCTCTTTTGTAGCACAGCAGGCTAAAATCTTGCCTAGTTTATGGCAGATGTTGGCAAAGGGTGGTAAATTACTTTATGTAACGTGTTCCGTTTTTTATGAAGAAAATCAAGGACAAGTGGATAAATTTTTACAACAAAACACTGATGCGACACAAATACCATTTGAATTACCATCAAACCATTTGTCGCAAAGCATCACGCACATGAATGGCCAGCTAATACCTTCCACTGCACATGACGGCTTCTTTTATGCATTATTGCAAAAAAATTAAACAATTATTATTTGTTAGTGTGTTTATGTTATTTGCTACAAATGCGATAGCAAACAACACCAATATCAATACAAATAGCAGCGCTGATTTGAACAGCTTGAATATCAAAAGCGCTGAATTAGTATCGATTGAAGATGGTTATGTACTCAATGCAGATGTTGATATTAAATTCAGCCATGATATGGAAGAGGCTATCATTAAGGGCTTTGAACTCAACTTTCTTGTTGAGTTTCAGTTGGTGACTCCGCAAAAATATTGGTTTGATGATGAAATCGTCACAGTCACGCACCGTATCAGCTTGAACTATCACGCACTTTCAAGGCAATATTTATTAATCCGCGATGATCAGCAAAAAACCTTTGCTACCTTGAATGAGGCTGTAGAAGACCTGTCCAAAATTCGCGATCTAAAAGTGTTATTAAAGACTGATGTAGTAAAAGGCGAACCTTATAACGCCGCTTTATTGATGCGCTTAGATCATACAAAGTTACCCAAGGCTCTGCAGGTGGACGCCATCAGCTCGGATGATTGGAAAATGATCTCGCAACGTTTTGAGTGGTCGCCCAACTTGTTCAAATGAAATATATCGTATTCATGAGCGCCGCCCTAGGCGCGCTTTTACTGTATTTACTATCAAATGCCAGTGCGAATACTGCGGCATCGGGCGAACATTACACTTTACTGGTGACATTGAATATCGCCTTGGCGGTATTACTTATTGTATTGATCGGCATCCAGCTTTTTGGGCTCTACCGAAAAATCCGTCAGCGTGTGATGGGCAGTCGTTTCACTTTGCGCTTGCTCGCTACATTTGCGCTGATGGCGATTATTCCGGGCTTAATTGTCTACTTGGTATCGGTAAATTTTTTAACGCGATCTATTGAATCCTGGTTTAACGTTAAGGTGGAATCCGCGTTGGAAGGCGGTCTCAATCTCGGGCGAACAGCATTGGATATTATGCTGACCGACGTGAAAGAAAAAGGTGAAAGCATGGCGACCAGCTTAGCTTTTCAGCCAGCGGATACACACTTCACCGTACTCAATGATTTACGCGAAAAGAGTGGTATTCAGGATGCCACCTTATTTACCGTGCAAGGGAGAATCTTAGCCGTATCTAGCAGTGACTCAAGTAGTTTTTTACCTGAGTTGCCAAGCGTGACTCAACTAAGGCAAGCGCGGCAACGTATCTATGGCAATATTGAACCGATAGACCATAAAGGCTTGTATTTACGCGTATTAGCCCCGGTCAATACGCAGAACATAACAGGCGAAACGCGTATTTTACAGTTATTACAGCCGGTGCCAAAATCGCTAGCTACTACTGCTGAGGCGGTGCAGGATGTTTATCAAGATTACCAACAGCTATCTTATAGTCGAGCATCACTACGAGAGGTATTTGCGCTTACCTTGACCCTAGTCATGATGTTGGCGATGCTCACTGCAGTAGCGATTGCCTTTGTGTTGAGTCGTA
>DATHWQ010000028.1:0-17737 GCA_035460465.1 Methylotenera sp. | reverse complement strand
CGCAACACCAGCCCAGCCACCGATACCTGATAGCACGCCAACGTATTGTTTACCTTTGTTACCGTATGTGAATGCATTACCAATCACGCCAGAACCAACTTGGAATTTCCAAAGTTCTTTACCTGATTGTGCATCAACAGCTTTGAACCAACGATCCAAAGTACCGTAGAACACAATGTTTGAAGCAGTAGTTAAAGCACCACCCCAAGCAGAGAATTTCTCTTTGTTATACCAAACTTTTTTGTTGGTCATTGGATCATAAGCGCCGAAGCCACCCATAACACCGTCTGGACCCGCAAACATGGTCAATGTAGCACCAACCCATGGTTGACCAGCAACGTATTTAGACTCAACTGGCTCGTATGTCATACATACGTGGTTCAATGGAGTGTAAACTAAACCAGTTTTTGGTGAGTATGCAGCTGGTTGTTGGTCTTTAGTACCCAATGCAGCTGGGCAAACGCCTTTAGCATTGTAGTCTTGGTGAGTTGAAGCAGTTGCCAATTTAGCTGGAACGCCTGTTTTCATGTCAACGTGTGATGCCCAGTTAACGAATGGGTGCACTTTTTCAGCAGCAACTAATGTACCGTTACCAGCTTGGAATGTGTACGCAAAACCGTTACGGTCATGGTGCCAAGCGTATGTTTTGCCACCTTTGTCGAACAAGATAACTTCGTTAATACCATCATAATCCCACTCATCGTGTGGAGTCATTTGGTAGCCCCATTTTGCAACGCCTGTGTCTAAGTCACGAGCGAAAATAGTCATAGACCATTTGTTGTCGCCTGGACGGACATCTGGGTTCCAAACTGATGGGTTACCTGTACCGTAGTACACTAAGTTTGTTTTTGAATCATACGGCCACCAGCCCCATACAGAGCCACCACCATGTTGCCAACCATCTTTAACTGCTTGTGGTTTTAACCATGTACGTGTACCAAGTTCTTTTTCGCCGATTTTGATTTGATCAGCTGGAAGTGCTTTGAAAGAACCGCCTTGTTTGTTGCCACCGTTAACGTCAGCGTAAACTGATAATGCGCTGTATTGTGGGTTTGCTGAGTTGAAATCAGAACCGATTAACATTTCAGCGTCAGGACCTGTTGAGTATGCTTTCCATGCTAATGAACCGTCTTTTAGGTTGTAAGCAGCGATAAAGCAACGTACACCGAATTCAGCACCTGAACAACCAGTTAATACTTTGTCTTTAATTACGTGTGGTGCGTTAGTGTTTGTAGCACCAACTTTTGGATCGTTAACTAATACTGACCATTCTTTAGCACCAGTTTTAGCGTTCAAAGCAACTAGGTTACCGTCGTTTTGTTGTAAGTAGATTTTGCCGTCGCCGAAGCCAAGACCACGTGAAACGTTGTCACAGCACAATACAGCTTGTACTGATGGATCTTGTTTAGGGAAATATGACCAAACGATTTTTTGATTGTCGTTTAAGTCAAGAGCGTATACGTTGTTTGGGAATGCTGTATGTACATACATCATGTTACCAACAACAACTGGTGAACCTTCGTGACCACGGTTTACACCGGTAGCGAATGTCCAAGCTGCTTTAAGGTTTTTTACGTTACCTTTGTTAACTTGTGCCAATTGGCTGTAGCCGTTGTTAGAGTGGTTACCACGTGGGTGAGCCCAGTTATTTTTGTCTGCGATTGCCGCGTCTTGGTCTGCTGCTGCTGATGCTACTAATGGCATTGCCACTGTCATACCTGCAACTAAGCCAAGTGCTAACTTGATTTTGTTGATTTGCATATTAATCTCCAAAGTTAAACTACTAAGGGTTTATAAAAACAATTTCACTAACTGTTGATATTTTTTATCAGTCAATTGAAAATATTTTCCATCACATTTTCATGTGCGTACAGAACTATATCCCTGTCGCTCACGAATTGCAATACATTAGTTACAATTTATTTACAATTATTCTACATTTATACAAATAAGTGTTTTGGGCAGCCTCTCAAAATGCTAATATATATAAAAATGTTATTTATAATCAATTAGAAAGCGTCATTTAACCCATGCAAAATATCACTTACAATTTGTATCCTGAACTAGATAATTTTGAGCAAAAGAGCTTAAAAGTTGATGATTTGCATGAGATTTATTATGAAGTTTGTGGAAATCCAACAGGACAACCTGTAGTCTTTTTACATGGTGGTCCAGGTAGCGGTTGCAACCCAACCCAGCGTCGTTTTTTTGACCCAGCGCATTACCGCATCATCTTAATTGACCAACGTGGCTGCGGGCGCAGCAAGCCGCAAGGTGCTACAGAGAAAAATACCACTGCCGACTTGGTAAGTGATATTGATACCATTCGTGCGGCACTAGGCATAGAACAATGGCTGGTATTTGGCGGCTCCTGGGGCAGTACGCTGGCATTAAGCTACGCGCTTGCTCATCCAGAACGTGTTACAGGGCTAGTCTTGCGCGGTATATTTTTAAGTCGCCCTTCTGAGTTGGAATGGTTCTTAGGTGATATCGCGCATTTCTATCCTGAGGTTTGGCATGCGCTCATCTCTTATCTACCTGCAAATGAACAGCATGATGTACTTTCTGCTTATAGCCAACGCATCTTCAGTGATGACAGCACAGTCAATATACCTGCTGCGCAGCAATGGAACGCCTACGAGAACGCCATTATGCGTTTAATCCCCATTGAAGATAAAGATGCTAAAACTAACGATCAACAAACGCCTTCCAACGAACAGAATGCTATTGAACTTGCAAGAGCACGCGTGCAGATTCATTATATTCAGCATGATTGCTTTGTAGATGGCGAGGAAATGTTGAAAGCAGCATCTAAGCTTGCGCACATTCCCACTGTTATTGTGCAAGGTCGTTACGACATGGTGTGCCCGCCTAAAAGCGCTTGGGAACTTAGTTGTGCCATGCCACACGCCGAGTTTCATATCGTGCAGGACGCTGGCCACTCTGCCATGGAGGTTGGCATCACCTCTGCTCTGGTTGCGGCAACAGAAAAATTTAAGCAATTGCCTAACATTTAGTATCATCTATCTAAATGTATGCAAATGTTAAAAAATGAAGAAATTCCCTTCCTTTAAACCTAATCCTAAATTACAGGCCAGCCTGCAAAGTGCTATCAACAGACCATTAAGCCTGTATGACCAGCAGCGTTACAACACGCCTTTGTTTGTGCTGCATGAGATGTTTAACGCCTTTCAGCGCCACAATGTGCTCGGTTTATCTGCATCGCTATCGTTCTATGCCATGTTTGCGTTGATCCCGCTGGTATTGCTGATGTTCTTCCTGCTCAGCCATCTGGTACTAAGCTCGGATTATGCTATCGTTAAGCTGGCCATTATCACCGGTAACCTCATACCCGAGCTAAGTAGCACCATCATGGTCGAGGTCTACAACGCAGCCAAGCATAAAGCTGCATGGGGGGCTATCGGTTTATTCGTGCTGCTATGGGCAATTACGCCTTTGGCGGCGGCGATGCGTAGTACCTTCTACAATATCTCCGCTTTAGTAGAGGCACCTTCGTTCATTCGCCGCAAGATCAAGGATATTCTGGCGGTTGCAGGCATGCTGCTGCTGTTCTTTTTATTTACTTTTGCCGGGTTGGTTCTGGAGAAAGTCATTGCCTTCCTGGGTGCCGATTCACAATTCATGCAGTATGATGCCCTCAATCAGGTGGGCTCGCTGCTGGTTTCCCTCTCACTCACCACCTTGCTGATCGGTATCTTCTACTATGCGTTCTTCCCGATGCGGGTCTATATCAAGCACATTCTCGTCGGGGCATTTTTTACTGCGCTTCTGTGGCTCATGATGCGCCCGGCATTTAGCCTATTCCTGTCAGTGAATGAAAACTATGGTTCGGTATTCGGCAGTATGAAGAACCTGTTCATCTCGATTACCTGGCTCTATTTCAACTTCGCGGTATTTTTACTTGGCACCGAACTCATCGCCATCCTGCGCAAAAAAGACGTGCTGATGCTCAAAGGCTTATTTAACGAAAGTGTACCGCGTTCTTCTAGCTATACCCAAAAGCTCATGCAGCGTTACGGCAAGCTTTTCAAGCAGGGCGAGCGCATCTTTTCACATGGCGATATCACGCACAAAATGTACTTCATCGTAAGCGGCCAGGTACAACTCATGCAGCAAGACGTTATCATTCGCACGATTGAAGCCGGTCAGTACTTTGGCGAAATGGCTTTACTCTCCAACACACCGACCATAGCCGATGCAGTAGTAACCTCGCCTGAAGCTGAAATCATTTTGATTTACCCGGACAGCATCGAAACGCTGTTGTTGGACGAGCCTAAAGTTGCCATGCGTTTCTTGCGGCAAATGGCTAGCCGTTTGCAGGAACGCGCCGAATAACTTTATTAGAACACTGCATCGCTCATCACCATGGCAAAACAACCCACGCAACAAGAGATACAACCAGCGCTCGCCCTGCTCAACACAGGCAAACTGGCTGAGGCAGAAGCCACAGCCAAAAAGCTCGTCACGCGATACCCTGATACTTTCATTCTCTACCATGTTCTGGGCGCTGCCCAAGATGGATTAGCTAAATACGCAGACGCTACAGAAAGCTACCGCAAAGCCCTTAAATTACAACCCAACATGCCCGACCTGCATTTCAACCTGGGAATCGCGCTGACGCATATCAACCAACTTGATGAAGCCGTTATAAGCTATCAACAAGCCATTCGGTTACAGCCGCAATTTTTCGAGGCGCACGGTAATTTAGGTACTGTGTTACAAAAACAGGGTTTGCTGGAAGAGGCAATTGCAAGCTACAAGCGTGGCCTTGGCATCAGCCCGCAAGACGCCCGCGGTCATTTCAATTTAGGTACAGCACTACGTGACAATGGCCAGCTTGATGACGCAGTGAAAAGCTATCAGCAAGCCTTGCAGCTATTTCCTAACTACACCGACGCACATAACAACTTAGGTGAAACCTTACGCGATCAGGGCAATATGGAAGCTGCGATTAAAAGCTACCAGAATGCACTTGCGCTAAACCCACAGCACCCGCAAGCTAATTACAACATGGCTGAATTTCTGTACCTTGCCAAACGCTTTGATGAAGCGATTCCGTATTTTGAAGCTTCACAACTGGATGACTGGCAAGCGCGCAGCTTATATTGCTTATACAAAGCCGAACGTTTTGATGCGTTTAAAACCAAGCTCGATCATTTGGTTGCCACTACACAGCATACGGCACCATTCATAGGCACACTCTCTACCCACTATGCCATTAATTTTGGCATCGAGAATCCTTACAACTTCTGCAAAAATGGCTTTGATTTTGTCTATCAACAAAGCATCCCTGAATTGGCTGAGCCAAATAGCCAGCTACTCCAGGACTTGCTACACGACATCAACAACACCGAGATTGGAGAACGTAAACAAGGTATGCTGCACTTTGGCACGCAGTCTGCCGGTAACTTGTTCAAACGTCCAGAGGCTTCATTCCGCACATTGGCTGAACTCATTAAACAAGAGTTTATCAACTACAAAAATCGCTATGCTGGCGCTGATTGCGAGCTCATTAAATCATTCCCAAGCACGTTAGAGTTCACAAGTTCTTGGTACGTAAAAATGCGCCAAGGTGGGCACCTTGACCCGCATATCCATGAAATCGGCTGGATTAGTGGCGCCGTGTATTTAGCCATGCCTAAAAACAAACAGCATCCTGATGAAGGTTGCTTTGAATATGGTACTCATGGGGACAATTATCCAATCAAATCTCCACGCACGCACAAAGACTTTCCTGCTGCATTGGTCGCCCCAAATGTCGGCGATATCGTGCTATTCCCGTCTTCACTATTTCACAGGACTGTGCCGTTTAGCTCAAACGAAGAACGTATCTGTATTGCCTTTGATCTAAAACCGATGGATTCGGTCGCACAATTGAGTCACAGTAACTATTAATTGTAGTAGTAGAACTGGTATGGATTAGAATTTAGATAAAGTTATATTGGTGTACTATTTAAACAAACCTTGATGAACAAATGATGAAAAACCTTTGATGAACAAACTTTGTTTGAAAAGTTAATTTTGCATAACACACTACGCATCGCCACACTCAATATCCACAAGGGCTTTACACACTTTAATGCCCACTTTGCCCTGCAAAGGCAACGTGAACTACTTAGAAAATTGCACGCAGACGTCATCTTCCTACAAGAGGTGCAAGATGTGCACTCCAAACATAGCAAGCGTTTTGAAACGTTGTTTTCATCAGGACAAGTTGAATATCTAGCAGATGCAGTATGGTCTGATTACGCTTACGGTAAAAACTCTATTTATCCAGCGGGTCACCATGGCAATGCGCTACTTTCAAAATTTCCTATCGTTAATATCATCAACCAAGATATTTCTGCGCATAAGACCGAACAACGCGGTATGTTGCATTGTGAAATCAACATCCCTAAATGGGAGCAGCCTTTTCATGCCATCTGCGTGCATCTAGGATTGTTGGCGCATTGGCGGCGCCAGCAGTTAAATGACGTTGCCGAATATATAGAACAATATGTACCAGCAGATGCTCCTTTGGTAATTGCTGGGGATTTCAATGATTGGAGTTTGCGTTCAGGCAAAGTGTTTGCCGAGCGTTTACATGTACATGAAGTATTTGAGCATCATTTAGGCAAGCCGGCACGGAGCTTTCCTTCTTGGTTGCCAATATTAAGGATAGACCGCATTTACACGCGTGGCTTTCAAGTGAAACATGTAGAAGTGCACTCAGGTGCACAATTTCTTAGATTATCTGACCACGCAATGCTGACAGCAACGTTATCTAGAACCTGAAGCGTCATTTATGGCACACTTTTTTGGTGGTAATCAAATTAAGTTATTACGCAATGGTGCAGAATACTTTCCTGCATTAGAAGCTGCCATTGAAAATGCTGCCATTTCGATATACCTGCAAACCTATATATATGAAGCAGATGAGACCGGCAAACGTATTGGCAATGCGCTTAAAAGAGCCGTCCAACGTGGTGTAGCTGTGAATGTGTTACTTGATGGGTTTGGCTGTAAAGACTTACCCAAAACCTATATACAAGAACTAAAGCAGGCTGGCGTTCAGGTCATCTTGTTCCGTCCCAAGATATCCCCGTGGACACTCAAGAAAAATCGTTTACGGCGTTTGCACCGCAAAGTGGCCGTGATAGATGAAACCATTGCCTTTGTCGGCGGCATTAATATTATCGACGATACGAATGTGCCACATCAGACAGCGCCCCGCATTGATTATGCTGTGCGCCTTGAAGGGCCAATATTGGTTGCTATCGTTGCATCGGTATACAAACTATGGCGTCGCTTGAATTGGGTCAATACAGGGCATGCAAATTGGACCGTTGACAAAATCCATGCTCATAAGCCGCCACAAACTGCCCATTCAGGCCTGAGGGCGGCACTCGTGGTGCGCGACAATATATTGCACCGACGTGATATTGAGCAAGCCTATCTAACTGCAATATCACACGCCAAATCAGAAATCATTATTGCTAATGCCTACTTTTTACCAAGTAGAAAATTTCGTAAAGCACTTATTGCATCAGCTCAACGTGGCGTTACTGTCAAACTTTTATTACAAGGCCGTAAAGAATATTTCCTAATGTTCGCTACCCATGCTTTTTATAATGAATTTCTCAACAATGGGATTGAGATATATGAATACCAAAAAAGCTTTATGCACAGCAAGATTGCAGTGGTTGATAGCAAATGGGCAACAGTAGGCTCATCAAATATGGACCCCTTTAGCTTATTATTGGCTTATGAAGCCAATGTGGTTGTGGAAGACACTACATTTGCTAAAGAACTAAGAACTGAAATCATGACGTCTATAGAAGAAGGAGCGTCGAGCGTCACTTCAAATGGATGGAAGCAGGAGAGTAAGGTTAAATATTTTTTCTCATGGATTGCCTACGGACTAGTCCGAGTCTTTTTAGGTGTTATTGGTCATTCGAATGATTAATCATTGTTCAAGCTTCTCTTTTATTAGTGCGATACGATACTCCTCAAGCTTTTTCTCATAATCCTCTGCTTCACCAAACTCTAAAAAACGTGCATAGCGAGCATGTGAGCCTAGCATTTTGCGTGCATGCTTAATCGGGCAAAAGTATTGTTCAGTGCGCGCCACAATTTCACTAATATAAGAAATCATGCCGGCACCGTACGCACAATAAGTACAATGGAATTTCTCAATAAAATTCAGGTAATTGAGATGCTGTCGGTCAAATATAATGTAATCCGCTCGGCGTACTTTTTTAATGCCGTAAATTGGAAAACACGTCATTTGATAGAAGCTAATGAATATATCCGTAATCACTAGCGGAATAATCATTAAATAAATAATTGGCCCGGTAATGAGATTCTGCGGGCGATTGGTGACTAACCAGAGAAAAAAGTTTTGCTTAAACTTAAGGTGTCTTTGCTTGATAGACTGCTCAAACTCAATACGCTTGCCTTTGATTTGGAAAAATATACTTGATTGTTGCTCATTGAGTGCGACTCTCAAGTCATCTTCAAGCGCAGTTATTTGGTCGAGCAACTGCTGGATACGTTCATTCATCAGCATTCCAATCTTCTAAAGAATTAAGATTAGCATACTAATAATGGATAATAAAAAAGGCCTGCATCGCTGCAAGCCTTTTAAAATTGATTCTTTAAAGAATTAGTCTGTTTTGTCCTCAATTTTATCTCCGGTCTCTTCGAGCTTATCGCCCGCTTTATCCGTTGCCTCTTCAATTTTGTCGCCCATATTTTCAGCGGCGTTGTCTATTTTCTCGCCTGCTTTTTCTGCAGGGCCCTTCTCGCAAGCTGTTAATCCAATAGCAAATAAAAGCGCTAAAGTTGCGACTGATAATTTATTAATATTCATTCAAAACCCCTTATAGAAACTCAAGTTAATGTTCAACAGAACCACTTTTAAACTTTGAGGTTTGTTGAACCATATTGGGATGTTATTCAAAAGCAAATGATCGCGTGAGCGGGATAATTCTGAATTATTTGTAAGAATAGACTTACAAGCCAAAGTAATGACTTGCCCATATATTCTACGATTTACCGCTTCTTATTCAGAACAGTTACTTAGCCATCCTATCCCCACATGGCTCACAAGCTTATCCACAGAAATTGTGGAACCAATTATTTTGCTCGGACTGCCGTTACGTATTATTTGGGCAACAATTGAAATAATTTTGTTGTTCTTTTTCGAACAGATTTACCGTCCAATCGATAAAAGCCCTGACATTCGCCGAAAGATGTCGATTTTGCAAATAGACCACATAAGCAGTAGCAACTTCACCAGGGAAATCAGCTAATAGTCGAACCAAGCTGCCAGATTGCAAGTGGTTTCGTACGCTAAAAAATGGTAGCTGCACAATACCGATATCTGCCAAGGCAGCGCTTACGCAGGCATCTATATCATTGACGGCAATACGCCTCTGCCCGTGAATTTCAACTTTTCTACCCTTATCTGAGTAATTGAACCCTACAACCTTTCCTGTTCTTGGCGATAGGAAGTTGACCACCATATGCGACTTCAGAGCTTCTAGAGTATCTGGTGTGCCATGTCGCTCTAGATAAGTCGGTGTCGCACAAGTCACTAACCTTGTCTCAACAAGTTTTCTGGCAACTAAAGATTCATCAATCGGCATGCCGCCGCGTATTGCGCAGTCAATACCTTCTTGAAGTAAATCAACAGTTCTGTCGGTACAACCTAACTCTAATTCAATATCTGGATACCGCCTAAAAAAATCATTTAGTGCAGGCAGAATAATCTGGCGACCCAACGTACCGGAAGTATCAACTCTTAATCTACCACGATAGGTAAGGTTAGATTGACTCACTACAGATTCGGTTTCTTCTAGATCGCTTAACAAGCGCATTGCCCGCTCATAATAAACAGCACCATCTGTAGTTACGCTGACATGCCTTGTAGTGCGATGAAATAGCTTCACGTTCAAGCGCTTTTCTAAATTAGCCACTTGAGCAGAGAGTGTGGCTTTTGGAATATTCAAAGACATAGCCGCTTTGGTAAAACTGTTAAGTTCAACCACTCGAGTAAATGCCAACATCGTATCGAATCTATCCATAACATTCCAAATCTATTGTCTCGTTTTTATATACAGTATATCTATTTTTACCTTATTTATCTTGTTAATCAACATCAATATTCTAGCTTCAACGTTAGGTGATTGATCAAGACGTTCAATTAACGACATTCAATTAAGGAGAGTTATCATGAGTCAAAAATTAACAGGTAAAGTAGCTGTAGTAACGGGTGCATCAAAAGGTATTGGCGCTTCAATAGCCAAATATCTCGCTGCAGAGGGTGCTTCAGTTGTAGTGAATTACGCTTCTAGTCAGAACGCTGCAGATCAAGTGGTCGCTGAAATTGTGCGCAGCGGTGGCAATGCTGTTGCTGTTAAAGCTGATGTATCTAAAAAAACTGATATTGAGCGTTTATTTACCGCTGCTAAAAATGCCTATGGTCCAATCGACATTTTGGTAAATAACGCAGGTATTTACACACCTTCTGCTCTTGATGAAATCACTGAAGAGCATTTTCACAAACAATTTGATCTTAACGTACTGGGTTTATTAATGAGTACACAAGAAGCGGTTAAACATTTCAGTACAGCAGGTGGAAGTATTGTAAATATCAGCTCTGTTGTGAGTTCATTAGGTATAGCAGGCTTGTCAGTTTATAGCTCAACTAAGGGCGCTGTAGACTCAGTTACACGTTCATTGGCTAAGGAATTGGCACCACGTAAGATTCGCGTAAACTCAGTCAATCCTGGCATGGTTGAAACAGAAGGATTGCATGCAACAGGTTTTATTGAGGGGCGTAAGGATATGGAGGCTATCACACCATTGGGTCGTATTGGGCAGCCAGAAGACATTGCCCCAGCAGTAGTATTCTTTGCCTCACAAGATTCTTCTTGGATTACTGGCGAAACCCTTTACATAACTGGTGGCGTACGTTAAATATTCCAACTCTGTGAATATTTGAATTAGGGCTGGCTCTAGCCAGAGCCTTCTATATAGATAGGCATGCAGGCGATGATAATCGTTGCATACTAGGAAGCCTGTTCAGGCTTACTTAATAGTTGGCGGAGTGGACGGGACTCGAACCCGCGACCCCCGGCGTGACAGGCCGGTATTCTAACCAACTGAACTACCACTCCTAGCAGGTTATGCTGACTGTTAATTTTGGTGGGTGCTAACGGGGTCGAACCGCTGACATTCGCCTTGTAAGGGCGACGCTCTACCAACTGAGCTAAGCACCCTGCCTAACTAACAGGGTGCGCATTCTACAACATATTATGTATATTAGAAACTTAAATTGGATGTGTCTGGTGCATTTATAGTTGATGAAGTTGATGGTCTTGCCTAAAAAGGCGACTGAAAAAGAAAAAAGGACTTAGATCTCTCCAAGTCCTTTATTTTTGGTGACCCTCTGTGAGCTGAACACAGCACCAACGGATTAATAATCTGTTTTCCAATTCTCCATACCACGATCTAAACTATCTTGATCCAAGTGAGCTAAAGGAAGCTGTGTAAACAAATCAATTCTATTTCTTATTTGTTGAAATACCCTTTGGAACACTTTTTTCTTCTCATCGAAAGTGCCGTCCAAAGTACCTGGATCTTCAAATACCCAATGTGCCTTCATGGGATTACCTGGCAGCACAGGAATGGCTTCTATTGGAATGTCGTCACAGACACTAATTACAAAATTCATTATCGGTACGTTTGGGCTTAAGAACTCTGTCAAACTTTTACTTTTTAATTTTTTATATGGATAACCAATATCTTTAATTTCTTCTAATACAAAACGATTGACCACTCCTGCTGGATAAACCCCTGCGCTATAGGCTTTGAAAACTCCATCGCCCATAGTATTGAAAAGAGCTTCAGCCATGATACTCCTGACCGAATTCCGTGTGCCTATAACAAGTACATTATATGTTTTAACTATCATAATTATTTTTCTTTAAGCCATTTAATAATTCATAACGTATGAAACTTAGTAAGAAAAAAGAGCGCACTAGGCGCTCTATAAAATGCAATAGGAGATGCAAGAAAACTGTTACATCTTAAACTGGAATTATTTCAAAAATATGACAGCCTATTTGCTAATGCTTTCTTTAAAATGCAGAAGCAATTTCAGTTCATTTTTTGCTTTATAACGATGAGTATCAGGAAGGATATTAGCCCAATTATTTACATTAGATAGCTTGTTAAAAATATTCTTAATTTAGCTGTACGAAATACGCCATGAGCCCACGTACGCAAGCAAGTTAATTACTTCTTAAGTCTTCACCACGGCCTGTAATGTCAAAATCAGCCTTCAAATGGCGTGATTGCGCGGCCAAATCTGCATGCACCCTACCAGTTGAAATTTGATTGGCGTCAATGTTAACAAAGCCATTGGCGTTGAATTGCGAAGAAGCCAACACCAACTTGCTAAATTGATATTCGTTTTGATTCAATTTAATACTACCAGTGAGCTTGTCAAAGTTTGTGTTACCCCCTGCGAGCGATTGCCCGCTTGGGCTTAGCACTCCGCGCACCAGCTCAATACTATGAATACTCCCTTGACGTACATCAAAATTTGCATCTGTGATGGTATTACTTGCCAGCTTACTCACTTCCCGTGCTTCTCCAGAAAAACGAGCATCCAATGCCAGTTTGCCGTCTATTGTCACCGCGCTACCAAAATTATTCAGTAACGCTTCTGTATTTGCATTTAAAAGCTTAAATTCACCAGCACTAAGCCACTGGCCTGCACCATCTGGCCATTCAATGTTGGCCTGACCCGTCAAGCTACCGCCAAAAATTTCACCTTCAATTTGGCTAAAATTGAGTTTATATTGGCTAGCCAAGCCCTTTGCATTTAAGGTACCAAACACTATTTTTTGGTTAAATGGCAGCACCCAATTAGTAGCTTTTAGTACAATTTCGCTATCGTTACCTTGTGGTGAAATCCTCACTGAAAGCGCATTATCGCTACTAACCAACTCAATCGAGCTTAACGCGCCTGCATCCGTCAGCATTACTTTTCCGTCAAATGGTTCTAACTGTAAATCACGAATAACTAGTGTAAGGTTTTTAAGGTTAATTTGTTCAACTTTTAATCTTTTAGCTTTGCTGGCATTGCTTGCCCACTGCAAAGACTGGTTAAAATTGGCCTGTTCAATGTTTAAACCTTCTATCACTAGCGATTTCACCACTTTTACTTCTTCAAACAAACTAGCAATCACTGGTAGCACATGCACAGCCTCGATGTTATTACCAGTACCAATCGCTACATCTTCTAGTACCAAATTGGGTTGCGGCCAAAGCGAAGCATGCACATTTTTAATCACTACTGTCTCACCTATACTCTCACTAGCCATTTTCTCGATAGGTTTAATCAGGAAACTTAAGTTAATAAAACTTAACACCAGCAACACCAACAGCAGTAGCACTGGCACATAAATAAATGCCGCTTTAGTAAATGATCCTAGCCAGTGCTTGATTTTTTTAGCAGATAAAAAAGATCGGGCTTTGCCATGAATACTAGCCATGGCGGCGGCAGCTGCTGTCATAGCTGCATTTTTAATGTCTGTTCTTCCTGAATCTACAGTGGCCTGCTTGGTAGTTTTTTCTAGCTTAGGATGTACTTTAGCTTCTGCAGCTCGCTCTTCTGCCTCAAACGCGGCGTCTTCAGCTGCATCAAAATCTTCTGCATCAGGCAACTCTTTATCAGGCTCGCTTTTTTCAATTTCGAGAAAGTTCTGTTGTGCTGTAGCTATCTGCTGTACCAGAGTATTCTGTTGTTTAGCCGACTGTTGTTGCTGTGCAGCCTTTTGGTGTGCTTTATCCGCTTCGCGCCCGATTCGTTCCATTTCAAGCTGCGCATTCTGTTTGGCCGCTAAGTTGGCACGCTCTTCAGCAAGCAGATGAGCACGCACAGCCTCTGCAGCGAGTTGTACTTGGTTTTCTCTTTCTAAACGTTGCGTTTGCTCCACTTCTGCTTGGGCTGCCAGCGCATCTGCCGCCTGTTTTGCTTGAAGCCGCTCATTTTCTAGCGCAATTTTTCGTGCTATTTCAGTCCCTTTAGCAATGCGAGCCGCCTCAAGCTGAGCTTGCTCTGAAGCTTCAGCCTTGGCTTTTTCTTCTGCCTGCGCTTTTAATTTTTGTTGTCTAGCAATCTCTTTTGATTCTTCTTTAGCTTTACGCTCTGCCTGTGCACGGGCATCTTGCTCAGCCTTGAGTCGGCGTTTGGCTTCTAATTTTTCTGCTTTGGCTTGTGCCTCCGCATTTTTTCTATCTTCTTCAGCCTTGCGCAGCACAATGGCTATTTCTAGGCGTGCTTTTTCTTGCTCTAGTTTTTCCTTAAGCGCTGCCGCTTGCGCTGCTTTTTCAGCTTGTTTTAGGCGTTTTGTTTCTGCCGCTTGCTCTGCTGCCTCAACTTCTAATCTTGCCTGTTCAGCTGCTGCCTTCGCCGCTTGTTCTAACTGCGCCTGATACTCAGCTTGCGCTTTCAGTTCTGCTTGGCGCGCATCTTCCGCCGCCCTAGCCATGTTTAACGCATCCAAGCGCTCTCTTTCCTGTTTAGCTTTGGCTTCAATATCAGCTTTTTTTTGCGCCTCCTCAGCTTCTCGTGAAATGCGCTCCATCTCTCGCCTTGCCTCTTTGGCGGCTACCTCTGCTTCAGCCTGCGCAACCTCACGTGCCTTTAATTCTGCCTGAAGCCGTGTTTCTTCCACCAATTTAGCGGCGCGTTCAGCTGCTTGCTGTTGTTCGATTCTTTCTGCTTCTTGCCGAGCCTTTAATTGAGCTTCGGCTTCAGCTTCCCGCCTAGCTGCCTCTTGCTCTAGTCGTTCTTGCTCCATCTGTGCAATTACTTTAGTCTCAGCCTTGATTCTTTCATTGTCGCGCAATTTGTCAGCTTTTAGCTGCTCAGCTAAGCGACGCTCTTCCTCTTGCTTAGCTTGCTCTAGTTCTATTTGACGGGTTTGCTCAGCAGTTTTTGCCTGAGCTGAAACTTCTAACTCTTCTTCGCTTTGAAACTCTTCCACGACCATCGGCTCGAAGTTAACCGTTAGCGACCAACTGTCATCGGCAGTAGAGGTGGTGGTGGCGAGGCGAATATAGCCCTCTTGCTCTAGCCGTGTTAAATCAGCGGTCAGCTGTTGCGGAGTAAGCTTGTCAAGTTTCAGCAGAATGGTTTCTGCACTAGAGCTGCCATCGACATGGGTGAGCACTTTCATTAAGTGCGACGACAGGCCGCCAATGAGCGAGGAGCGAGTGCGCAGGCCTTTAGGTGTTTTGCTGTAAATTGCGGATAAATCCATGCTAGAACTATATAATAAAATAGCATTAATTGGCGAGCACTAAGCGTACAGGTTATACCCACCTATCACCTGAGCATCTTCAAGAAGCACGTCAACTCTATCCGTTACCTTTACACTCATCCCCGCCCATTTTTATTTGCTAGCAGGGCTAATTGTAAACGGTCGCTAACTTTCAGTTTCTGGAAAATAACTGATAAATGAGTTTTCACAGTACGATCCGTGATGTTGAGTTCGCGCGCGATAATTTTATTGCTGCCGCCTTTTGCTACCAGATCCACGATTTCGCGCTCACGTGGTGTCAAGCTCGCAGTTTCATCGCGATGCGTGCCATTTTCTTTTTGGGGTATTCGGGTCATGTTATCCATGTGCTTCAAACGTTGCAGCAAGAGCGGCAAGGCTGTACTTGAAACCCACACGCCACCATCTCCCACGGTGGAAAAAATCTGGCGGATTCTTTCTGGCATGAGGTTGTGCCCACAACAGCCAACGGCACCCGCCGCAAGTGCGGCTAACTCTTCCTCTGCCTTCAGTTCAGAGGCTAGGAGCAGCACCTTGAGGTTCTGGTTACTACGCTTTAGATTAGAGATGCCAGACATTCCCGGAAAACCGTCGACCTTGGCGTCTAACAGCACCAACCCTTTTTTTGAGGTTGCAGCCCTCCAGAGCAACTCGGGGAAATTAGACAATAATTGAGACTCCCCGTTTTCCAGCAACGCAGCCCAATATTGATCAATCAGAACAGGGTTTTTACTGACCAGAAAGTTCATAATTACTGCTCCATTCTTAAAATTTCGACGGACATACAGCGCTGGTGGCATAAGTGCTTGTTTCTATGAAAAAACGGTGTGCACCGGCATCAATGAAACAGGCACTTAGGCACTTTCTTGAATTATGCTATCATAAATCAAAATAATTTCTCCAGGGTGAGCAATATGCCTTTCGTGAGCAGGGATATATCAGGACGGGTGAGTGGGATTTTTCTGAAATCGCATCCGGAGGCGGCGGAATTCCTGCCGGGCGACCACGCCGATATTCTGCAGTTTTTCGGCGGCGTCATGCCTAAAAATCTTGAGACACAAGCTTTGGTCGATCTGTCGCATTCCGACATCGAATTTATCCGGGTCATCGAGGATGTACTTGATCTCCTGATGGATAAAAAAATTCTCACCTTTACCGAACTGCCGAAAAAGGTGCGCGATAAAATTCTCAGCCGTAAAGACGCACGAGGGCGACTGACTGGCTCCAACGATATTGTGGTGCCAGATGAAGGGATTTTGTAGGTAGCACTATTATTCAGAAACTGTTTTCCAGTATTTGTCTAACTTAATCTGAACTGTAAAAGGGATGGATATGCCAGATAGTGATAAAAAAAAAGAGCCATGGGACATTCCCAATGACGCACTACTTCCCGATGACCCGCTGACCAACTGTTTGGTGTTGCTGACACGGCTTCAGCACCGCCCATTTTCTGCACAGACCCTGACTGCTGGGCTTCCGCTTGAATCCTCTCGGTTAACACCCGAGCTTTTCCCCCGTGCAGCAGCGCGGGCTGGTTTGAGTGCGCGCATAATCAAGCGCCCACTGGAAAAAATCGCCGACATCACCTTACCAGTTGTCTTGCTGCTGAAAGACGGATTGGCCACCATTCTATTGCAGAACGCCAAAGATGGGCATGTCCATCTATTGAGCCCGGAGGCCGGTGCCGGCAATATCGAAATGCCGTTGGAGGAAATCCTGGCGCAATACACTGGTTTTGCCATTTTCGTTAAACCCACCTTCCATTTTGACAGCCGTTCGGATATCAGTTTCGTCCCACGCCCGATTAACTGGTTCTGGGATACCGTCAAACTGGCTTGGCCGATTTACGGCGAAGTGCTGGCCGCATCGCTACTGGTCAATCTTTTTGCCCTAGCCATCCCGCTGTTCACATTAAACGTTTACGACCGCGTTGTTCCCAACCATACGTTTGAAACGTTGTGGGTACTGGCCATCGGGGTAATGACAGTGTATGTGTTCGACTTTATCATGCGTGGGCTACGAGGCTACTTTATCGATATCGCCGGCAAGAAGATCGACATCATCCTGTCGGCGAACATTTTTGAGAAAATACAGGCCATCCGCATGGAAGCCCGCCCGGCATCCGTCGGCGCGATTGCCAGCAGTGTGCAAGAGTTCGAATCCTTTCGCGAATTCATTACCTCGGCAACGATCACCACATTGGTTGACCTACCGTTCCTGGTGCTGTTCCTATTGGTTATCTGGTGGCTTGGCGGTGCGGTGGTCATTCCTGTATTGGTGGCGATTCCATTGATCCTGCTGGTGTCTTTTCTGGTGCAACGATCACTGGCGGTTGTCATTGGCGAGACTTTCCGTACCTCATCGCAACGACAGGCGAC
>DATHWQ010000027.1:0-14894 GCA_035460465.1 Methylotenera sp. | reverse complement strand
CGTTATCCCAAATTTTGGGGTCTTCTAACAAACCATTAACTTCTTCTAGCTTTTGAGCCTTGGTTTCAAAGTCAAAGATACCCCCTGAGGGCATTATTGCGCTCACTCAGATCAATCAAGCGATTACTGATGATATTAAGTTGTTCGGCTTCCATTTTGGCTGCTAATTACTAAAAAGCAGCATTATACAGCAAAGCTGCAAGCCCTATGGCGCATGGATACGAAGCTTCAGCTTCTCTATCCTGCGGACAAGCCAAGTACTGGCTTAGCGTGTGTTGACCACTTCCCCATCTTCTTTTACAAAGCTACCGATATTTGGATTATCTAAAAGCGGCAAAACCAATTCTGATGGGCGGCATAAAGCTGCGCCTTTGCTTGTCACTACAATAGGACGATTAATCAAGATAGGATGCTGCATCATGGCATCAATCAACTCATCCTCTGACAAACTCAGGTTATCCAATCCTAGCTCAGCATACGGCGTGCCTTTTTCGCGCAATAACCCACGTGGCTTGATGCCTATTTTTTGAATTAGCTCTATTAGTTTTTCTTGACTTGGTGGAGTTTTCAGATACTCAATGACTTCCGGCTCTACGCCACTGGCGCGTATCATCGCCAGCGTATTACGTGAAGTGCCGCAGGCAGGGTTATGATAAATCGTAATACTACTCATAGTTTTCTCACAAAAATTAATACTAAAAGTACAGCCACTAGTTGTGCTGAAATGAAGCCTAAAATATCAAATGGTGCAATCCCAACAAAAGTATTGGTGAGGCTTCTGGCAATGGTCACTGCTGGATTCGCAAAGAAAGTAGATGATGTAAACCAGTATCCCGCTGTTACAGTAAGCGCTACTAACATTGCTAATTTATCTTTAGCTTGTTTTGCACCCAGTTGAATCACACTCAGCAATATCAACGTGGACACCAATTCACTCACCCAAATTCCCAAGCCATACCTAGGCTTGGTAGATAGTTGGATAACAGGCAGTGTAAACAATAAGTGCGTTAGCCAGACACCACTCACTGCGCCCATAATTTGGGCTGTCATATAACTCAAAAATTCATGGGTACTCAAAGCTTTTGTACGCCAAGCAAGCAGGCTTACCAAAGGGTTGAAGTGCGCACCGGAGATAGGCCCTAGCACTGTAATTAAGACATACAAGCCACAACCGGTGGCGATACTATTCGCCAAAAGTGCAACTGCTGCGTTACCTAGACTTAAGGACTCCCCCATCACGCCAGAGCCAGCGACGACCATCAGCAACAAAGCTGTTCCTAAATATTCTGTAAGTACCTTATTTTGCTTCATAGCTAATTCTTAAAAATTATTCACGCGAGATATTAACACGCAAGTTTTCACTTTCATTTGATGCAGTTATAGTCAGTCTGCTGTAACATTATTGTCATAATAAAATTATGAAATTCTGGGAGAAGCAAAATGGCAAGTAGTATATTTAGTCGCTTAATGGCGTCCATTTCACCGCGTAGTGACAATTACTTCGAATTATTCAATAAATTAGCAGATTGTGCAGTAAAAGGCTCCAAAGTATTAGCCATGATGTCTGCAGTTAATGATGCAAAAAAATTCAATCAGCATTTTGAAGAAATCTGCACTATTGAAAGTGAAGCGGATGAATATACCAAAGAGATTCTGCTCTCACTGCACAAAACCTTCATTACCCCGTTTGACCGCCGCGAGATTCGCGAACTAGCCATGGCGCTGGATGACATCATCGACTACATGGAAGCGATTCCTCAAAGCGCTAAAATTTATGGGCACACCAACTTCACCCCAGAAATGGTGGCATTAGGCCAAATTCTGTTACGCGCTTCCGAAAAAGTGCGTGATGCCGTAAACATGTTGTCAGATATGAAAAACGCTGAGAAAATCTTGCGTACATGTGAGGAAATCAGCAGTATTGAAGGTGAAGCTGACCACGTGATGCGTGCCGGTATGCAACGATTATTTGCTGAAGAATCTGATGCACGCACTCTCATACGCTCTAAAGAACTCTATGACTTATTTGAAGAAGCGGTTGATAGCTGTGAGGACGTAGCTGATGTGATTCATGGCGTGGTGCTGGAACGCATATGATAGAACACGCAATGATTGTTATGGGCTTGCTGGTATTTGTCGCCCTAATATTCGACTTTATGAATGGTTTTCATGACGCAGCAAACTCCATTGCACTCATGGTCTCGACTAGATTACTTACTCCGCAAGCCGCAGTGGTTTGGGCAGCGTTCTTCAACTTAATTGCTTTCTTATTCTTTGGTTTACACGTTGCCAATACTGTAGGCTCTGGCATTATCAATAAAGAAATTATTGATAATGCTGTGATATTCGGTGCGCTAGGTGGCGCTATTTCATGGAATCTCATTACCTGGTGGTTTGGTATCCCATCATCTTCATCTCATGCGCTTGTAGGTGGTCTAGTAGGTGCAGGGCTGACCAAGGCTGGATGGGGCGCAGTGGTTGCAAAAGGATTAATTAAAACTTCTGTAGCAATCATCCTCTCACCACTGTTTGGGCTTTTATTGGCACTGGCCCTTTCAGTCTTAGTGCTGTGGTTATTTGAAAAATCATCGCCGTACCCCACTGAAAGACGTTTCAACAAACTACAGTTCATTTCATCCTCCTTATACAGCCTAGGCCATGGCGGTAACGATGCACAAAAAACCATGGGTATTATCGCAGTGTTACTTTATGCCAACGGCTACATCCAAGGTGATTTCTACGTGCCATTCTGGGTCGTTATCTCATGTCAAATTGCAATGGCATTGGGTACATTATTTGGCGGCTGGCGTATCGTCAGAACAATGGGCATGGGCATCACACGTATCCGTCCATCCGGCGGCTTCTGTGCTCAGACATCAGGTGCTATCGCACTGTTCTTGGCAACGTCACTAGGTATTCCAGTATCTACAACGCATACGATTACTGGCGCAATTGTTGGCGTTGGATTATCTCGCCGTGTTTCAGCAGTGCGTTGGGGCTTGGCATCACGCATTGTTTGGGCGTGGATCTTAACGATACCGTGTGCCGGCTTGATTGCCTCTCTTTTTTATCACTTAGGCCTATCAATCAAGATGTAGAGTTGACGTAAAATTATTTGATTCATAATTAAATAACGCTATCAAATGGGGTACAAAATACCCCTTTTTTATTGATGCTATTTTTTGTCATCAAACTGTCACAATTGATGTCTATAGTCTTATTTATCTTGATAGATATATTTCAACTTAATGGAGCTTTTATGAACACCACGTTTGGTAAATCCTTACGAATCGCCGCTTTAATTGCTGCTGCTTTCTCAACATCACACGTGTTGGCTGCAGATAAGATCATTAAAATTGACGGCTCAAGCACTGTATACCCAATTACTGAAGCGGTCGCTGAAGAGTTTCAGGCTGCGAAAAAAGTTAAGGTAACTGTTGGTATCTCAGGTACTGGTGGTGGCTTTAAAAAATTCTGCCGCGGCGAGACTGAAATACAAAATGCTTCACGCCCAATCTTGAAAAAAGAAATGGACGCATGTAAAGAAGCTGGTATTCAATTTATCGAGCTACCTGTAGCTTATGACGGGCTGACTGTTGTAGTGAATAAAAACAATGACTTCATTAAAAGCTTAAGCGTTGATGAACTCAAAAAAATGTGGGAACCATCTGCACAAGGTAAGGTTAAAACGTGGAAGCAAGTTAACGCAGCATGGCCAGATAGTCCTTTGAAACTTTTTGGCGCAGGTTCAGATTCAGGTACGTTTGACTACTTCACTGAAGCGATCGTTGGTAAAGCGAAATCAAGCCGCGGTGACTACACAGCCAGTGAAGATGACAACGTGTTAGTGCAAGGCGTACAAAGTGATAAAGGTGCTTTAGGTTACTTTGGTTTTGCTTACTACGAAGAAAACCAAGACAAATTAAAAGCAGTGCCTATCATCGCTAAAAAAGGTGCACCAGCAGTAATGCCTTCTTTTGAAAGCGTTAAAAACGGTAGTTATCAACCGCTTGCACGTCCGCTATTTATTTACGTAAACGCTACAGCAGCAGCATTCAAACCTGAAGTAAAAGAGTTCATCAACTTTTACTTAGCCAATGCGCCTACATTAGTAAAAGAAGTGAAATACATTCCTTTACCAACTAACGAATACGACGCTGTAACCAAACATTGGAAAGCACTTAAACCAGGTACAGGTTTTGGTGGCGTGCCTGAAGTAGGCGTCAAGATTGAAGAATTATTGGCTCGTATTAAATAATATATAAGCCATTTGTAGGATAAAAAGGCAGCAATTGCTGCCTTTTTTAATGTCTTAAATTGTCATAAATCCGTTACAATTCGCAGATATGATTCATGTTATTAAATATAATTAGAATCTATAAATTCAGCATGGCTAACCAACAATTATCAATTAGACCGAACATGTCATCAAATTTATCAGATACACCCATCAGCGCCCGACTTGCCAAGAATGTAAAACGCCACATGTTTGAGCGTTTTGTCGAATTCTTGCTCATGATGGCCGCACTATCAGCAGTATTGACCACTGTGGCTATCGTCGTTATTTTAGTGAAGGAGTCACTCGGTTTTTTTGAAACCGTACCTTTGGTCGATTTTCTAACAGACACTCAATGGACCCCATTATTTGAAGATGCCCACTACGGCATCATGCCTTTGATTTCTGGCACACTCACAACATCATTTATTGCCTTATCTGTAGCTATACCAATAGGCACAATCGGCGCTATTTACCTTTCAGAATTTGCCAGCCATAAAACCCGTGAAATTGTAAAACCAATATTAGAGTTACTGGTAGGCGTACCAACTGTGGTATTTGGCTATTTCGCATTACTTTTCGTGACCCCAATGCTGCAAAAAATCTTCCCTGATCTGCCTGGTTTCAACATGTTAGGCCCTGGCTTGGTGATGGGTATTATGATCATTCCTTACATCAGTTCAGTGGCTGAAGATGCAATGCGTGCAGTGCCGATGAGTATGCGTGAAGGTTCTTATGCAATGGGTGCCACACGTTTTCAAACTGCGATTCGTGTAGTCACACCAGCAGCCACCTCCGGCATCATTGCTGCTTACATCTTGGCTATTTCCCGCGCATTAGGTGAAACCATGGTAGTAGCATTGGCCGCGGGTCAGCAACCTAATCTAACATTCAACCCTATGGAAAGCGCTGCAACAATAAGTGCCTACATCGTGCAAGTAGCGATGGGTGATTTACCTCATGGCAGTATCGGCTACCAAAGTATCTTTGCTGCAGGTTTGGTGCTGATGTTGATGACGCTCTCATTCAATATTATCGGCCACATCACTCGTAAAAAATTCAGCGAGAGATACTAAAAATACTCTCTAACACCCTCTATACATTGATTAGAAAATTATGAGCCAACAAGCATCAGTATTAGAAAATATCAGCGAAGTGCGTGCAATGATTAAGCGCCATAAGCTTAATGACACGATCTTTGCAATCATTGGATTAATAGCACTCATGGTGGGTTTAGTTGCCCTGCTCACCTTATTTGTTGATCTGGTGATGGATGGTTATCAACGTTTTAACCTAGATTTTTTCTCTAACTTTCCATCACGCCGCGCAGCTAAAGCTGGTCTGTTATCTGCATGGGTAGGCTCAGTCTTGGTGATGGTAGTCACGTTCTTATCAGCGGTGCCAATGGGCGTTGCGGCAGGTATCTACCTGGAAGAATACGCGCCTAAAAACTGGCTGGCGGATTTGATTGAAATCAACGTATCTAACTTGGCTGGTGTGCCATCTATTGTTTACGGCTTGTTAGCATTAGGTCTGTTTGTGTATACCCTAGACCTAGGTCAAAGTATTTTAACCGCAGGTTTAACGCTAGGCTTATTGATATTGCCAATCGTGATTGTGTCCACCCGTGAAGCTATCCGTGGCATTCCAGTAGCGATACGTGAAGCAGCTTACGCAGTAGGTGCTACCAAGTGGCAAGTGGTATTCCATCACGTCATCCATTACTCTTTCGGCGGCATCTTAACCGGCGTCATTATCGGCATGGCGCGTGCGTTAGGTGAAACAGCACCTATTATTACGATTGGTGCACTGACCTTTATTGCGTTCCTACCGCCAGCACCAATTACTGAAGCGGCACCATTCATCAACTTTGAGTGGCTAAGTTCAGGCTTTACCGTGATGCCGATTCAAATGTTTAACTGGCTATCACGCCCAGATCACGCATTCCATATCAATGCAGCTGCAACAGGTGCAATCATTATTGTTGTCACGTTACTCATGAACGGTACAGCCATCTGGTTGCGTTACAAGATTCGTAAAAATATTAAATGGTAATCACACTTTAAGAGTTCAAATTCTTAAAAAGCTAACCCCTAGGGAAAAATATGATTAATGTCACTACGCCGATAAAAGCTGAATCAAAAGACCTCAACTTTTATTATTCAAACGGCACTAAAGCGCTTAAAGGCATTAACATGCCGCTTTATGAAAACAAAATCACGGCGCTGATTGGCCCTTCAGGCTGCGGTAAATCTACGTATCTACGTTGTTTTAACCGTATGCATGACTTATATCCAGGTAATAAATATGACGGTCAAATCGTCATGTATCCGGATAACACCAATGTATTAGCTGCGGGTGTAGACCCGATTGAAGTACGTATGCGCATCAGCATGGTATTTCAAAAGCCAAATCCGTTTCCTAAATCTATTTACGAGAACGTGGCTTACGGCTTACGCGTACGTGGCGAGAAAAACAAACGTATCGTCGATGATAAAGTAGAAGAAGCACTTAAAGGTGCTGCGCTTTGGAATGAAGTTAAAGACCGTTTACACGACCTTGCATTTAACTTGTCTGGTGGTCAGCAACAACGTTTATGTATTGCACGTGCCTTGGCAACAGACCCTGAAATCATGTTGTTCGATGAACCAACTTCAGCCCTTGACCCGATTGCAACTGCGAACATTGAAGAGTTAATGAGCGAATTACGTAACAAGCTCACGATTCTAGTAGTGACGCATAACATGCAACAGGCAGCCCGTGTTTCAGACTACACAGCCTATATGTATTTAGGTGAGTTAATTGAGTACGGCGACACCGACATGATCTTTACGCGCCCTACCCGCCGCGAAACTGAAGATTACATCACCGGTAAGTTTGGTTAATTTATTAGTTACCTTGTAATACCAAATAGCCCGCGATTGCGGGCTATTTTTTTATATAGTACTCTGCCAAATAATCCTATGATTTCACTCTACACCAGACATCGAAATTAGAAAACTATGACTACCTCTGGAAACTGGTTTTACTGGGCAGCGCTATCTGCGTGCTTTGCGGCATTGACTGCCATCTTTGCAAAAATCGGCATTCGTGGCGTTGATTCCGATTTTGCAACGCTGATCCGCACGGTCATCATCACATTCGTTTTGGCTGGCTTTGTCTGGTTTGCTGGGAAATGGAGTAATCCATCAACTCTGTCAGGCAAGACGTGGTTATTCCTAAGCCTGTCTGCACTAGCAACTGGCGCATCATGGGTTTGCTACTTCCGTGCGTTGCAGTTGGGTAATGCTTCGCAAGTTGCGCCGGTGGATAAGCTCAGCATCGTGCTGGTGGCAGTGTTTGCAGTAATGTTTCTCGACGAGCACCCATCAATGCGTGAGTGGTTCGGCATAGCAATGATTGCCGTTGGCGTTTTAGTGCTCGCAATTAAGCGCTAGTCTCGCAAGATGCTAACAAACCACAGCTGGGCTTAAACGTTAGCTTGCTGGGGATTAGTACCCTTGGCCTTGGACAATACTAGATTGTTACTTATTTTCATCGATTTAATACTTATTAACTGGGCATAGAACTTAACCATACGTTCAGCCTGTAATTGAGCCGTCCATTTATCCAGCACATAAGATTTAGCTTTAATCCCAAGCTCAAATCTTTGTTCGGGGTAAATTAACAGCTGATGCACTTTCTCGGCAAACTCTAGCGTATTCTCAGTAGAGATTAGCGCACCTTTTCCCTCTACCAATATAGAAGCGGTACCCAGTTCTGCAATTGCCACCACTGGTGTGCCTTGCGCCATTGCTTCCAACAACACTAAACCTTGGGTCTCGCTCTTAGAGGCAAATACAAAGACATCCGCCGCTTGGTAACAAGCGTTCAATTCGGTATTACGGTCTAAATAGCCGATGAATTTAACATTTTTTTCAATACTCAAAGTCTTGGCAAGTTTATGTAAACTCGCTTCAGCCGGCCCTTCACCAGTAACTACCAGCAATATATCTGGCCGCTCTTCACTTAGCACCTTGGCCATACCTAACAAGAAGTCGATATTCTTTTCAAAAGCCACGCGGCCTACATACAGCAACATAGGTCTATCCAACTCAATACCGTACTTCTCCCTAAATGCCTTACCATCTGCAGCTTTAAAACTACTTACCTGCAAACCGGTTGGAATCACCTCAGACGAGACTTTCACACCATAGCCACGTAGCACGTCCAACATAGGTTGCGAAGGTGCAACAATCGCATCCACAGCATTACATTGTTGTTTAGAGATCATTCTCGCCATGCCACGTGCCATGAATTTTGGCACCCAAGGCAGGTAGTGATGCAAATAGTCCTCAAAGAATGTATGGTAGGTTTCTATGCAAGGTATATTGAGTTTACGCGCCAGTTTTAGCCCTAAATAGTGCGCAACAAATGGTGTGTGCACATGAATGATGTCGTACTTTTCTTGCTCAAGCTCTGGCAGTAACTTCATTGCCTCGCCATACTTCATGAGCTTATCTTCTGGGTCAAAATAGATACTGCGTGCTGGAATCCGCTTAATCCAAGCTTCATCTTGCGTTGCTACTTGATAATCCGGCGCAATCAAATGCACCTCATGCCCTAAACTTTGCATTTGCTCAACAAACGTCCGAATAGAAGTTGAAACGCCGTTAACACGCGGAAAGTACACGTCTGAGATGAATAGTATTTTCATTGGCTTTTGCATCATTTGTCTATTGTCACCTTTATGGATTGAATAAAATCAATTACTTAATTAGGTCAGACAATAACCACACAGTATGACAGTTTGATGAATATGACAAAAATCTTGGGTTAAATATCTGTCATTAAAGCATCATGGATTCGTCACGTTTTATTCATACTTAAATGGCATATTACGCAGCATGTCATTTTCTAACTTTAAACTACCAAAGTTCTTAAATAAATATCATTGGTGGTTGCCATGTTGCCTGTACTCGGTAGATGCCAACGCATGGGGCTTAGTGACTCACCTTTACTTTGCACAATCCCTACTCTGGGCAATGCCCTTGTTAGACCCACGCTTACAAAACGCCATTAGAAAATTTCCGGAGCTAGTGATGGCAGGCGCTTGTTTGCCTGATTTGGCCATAGTCAGCCATCGATTCCGTCACACGCATTTATGGGAAAACGCACACCAATTATTACTTACGGCTAAAACTGAAGAAGAAACTGCGATTGCCATAGGCTACGCCAGCCATTTGTATGTCGATGTGATTGCACACAACCACTTCGTACCTGCGCATGAGGCCATGTGGTCAGAGAATAGTATGCTGACGCATATTGCCTCTGAATGGGCGATGGATGCTTATCTGTCGCCGCTCATGAATACATCGCCTCGCTTGCTCATTAATCAGCATCAGGAAGTGATAGCTCAATTTATCTCCCCACAATTTAGATGCTCTGAAGAAACAACGACTATTGCGCTAAGGCGCCTGGCGTTTTGGGATGGTGTTTTACGTGGCGTTAAACTGCCGAGCCTTATTTATAGATCAGCACGTCTGTTGGATAAACGTGTGTTTAGGAACTTTGTCTATTACATTGCCAAAACTCAAACAGCAGTAAAAAACATAGGTGTAGTGCTAAACGGTAATAAGCCAGCATTTGAGCCGGAACTTAAACATTTGAACGAAGCGCAACTGAATGACTGGCGCAAACAATGTTTAAGCCATTTAAGCCTACAACATCCGCAACCGATTGAGTATTTTGAAAGTACGCATCACGTACTTTAGAAGTATATTTCTATACCATTAAATTTCTATACTAGTAGAAATGAGATTGCCGCAATCGCTGCGCCAATTAAAGCGCCTGCAATCACATCGCTAGGGTAATGTAAGCCTAACACCACTCGAGATAAACCGACCATCACCGTAAAAGGCAGCACCACAATGGAAAGCGCTGGATAGTAGCTTAACACCACGGTACTAAACACTACCGCATGCAAAGTATGGCCGGATGGGAAACTGAATTTGTCGAGCGGCTTACCTGTTAACCAAATATCTTGGCGAACTTCATAAGGACGTGGTCTTAAAGTTCTACCCTTTAACCACTTGTAAATGAGTGTACCAGCCAAACCGGCCAGTGCCATGTGCAGCACGGGCACTAGGCCATTTGAACCTTGCGTGATAAGTATGCCACACATGAGCGTATACCAAATCACGCCATCGCCAAGCCGGCTCACTACTCTAAAACCGTCACGTATCAGTCTATATTGACTGGTATGATTCACAGCAACACACACGTTGCTATCTAGCTGATGCATGCGGTTTAAATATAAACGCATTCTATACGACATCATCGCCTCCTTTTTCTTTTCATCTGGAGGCGATGATGTCATTCAATTATGAACAATTGATGACAAGGCGGTTAAATTTTATTGAATCAATAAGTTAAACCAGTTTTGAATGAATAGTAAAACAAGTCTAACTCGTAGCTTGTGTCACCACCGCGGCAATTCTCTCTGCCAAACTTTGCACTTGTACTCCATTTTCACCTTCGACCATGACCCGAATCTTAGGCTCTGTACCAGAAGCACGCAGTAGTACACGCCCAGTTTGTGCAAGCTCCTCTTCTGCTGACTCTACCGCTGCTTGAATTTCAGCATGTCTGGCTAAATCAATCTTTTTGCTGGTTTTCACATTAATGAGCACTTGTGGATATAACACCAAATCTGCGCTTAATTCGGCCAGTGTCTTTTTGCTTTGTACAATCGCTTGTAGCACCTGTAAGGCCGAAATAATGCCGTCGCCGCTACTGTGTTTATCCAAGGTTAAAATGTGGCCTGAGTTTTCACCGCCTAGTTGCCACTCGTTCTGCACAAGCCATTCAAGTACATAACGGTCACCGACATTTGCGCGTGCAAACGGAATATCCAGCGCGTTCAATTTGTGCTCTAAGGCAAGATTGGTCATCAGCGTACCAACCACACCGCCTTGGAACGTACCAGCAGCCTTGCGCGCCACAGTAATAATATAAAGCAACTGGTCGCCATCTAATAACTTGCCGTTACTATCTACCATCATCACTCTGTCACCGTCACCGTCAAATGCGATGCCCAAGTCCGCCTGATGTGCGACGACTGCTTTCTGCAACGCTTGCGGATGGGTAGAGCCAACCTCATGATTAATATTCAAGCCATCTGGCTGATTACCAATCACGACGATTTCAGCACCTAACTCATGGAATACCGGCGGTGCTACATGATAAGTTGCACCGTGTGCACAATCCAACACGATTTTTAGCCCGCGCAGATCCAAGGTGTTTGGAAAGGTACTCTTACAGAACTCGATATAACGTCCGGCGGCATCATCAATGCGGCGCACTTTGCCCAGTTTGGCAGATTCCATTACCTGCATCGGTTTATCAAGCTCAGCTTCAATCGCATGTTCAATGTCGTCTGGCAATTTAGTGCCGAGGCTTGAGAAAAACTTAATGCCGTTATCGTAGAAAGGATTATGCGAGGCCGAAATTACAATACCAGCCTGCGCACGCAAAGCACGTGTCAGATACGCCACAGCTGGCGTTGGCATTGGACCAGTCATCAAGACATCCACACCGGCAGCAGATAACCCTGCCTCTAATGCAGACTCCAGCATATAGCCCGAGATGCGTGTATCTTTGCCAATCAAAACCGCAGGATGCGCACCCTTTGCCATGTGACTTTCCATACTTGTCAGCACGCGACCAGCCGCATAACCTAAGCGCATTACAAAGTCTGGTGTAATTGGCGCATCACCTACGCGACCGCGAATGCCATCCGTGCCAAAATATTTTTTACTCATGTTTTAATCTTCTACTTTTTGAATATATGGTTTTTTCTTATTGGTCGTTATTGTATTGCAGCTACTACTTTAAGTGCATCTACCGTTGCCTTTACATCATGTACACGCAGTATTTTAGCGCCTTTCATAGCAGATATCACAGATGATGCGATTCCTGCGTATAGGCGCTGCTGTTCATCGCCACCGGCAATCTTTCCAAGTACAGCCTTGCGGGAAAGACCGACCAATAATGGCTGGCCGATAGCGACTTGCTGATCTAAGTGTTGAATTAGTGCGATATTATGCGCAGTTGTTTTACCAAAGCCAAAACCTGGGTCTAACATGATGCGTTCTTTAGCAATACCATGCCCTAAAGCTGCGTTCAAGCGCTCAACCAAAAATTGCTTAACCTCTGCGACTACATCTGCATAATGCGGATCTAGCTGCATGGTTTGTGGTGTGCCTTGCATGTGCATCAAACATACACCGGCATTACTGTTGGCAATCAAGTCCAATGCACCATCTTCTTGCAGCGCACGTACGTCATTCACAATGTCAGCACCTGCAGCAATCGCCTCGCGCATCACCTCAGGTTTATACGTATCGATAGAAATTGGCACTGTGGATAGCTTGCTGAGTGCTTGAATCACTGGAATCACTCGATGCAGCTCTTCATCTAGACTTACCGGAGTTGCCCCCGGACGAGTAGACTCACCGCCTATGTCGAGGATATCCGCCCCCTCTGCGATTAACTCAAGGGCGTGTTCAATGGCAAGTTCAGCCTTGCTAAACTTACCACCATCCGAGAAGGAGTCAGGTGTCACATTGACGATACCCATGACATGCGGGCGATTGAGATTTAGTTGATACTTTCCACAAAGAAATTGCATAAAACATTATACCCAACAAAAAAGGCTAGAGAACCAATTGAGGTTATCTAGCCTTGCAGTCGAAAATCGACTAATTAAGTTTTAGCAGTCGGCTGCGGATTTGGCGCTATCGTAGTACCTGATGAGCCACTATCGCGCGGCGGATTTGCCTTACCCTGTGTTGGCTTAGGTGGACGCACTGGGATGCCCGCCATAATATCGTTAATCTGATCGGCATCAATCGTCTCAAACTCCATCAACGCCGCTGTCATCGCTTCGACCTTGTCGCGGTTATCTTCCAACAACTTACGTGCAATAGCGTATTGTTCATCTAAGATACGACGAATCTCTGCATCTACTTTCTGTTGTGTCGCTTCAGAAATAGTTTTAGAGCTCATGTTACCAAAGAATGAATCCTGGCTATCACCCGCATAGACCATGGTACCCAATGCATCAGACATACCATAACGCGTCACCATATCACGTGCTAATTTAGTAGCACGGTCAAAGTCATTTGAAGCACCAGTAGACATTTGATGCATGAAAATCTCTTCGGCAATACGACCGCCGAACAAGATAGATATCTCTTCCAGCATCTTGTCTTTATAGTTACTGATACGGTCAAACTCTGGCAACTGCCAAGTCAAACCTAGCGCCCAACCGCGTGGCATGATAGTGACTTTATGCACGGGATCCGCTTTCGGCAACAACTTAGCGATCACCGCATGACCAGATTCATGGTAAGCCGTATTGCGGCGCTCATCTTCACGCATCACCATAGATTTACGTTCTGGACCCATGTAGATTTTATCTTTGGCATCTTCGAAATCCTGCATATCTACAGTGCGTTTATTGCGACGCGCTGCAAACAAAGCGGCCTCGTTGACTAAGTTAGCTAAATCCGCACCTGAGAAACCCGGTGTACCGCGTGCCAAGATGTCTGCCTTCACATCAGCATCAATCGGTACCTTTCTCATGTGTACCATTAAGATTTGCTCGCGACCCTTGATATCAGGCAATGACACTACCACTTGACGGTCAAAACGACCTGGACGTAACAAGGCCTTATCCAAAACATCAGCACGGTTGGTTGCCGCGATCACAATGACGCCTGAATTGTTGTCGAAACCATCCATCTCAACCAACAATTGGTTAAGAGTTTGTTCACGTTCATCATTACCGCCGCCTGTACCAGCACCACGATGACGACCTACCGCATCAATTTCATCAATGAAAATAATGCATGGTGAGCTTTTCTTCGCTTGCTCGAACATATCACGCACGCGAGATGCACCCACACCAACAAACATCTCAACGAAGTCAGAACCTGAAATCGTAAAGAATGGTACTTTTGCCTCACCTGCAATAGCGCGTGCCAGTAAAGTTTTACCTGTACCTGGAGGACCCACCATCAATATACCGCGTGGAATACGGCCACCGAGTTTTTGGAACTTAGTAGGGTCACGCAAAAATTCAACGATTTCTGTGACTTCTTCTTTGGCCTCATCACAACCCGCCACATCGGCAAACGTGGTCTGATTAGAATTCTCATCTAATTGACGTGCTTTACTCTTACCAAAAGAGAACGGACCACCGCCTTTGCCGCCACCTTGCATCTGACGCATGAAAAATATCCAAACGCCAATCAAGAGAATCATTGGGAACCAAGATACAAAGATGCTCATGAACAAAGACTGCTCTTCTTCTGGCTTCGCTTCTACGATGACATTGTTTTTGAGTAGGTCAGATACCAACCACGGGTCTGTTGGTGAATAGGTATTGAATTTCTTACCCTCATGCGTTGTGCCATGAAGTACGCGGCCATCGATTTGCACTTTAGCAATACGGCCATCTTTAACTTCTTGGATAAATTGTGAATATACGATTTGGTTGTCAGCGCTATTTTTAACGCCGGACAAATTGAAAATCGCCATCATGACCATGGCAATTGCCAACCAAATGGCAATA
>DATHWQ010000026.1:0-49781 GCA_035460465.1 Methylotenera sp. | reverse complement strand
CTTGGCATGGCGTCGCGTTAAGCACCCATCAGAAGTGCTTACAGTAGGTGAAGAAGTTGAAGCGAAAATCTTGAAATTCGATCAAGAGAAAAACCGTGTTTCATTAGGTATCAAACAATTAGGTGATGACCCATGGGTTGCATTAACTCGTCGTTACCCAGTAAACACACGTCTATTCGGTAAAGTTTCTAACTTGACTGACTACGGCGCATTCGTTGAAATCGAGCCAGGTATTGAAGGTTTAGTTCACGTTTCAGAAATGGACTGGACTAACAAAAACATTCACCCAGGCAAAATCGCACAATTAGGTGACGAAGTTGAAGTCATGATCCTTGAGATCGATGAAGAGCGTCGTCGCTTATCATTAGGTATGAAACAATGCCAAGCTAATCCTTGGGATGACTTCTCTGCAACACACCACAAAGGTGACAAAGTTTCAGGCCAAATCAAATCCATCACTGACTTCGGTGTATTCATTGGCTTGCCAGGCGGTATCGATGGTTTAGTTCACTTGTCAGACTTGTCATGGACACAAACTGGCGAAGAAGCTATCCGTAACTTCAAAAAAGGTGACGAGCTACAAGCAGTTATCTTAGCAATTGATGTTGAGAAAGAGCGTATTTCTTTAGGCGTTAAACAATTGTCTGCTGACCCATCAGGCGCTACAAGCTCAACTGATGACAAAACTGATGCTAAACCTAAAGCTAAATCTGCTAAGGCTAAAGATTCATCACCAGTTCCAGATGACGGCGCTACTGCCGGCACTACCAACTTAGGTGCTTTATTAAAAGCTAAACTAGATAGCAAAAAATAAGCTACCTTTTAAAAGCAGCAAAATAAAAAGTGTAATAAATATAAGGCACAAAAAGCATGACTAAATCTGAGCTAATTACCTTACTTGCAGAGCGTTTTCCACAACTTGTGGTAAAAGACGCCGAGTTATCAGTTAAGGCGATTTTAGATGCGATGTCCGATAACCTTGCCACTGGCGAGCGCATCGAGATACGTGGCTTTGGAAGTTTTAGTTTGAATTACCGTCCACCGCGTTTAGGGCGTAACCCTAAAACTGGCAGTAAAGTACAGGTACCAGAGAAACATGTACCGCACTTTAAAGCTGGTAAAGAACTACGTGAACGTGTTGATTTAGGTTAAGACTTTTTGTTGGTAAGTTCTAAATAAAAACGGCAGCTTCTAGCTGCCGTTTTTTTATTGTCTCAACAATCAGATTGGTGTCACATCTCAGCTAAATACATTTAATAAATTTATTTAGCTTATGTACGTACCCTTAGGTAAAATTACATCTATATGATTGATATAAAAATTAAATTACCTAAAGATAAAAAAGTAAACCATGATGGAATTTGAATTTTGGTGGTTATTAGCACTGCCTCTCTTTTTCAGCTTAGGCTGGTTAGCGGCTCGTGTTGACCTTAAACAATTACTGGCTGAATCGACAGCGCTACCCGCGGCCTATTTCAAAGGCCTAAACTTTCTTATTACAGATCAGCACGATAAAGCGATTGAAGCCTTTACCGAAGCTGTACAAGCGAATACAGATTCGCTTGAACTACATTTTGCCTTGGGTAGCCTATTTAGAAGACGTGGCGAAGTAGACCGTGCAATCAACTTACACCTGAATCTGCTTGAGAAAAAAGTACTTGAACCACAACAGAGGCTAGCTGTCACCGCCGAGCTTGCGCAAGATTACCTGAAGGCTGGCTTACTAGACCGCGCGGAAGAACTATTCGAATCACTGGATGATGATAGATATCGCCAACCTGCTTTACGCGCCCTGCTTGAAATCTATGTACGTGAACGTGAATGGGAGCGTGCGATTAAAGCCGCCACTGAACTAGAAAGACTTTCTGGTGTACCGTTTCGCATTGAAATCTCGCATTACTATTGCGAGATGGCAGTTAAATCTAAATTGGCCAATGACACACATACCGCAAGATTCGAGCTAGACCTTGCCTTGAATGCTAATAAAAACTGCGTACGCGCCAATGTGCTGTTAGGCGATTTAGAAGCAGAAGCAGATGAACATAAAGCAGCGATATCAACTTGGAAACGCATTGAATTCCAAAAACCTGAATATCTAGGTCTAATCGCGCCTAAGCTGCTCAATAGCTATCGTGCACTTAATCAAACCCAAGACGGCTTAAATTTATTGCAGACTTATCTGCAAACCTACAAATTATCTTCGCTACTTAATGTTTTATATGAAGCCACACTAGCTGAAGAAGGTGCTGAAAGTGCTGCAAAACTCGCACGTAACGAGTTAATTAAGAAACCTAGCTTGCATACGCTTGACCAATTATTGCAAGCCCGTGCGATTGTAGAAACCAATGCTCAGGTGAATAACGGTCAACAAGACACACAACTCATGCAGCAAGCTGTGCGCCACGCAATTGGCAACAGAAGTGCTTATTACTGTGAACAATGTGGATTTAAAGCTAAACATCATCACTGGCAATGCCCAGCGTGCAACGCATGGGAAGCGCTTCCTGCCGAGCCAAGTGAATCTGCGAATAAATAATTATGTCTACACAATCAAAACTAAATAATAACGATCCTAAAATCATCGTCGCTCTTGACTATGCCGATGAAAAAAGCGCACTTAAACTTGTTGAACAACTAGACCCCGCACTATGCCGTTTAAAAGTAGGGAAAGAACTTTTTACTGCTGCTGGACCACAATTTGTCGAGAAACTATCTCGTTCAGATTTCGGTGTGTTCTTAGACCTGAAGTTCCATGACATTCCGAATACCGTAGCAAAAGCTTGCACGGCAGCAAGTAACTTAGGTGTTTGGATGCTCAATGTGCATGCAAGCGGCGGCTTGGAAATGATGCAGGCGGCACGCCAAGCTGTTAACAATAGCGAGACAAAACCACTACTGATTGCAGTCACAGTACTGACAAGTATGAATCAGGCAGCGCTGACACAAATTGGCGTGACTGGTGATTTGCAGGATCACGTAATCAGGCTCGCGAAGCTAACACAACAGGCGGGATTAGACGGCGTTGTTTGTTCCGCGGCAGAAACACCTGAATTGCGCGAGGAATTAGGTAAAGATTTCTGTTTAGTCACCCCTGGCATTCGTCCCGAGAGTGCCAGCCTAGACGATCAAAAACGTGTTGCCACGCCAAGAGCAGCATTAATAATGGGTTCTAGCTACCTCGTTATCGGCAGGCCTATTACGCAAGCTGATAACCCACTAAAAACATTGGTTTCGATTCATGCCGAATGTTCGAACTTGAATCAAACTGTGACACATTAATATTTTAAGTTATGATTGAGCGTGGCAATGTTTATTCATTAAAACAATAATTAATAATTAGTCTAAAAACATCGGAGAATCAAAATGAAAAAAATGTTATTCGCATTATTTGTTTTTTTAAGCTTTAGTTTTAACGCATTAGCTGGTGTGAATCTCAACACTGCAACACAAGCTGAACTTGAAACGCTAGAAGGTATTGGCCCGGTAAAGGCACAGGCAATTATTGATTACCGTAAGAAAAATGGTGGATTCAAAACCGTTGATGAACTCGAAAAAGTGGATGGCATTGGTGCAATTACCCTACAACACGTGCGTAAAGACGTTTCTATCACTGGCAAAACCACTGTTGTAACACCTGCCGACGCTAAACCAGCAAAGGAAACTAAAGCTGCCAAAACTGAAAAAGCCACTAAGGAAACCAAAACCAAAGATGCAACTAAAGCAGTTGGTACTGAAAAAGCAGCAACCAGTGGCAAAACAGCAGATGCTAAAGATGTAAAAGAAGAAAAATCGGCGAAAGATACCAAAGCAACAAAGGCCGAAAAAACTGCCAAAGACACTAAAACAAGTGCAGTAAAAGAAGAGAAATCAACTAAAGCTGAAAGTAAAACAAAAGCTAAGAAAGAAACTGTAACCACCGCTAAAGTAGAGACAAAAGCAAAAGCAGATACTAAAAAATCTACTAAAACTGAATAATCTAAAATAGTTTTGAACAATAAAAAAGCCGCTTACGCGGCTTTTTTATTGAGCTAAATCTAATAATTAATCATCATGACCTTGATGATTATGTTTGTAATGACCTTTGCCACGTTTGTGTTTATGTTTATGGTCGTGATTATCAGAGTAACCGCCTGTACGTACGGCAGCACCGGGAGATACCGAAGCTTTAGCACCTGTTGGTTCATCAATCACTTTACCAACCACCGCACCACCCGCACCACCAAGGCCAGCACCAACTACAGCGCCAGTGCCACTTCCGCTTACTTTACGGCCAACATATGCACCGCCCGCACCGCCTGCTGCACCACCAATCACAGCACCTGCTTGGCCTTCGCCTTTAGTCGTGACCGCACCACCAAGACCACCACCTACAGCGCCGCCAAGTACTTCACCTGTACTGCCACCAACAACACCACCTAGTGCAGTACCTGCGGCAGCGCCTAAGCCACCACCGACTGCAGTTTTAGCGTTGCTATCTGCGGCCATTGCATTGCCCGATAATAATAAAATCGCCAATAATGGAATATTAATAAGTTTCATTACAACTTCCTTCCTGAATATATTAAATTTTTTTGCTTCCGCATCATACAAGCTGGAGATTTCTACGAAATCAGCTAATTCCGATATTGATGTAGGATTTTGCCTACATCAATCAATTGATACAGCTTAATGCTGTTTCAAACTACTTAACGCGCATACCTGCTTGTGCGCCTACATCAGGTGCCAAAATAAATGGTCCGCCACGCTCATCACTCGCAGCCAGAACCATGCCTTCGCTCATACCGAATTTCATTTTACGTGGTGCTAAATTAGCCACCATTACAGTTAAACGACCCTTGAGTATTTCAGGGTCATAGGCAGATTTGATACCCGCAAATACTTGGCGTGGCTTATCTTCACCAATATCTAGTGAGAGTTTCAATAATTTTTCAGCACCTTCTACATGCTCTGCATTGACTATTCTGGCAATGCGTAAATCCACCTTAGTGAAGTCATCAATACTGATATATTCCGCTTCAGGTAATGCTGCTGCAGGAGCTACAACTGCCTGTGCTACGGCTGGTGTCACCTGTAAATTTTCTTTATTAGCTTCTGTCATGGCTTCAATCAATTTAGGGTCGATGCGGGTAATTAAATGGTCGTAAGCATTGATGGTATGTTGAGTAGCTAATGAGGCACTCACAGCACTCCAACCTAGTGGTGAAATATTAAGGAACTTCTCAACCTCACCAGCTAAGTTTGGCAACACTGGTTTCAGATATAGAGTCAGCAATCTAAACATTTCTAACGCATCAGAACATACTTGCTGCAATAGAGCATCTTGCCCTTCTTGCTTTGCCATCACCCACGGCGCTTTTTCAGCAACGTAGCCATTAGCAACATCCGCTAGGCGCATAATTTCACGTAATGCCTTGCCATATTCGCGCTCTTCATATGCACTTGCAATGACACTTGCCGCGGATTGCAACTCTGCGATAACAGCATTGTTATTAGTTGGCTGCAATTTACCTTCAAAACGCTTATTGATGAACCCTGCCGTACGGCTGGCAATATTGATGTACTTACCCACCAAATCACTATTCACACGTGCGACAAAGTCTTCCAGATTCAAGTCGATGTCTTCCATCGTGCTATTGAGTTTGGCTGCATAGTAATAACGCAAATATTCAGGATTTTTAATATGGTCTAAATAGCTACGTGCGGTGATAAACGTACCGCGCGACTTACTCATTTTCTCGCCATTCACGGTTAGAAAGCCGTGAGCGAATATCTTGGTTGGTTTGCGGTGACCGCTGTATTCCAACGTTGCAGGCCAAAACAAAGCGTGGAAATACAGAATATCTTTACCAATAAAGTGATAAAGCTCAGTACTCGAGTTCTGTTTCCAGTATTCGTCGAAATCCAAACCTTTGGTTTCGCATAACTTTTTAAAGCTCGCCATGTAGCCGATTGGCGCATCCAGCCACACGTAGAAATACTTGCCTGGCGCATCTGGAATCTCAAAACCGAAATATGGCGCATCGCGTGAAATGTCCCAGTCGTTCAGGCCATGTTCGAACCACTCACCCATCTTATTGGCGGCCTCGCCCTGCAATGTGGCTTTAGCTGTTCCGGTGCCTTGACGTGTCCACTCTTTCAAAAACGCTTCACATTCTGATAGCTTGAAGAAGTAATGCTCAGTTTCCTTACGAATAGGTGCGGCACCGGAAACAGCAGAATAAGCATTGATTAGCTCGGTTGGGTTATATGTTGCGCCACATACTTCGCAACTATCGCCATATTGGTCTTTGGCGTGGCACTTCGGGCACTCGCCTTTGATGAAACGATCCGGCAAGAACATGTTTTTGACTGGATCATAAAACTGCTCAATGGTTTTGGTGGAAATCTTGCCCGCAGCTTTTAATTTTTTATAGATGCTTTGTGACAGTTCTTTATTCTCAGGCGCATTGGTTGAATAGTAGTTATCAAAGTTCACCAAGAATTCTGCAAAATCTGCACTGTGCTCTTTATGCACATTGTCAATTAATGCTTCAGGCGTAATACCTTCTTTTTCCGCACGCAACATAATTGGCGTACCATGTGTGTCATCAGCGCACACATAATGTACTGTGTGACCTTGCATCTTTTGGAAACGCACCCAAATGTCGGTTTGAATGTATTCCACCAAATGACCTAAGTGAATACTGCCATTGGCGTAAGGGAGTGCAGAGGTAACAAGAATTTTGCGTGACATGAATTGAGCGATTTATTAATCTAAAACGCTATTTTAGCAAATGACGGGGCATCGCACATAAGTTAAAATCACTAGATTACTGTTATTAAACGAAATACCATGACAATCTCCGAGCAAACCATTCTATCTGCACTACAAACATTAATTGACCCCAATACAGGGCGAGATTTTGTCACGAGTAAATCAGTAAAAAATATCAAAATTGATGAAGCCAATGTCAGTTTGGACATTGTGCTGGGCTACCCAGCCAAGAGCCAGCTAGACAACCTAAAAACATTGGTGATTAATCAGCTCAAAACTATCTCAGAAATTGGCAACATCACTGTCAATATCGGTAGCAGAATCGTTGCCCATAGCGCACAGCGTGGGGTTAATCATTTACCGAATGTTAAAAACATCATCGCCATAGCGTCTGGCAAAGGCGGTGTAGGTAAATCTACCACCTCAGTTAATTTAGCCTTGGCACTTGCAGCAGAAGGTGCGAATGTGGGCTTGCTGGATGCAGATATTTACGGACCAAGCCAGCCACAGATGCTAGGAATCAGCGGCCGCCCGGAAAGTATAGACGGCAAAAGTATGGAACCTATGATGGCACATGGCCTGCAAGCCATGAGTATCGGCTTTTTAGTCGACACTGATACGCCTATGGTATGGCGCGGCCCAATGGTAACGGGTGCGCTGGAGCAATTACTACGCGATACCAAATGGCGTGACTTGGATTATTTAATAATTGACTTGCCGCCCGGTACAGGTGACATTCAACTCACACTTGCGCAAAAAATCCCTGTCACTGGTGCAGTCATTGTTACTACGCCGCAAGATATCGCCCTGCTGGATGCACGCAAAGGTTTGAAGATGTTTGAGAAAGTCGGCATCCCGATTTTAGGCATCGTGGAGAACATGAGCACGCATATCTGCTCTAACTGCGGTCATGAAGAACATATCTTTGGTGCGGGCGGCGGTGAGTTGATGAGCAAAGATTACAACATTGATTTACTAGGTAGCTTACCGCTAAATATCAATATCCGCGTGCAAGCAGATGGCGGAAAACCTACCGTAGTGGCTGACCCTGATAGTAAAATTGCAAATATTTATAAAGAGATTGCCCGTAAGACCGCAAGTAAGATTGCGAATGCTAGCTTGGATCACAGCAGCAAATTCCCAAATATCGTGATACAAAACACATAAAAAAAGGTCGACTTAGTCGACCTTTTTTTATTAAATCACCATTAGCTCAACGCGACGCCAAAACTATAAACATCCACACCATTTTTTGGCGCAATCAAAGTCGCCGGAATTTTTACACCTTTGCGCCAGTTATCTACGGCTTCTTGCTTACCCGCACCTGTTACCAAGAAAATAACTTCGTTGGTATCATTCAAGCGGCTTTGGCTAATAGTCACACGCTCTGCAGGTGGTTTGGGCGCATCAAATACAGGTACTGCATCTGCGCTGTTATCAACGGCTTGGCCTGGGAACAAGCTAGCTGTGTGACCATCTTCACCTAAACCCAGCAATACCAAATCGAATGTTCTTACACCCGTCAAAGTTTTGGCGTAAGCCTTTGCACCTTCAATTGGGCCTAATTCGGTTGGAATATCAAAAATCTGTGATTTCGGAATCGCCACATGGTCAAGCCATGCTTTGGCGGCCATCAAGCTATTACGGTCAGCATGGTCAACTGGCAGACAGCGATCATCATTGTAGTAAATGTGCCACTTGCTCCAGTCTGCATCTGCTTTGGCTAATAACTCATACACGCTTTTAGGGGTAGAGCCGCCAGCCAATACAACAAGGAAGCTGCCATGCTTGGCAATGGCTTCTTTTGCTGCGTCTAAAATGCGTTGGGTGGTTGCTTGGTTGATGTCTGCTTGAGAATTGAATAATTGCCAGCGAGTGGCTTGAGTACTTGTCATTGCATTGCCTTAAACTTGATGTTGAATTCGATTAAATCTGATTGGGTAAAGAATATGAGAAATTATAACTTGCTCTCATACATATATATCCAAAACACAGTCTAATTCTAGATTTATAGTGCAAAACTAGCATTTGAGTGTCTCACAGACTTGTTTAGTCACGTTTTGTGAAGAACGCCTGTATTTGGTATAATTATAAAGCTGTAATAACGATTTATAAACTCACTCTCGAACTTAATCTAACCCACAAGGTTGATGGTTCATAATCCTCTATAAAAGGTAATAAATACAATGAAATTAGCAATGATTGGTCTTGGCAAAATGGGTGGCAACATGGCAACTCGCTTACTTCGTCACAAAATTGAAGTGGTTGGTTTTGACTTTAATGCCGAAGTAGTCAACGACTTAGCAAAAAAAGAAGGCTTAATTCCTTCAACTTCAGTAGCAGATGCTGTTAGCAAATTAGAAGGTCAAAAAATCGTTTGGATGATGTTGCCAGCGGGCGATATCACAGAAAAACAAATCCAAGATTTAATTCCAATGCTGAACAAAGGCGACATCATCGTCGACGGCGGCAACTCAAATTACAAACACAGCCAACGTCGCGGCGCGACTCTTGCAGAGCACGGTATCGGCTTTATTGACTGTGGTACTTCCGGTGGCGTTTGGGGTCTAGATAACGGTTACTGCCTGATGTACGGCGGCGAAAAACAATACGCAGACGTATTGGCACCTTATGCACAAGCATTGACGCATGCAGACCGCGGTTGGTCTCACGTTGGTCCAGTAGGTTCCGGTCATTTCACAAAAATGATACATAACGGTATTGAATACGGCATGATGCAAGCGATGGCAGAAGGTCTTGAGCTGATTAAAGGTAAAAAAGAATTCGAGCTTGATTTGGCTGAAATCACTGAACTATGGCGCCATGGTTCTGTTGTACGTAGCTGGTTGCTAGACCTAACAGCCGATGCTTTGAAAAATGATCAAACATTAGATGCAGTTGCCCCATTTGTTGCTGACTCTGGTGAAGGTCGCTGGACGGTGGTTGAAGCCGTTGAGCAAGGTGTTGCTGCACCTGTACTTACCGTTGCATTACAAGCCCGTTTCAGAAGCCAAGATTCAATCGGTTACAGCTACAAGTTGCTATCGATGATGCGTAATGCATTTGGTGGTCATGCTGTTAAAAAACACTAAGAAAAACAGTGGTTTTTAAGTAAAATGGAAGGCTGTCCTTGTAACCAAGGTACGGCCTTTCGCTTTTAATTGTTTTGCCTACAGTAATTTGTCTAGTTAGCATTATTTTTTAAGGTTTTATAAATGAGTAAAATTGACCCATGTACCCTTGTGCTGTTTGGCGCTAGCGGTAATTTATCCCGCGTAAAACTCATGCCGGGGCTTTTCCGTTTAGACTCGATTGGCCGTTTACCCGCCGAACTGAAGATTGTATCAGTCGGTCGCCAAGACATTACCTTGGCAGCATGGCGCGAAGACATCAAAAGCATGTTGGATGCTAAATTCAAAAAAGGCTATGACCCAAAAGTTTTCGAGCGTTTTATCGCACGTAACTATTACCATGCAAACCCACCTAATGACCCAGATGCTTTCAAAAAACTGAGCGCAAAATTAGTATTTGACACAGTTTTCCCACAAAACTTTGCATACTTCCTGTCTGTACGCCCTGTTGATTTCGCACCTGTGGTTGAACAACTAGCCGAAGTAGGCCTAGTCAGCGAAGAGAGTGGCCATTGGCGCCGTGTGGTAATTGAGAAACCGTTTGGCACAGACTTGCCAAGCGCACAAGAATTACAAAAATCAATTAGCAAACACCTGAAAGAAAGCCAGATTTACCGTATTGACCATTACTTGGGCAAATCTGCATTACAGAACATTCTTTTACAGCGCTTTACCAACACGATGTTAGAGCCTGTTTGGAACAATCAATACATTGACCACGTGCAAATTACCAACACTGAAATGTTAGGTGTGGGTGACCGTACACAGTTCTATGACAGCACCGGTGCACTACGTGATATGTTACAAAGCCATATTTTGCAAACATTGGCACTCACCGCAATGGAGCAGCCGAAAGACCTCTCACCAGAAGGTGTGCGTGACGCAAAAATTAAAGTGCTTGAAGAAATTCGTCCAATTCCAGTTAAAGAGTTGGATAAGCATGCTTTCCGTGCGCAATATGCGGCTGGTGAAGTCAATGGCGAAAAAGTGCCTGGTTACTTGGAAGAGTTGGGCGACAACACAAGTGTGGTGGAAACATACGCTGCGTTGAAACTGTTCATCGACAACCCACGTTGGAAAGGTGTGCCGTTCTATATCCGCACAGCTAAGCGCTTGCACGAGGCTGATACACGTATTTCTATCCGCTTCAAAAAAGCACCGTTGCAAATCAACGACCAAGACCAAAACTGGCTCATCCTTGGCATTCAGCCACGTGAATGTATCAAGATGGAAATTCAGTCTAAGATTCCTGGCTTAGACGTAAAAACCCGCACTATTCAGTTAGACGCAGCGAACCGTCAAGATGGCGACGACACGGTTGATGCTTACGAAGCTTTATTGCTCAACCTGATGGAAGGTGACAACTCTAATTACCTACACATCAGCGAGGCAGAAGCACAATGGCGCTTGGTTGACCCAGTGGTTAAAGCTTGGGCAGAAGATAAAAAGCCTGTGCATCAATACCAAGCTGGTAGCCGCGACCCAGAAGCCTCTAAAGTGATTTTTGAAGCTGAAGATCAATTCTGGCGTTACAGTATTGAATTAGGTGGCGATAAGCACTAAAAAATTATAAATAAAACACTATTTATTGTTATTATTCAAGGTAATTAAAAGCGGGGTTTAGGCTCCGCTTTTTTATCTTATTGATGCGGTTAAACAACGGATGATGATAGAACTATGAGTATTAAATCAGACAAGTGGATACGTCAAATGGCAGAACAACACGGCATGATAGAGCCGTTTGAGCCTAATCAAGTCAAAACGTCAGCAGACGGCCAACGTATGGTGTCATATGGTACGTCTAGTTATGGCTATGACATTCGCTGCTCTAAAGAATTTAAGCTGTTTACCAATATTAATAGCACCATTGTTGACCCGAAAAACTTCGACCCGAATTCGTTTGTAGAAGTGAATGCAGATTACTGCATCATTCCGCCGAACTCTTTTGCACTTGCCCGTACCGTTGAATATTTCCGTATTCCACGTAATGTACTGACAATCTGCCTAGGTAAATCTACCTATGCGCGTTGCGGCATCATCGTTAATGTCACCCCTTTCGAACCAGAGTGGGAAGGCTATGTCACACTCGAATTCAGCAACACTACTCCGTTACCAGCCAAGATCTACGCAAATGAAGGCTGTGCGCAAGTACTGTTCTTTGAAGCAGATGATGATGATGTTTGCGAAACCAGCTACAAAGACCGTGGCGGCAAATATCAAGGGCAGGTTGGCGTTACCTTACCCAAGATTTAATTAAGGAAATTTAATGAAATTTCGTTTCCCAGTCATCATCATTGATGAAGACTTCCGTTCTGAGAATTCTTCAGGTTTAGGTATCCGCGTACTGGCAAAAGCCATAGAAGAAGAAGGCATAGAAGTGCTAGGCGTTACTAGCTACGGCGACCTGACTTCATTCGCTCAACAGCAAAGCCGTGCTTCTGCTTTTATTCTCTCCATCGACGATAACGAATTCATTGAAGAAAAACCGGAAGCGATTGAACAGCTACGTAAATTCGTCGCCGAGATTCGCTACCGCAATGAGGAAATCCCTATCTTCCTGCATGGTGAAACTCGCACTTCACGCCATATTCCAAATGATGTATTGCGCGAATTACACGGCTTCATTCACATGAATGAAGATACGCCGGAGTTCGTAGCGCGCTTGATTATTCGCGAAGCGAAAGCTTATCTAGATAGCCTGCCACCGCCGTTCTTCAAAGCGCTTACCCACTATGCGGCTGATGGTTCTTATTCATGGCACTGCCCTGGTCACTCTGGTGGTGTGGCATTCCTAAAATCACCAGTAGGCCAAATGTTCCATCAATTCTTTGGTGAAAACATGCTGCGTGCCGACGTCTGTAACGCGGTAGATGAACTCGGTCAACTACTTGACCACACTGGCCCGGTTGCCGCCTCTGAACGCAACGCAGCCCGTATCTACAACTGTGACCATTTGTATTTTGTCACTAACGGCACTTCCACCAGTAACAAAATGGTGTGGAATTCGACCGTAGCGCCAGGTGATGTAGTGGTGGTAGACCGTAACTGCCATAAATCGGTATTGCACGCGATTATCATGACCGGTGCTATCCCTGTGTTCCTGATGCCTACACGCAATCATTTCGGCATCATTGGACCGATTCCTAAAAGCGAATTTGAGTGGGAAAACATCCAGAAGAAAATTGACCGCAATCCATTTGCAACAGATAAAGCAGTTAAACCACGTGTGCTGACTATCACACAATCCACCTACGACGGCGTGTTGTATAACGTTGAAGAAATCAAAGAGATGCTGGACGGCAAGATTGATACCCTGCATTTTGATGAAGCTTGGTTACCACACGCGACATTCCATGACTTCTATGGTGATTACCACGCGATTGGCGCAGACAGACCGCGCTGTAAAGAATCCATGGTGTTCTCAACGCAATCTACCCATAAATTGTTGGCTGGCTTGTCACAAGCCTCTCAAATCCTGGTACAAGACGCTGAGAACAACAAGCTAGACCGTGACGTATTCAATGAAGCTTACTTGATGCACACCTCTACCAGCCCGCAATATTCAATCGTAGCGAGTATCGACGTAGCTGCCGCGATGATGGAAGCACCGGGTGGTACAGCCTTAGTTGAAGAATCATTGATGGAAGCCCTAGACTTCCGTCGTGCCATGCGTAAAGTAGACGAAGAATGGGGTGCCGACTGGTGGTTTAAAGTTTGGGGTCCGAATGACTTGTCAGAAGAAGGCTTGGAAGAACGCGATGCTTGGATGCTGAAAGCCAACGAAGCGTGGCATGGCTTCGGCAATCTAGCTGAAAACTTCAATATGCTGGATCCAATCAAGGCCACTATCATCACACCTGGTTTAGATATCAAGGGCGACTTCTCGAATGAGTTTGGTATTCCTGCGGCTATCGTCACCAAGTATTTGGCAGAGCATGGCGTGATTGTTGAAAAAACCGGTCTTTATTCATTCTTCATCATGTTCACCATTGGCATCACCAAAGGCCGCTGGAACACGATGGTAGCGGCGCTACAGCAATTTAAGGATGACTACGATAAGAACCAACCATTGTGGAAAGTATTACCTGAATTTGTACAAAAACAACCACGTTATGAACGTGTAGGCTTGAGAGACTTATGTACGCAGATTCATGACGTTTATAAAGCCAATGATGTAGCTCGCCTAACCACTGAAATGTACTTGTCAGACATGATACCGGCGATGAAACCAACTGATGCGTTCGCTAAAATGGCGCATCGCAAGATTGATCGTGTGCCTATCGATGAGCTAGAAGGTCGTGTAACAGCAGTATTATTGACCCCCTACCCACCAGGCATTCCACTGTTGATCCCAGGCGAGCAATTTAACAAGATCATTGTAAATTACTTGAAATTCGCACGCGATTTCAATGAGAAATTCCCTGGCTTTGAGGCGGATAACCACGGCTTAGTAAAAGAGATGGTGGATGGCAAGCCGGTCTATTATGTAGATTGTGTACAACAATAAGTACGACTAGTTACGATTGTAAGTAATATAACTAAATGCTAAACCTTGCGCTGAAGTATGTGCTTCGCGCAAGGTTTCTTTCCATTCAGACCTCTCAAATGATGGAAAGAACGCGTCTCCTTCTACTTGCAGGGCTATCTCCGTGAGATAGAGCTTATCTGCTAACTTAAGCGCATCCTTGTAAAGCTCAGCACCACCAATTACAAACGCTTCACTATCCTCTTTACACAAAGCAATCGCTTCTTCAAGTGAGCCTGCAATTAATGCGCCTTCTACTTGATAAGCCTTGTTGCGGCTCACAATCACCGTGGTACGCCCAGGCAACAAACGCCCTAGCGACTCATAGGTTTTACGTCCCATAATGATATGGTGACCAGTAGTCAATGCACGAAACCGTTTAAGATCCTCAGGCAAATGCCAAGGTAAGGTATTGTTGACGCCAATTACATGATTATTTGCAACGGCGACGATAAGAGAAACTGTAGTCATAGCTGTCATTATACTGGGAAAGAAGTCTCCAAAGCCTCAACAAAAAGCGCTCCAAAGAGCGCTTTTTAATTAATCTAATTTACAACTAGTACTATTTATTCTTGGCCTACTTGGTAAACCTCATAATCCACTTCAACGATCTTACCGGTAGCTGCATCTACCTCTACTTTGACTTCTTCTTTATCAGCTTCAAGAATATCAAACTCATAAGAGGCTTTACCGTCCGACTCTAACTCATATTCTGTTTCTACTACTGTACCTGGATGTGCGGCTAGCGCAGTAGCTTTAGCATCAGCCTCGCTTACCTTAGCAATCGCTTTGAATTTAGCATCATCTACTTTTACTTCTTGCTCAATTTCAATAATTTTGCTGGTTTTAACGTCGCACTCAACATCCCACGCAGTGCCATCAGCTGATTCAATATCAAATTCATAGACTGGCGTTTTTTTCTCTGACTTGAGTTCTAGTTTGACGATTTTACCGTCATGTTTAGATAATGCTGCTTTTACGCATTTACCTAAACTATCGAATGCTTTTGGTTTGATAGTTTCATGATCAGCCATTGCTGTATTTGCAAATAATGCAGTAGCTACCAAGGTGGCGCCAATTGTTAAACGAAACATATTAATCTCCAGTTTTTAATTTTTGTTAATGGTCAAAAGTAAAAAAAATCTCACATATAAAATACAACTTAATGCTGATTTCTACTAATTCACGAAGCAAAGATTGTACCTAAAAAATTGTAGGTGTTTGATTCATTACACAATTGTTACACATCGGTTATATGCAACCAACTTATGGCTGTATATAACCGATTCCGATCATTTGATAGGCTAAACTGCCACTTTTCCCTGAATGGCTGGGTATGGGTCGTAGTTTTCTAAGTTGAAATCCTCGAATTTAAAGCCAAGAATATCATTCACTTGAGGATTAATTTGCATCTGCGGGAGCGATTTTGGTGCACGTGATAATTGCTCATTCACTTGATCTAAGTGATTCAAATAAATATGTGCATCACCTAATGTGTGCACAAAGTCACCTAGTTTCAAATTGCAGACTTGTGCCACCATCATTGTAAGTAAGGCATATGAAGCGATATTAAAGGGAACGCCTAGGAAAATATCTGCACTGCGTTGGTAGAGCTGACAACTTAAACGGCCGTCTGCTACGTAAAACTGAAAGAATGCATGGCACGGTGGCAATTTCATTTTCTCAACATCTGCCACGTTCCAGGCTGATACAATCAAACGGCGCGAATCAGGGTTGTTCTTGATGCCATTCACAACCTGTGTGATTTGGTCGATATGCGTACCATCAGGCTTAGGCCAGTTACGCCATTGATAGCCATATACAGGGCCTAGGTTACCATTCTCATCCGCCCACTCATCCCAGATACGAACACCATTTTCTTTGAGGTAGGCAATGTTGGTACTGCCTTGCAAGAACCACAGCAGTTCATGAATAATAGACTTGAGATGGACTTTTTTAGTGGTAAGTAGGGGAAAGCCCTCCGCCAGATTAAAACGCATCTGGTAACCAAATACCGAAAGAGTACCAGTGCCTGTACGGTCATCCTTCTTGTGACCATGTTCCAACACATGTTTCAACAAGTCGTGATAGACCTTCATAGCAATCTCCTAGCGGGTTTTTTCAGTGATAAATGTTTTGATAGCAGCGACATCAAAATCCATGACATCAAAGCGTTGCGGCAAGCTTTCCAAGCCATTTAATGCTGCAGGGCGTTCTGGCACGCTACCCAAAGCCTCAACAATGGCATCTTCAAACTTGGCTGGTAATGCAGTTTCCAGCACAACCATAGGCACCGTTACATCCCTATGCTCCATTGCGACTTTCAAACCATCTGCCGTATGCGTATCGATGGTAACACCATATTTGGCTTGGGTTTCACGTATGACTTGCATACGATTTTGGTGGTTGCTGCTACCGGAAATAAATCCATAATCGGCTACTTTGGCATAATAGCCAGCCGCATCTAAATCGAAACTGCCGCCATTATCTACCTTGCTCCATAACTCACGGACTTTGGCACTATCACGACCCACTAGATCGAATATAAAACGTTCAAAGTTGGACGCCTTGCTGATATCCATGGATGGGCTAGAGGTATGGTAAGTCTTCGCAGAACCACGTGGACAATACACGCCAGTTCTGAAGAACTCATCCAGCACATCGTTCTCATTGGTAGCGACCACTAACTTATCAACTGGCAAACCCATCATGCGGGCAATGTGGCCTGCACAAATATTGCCAAAATTACCTGATGGCACAGCGAAGCTAACTTTCTGTTGATTACTGTTCGTTACCGCAAAGTAACCTTTAAAGTAATACACCACTTGTGCAATGATACGACCCCAATTGATGGAGTTCACCACGCCGATATGATGCTGCGCCTTGAACGCATGGTCATTCGAAACCGCTTTCACCATATCCTGGCAATCATCAAACACGCCTTTCACAGCGATATTGAAAATATTTTCATCTTGCAAACTGAACATCTGTGCGGTCTGGAAACGACTCATCTTTTTATGTGGTGAAAGCATGAATACACTGATGCCTTTCTTACCACGCATCGCATACTCTGCCGCGGAGCCTGTATCACCGGAAGTAGCACCTAAGATATTGATGGTCTGACCGGTTTTAGCAAGCACGTATTCAAATAGGTTACCCAATAACTGCATCGCCATGTCTTTAAACGCCAAGGTTGGCCCGTTTGAAAGCGATAGTAGATACAGGTTATCTTCTAATTTCAGGGTAGGCGTAATGTCTTCAGCATTTTGACCATCACGGGCGAAGCCATACACGTCGGCACGGTAAGTTTTATCTACAATCGTGCGTAAATCTTGTGCTGGAATATCATCGACCAAGCGCGACAAAATCGTAAATGCTAAATCACGATAATTCATACCGCGCATAGCGGTTAAATCAGCGTCTGTAAACTGCGGATAGCTTTCCGGCAAATACAAACCGCCATCCGGCGCTAAACCACCTAATAGAATTTCACTGAATGTAAGAGCAGGCGATTGCCCGCGTGTAGAAATGTATTTCATCCCAATCCTCTTTGCGAGCGAATCGCGGCGTCGCGTGCTCGCTCACTTCTCGCCTATGCAAAACATGTGTCATCGTCATTCGCTGTGCGGCTTCTTGCGCTTCATCCCGCAAAACGAATTTGCTATAAATTATTTACTTACTCAATTCTTCCATACGAATACGCGTTAGTTTGCCTACAATGGCATCAAGCACTTCAATCGCCGCAATAGCAGCATTCATATTCTTTTCAACGGTGACATGCGTCAAAATCACGATATCCGCTTCTGTCTCGTTCTCATCCGGCTCTTTTTGCATCATCGCATCGATTGAAATGCTTCTGTCACCCAGAATCTTGGTCACATCGGCCAATACACCAGGCTTATCACTGGCGCGCAAACGTAAGTAGTAAGCACTCTCTACGTCATCGATTGGTAATATCGGCAGGTCTAACACTTGCTCTGGTTGGAATGCCAAATAAGGTACACGCTGTGCAGTAGTTGCGTCCATCAAACGGGCTACGTCTATCAAATCTGCCACTACAGCACTTGCAGTTGGCTCCGCACCGGCACCAGCGCCGTAGTATAACGTTGGCCCAACAGCATCACCCTTCACCACTACCGCGTTCATTGCGCCATTCACGTTCGCTACCAAACGCTTTTCCGGAATCAAAGTAGGATGCACACGCAGCTCTACACCATTAGCGCCGCGCTTGGTGATACCTAGCAATTTAACACGATAACCCAGCTCTTCCGCATATTTGATGTCTTTTTGTTCTAACTTGGTGATGCCTTCGGTGTAAGCTTGCTCAAACTTCATTGGCATGCCGAACGCGATGGCAGACATGATGGTCAATTTATGCGCTGCATCAATGCCTTCAACGTCAAAGGTTGGGTCGGCTTCCGCATAACCCAAACGTTGTGCTTCGCCCAGTACATCACTAAAGGCCAAACCTTTTTCGCGCATCTCAGTAAGGATAAAGTTAGTAGTACCGTTGATAATACCGGCCACCCATTCAATCTTGTTAGCACTCAGGCCTTCGCGTAATGCCTTAATGATTGGAATACCACCCGCCACCGCCGCTTCAAACGCCACAATGACGTTATTCGCTTTGGCTGCGGCAAATATCTCATTGCCATGTAAGGCAATCAGCGCTTTGTTAGCAGTCACTACATGTTTTTTATTGGCAATCGCTTTCAGCACCAATTCTTTAGCAATCGTATAGCCGCCAATCAACTCAACCACGACATCAATCTCAGGGTTGTTCACCAGCGCAAATGCATCATCAGTCACTTGGGCTTTGCCATTGACTACTGAACGTGCTGTTTCTAGGTTGCGATCAGCGACGTGCGTAATTTGTATACGACGTCCGGTACGGCGAGTAATCTCTGCGGCATTACGAGTCAGTACATTAAAAGTACCACCGCCAACAGTGCCAATGCCTAATAGCCCTACATTTACTGCTTTTAAATCTTCACTCAAACCTTTGCCCCGTGTTTCTTTCTATAGCTTTCTAAGAATCTTGCGATACGATTTATTGCCTCGGTCAAATCATCAACGTTAGGTAAAAATACCACGCGGAAATGATCAGGTGATTTCCAGTTAAAACCGGTACCTTGTACTAACAACACTTTTTCTTCTAATAATAAATCTAGAATAAATTGCTGATCGTCTGCAATCGGATAGATTTTCGGATCCAGCTTTGGGAACAAGTACATGGCTGCTGCCGGCTTGGTACAGGTCACACCCGGAATCGCGGTCAGCATCTCATACGCCAAGTCGCGCTGTTTGCATAAGCGGCCTGTTGGCGCCACCAAATCATTAATGCTCTGGTAGCCGCCCAATGCAGTCTGAATCGCTAATTGACCCGGCACATTCGCACACAAACGCATCGAGGCCAGCATATTCAGGCCTTCAATATAATCCTTCGCGTGCTTTTTTTCACCCGATACGATTAGCCAGCCAGCGCGATAACCGCAGGTGCGGTAATTCTTGGATAGCCCGTTAAATGTGACAAACAGTACATCATCCGCCAACGATGCGATAGAAGTATGCGTGTTACCGTCATATAGCACTTTGTCGTAGATCTCGTCAGCATAGATCACCAAACCATGATGACGTGCAATCTCAATGATGCCTTCCAGCGTTTCACGCGGATACAAAGCACCCGTTGGATTGTTTGGATTGATGATAACGATACCGCGTGTATTGGCATTGATCTTGGATTCAATGTCTTTCAAATCCGGCAGCCAGCCAGAGGCTTCATCACACATGTAGTGACGCGCAGTGCCACCGGCTAATGTAACAGCCGCTGTCCATAACGGATAATCCGGCATCGGCACCAACACCTGGTCGCCATTGTTCAGCAAGGCTTGCATCGCCATCACAATGAGCTCTGACACGCCATTACCGATGATAATGTCGTCGACATCCACACCAGCAATATTCTTTTGCTGGCTGTAATGCATGATGGCTTTACGTGCGCTGAACAGGCCTTTGGAATCCGTATAGCCTGATGCCTCACCAAGATTACGGATCACGTCCTGCAAAATCTCCTCAGGCGCTAAAAAGCCAAACGGCGCAGGATTGCCGATGTTGAGCTTGATAATGCGCTGGCCTTCCTCTTCCATCTGGCGCGCTCGCTGCAACACCGGGCCACGAATGTCGTAGCAAACGTTATTGAGCTTGTTTGATTTTTCCAGTTTATCTATTGGTGATTTCATAATTAAGAGTGCATCTTTAAATGCTTATTTTTGGCTGAATTTTTGGTAGATTGAGCCAACTTTATAAAGTATGCTATCTTACCTTGTCAGCGCCCTTACAGGCAATGAACCGTATTGATTTAATGAAAGAATTAGCAAAAGTTTTGCTATAAGATTTGATATGAAACTACATCTTACACGCGCCGAGGGGCAACATCTCATTACTGGTTACGCCGATGATTACATTGCTATCAATCAGCAGCGCTACACCAACAGCCTCATCGTAACACCTGATACATTAATAACAGACTGGGCAGCAGGCCGAACATTAACTTTTGACAGTTTGACCGAGATGGATTTCGAAAAGGTTGCCGGCATGAAACCAGAAGTGGTGCTACTTGGCACCGGCAAGACACATCGCTTCTTACATCCAAAGATTAGCGCCCTGCTTACTCAACAGAACATCTCATTGGAATGTATGACCACGGCGGCGGCCTGCAGAACTTACAACATCTTAATGAGCGAAGGCCGCAACGTAGCTGCGGCCCTCATTTTATAACACCATACTAAAGCAATGAACTAACTGATGTTCTTTTTAGAGAATGTCAGTGTAGCGTTGGTGCCACCGAAGCCAAAGCTATTAGATAACGCGGTTTGAATCTTAACGTTATCAATACGTTTACGTACGATGTTCAAACCTTCGGCTGCTGGGTCTAATGTCTCGATATTGGCAGATGCGGCAATGAAGTCATTTTCCATCATCAACAAAGTATAAATCGCTTCATTCACACCCGCCGCGCCTAAAGCGTGACCAGACAGAGATTTGGTTGAAGCAATCGCAGGATTTTGTTTCAATCCATTATCACCGAACACTTCACGTATCGCTTCCAATTCTTTGGTATCACCCACTGGTGTACTAGTACCATGGGTATTGATGTAATCTACAGACTCTTTAACGCCTTCAAGTGCGAGTTTCATGCAACGCACCGCGCCTTCGCCACTAGGAGCGACCATGTCGTAACCATCTGAGGTTGCACCGTAGCCCACTACTTCCGCATAGATTTTGGCACCGCGTGCTTTAGCATGCTCATACTCTTCCAGCACTACAATACCGCCGCCGCCAGAGATGACGAAACCATCACGGTTCGCGTCGTAAGTTCTTGAGGCTTTTTCTGGAGTATCGTTGTATTTGCTGGACATAGCGCCCATGGCATCAAACAGGTATGACAGACTCCAGTGTTCTTCTTCACCACCACCGGCAAACACAATATCCTGTTTGCCTAGCTGGATCTGCTCCACACCGGCTCCAATACAATGCGCGCTGGTAGAACAAGCTGAACTGATTCCGTAGTTAACACCTTTGATCTTGGCGCCCGTCGCCAAAGTCGCCACGATACCGCTACACATGGCCTTTGTTACCATGTAAGGGCCAACGCGGCGAATGCCTTTTTCTGCCAGCACTGCATTACTTTGCTCGATGCTATCAGTAGAAGGGCCACCGCCGCCGACAATGATGCCGGTTCGTACATTCGACACTTGATCTTCCGGTAATTTCGCATCGGCAATAGCTTCTTGCAGAGCAATCCAAGCATAGGCGTGACCACTTGCCATAAAGCGCATAAGCTTACGGTCAATAAGTGCTTCCACATCAAGGTTTTTAATAGAGCCTGCCACATGCGAACGAAGACCGCGATCGGCATACTCTTGCTGAAACGTAATGCCAGATTTACCTTGATGCAAGCTATCTAATACTTCGGATTTATTGTTTCCTAAACTGGAAACAATACCCATCCCTGTTACCACGACACGACGCATTATCGTGTACTCCCTTAAAAAATTACAACGATTCTAATATGCAGCATTTTAACTTATTTGATTTTAATATTAGAAATTATCTGTACGAGTAAATAAACCTACGCGTAAATCTTGTGCAACATAAATAACGCGGCCATCAACCTCCATCTTCGCGTCGGCAATTCCCATCACCAACTTGCGCATGATGACGCGTTTCAAATCAATAGTATAAGTAATTTTTTTATGTGTAGGTAGTACTTGCCCAGTGAACTTCACATCTCCCGCACCCAACGCACGACCGCGCCCTGGGCCACCCATCCAACCCAAAAAGAAGCCAACCAATTGCCACATCGCATCCAGCCCCAAACAGCCTGGCATGACCGGGTCACCTGTAAAGTGGCATTGAAAAAACCACAAGTCCGGTGCAATGTCCATTTCCGCAACGATTTGTCCGGCACCATGTGCACCACCATCTTCCGTGATAGAAACAATGCGATCAAACATCAACATTGGCGGCAATGGCAGTTGCGCATTACCTTCGCCAAACATCTCGCCACGACCGCATTTTAATAACTCTTCTTTGGTGAAACTATTTTGTTTTTGCATAATATTATTCTGATTTAATTAAAATTTATGTCTTTTTACACTGACGCTATTTTCGCTGGAAAACCAATTTAGCGAAAGTCTTATTCACTTTTTATCTATAAATTGTGAATAAATAAATCCAAATAAATAATTATGTTAATAAATTGTTACTTATTTTTCACTAGGGGTATACAGATCTGTTTACCCCCGATGAAAAAACGTTTACTATACGTGCAACTTCATTTTAACTATTTCAAAAAAGATACGGAAAATTTCGATGAGTGACCGTCAGCTGGCCGATTGGCGCAACCATGCGCTTACCTTAGAATCAGAAGTCAATAAAGTCGTTGTAGGTCAACAAACACCTATACGCTTAATTACCACCTCAATCTTTGCACGTGGGCATGTGTTGCTAGAAGGTGACGTAGGTGTTGGTAAAACCACTCTACTTCGTGCATTTACACGCTGCATTGGTGGCGGCTATCAGCGTATTGAAGGTACGATTGACTTGATGCCTAACGATTTGGTCTATCACACTTACTTAGGTGAAGATGGTAAGCCACACGTTAGCCCAGGTCCGTTGTTAATGGCAGGTGAGAACTTATCTGTGTTCTTCTTCAATGAAATCAACCGTGCACGCCCGCAGGTTCACTCCCTATTATTACGCGTCATGGCTGAACGCTCGCTGACTGCATTCAACTCAGAACACTACTTCCCGCACATGCTGGTATTTGCTGACCGCAACCAAGTGGAAAAAGAAGAGACTTTCGATATTCCATCTGCGGCACGCGACCGCTTTATGATGGAAATTCCTATCGTAGTACCGACGGATGCCGATATCATGGAATCACTAGTATTCGATACTAAGTTCCATAACGTCGATGCACTGGTAGATACCATTCAAGCTGACGTTCTGCAGTTCGACCAACTCAATGCGTTCTCGGCAAAACTACAAAACACCATTGAAGCGAGCCCTACACTCAAAGCTTACGCACTCGATTTGTGGCGTGCGACTAAAGACCCAAGCGCATTTGGTGTAAAAGTAGAAAATGTGGATATGAAACGTTTAGTCGTTTCTGGTGCCAGCCCACGTGGTATCGCCATGATGATGCGTGCTGCCCGCGTAAACGCTTGGTTAAATAACCGTGATGCGGTATTGCCGGATGATATTCATGCAGTATTCCACTCAACCATTGCACACAGATTGGTATTTAGCCCAGTGTATGAGATGCGCCGTAATGAGATTGGCCGTGAGTTGCTGACTAACATCGTTAACGCCGTTGCCGCACCATAATCATTTACATGACACTCTCATGAAAATGGTGAGCAATTTATGATCGCAGAAGATATCAAGAAGTTTTACTACTCCATCGGCTGGCGTTCCCGCGCCCGTCATCCGGGTAGTCACAATAGTAACCAGCGCGGCATGGGCATGGAGTTCCGTGGGCATACCACATTACTCTCCTACCCTGACCCGCGTCGTATTGATATACGTCAAACCATTCGTGATCCGCTAGAGCAGGTACACGTACGGATTTTCAACCAAAAAAGCATCAGTCCAATTTACGCGCTGTGTGATTTATCGGCTTCGATGAATTTTGGCAGTCACTTTCGTAAACTCTCGATTGCCAGTGACATCGTCAAGTCTGTCGCGCAATCTGCCAGCCATGCCGGTGACCCATTCACCTTCATTGGTTTTGATGAAGTGATACGTGAAGACTGGCTAACGCCGGCCTCATTCAAGCCGCACCATGCGCTGGAGATGGCGGATAAGTTAAAAGAATATCACCCGCATGCGCAAAACAGCCGCGGCTTATTAGACGTGATGCGTTTTTTAACGCGCGAACGCGCCTTGATATTCTTAATCTCAGATTTCCATATGCCGCTGAAAGAACTTGAAGCTGCGATGGGGCAGTTACTACGCCATCACGTCGTGCCTATCGTATTGTGGGACAAAGGTGAGTACGAAAATCTGCCAGAGTTTGGCATCACCAACATTACCGATTCTGAAACCGGCGCTAGACGTACTTTGTTCTTACGCAAAGACTACAAACAAAAGATTATTGAAAGTTTTGAAGCGCGCAGAGCAGCCATTACTGCGCTTTTCATGCAGTTTGATACACCGCCCATCTTTCTTGAAAGCGCATTCGATGCTGATGAGCTTACCGAATATTTCCATCAATTTATTGCAGCATAACACTATGAATTTAAAGCGTATTAATTTAAAAAATATGGTATTAAAAAGTCTAGTTAATATGATGGGCTTGTTAGTGCTCATGCCAGCACTCATGTTCATCAGCAACACCAGTTATGCTGTGGCTGAAGGCGAGTTACTACTACATGACGTACCAGACGGCATTGTTAAACTTACTACTGTGGAACCAGAACGTGACGTTGGCTATACCGTTGGCGATACGCTCAAACGTATTATCACAGTAGAAGTGAAAAAACCTTATGTACTGGTTAAAACCTCAGTGCCTATCGTAGGCTATGAGCGCCGCTACAAAGGAAAAGTGATTGGTATCGATGTCAGCGCAATTAAATTAAGTGAATCTGAGCAAAGCGACACCAACACCTACACAATCGACGTAGATTACCAAGTACTGACCAACAACGTAGTAGCAAAACCGGCGGCACTGCCAGCAGAAATTCTGCACTTTAAAACCGTAGATGCCAAAGGCAAAGCTGCTTTAGTGCAGTTCCGCGTGCCAAGTTGGAACTTCCGTATTTCGCCACTAGCCGTATTCGGCTCAGTCAAAGTTGAGCAAGACATGAGCGGCTTACGTGGCCCACTGGTCAAAGATGTGTCGCAACATATGCTCCAACGCAATATTGCTGCTGCTGTATTAGGCTTAGCGCTATTGGGTTTACTCTATATTTTAGGAAACCGTGCTTGGTTGCCACGCATGGGTGCGCCATTTGCAAAAGCGCTACGTGACATGCGCAAGCTGCCTGACAATACTGAAGGCTTACAACAAGCGGTTTCAAAACTACATACTGCGCTCAACAAAACCGCCAATCAAAGCGTTTTCAATGGTGGAATTGATGAATTTATCAGTAAAAAACCTGCTTTTAGCGTTGTAAAAAAAGATTTAATCGCTTTCTTTGAAGTGTCGCGACACGCATTCTTTGAATCTACGCCTAACCCTGATAGCCAATCGCACAACCTCGCATGGCTGAAAAGTTTTGCTCGCCGTTGTCGTGATTGCGAGCGCGGTCTAGTGCCAGATACTGGCCTAGCAAGCAATAAGTCATAAGGCACGACTAGACTATGATTTTCTACAACGCATGGTTACTCTGGCTGTTACCGCTCGCACTCCTGCCATTATTTTTAGAGCGCACGCATACACGCCACTACTCTTGGAACGCGATGTTGCCAAGAGATCCGCTGTCAGACATTTTAGGCATCATCCTGAAAACGCTGGCGGTATTGGCACTGATTTTTATTATTTTAGGCTTGTCTGGACCTCACACCTCTGAACGTAAAGTACAAAAAATAGGTGTAGGTGCGCAGATTGCTTTGGTGCTAGATCGCAGTGCGAGTATGGATGATGCATTCTCCGGCGGTGGCACTAGTGGCAAAGTTGGTGAAAGTAAATCTGGTGCGGCTAGTCGCCTAATGACAGATTTTGTGAAACAACGTCAGAACGACATGATGGGCATGATTACATTCAGTAACTCCGCTATGTACGTGTTACCTCTCACTGAGAATCGAGAAGCAATATTGGCTGCCATTCAGGCTACTGCAGGCAACTCTCTATTCCAGACCAATATCGGTAGCGGTTTAACTTCTGGTGCTGGGCTGTTTGATGGCGTACCGGACTCCGGCTCGCGTGCCATTATCTTGCTGTCTGATGGTGCTGGCCGCGTACCTGCTGACACGCAGCAAAAAATTAAAGAATGGTTCGAGCGCTTGCATGTAAGTCTGTATTGGATTGTACTTCGGCAGCCAGGTGGCATCAGTATCTTTGATGCGAACTATAAGATCGATGACACCAAGGCATTGCCTGCGGAAATTGAGTTGAACAATTTCTTTAAAACGCTCAAAACGCCATTTACCGCTTACGAAGCGGAAGATCCGAAAACACTGGCGAGTGCGATTAACGACATTAACCAAAAAGAAAAGAAAGCAATTAAATACATGCAGCGTATTGCCGGGCATGAATTTACAGAACTATGTTACTTACTGGCGGCTTTGATGATCGGCTTACTAGTCGCAGTAAAATATTTGGAGATGCGCACATGGCGACAAGCCTAACTAACACTAGCTTAAGCACACCTAAGCCAAAATTCACCACCAAAAAACTCACCTGGCTACTCATTGTGGTAGCTGTGATCGCAACAGCGTTTATTTTGCTAGAGACACAACGCATAAAGCAAATTGAGGCTTTTAATCAGGCAGTTACGCAGGGCAAAGCCCCTGGAACTGACAGGGAGAGCTTTGAAGCGAAATTCGCTACAGCGTACTGGCTGGCTAAAAAAGAACGCTTTAAAGAATCAGCGCTGATATTCAGCAATCTGCTACCAAAAGCTAAAGACAAGCAGAAAGCTGCCATTTACCACAACATCGGCAATATCTACTTTTTGCGCGGCTTGGCCATCAACGGCACCAACAACACGGTGCGTGACGAAGCCGAGTACCTACTGCGCCAAGCAAAAGCTGCTTATGTAAACTCGCTAAAAATCGACAACACAAACTGGAAGACCAAACATAATTTAGACCGCATATTGACCATGCTGCCATCTACCCCAACGCCAGGCGTGGGCGGTGATGAAAAAGCCGGTTTGATTATGGGTAATATTCCAGTTGGCTTGCCTTGATATCCTTTGGATTAACATTTATCTAGCCATGACTAAATAATCAAACACTGAATATGAAAATACTCAATTACTTGCGTCACCGCCGTGACAGTGCATTATTGCTGGCAGCGCTTATTTGCCTGTTAATCGCTTTGTTCAAGCCAACAATACCGCTTAAGCATAACATCTACAGCTACATACTAGTGGCCGATATCTCACAAAGCATGAACGTGATTGACATGAAGGTAGACGGCAAGCCTGCCAGCCGCATGGCCTACACGCAAAGAATGATGCACGACGTCATTGCCTCACTACCTTGCGGTACCAATGTCAGTATTGGTTTATTTGCCGGCGTAAGCGTTGCCGCGCTTTACACCCCGATTGAAGTGTGTGAAAACTTTGATGCCTTGCAAGACACTATCGACCATTTAGACTGGCGTACTGCCTGGTCTGGTAACTCGCGCATTCGTGAGAGCTTATCTACGCTGGCACGGGTAATTCGTACTTTTCCTGAGTCTGCGCAAGTCGTCTATTTTACCGATGGTGAAGAAGCACCAAAACTGCATGCATTCAACACCAAAAACCTAGAAGACTTTCAAGGTGGCAGTGGCTGGTTATTCGTAGGTATCGGTGACCCAACTAAAGGTACCGAAATTCCTAAGTATGACGAGAATAATCAATTGATTGGGTTCTGGTCAAACGAGTCTTTTGCGATGCAGCCCGGTATTGCGCAGATTTCTGAAGCTAACTTAGGCGTACGTGACGACAACGTGGCCGGTGGCGAAAATGATCGCTTTCTATCACACGTCGATGAAACTTATCTAAAAAGCGTGGCAAAAGAGATTGAAGCTGATTACGTACTCGGCAGCAGTTTGGACAACGTAATACAGGCCATGAAAGAACAAAAGCCCGCACGTTACGAGGTTGCACCATTTACTTTGAGTCCAATATTGGCAGCTTTAGCAGCTCTATTCGTGATTGGCGCTTATTTACCAAAACATCCTATTACTGCATTTAGAACACGATTATTCGACTTTCTGAATCGCAGAAAAGCTAAACCAACAGTATCAATATCACACTGATATTGATTTTACATTCCTACCCCAGCGCAGCCTTACTCGCAGTTGCCGGTAGGATTCAGCATCAACCGCATCTGGCAATATCACTAAGCTTCGCGACCAAAAACTCTCAAAGTTAACCACTGTGAGATAAGGCGTTACAACGCTATCTTCTCTAACGATGATTTCAACATGCCGCCCGTCTTTGCGTATCAATCGCCATTCGTTCTTAATGTTGATACTGAGTGCGACATACGACCACGGCAGTAATAACAAGCCTTTTTGAAGTACGCCATAAGATGCAAGGCCAATCACAGCGCTACTAATTAACAGGCTTAGCTGCCAAGACAAGTCGACTATAATCAACATACAACACGCCCCCACGCTTGCTAATATGAGCAGCATGGTTAATATGTAAGAAGGCTTGAAATTAAGCTGTATAGGCTTCATGTTATGGTGAACAAATTATTTAAGCAAAGGTTAGCATGCACATGCAAGAATGGCATCAATTTCTCCAGGATTCTTCAAACGGCATTATCGAAAATGGCAAAGTGATTAGCCTTGATAATGTAGCAACTGAGACAGAAGCACTCACCAAACAAACTACGCTCTATGACCTATCTCACTTAGGTTTATTACAATTAGAAGGTGCAGATACTTTTGATTTTTTGCAGAAGCAAGTTACCAATGATATAAATTTACTTAATGGCAATAATGCACAATACACGGCGCATTGCAGCCCCAAAGGCCGCATGTTGGCATTGTTTTTAGCCTTCACTCACCATGACCATCTGCATCTACAAATGCCGAAAGAGTTGATTGAGTCAATCGCTAAACGTCTAAGAATGTATGTCATGCGTAGCAAAGTAGTCATTACCGATGTGTCAGACTCCATCATCAGAATTGGTTTGAATGGTGACAATGCGGCTGAACTACTCAAAACCTTATTTAGTGAAGTCCCACAACAACCTTATGAATTAGTGAGCTTAGAAAGTGGTGCTTTACTCAGACTGCCAGGCACGACCCCGCGTTACGAAATATTCACGAGTTTAGAACAGGCACCTACAGTATGGAATGCGCTAAAACAGCATGCTGTGCCTGTAGGCACTGCGTGTTGGGAGTGGTTAGAGATTCAAGCTGGTATTCCTGATATTACCCTCAAAACCCAAGAAGAATTTGTACCGCAAATGCTCAACTTGGATGCACTGAACGCTATAAACTATAAAAAAGGTTGTTACACAGGCCAAGAGATTGTGGCACGCACACATTACCTAGGTAAGGTGAAACGCCGCACCCAGCTTGCCCATATTGCTGGCACGACTATGCCAGCGTTAAATGATGATGTAGTTGATGCTAACAAACAGGCTATAGGTAAGATTGTACGTTGTGCGCCAGCTTTAGAAAGTGGCTATGATGTACTCGCAGAATGTCGTTTGGAGAACTTGGAACAAGGCGCTATTTATTGGAACGATATTGCCTTAACCATAAAAAGCTTACCCTATAATTTAGAATAAGCTGCTGAGCAAATTAATCACACTGACTAATTTGCTTTTGGTGCGACTGGCTTAGACGGCTCCTGGCTAGATGCAGGATTAGGCGTTACAGGCACTGTACTCTCAAGCACCTGGTAGAACACTTCGTCTTGCTTGATCATACCGAGCTCACTTCTGGCGCGCTCTTCAATCGCGGCACGGCCGCTTTTTAAATCACGTACTTCTTCTTCCAGCGTATCATTACGCGCTTTTAGCCCGTTATTCTTTTCCTGCTGTACTGATATTTGCCGACTCAAGTCCCATACACGCAGCCAGCTTCCTTTTCCCAGCCACAGCGGATACTGTAGCAAGGCAATAAGTACTACAAATATAAGCGTCAGTGCTTTCAAAACAATGCTTTGGCCGCATTACAGCGTTGCTGCGGTGCTCGCAACCTCGCTGTATTGCAACATACTATCTCGGCTTCTGCACGCCGCGCGCCTTGTACTGCATCCCAAATCATTGGTTTTGATAACATTCTGGACGCAACAGCCCTGAATTACTTAAAGAGTTGATAGAACGCGCCCATACCAGCATAGCTAGTAGCGTCGCCCAACTCTTCTTCAATGCGTAATAGTTGATTGTATTTAGCAATACGCTCACTACGGCACAATGAACCTGTTTTGATTTGCAACGCATTGGTAGCCACTGAAATATCAGCAATCGTCGTGTCTTCTGTCTCACCAGAGCGATGTGACACCACAGCGGTATAACCTGCACGTTTAGCCATTTCAATGGTTTGGAAAGTTTCAGTCAATGTACCAATTTGGTTCACTTTAATGAGCACTGAGTTTGCCACGCCACGTTGGATGCCTTCACGTAGAATTTTAGAGTTAGTGACGAACAAATCATCGCCAACCAATTGCGTAGTTTTACCTAGGCGTTTAGTGAGAATGTCCCAACCGTCCCAGTCAAATTCACCCATACCATCTTCAATACTGATGATAGGATATTTATCTACCCAAGTGGCCAGGTAGTCTGTGAATTGTGCTGAGCTCAGTGACAAACCTTCTGACTCTAAATGATATTTACCATCTTTGTAGAACTCAGTACTTGCGCAATCAAGACCCAAATACACGTCACGGCCTGGCTCGTAGCCTGCTGCTGAAATAGCCTCTAAAATCAATTGAATAGCCGCTTCATTAGATGGCAAGTTAGGTGCAAAACCACCTTCGTCACCCACCGTAGTCGCTAGACCTTTTTTATGTAAGGTCTTTTTAAGTTGGTGGAACACTTCTGCACCACAACGCATCGCTTCTCTAAAGCTTGGCAAACCAGCAGGAATAATCATGAACTCTTGCATGTCTACGCTGTTGTCCGCATGCGCACCGCCGTTGATGATGTTCATCATTGGTGTTGGCAATTGCATAGAGCCAGAACCGCCTAGATAGCGATATAAAGGCAAGCCAGATTCTTCAGCCGCTGCACGTGCACAGGCCATGGATACCGCCAGGATTGCATTCGCACCCAAACGGTCTTTATTCTCCGTACCATCAAGCTCAATCAAAGTTTTGTCGATAAAACTTTGTTCTTCAGCGTCCAAACCGATGATTGCTTCGGTGATTTCTGTATTCACGTTCTCAACTGCTTGCAACACGCCTTTGCCTAAATAACGGCTTGTATCACCATCGCGCAATTCCATGGCTTCTTTGGCACCAGTCGATGCGCCAGATGGCACAGCAGCGCGACCAATCACACCACTTTCAAGTAATACGTCAGCTTCAACAGTTGGGTTACCGCGTGAGTCTAAAATTTCGCGGGCGATAATATCTACAATGGCGCTCATGACTTTTCCTTTAGCTTCTCTTAAACTTTAATTAGTTACTCTAAATTTTTATTGCGTATAGTTTTCACTATATCTCGTTGTTTTATCTCGTTGTTTATCTGGCTGCAGCATCAGTGTTAAAGCGTTGATTCAATAAATCCAGCTTTTTTCACCAATCTATCCATATCCACTAGCACTTCCAATAAATCTTTCATTTTATGCAAAGGCCATGCGTTAGGGCCATCCGACAAAGCTTTAGCTGGGTCTGGATGTGTTTCCATGAACACCCCTGCAATGCCGCTTGCTACCGCTGCACGCGCTAATACCGGCACATGCTCACGTTGACCACCGCTCTTATCACCTTGACCACCAGGCTGTTGTACTGAGTGGGTGGCGTCGAACACCACTGGGCAATTGGTTTCGCGCATAATGGCAAGACCACGCATGTCTGATATTAATGTGTTGTAGCCAAATGAAGCACCGCGCTCACACACCATAATGGTATCTGCACCACCATTAGCCTCTTTGGCTTTATTCACCACTTGCAACATGTCATGCGGCGCTAAAAATTGGCCTTTTTTGATATTGACTGGTTTGCCACAAGTTGCCACCGCAACAATGAAATCTGTCTGGCGACATAAAAACGCAGGAGTCTGTAATACATCCACCACACTCGCCACTTCTGGCACTTGTTCTGTTGTATGCACATCGGTCAAAATCGGCACGCCGATTTGGCGGCGCACTTCGTCTAAAATCTTTAAACCTTCTGTAATACCGAAGCCGCGGAATGTTTTAGTTGAGCTACGGTTGGCTTTGTCGTATGAAGATTTGTAGATAAACGGAATACCTACTGCCGCTGCAATCTCTTTCAACTGACCTGCAGTGTCAATCGCCATTTGTTGCGATTCGATCACACATGGACCAGCTATCAAAAATAATGGTTTATCAATACCAACTTCAAATCCACATAACTGCATTAGAAACTATCCTTAAATATTTAACGCCCTGGTTTATTTTACACCTTGGTGCGCCAAAGCTGCTTTGATATAAGCAGTAAAGAGCGGGTGGCCGGTTCTTGGGTTAGAAGTGAATTCCGGGTGAAACTGGCACGCCACAAACCAAGGGTGTATGTCTTGCGGCAACTCTATCATCTCGCACAAATCTTCTGTTGGCGTTCTGGCAGAAATCACTAAGCCAGCAGTTTTGAGTTGTTCAACGTAATTATTGTTCACTTCATAACGGTGGCGATGACGCTCATTCACCTGTGCACCATAGATGCCAGCTGCCAATGTATCCGGCTCAATCGGACAGACTTGTGCACCCAAACGCATAGTGCCGCCTAAGTCAGAGTCTTCTGAACGCGTCTCAACCTTACCATCAGCCGCTTGCCACTCGGTGATTAAACCAATCACTTGATGTGGGCTATCCGGGTTAAATTCAGTACTGTTGGCATCGGTCAATTTTGCTTGATTACGTGCAAACTCAATGACAGCTAACTGCATACCTAAACAAATACCCAAGTATGGAATTTTATTCTTTCTTGCGAAACCAATCGCAGCAATCTTGCCTTCTGTACCGCGTTTACCAAAGCCACCCGGCACTAAAATCGCATCCATTGCCTTCAGCGCATCTGTGCCATTTTTTTCGATATCTTCAGAATCCATGTAATGGATTTTAACTTTAGATTCAGTATGGATACCCGCATGAATCAAGGCTTCGGTAAGTGACTTGTAAGACTCTGTTAAATCAACATATTTGCCCACAAAGGCAATATTGACTTGATGTTTAGGGTTTGCCAATGCAAAAGCGATTTTTTCCCAGCTCGATAAGTCAGCTGCTTTCGCCAAAATATCCAGCTTGTGGCAGACGATTTCATCAATCATCTGGTCATGCAAAAGACCTGGAATCTTGTAGATAGAATCGGCATCAATCGCGCTGATAACAGCTTCTGACGCTACATTGGTGAATAAAGCGATTTTTTTACGCTCTTCATCAGGAATATTACGATCAGCGCGGCACAACAAGATGTCAGGCTGAATACCAATCTCTCGCAACTCTTTTACAGAGTGCTGCGTAGGTTTTGTTTTGAGTTCACCAGCGGTTGGAATCCACGGCAATAAAGTTAGATGGATGTAACAGGCGTTGTTCTTACCTTCTTCAAAACCCATTTGGCGAATGGCTTCTAGGAATGGTAATGACTCAATATCACCTACCGTACCGCCAACTTCCACAATTGCCACGTCAGCGCCTTCAGCACCACGTTTTACATGCGCTTTGATTTCATCAGTGATATGCGGAATAACCTGTACGGTTTTACCTAGATACTCGCCACGACGTTCTTTTTTGATAACGGTTTCGTAGATTTGACCCGTTGTGAAATTGTTGCGCTTGCCCATACGCTGACTGATAAAGCGCTCATAGTGGCCTAAATCAAGGTCAGTTTCAGCGCCGTCATCAGTCACGAACACTTCACCGTGCTGGAATGGCGACATGGTACCTGGGTCAACGTTGATATAAGGGTCTAGTTTCAGCATGGTAACTTTAATACCACGTGATTCTAGAATTGCGCCAAGGCTAGCGGCAGCGATGCCTTTACCAAGAGAAGAAACTACACCGCCGGTTACGAACACATATTTGGTCATGGGAAAGGACTTGTTTTTTGTTGCAGACGGGAATAGATTTTACCGTAAAACGAAGCCCTCTCAAAACGTTATGCCAAAATAAAATGCTTTACTTTTGAGTTTAATTTGAACGCTATAACTTTAGAATCTAGTCTGTGATTTTGGTTTTACTTGCCCAAGCCCCGTAACTCTTGAACTTCTCTTGCACCTCCAGCATTTCTTCATGCGTCAAAATATGCGGCTCACCTACCTGCAAAGCACGCAGATATTGCTCACACAAAGTTTCAACTTCTACCGTAATACTGATGGCCTTTTCTAAAGTCTCACCTACAGCAATCATGCCGTGATTCGCCAACAAACAGGCTTTACGGTCTTGCAAAGCAAGTATAGCGTTATCCGATAACCGTTGACTGCCAAACAGAGCGTAAGGCGCACAGCGAATACTATCACCGCCGGCCAAAGCAATCATGTAGTGGAACGCGGGCATATCGCGACGAAACGTACTCAGCGTACTGGCAAACATACTATGCGTATGGATTACTGCATTGACTTCCGGCTTGTGTTTCAAGATATCCAGATGAAAACGCCATTCACTTGAAGGCTGACGTGAACCAGTTGGCTGACCTGTAAAATCCATCCACACCATATCGGCTGGCGACATTTTATTAACCGGCAGCCCCGAAGGTGTAATCAAGAAGCCAGACTGCCCTGCCTCATTGTGTACGCGCACACTCACATTGCCGGAGGTACCGCGATTTAAGCCTAAACTGACTAATTGCTGACTGATATAGAGCAACTGTTCGCGTTGATTCTGCATCACACTACCTCTGCATTGTGTATAACTGTTGAGGTGTAAATACACCTTGTTCGGTAATGATACCTGTGACTAAACGGGCTGGCGTCACATCGAATGCCGGGTTAGCCACGACTGTATTGGCTGGCAGAATGTTGACTTCTGCAAGCTCACCATTCGCTAGTTTACCGCTCATCCAAGCCACCTCATGAGCGCTACGCTCTTCAATCTCAATTTCTTTCAAGCCATCTTCAATAGTCCAGTCAATCGTCGGTGATGGTACCGCGGCATAAAACGGAATTTGATTATCAAACGCCGCCAGCGCTTTTAAATAAGTACCAATCTTATTGCACACGTCGCCTGTCGCAGTCACACGGTCGGCGCCAACAATCACCATATCCACATCGCCTTGCTGCATTAAATGCCCACCAGCGCTATCAGTAATCACGGTGTGCGGCACGCCATGCCGACCAAGCTCCCAGGCAGTTAAGCTGGCACCTTGGTTACGCGGGCGTGTTTCATCTACCCACACATGCACAGCAATGCCAGCGTCATGCGCAGCGTAAATCGGTGAAAGTGCTGTGCCGAAATCAACCGTGGCCAGCCAACCTGCGTTGCAATGCGTGAGGATATTAATTGAGCGCGATGTGGTTTTGACCCGCTCCTTAATTAAAGCTAAGCCATGCTGACCAATCGCTTGGTTCAACAACACATCTTCATCACATATCGAAGCCGCTTCTGTCCAGGCAGCCTGTGTACGGCCTGAGCCTGATAGTGGCAACAGCACTTGCAACATGCGCTGCACCGCCCACCTTAAATTAACCGCTGTAGGGCGACTTTGAATTAACTTAGCTGCAGCCTCTTGTAAGTGGCTATCACTATTATCCTGCTGCATCGCCAAGGCCATACCGTAAGCTGCTGCTGCGCCAATCAAAGGCGCACCACGCACTTGCATGGTTTTAATCGCTACGACCATTTGCTGCAATGAATCTAGCGTCACAATCTCAAACACATGTGGTAATTTTGTTTGGTCGATAATTGCAACCGTGTTGACATGGGAATCTGCAGCCACTTTTGGCCAAATAGTACGATATTGCTGACCCTTGATTAACATTTTAAATAAGTGACACTCATAAAATAAATAAATTAAAAAATTGACTTTTAAAAAGTTCCCTGAAGTTAAAAATACTCTCCACAATATCTGTGGATAACTTTGTGAATAATTGTGACTTGAAAATGTAACATACCAATTTATAAGGGTTTTTTCAAATCGCTTAAATTTTAATCTATTATTAACACCATATAAATCAATGACTTAAATAACCCCCTTTGATTACTAAGGTTTTTTTACAATTGTTAATGTAAAAGATTAGGTCGTGTGCATAAGTCAGCTAATTTTGGCAAAACTTTTAAGGCGTTAGAACCAGTAATTTCAACCACTTGCGCCACATTTACCCCTCTCAAGTCTGCTAAAACCTGTGCAATTTTAGGTAGCTCCAGCGGGGTATTCCTACCCTTTGCTCCTACCCATTCAGGTGGTATATCAGGTGAATCTGTTTCCAAAACTATGGACTCCAGAGGTAACTTGGTAGCTAGCTCGCGAATCCTGAGTGCGCGACTGTAAGTCATCGCCCCGCCGAAACCAAGTTTGAAGCCCAAGGCGATAAATTGCTCAGCCTGTTGAAAACTACCGTTAAACGCATGGGCAATACCGCCTACCAGCTGATAGTGCCTCAATTGCTTTAAGACATCATCCACCGCGTGCCGCACATGCAATATCACCGGCAAGTCATGCTGCTTGGCGATCTTGAGTTGTTCAGTAAAAAAGAGGGTTTGATGCGCTATATTTGACTTGGTGACAAAATAATCTAGGCCAATTTCACCGATGGCAACTGGGTTATTTTCTGCCACATAGGTTTTCAGTACTTCGATGTCATCCATAGTAGCGTTATCCACATACATAGGATGCACGCCAAGCGCGTAGGAGCAATTTTTGTGTTGATCACACAACGCAATGACGGTATCGAAATTATCGCGCGCCACAGCGGGTATAACGATCCTAGAAACACCTTTTTGGATTGCCTGCAAGGCAACATTGTCTCGATCAGCATCAAATTCGGCTGCATCCAAGTGACAATGTGTGTCAATCAGCATAAAGGCATCTCTATAAAGCTAAATGGGTTTAGCGCGTAACCGAATATCTTGCCCGACTTGGCGTACATCTATGACCTGCAAATCAATGGCTTGTTGCATCTCCAACAGCTCTGGTATTGCGAACATGCCTTTTGCGTCAGCGCCCATTAATTTAGGCGCGTAGTAGAAAATAAACTCATCAATCAGCTTAGCATGCAATAATGCTCCGTTCAAACCTTGCCCAGCTTCTATCAACACCTCGTTAATCCCGCGCTGCGCCAGGTTAGACAACAAAGCCTTTAAATCTACGCGGTCATCAGTTGCGGGCAAACATAGCAATTCAGCTCCCGTCGCAGCTAATGCTTCACGCTTTTGATTCGCATCATTAGCGTAAGCAATTAGTACTGGGCTATGCTTCATTACCGCAGCATCCAGTATCTTATAATCAACCGGGGTTTGTAAGCGGCTATCCACAATCACTCTAAGTGGCTGGCTGCTGACATTATCAAGTCGCACAGTCATGCTCGGGTTATCCGCCAACACTGTGCCAGCACCTGTGATGATGGCGCATGATTGCGCGCGCCAGTGCTGTACATCTAATCTAGCTGACTCACTGGTAACCCACTGGCTTCTGCCATTTTTCAGTGCCGTGCGGCCATCCAAGCTTGCACCAATCTTGCTACGCACATAGGGTAAGCCGCGTGTCATACGGGAGATAAACCCTGGGTTCAAGGCTGCAGCCTCTTTTTCCATCAGTCCGACTTCAACTTGCATGCCATGCGCTTGTAGCCGCTGCACACCTTGCCCTGCCACCAGCGGGTTAGGGTCTTGCATCGCCACGACCACACGCTTGATACCGGCTTTGATTAAAGCATCCACACACGGCGGTGTACGTCCATGATGACTACAGGGTTCCAGAGTGACATAGGCATCTGCGCCAGTGGCTGCTGCGCCTGCTTGGCGTAAAGCTAACACCTCCGCATGCGGCTCCCCTGCTTTAAGGTGAGCACCTTGACCAATAATTTGTTGATTTTTTACGATGACGCAACCTACGCGTGGGTTAGGTTGCGTGGTATACAAACCCTGCTCTGCTATGCGCAGCGCTAAGGTCATGTAACTGTGATCTGCTATTGAAAACACTTAACTATTTGAATGGCGCTAAGTTTAATGTGAGGAAATACGACTGTGCATCAAACGATTATTTTCATCAAAGAAAATACGCAAACCGTGATAAACATGCATACATTTGCCGAGATCATACTCGATCGCGTTGCTATCTTCATAACTTGGACGACCCAACAAGACGGTCACTGCATCTCTTGGCGTGCCTTTAACCAAAATGCGTTGTTGCAAATGATAGGCCATATCACCGCGTTTACATTCGGTTTCTATGGTCGCTGTGCTTTGCATCCATTTAACTTGATCGAACTTTTCATTACCAAAGACTACGCTGTCTTTATTTGCCCACCAGGCAAAAAAAACGATAGTTAATATCACCGTAAAAGCTGCCAGTGCAATCGAAGCCCAACTAATTAACTTCATATAACGCGTCCTTAGGTAGTGAAACTACGATTTAAGTATCGGTAATGCGTCGTTTAGCAACTGCATCTAAATCGCGAATGACCTCATTAAAATCATCCACATCCGAAAAGCTGCGATATACCGAAGCAAAGCGAATGTAGGCGACCTTATCCATCAGCTTAAGCTCATGCATCACGCTCTCGCCCAGTTCTCTGGCTGGTATTTCACGTTCGCCTAGGCTTAATAACTTTTGTGAAATGCGGTCTAGCGCACGATCGACATACTCAGTTGGTACAGGTCGCTTGTGCAAGGCACGGGAGAAAGACAAACGCAACTTGTCACGGCTAAATTCCTCGCGCGTGCCATTGGTTTTCACCACTTGCGGCATGTGAAGCTCAGCCGTTTCGTAGGTAGTGAAACGTTTGTCGCACTCGCCACATTTGCGGCGACGGCGAATTGAATCACCTTCGTCATTGACTCTAGAGTCAATGACTTGGGTATCATCCGCACCGCAAAAAGGGCATTTCATTTTAGCTTCAACTAGCCTTGATACACTGGGAATCGTGAAGTTAAAGCGTGCACACTCGCTTTAGTAACAGCAATCACCTCTTCATCCGCCGGGTTATCCAATATATCGGCAATCAAGTTAGCCACTTGTCTCGCTTCTTCTTCCTTAAAGCCGCGCGTGGTGATTGCTGGCGCACCGATACGAATACCTGAAGTTACAAATGGACTTTCCGGGTCGTTTGGAATCGCATTTTTGTTGACAGTAATATGTGCCAAACCAAGTACGGCATCTGCCGCTTTACCAGTTAAGCCTTTTGGACGTAAATCCACTAAGAACATATGCGATTCAGTGCGACCCGAAATAATACGTAAGCCGCGTGCAGTCAATGTTTCTGCCATGGCTTGTGCGTTCTTGATTACTTGCGCTTGGTAGGTTTTGAACTCTGGCTGTGCTGCTTCTAGGAAAGCGGTCGCTTTTGCCGCGATTACGTGCATCAACGGGCCACCTTGCAACGCTGGGAACACAGTCGAATTCAATACTTTTTCAAATTCAGCTTTTGCCAAAATGACACCGCCACGTGGGCCACGCAATGTTTTGTGTGTCGTTGAAGTCACGAAGTCAGCATGCGGTACTGGGTTTGGATAAACGCCAGCAGCGATCAAGCCTGAGTAATGCGCCATATCTACCATGAAATACGCGCCTACTTTTTTTGCGATCTCGCTCATGCGCGCCCAGTCAAAGCGCAAGGCATAAGCTGAAGCACCACCAATCAATAGTTTTGGCTTGCACTCAATCGCAATGTGCTCCATCTCGTCGTAGTCAATCTCTTCTTTATCGTTCAAACCGTATGGCACGATGTTAAACAACTTACCAGACAAGTTTGCCGGTGAGCCGTGGGTTAAATGACCGCCATGACCAAGATTCATACCCATCACAGTATCGCCTGGTTTAAGGATAGAGAAATACACTGCTTGGTTAGCCTGTGAACCAGAATGTGGCTGCACGTTAGCGTACTCGGCGCCAAACAGAGCTTTCAAACGGTCTATCGCTAACTGTTCAACCTGGTCTACAAACGCGCAACCACCGTAAAAACGTTTACCTGGATAGCCTTCTGCATATTTATTGGTGAGCTGAGAACCTTGCGCCTGCATCACTGCCGGGCTGGTGTAGTTTTCAGAAGCAATCAATTCAATATGCTCATGCTGACGCACAACCTCGCGCTCTATCATGCCCCATAACGCTGGGTCAGCTTGGTCTAAGGTATTGGTATAGTTAAATGGTGCCTTGTTTGACGGTGCAGATGACATGGTGTTTAGTTTTCCAAATACTTGAATAATTTAATATGGCATTTTACCACGACGAGGCATGAACATTAAAGTCAAGTCACATGCGAAAAATTCAAAGGGCTATGCAAAGCATTCATGGTGGCTGAAAACAACCAATTGGTTAACATCAGTACATCCAACATCAACATGGTTATTACTAACATCATGAATATTAACAATAGCTTTACTGGCATGCGCATTGCTTATATGAACGCAGGCGCATATCTCCAAAATAGCCCTCCTTAGCCCGCAATACATGAAAAACTATTGCGGGCTTTTTTTGCCTAAATATTCGTATAGTATCTTTCCATCATTTTGTACTGCCAACCAGGTCAACCAGTGCCGCCAATCACTAGCCACGTTATAATGGGTTTAATTTATCTATAACAGATTTGATTTATCAAGGAATCGCCTTCATGAAATGGACAGACAGTTTAACCATCGCCCAAGCACTCTACGACAAATTCCCAGAAGTGGATCCAAAAACCGTCGTTTTTATGGATTTGATGCAATGGGTATTGGATCTTGAAGGCTTTAACGATGACCCAAAAAGATGTGGTGAAAAAATTCTAGAAGCGATTCAATTGGCTTGGATTGAAGAAGCTGAATAGCCATCAGTCCTGATATATGGCCTTGATATATAGCGTTATGCTCCAATCTATATAACACCTTCATTCAAGCGCCATTAGATTCCATATGTCCAGAAATACATTAATCGTTGCTATCATCTGGCTGTCGCTTGCCGGGCTGATCTATTACCTAGCTGACAACATTCAGAATCCCAACAAAATTCAACATTTAGGCGAAGATAGCACTGTAGTTTTAAAACGCGGACTAGATGGTCATTACCGCGCTGAAGCACTCATCAACGGTGAAAAAGTCAATGTGCTAGTAGATACTGGCGCCACGGGGGTAGCTATTTCACAACGCGTTGCTGACAAACTTGATCTTAAAAGTGTTACCGCCATACGCACCAACACTGCCAATGGCGACAGCATAGCTTATATGGTGCGACTACATTCCGTTAAGATTGGTGGCGTAGAAGCCCATGACGTGTCGGCAATGATAGCCCCAGGCCTGGATGGCGATGTGCTGCTCGGCATGTCATTCTTAGGCCGTATGGATGTGCGGCTATACAAAGGTGAAATGACAATAAAACAAGTTACTGACTAACCCATCGGCTTTATCTATATGATTTTGTTAAAAAATCATCTCCGCATCACCCTCAGCTAAAAATAAATGTAAGTAATCAGGTCTACCGGCAGACTAAGGTTTGCCGGCATTCCTTTAAGTTCTATACGTTTTTTTGGAGGTTATGATGAATTTTCAATTAAGAAATACAGTACTAATGGCTGCTACGCTGCTATCAACAGCAATGCTCACCATGCCATCTTTTGCAGCAGAGCCCATGCTAAGTACAGGTGGCTATGCGAAGCAATTAAACAAGATAGAAATGATGAAAATGTTAGACGCTGATGGCAACCACATAGTGACAGCCACCGAAGCAGATACTTACTACACCAGCATTTTTGATGCACTAGACAAGAATGCAGATGGTTCAGTAGATGCAAAAGAATGGGCTGGGCCTACTGGTAAGTCAAAACTTGATCTTGCCACAGGCGGCTACAGTCGTGAATTGCGCTCCTTGAAAATGATGGGCATGGTAGATACAGATGGCGACCACAAAGTCACCAAAGACGAGTTCTTAAGCTACCATAAAACTATCTTTTCTCACCTGGACACGTCAGGTGACAGCGAGCTAAGTCAACAAGAATGGGTAGCAAAACACGTGGCTGGTCAGTAACTGCGAAGCATATAATGCCATAGCGTTTATAACCATCAGTCACAAAATAAGGCCAGCATTAAGCTGGCTTTATTTTTATAGTGACTGCTTACTTGTTTTATGTAATCACTGTAGGTTCTTGTCGCCCTGTTTTTTCTCTTAACTGTGATATCTGCAAGGCGATTTGTATCATCTCGGCCAGCGCGACCTGAGCATCTAAATGATGTTTAGTATTATCTGGCTCAAACGCCTCTAGGTAAATACGCAAAGTCGCGCCTTCAGTACCTGTACCCGACAACCTGAACACGATGCGCGAACCATCGGTAAACAGAATGCGGATACCTTGATTGTTACTGATCGACCCATCAACAGAGTCATGATAACTAAAGTCATCGCAGGTTTTAACTTCATATCGGCCGAAAGTTTGACCCGGCAAGCTTTCAAACTGAGCTTTGATGTGTTGAATGACACTATTCGCAGCATCAGTAGGAATCGCTTCGTAATCATGACGTGAATACACATTACGCCCAAATTCCAACCAGTGTGCCATCACTATATTTTCTACCGAGCTAATGCCTTTGGACATGAATTTTTGTGCCAAAACATTCAACCAGAACAGCACAGCCCATAAGCCATCTTTCTCGCGCACGTGGCTTGAGCTGGTGCCAAAACTCTCTTCGCCGCAAAGAGTTACTTTGCCTGCATCCATCAAATTACCAAAGAATTTCCAGCCTGTTGGCGTTTCAAAACATGGAATGTTTAACTTGACCGCAACACGGTCAACCGCGCCGCTGGTCGGCATAGAACGTGCCACTCCTGCAATCCCATTGGTATAAGCAGGCACCAGCGTTGCATTGGCTGCTAGCACCGCCAGACTATCAGAAGGTGTGACAAAGAAGTTCTTACCCAGAATCATGTTGCGATCACCGTCACCATCTGATGCAGCGCCAAAATCCGGTGCATTAGCCCCAGCGAACATGATTTTCACTAAATCTTCAGCATAAGTTAGATTTGGATCAGGATGTCCGCCAGCAAAGTCTTCTGAAGGCACACAATTCATGATGCTATCAACGGGAGCACCGAGGCGATTGACAAAAATCTCACGTGCATAAGGGCCGGTTACCGCATGCATCGCATCAAACTTGATTGTGAAACCGCTGGATAGTAGTTGTTTAATTGCAAAAAAATCAAACAGTGATTGCATCAAGTCTGCGTAATCTTCTACCGCGTCTATGACCTGCACGGTAAATTTACCGCTGCTATTGGCACAATCAAACTCACTGACACCTATCGTATCAATGTCTACTTGCGGTAAATCAGCAATTTTGTACTGCGTAATGATTTTGCTTTTTGCGAATACTGCCTCGGTAATTTTTTCAGGTGCAGAACCGCCATTATCAATGTTGTACTTAATGCCAAAATCACCATCCACACCGCCTGGGTTGTGGCTTGCGGACAATATCATGCCGCCAAACGTCTTGTATTTACGAATGACATGAGAAACAGCCGGCGTTGATAAGATGCCAGCCTGCCCTACTATCACACGCGCAAAACCATTCGCAGCGGCCATCTTGATAATCGTCTGAATGGCATGACGATTGTAATAACGACCATCGCCACCTACTGTCAAAGTAGCATGAGCAGGCACTGTTAGCGTATCAAAAATACTTTGTACAAAGTTCTCTAAGTAATGCGGCTGTTGGAAAACTTTTACTTTTTTACGCAAACCGGAAGTGCCTGGTTTTTGGTCGTCAAAAGGCTGAGTTGAAATGGTATGAATTTGAAGTGTTGATGGATGCATAGAATTAACTCAATTAATATCGTTAACTCTATTATAGCCAGCAATTGATGCAATTATTTGGATAAACAGAATTTGGTCGGAACGGCAGGATTTGAACCTGCGACCCCTTGTCCCCCAGACAAGTACGCTACCAGGCTGCGCTACGCCCCGAACCGTTGTTATAAGTAACTTACAACAAGGCCTATATTATAACGCAAAGGCCATACGCCATGAAAAGCGTGGCAGAAATAAATGCTGATGGAACGGACTAAGAAGATTGTAAAGCAGGACGCAGGAGACTTAATATCTCGCGCAATTCTGCTTTAAGCGCTGCAAAATCAAAGTCAGGGGTTTTAGGAACTAAAACTTGACTTTCAACAGCTCCGTTTGTGCCATTGTGATTAGAAACTTGTGTTTCGACTTTTACATCGGGTGCATCTAGACGATGACGCGCGCCGCTGATGGTAAAGCCTTGTTCGTAAAGCAACTCACGAATACGGCGAATCAATAAGACTTCATGATGTTGATAGTAGCGGCGATTACCGCGACGTTTTACTGGTTTGAGCTGTGTGAACTCCTGTTCCCAGTATCTGAGCACATGCGGCTTAACGCCACAAAGTTCGCTAACCTCACCAATGGTGAAGTAGCGCTTTGCAGGAATAGGCGGTAACTGTTCCTTGAGTATATGCTCAGTCATATTTTTATTGATCGCTTATACGTTAATCAAATTAATTAAGGTAATTCGCTTCCACTTTGCTCTTTAACTTTTGACTTGCGTGAAAAGTCACTACGCGACGTGCTGTAATTGGTATTTCTTCGCCAGTTTTAGGATTACGGCCTGGACGCTCAGATTTTTTACGTAACTCAAAATTACCGAAACCTGATAGCTTTACACTATCCCCTGCTTCTAAAGCGGTACGCACTTCTTCAAAAAATGCTTCAACCATGTCTTTAGCTTCGCGTTTATTTAACCCAACTTGCTCATACAATAAATCCGCAAGTTCAGCTTTTGTTAATGTCATACAACGCTCCCATTTCATTTTTAAGCTTTTAATAGCTTTTTCTAATAGATATAGATTATTAATTGAAACTTTTTATTACTTACTGCCAATAACTAAAGCATTTTAATTATCGAAATACTCAACAACTAAAAGTTTAGTTTCGAAGCATTGCACTAAATTTGTTCTGTAATAATTGTAGCAGATTAGCAATGGCTGTGTCGGCATCGCTATCAATCAAAGTTTTTTGAGTATCGTGCATAAGTACTGATAATGCAAGGCTTTTTTTGTTTTCTGCGATACCTTTACCTTGATACAAATCGAATAATGCCACTTCTAAAATGAGTGGAATATTCGCTTTTTTGATCTCATCTAATACAACCTGCACAGCAATATTTTCGTCTATCACAATCGCCAAATCGCGACGTATCGGCAACAGTTTTGACACTTCCTGATAACTAGGGATTTGTCGGTTCACGATAGCCGCTACATCTAACTCGAACAAATAGGCACTCTTAGTTAAATCATAATGCTGCTGCCATTTTGGATGCAATTTACCTAGCCAGCCAATGGCTTTGCCGTCTAATAAAACACGCGCCGATTGCCCTGGATGCAAGGCTGTATGCTCGGCTTTTTCATAGACAAGCTCTGTACCTACCAAAGCACCAACATGCGCTTTTACATCAAAGAAATCAATATCGGCGCCATCAGCAGCCCATTGTTCAGGTTTGGCGCTACCATATGCCAAGCCAGAAACCCTGGTAGTTTCAACAAAAGCGTTGCTCAACTGTTGGTAAACTGTACCAATTTCAAACAGAAAGGCGCGTTCTTGCTTACGATTTAAGTTATAAGTCAGCGTATCCAACAAACCACCCCATAAACCTGTGCGCATCACACTCAGGTTGCTAGCAATCGGGTTCTTAAGTTTAATAGGATTAGCGTTACCTAATAAATCACGCTCCCAGCTTTCATCCACAAAGCTATAAGTCACAATTTCTTGATAGCCAGACGCAACCAAGCTATCGCGCAATTTGTTTTGATGACATGTTGCTTCCGGCGCTTCTAACATAGTGAGTGTGGCCACTGGCGGCGTCGCTGGAATGTGGTCATACCCATGCAAACGTGCGATTTCCTCGATAAGGTCTTCTTCGATCTCAATGTCAAATCGGTAGCTTGGCGGTGTTATAGTAAATACAGCATTCGCAATGGTATAGCTAAAACCAAGCTGGGTTAAAAGTTGCGCAACCGAATTTTGTGTTAATGGAATGCCTAACACCGCGACTAATCGAGCCAACCTTAATTTCACTGGCGCACGCGTTGGCAGCGTACCAATCACCTCAGTCACCTCGCCCGCTACACCACCACAAATTTGTTGAATCAATGCCGTAGCCAGCTCGATAGCATTACGTGTATTACCAAAATCTACACCACGCTCGAAACGATACGATGAATCAGTGCTTAAGCCCAATCTACGTGCTTTGCCTGCGATGACAGATGGTGCGAAAAACGCACTCTCTAAGAAAATATCAACAGTCTCATCACCTACTGCAGTCGGTTTACCACCCATGATGCCTGCCAAAGCAATGGCACCACTCGCATCAGCAATCACCAAATCATCAGACTTCAATTCTACGGTTTGATCGTTTAACAACGCTAAGGACTCTTTGTCTTTTGCGAATCGTACGCTAATGTCACCGTTTAATTTGGCAGCATCAAAAGCATGCATAGGTTGCCCCAGCGCCAACAATACGTAATTAGTCACATCAACTACTGCACTGATGCTACGCAAGCCGCTGCGCTCCAATCGCTTTACCATCCAGGCTGGTGTCGCTGCTTTTGCATTGATTCCAGTGACTAACCGGCCGCAATAACGTGGGCAAGCTGCTTGTTCTGCAATAGCAACCTTCTTTACCTGTTGTGACGCTATCGCGACTGGCGATATGACCTCAAAACTTGTTGCCGCACCTGTAATCGCTGCAACGTCACGTGCAATACCTGTAATACTTAAACAATCACTGCGGTTCGGCGTTAACTTTAATGTTAAAACATGGTCATTCAAATCTAAATGCTCACGAATGTCTTGACCGATAACTGCATCGTTATCCAGCTCTAACAACCCTGTTGCCTCTGCTGTGATACCTAGTTCTTTAGAGGAACACATCATGCCGAAAGACTCGACGCCACGCACTTTAGCCTGTTTGATAGAGATGCCAGGCAGCTCTGCGCCGACCAAAGCACAAGGGGCAATTAAACCTGCACGCGCATTTGTAGCGCCGCACACAATCTGTAATGGTTCAGCTTGACCCACATCTACCTTGCATACTTGCAAGCGGTCAGCATCCGGGTGCTTTTCAGCAGAGAGTATCTTTGCCACCACAACTTTGCTGAATGAAGCAGCTACAGGCTGCATTTCCTCAACCTCTAGCCCAGCCATTGTTAAGACATGACTAAGCGCCTGACTATCTAAATCAGTGTTTACAAGACTGCGTAACCAATTTTCTGAAAACTGCATATTGCGTTGTGACCTTAATGATTAGGGTTTTATTATTTGCTTGTTTATTAAATAGGCTTATTTAAATTGGCTTAAGAAGCGCAAGTCATTATTAAAGAAATGGCGCAAATCGTTTACGCCATAACGTAACATGGTCAAGCGCTCTACGCCCAAACCAAAAGCAAAACCACGGTACTTTTCGGAATCAAGATTGACGTGTTTAAACACTTCCGGATGCACCATGCCGCAACCGCCAATCTCTAACCAACCGCCGTTCCAGCTCATATCCATCTCGGCTGAAGGTTCTGTAAATGGGAAGAATGATGGACGGAAACGCACGGTTAAATCGTCGCGCTCGAAGAATTTCTGCAAGAAATCTTGTACTACACCCTTCAAATTGGCAAAGCTGATGTCTTCATCAACCCATAAGCCTTCAACTTGGTGGAACATCGGTGAGTGCGTCGCGTCAGAATCCACACGGTACACACGACCCGGCGCAATGATTTTCAATGGTGGTGTTTTATTGGTCTTAAGCGCATTTTCCATGTAACGAATTTGCACTGGAGAAGTATGCGTTCTTAATACATGCGCATCATCAATGTAAAACGTATCATGCATGGCACGTGCCGGATGGTCTTCTGGAATATTCAACGCAGTGAAATTGTAGAAATCGGTTTCAATTTCAGGGCCGGTCGCCACTTCAAAACCAATAGAATGGAATAACTCTTCAACGCGCTTTAATGTCAGCGTTACTGGGTGTAACCCACCTTGCGACTGCGCACGCGCTGGCAAGGTGACATCAATCGACTCTTGTGCCAACTGTTTAGCTTGTTCAGCATTCAAAATCGCCTCACGACGTGCAGTGAGAGCGGCTTCGACTGCCTGCTTCACCACATTGATTGCAGCACCCGCGGCCGGACGTTCTTCATTACTTAACTTACCTAAACCCTTTAATGCTTCTGTGAGTGAACCAGATTTACCCAGATATTTTGCTTTTGCATTTTCCAAGTCGTTCATCGAAGCACTATTAGCAAAGTCTGCTTGTGCTTCTGCGATTAAGTGTTGTAGGTCAGCCATGTAATTTGTTATCTTTTTTAGAAATAATCTGCATAAGTTAGACTGCAGTTATTTTTATAATGTATTGATTTTGATGAAATTTTATAGCGCAAATTTTACAGCAAAAAAAAGAGGCCGAAGCCTCTTTTTTTATAATTTACTTAAATAAAATTGAGTAAATTAAGCAGCTAGGCCTGTTTTTGCCATTTCGACAAATTGAGCAAATGCTGCTTTATCAAACACAGCCAAGTCAGCCAATACTTTACGATCGACTTCAACTGCTGCTTTTTTCAAGCCATTCATGAAGCGGCTATATGTCAAACCACACTCACGTGCACCAGCATTGATACGCGCAATCCACAATGTGCGGAATTGACGTTTTTTCTGGCGACGGTCACGGTATGCATATTGACCGGCTTTCATTACCGCTTGCTTGGCAACGCGGTAAACGTTTTTACGACGACCGCGGTAACCTTTAGCGGCTTTTAATACTTTTTTGTGTCTAGCGCGAGCGATGACACCACGTTTTACTCTAGGCATGTTCTACTCCTATTGTGTTGGCATCATAGCGCGGACGCGCTTGACATCAGTTGAAGAAATGATCGCCGTG
>DATHWQ010000025.1:0-9184 GCA_035460465.1 Methylotenera sp. | reverse complement strand
ATTTTGTTGTTTGGGAATTTAGCACGTAACACTTCTAGCAATTTAATGCCGTTGTGTTTAATGCATGGTGTACCGATTTCAAGGATGTCCACGTGTGGAGCAACTGTAGTTGCCAATGCAACTGTTGCGTCGAAATCTAATGAATCTAAAGCCATTTGGGTTAATGCCATGGTGTGTTCTCCAATTAATAATTTTTTAGGTTGTTACAGATTTATTGCGATTTTTGTAAAAAATTCAAATCGCGATACTTGCCATGCAAATATCACATATCAAAGATTCCAGTGTGTAAGACCACACTTACAAAAATTAGTACTACAAAAAAACCGGACACTTATGATAAGTGCCCAGCTAATATATGTCAATTCTAAACTGGTCTCATTTCACTTTTATTACAAAAATACGCTACGTTTGCGGTATTAACTCCTACAAATGCAGCGTAACTCAAAGTAAATGGACAAATTTATAAATTGCACAGCTACAGTTTTATAAAACTATAGCTTTGCGCTTAAAGCCGCTTCTAGTTTGTTTTGGTCAACCACGAAGCCGCGGATACCTTCAGCCAATTTTTCAGTTGCCATCGCATCTTCATTCAATTGGAAACGGAACTCTTCTTCAGTCAATCTTGCTGGTGGAGTTGATTTAGCGCCGCCATCAGTCAATACGCGTGTCAATGTACCTTCTGTTGCAGCCAAATCTTGCAATAAGTTTGGTGAAACAGTTAAACGGTCACAACCAGCTAAAGCGATTAATTCGCCTACGTTACGGAATGAAGCGCCCATTACCACTGTTTTGTAGCCGTGTTCTTTGTAATATGCATAGATATTACGTACAGAAACCACACCTGGGTCAGTTTCTTGTGTATATGTTTCGCCAGTTTTAGCTTTGTACCAGTCTAAGATACGGCCAACGAATGGAGAGATCAAGAATACACCAGCTTCAGCACATGCGCGTGCTTGGCCGAAACCGAATAACAATGTGAGGTTACATTGGATGCCTTCTTTTTCAAGAATCTCACCAGCTTTGATGCCTTCCCATGTTGATGCTAATTTGATCAACACGCGGTCTTTACCAACACCAGCTTCTTGGTAGAACTTGATGAGTTTACGGCCTTTAGCAACCATTTTCTCTACGTTGAATGACAGACGTGCATCCACTTCTGTAGAGATACGGCCAGGAACCACTTTAGAGATTTCGATACCAATCAATACAGCCAATTTGTCAGCTGCGTTTTCGATTTGTACTTCTTTGCTGCCGCCTTGTGCTTTTGCGTAAGCAATTGATTCGTCGATCAGGTGTGCATACTGCGGCAATGTACTTGCCTTAAGCAGTAATGAAGGGTTAGTAGTTGCATCGACAGGTTTTACACTTTTAATCGCTTCTACGTCGCCGGTATCGGCCACGATTGTGGTCATGCTTTTTAATTGGTCTAATAAATTTGCCATTACTGCCTCCTGAAAATTATTTAATTTATCTCGCTGTTATTTTGGGCTTGTTTGCTGGGCTAATTACAATGCAAATTTACTAAAATAGCGAGCCTTATACAAAATCTAGCCTGAGATTATATCTGAAAATTTATACCCTGTCGTCACCCAACTCAGCCTAGGTCTATAGTATTTGAGCGCTATACCTGTTTAGCTAGTGTTGATATCCCCAGCCTAATTAAACCAAATATCTAGTTAAATCAGCTATTTTGTTAAACTAGGAGTCCTGCCAGTAAAGTAGCTACCGTTAAATCTGCACTTGTACCTGGGTTGAGATTGCGTTCTTTAAGCGAGGCATCCCATTCAAGCAGTTGTTTTTGTATCAATTTTGGATTCTCGGCCACCCAGTGTGCCGCTTCCATTGTTTGCGCTTCAACCATCACCGCCTCAGCAACTCCATTGCCGTATTTTCGAACAATGTGCGTGTCCAACTGGCGTGATACAAAACCAAGATAAACTGCTGTAGTAGCCCACGCCTGATTTTGCCATTTAGCCATCGCCTCATCATAGCGTTGTAGACCAAACCCGAGAATATCTGAGAAGTTATTAGCATATTGCAAAGCAATAAAATCCTGATGTTGCGCCGAGCGCATCATTTCTAGCAAGGTAACTTTTGGTGGCTGATGCACATCATGTGTACTCACGCTGCCCAAACCCGCCGGATTAGCCATCACAATCGCTTGTGCAGTCAATATTGCATCATTAATGCTCAGACAGCTCAATACAGTGTTTAGATTTTCCTCTAGGCTTTGCGCACTATCGCCATCCAGTGCTGCTTGAATCAACGGCGCGCACAACAAAACCAACCCTAAGTTAGTATTTAATCCTACTGCCTTTTGCGTGGCGTCTATCGCGGAATAAATACGCTTCCCCACACTGAGGTCTGGTTGAGCAATCACCGCTGCCGAAGCATCTGCGCTTTTAATGAAGTCATGAATCGTCATGCCATGACCATCGGCAAACACATGTACATTGCCCGGTTTTAAAGCTTGCAACTCCCCGATACAGGCATTCTTGTATGTCTGTGCTAGTTGCTCTGAAGTCAAATGTCTCATTAATTTAATTTGCTTAGAAAATCATTGACCAACAACTGCGCAATATTGACATCTGCCACACCTTGCAAGCCCTTCCACGCAGGTATGCTATTCACTTCCAGCACGTAATACTCGCCTGTTTTGGCTTGAATGATATCAACACCACAGTAATCAATGTCTACTGCCAAAGCCGCCTTTAATGCGAGCTCAGCCATCATTGCATCAGGCTTGACTGCTTCGCAGCTACCACCAGCCGCCACATTATTGACCCAGCTATTACCAGTACGCTTCATAGCGGCAATCACCTTGCCATCAATGACAAATACGCGGTAATCATGCGGTGCGCTTGCCGTTTCAATCAATTGCTGAAAATAATAAACGCCATCTACGTACTGCTGCATTGGCACTGGTAATGATTCATTTGAAAGCAATTTACGCACACCCTGCCCTTGCGAACCAAACAACGGCTTTATCACCAATTGTTGATGATTATCGAGGGCTGATTGACGTATATTTTCAGCTTGCGCTCTAGACTCACACACCCAAGTAGCAGGTGTTGCAACGCCATGCCGATGCAGCAAAAAACTGGTCATAGCCTTATCGACGGTACGCTCAATAGCTCTGGCCCGGTTATAGATAACAACGCCAGACTGGCTCAACATATGCAATACATTCAAGCGCGTAATCACCTGCTGCAAAGTGCCGCCAGCGACACCTCTAACGAACGCCCCGCGCGGACGTTCATTTTCAAAAGATGGAATATAAATCTCTGATGTTTGGTTATTGGTAATCTGCAAACTACATTCAGTGAGTGAAACAAACACCGCATCAACGCCACGTTCCGCAAAAGCCTGCTTTAACTGCTCGCCATGCCAACCTGCATCATCAGTGAAAATAGGGATTCTCAAAATAGACTTAACTTATTGCGAGAATGACTGTGAGAATGATAACTCAATCAAGTCAGCATTCAACTGGCCACCCTCAAACACATTGCCTGTTTCTACATTGGTAATGGTCACTTTGGCTGGGCTAAACAGCATCGGGTCAATTTTATAAAAATCCATGCCGTAAGATTTAAAGACTTGGGCAAATGGATTGCCATAGTCGCTTGAGGCGCTGCTCGGCAGATTTAACGCCAGCGCCTCGGCAGCCGCGTCATCGCCACTCACATGTAAATCAACGGATCCACCAAATAGAATCGCATCGTTGGTACGTCCCATCGCAGTAATAAAATCATTCGATACTGGCGGTAACACAGCCACGCCACTGCCATTGACAATATCCGCGAGTGGAAAGTGCAATGTATGGGCTTTATGCAAAGCCACCTCCAACACACGTCCAACGATTTGTGTCGTACCGGCAATGCTGGTGGTGGGCGTTAAAATGATGGTCAGGTTTTCGGCGCTCACTTTGGAGTCGCGCACGATTTTTTCTATTACCTGTATCGGCGGTATTTTGTCAGTCTCGAGTACGATGCAAGTACTCATCGCCTTATCCTGATAATCAAGCTCTTTAAATAGCTCCTCACGCTGTGCCAAAGCGCGTGCTGGGCCGGAACCCAATGAAAAGAATTTTTCGTGACTAAGTGCCCAACCTGCATACTGGCTCGCCAAACACGCCAATACTGGCTGTATGGAGTTCACCGCGATAGCATTTGGCCACCGTGAAAAATGGCTATCTGTTATCAAAGAGGCTTCTCCCAAACCGCCCATGCAGATTTCAGTGATCAAGCGCCCTGCTTCCACACTACCCGTGAATTGAATACCCGCATCAACAATAGTGCAGCCCGATTCATGTGTCGATATGCCAAGATGCAAAGTATCGGCTTGGAGTAAGAGTGTTTTTAGCAATGGCGCGCTAAGCTGGTTAACACTTAAATGCGTCTTCTGAAGCAACGAATTTTGCACATAATTCCTTTTCAATTTATCTTCTTAAGATTCTTGTTTAAGTTTCTTGGAGTAAATTTAGCAGCATTTTAACTCTAGTTTGTGCTAATTGCTTGGCGCTATCTGTATTACTTGCAAGCGCTATAACGGTGCAGATCGGCGCGCTTAACTTCACACTTTGACCACCCTGCATCGGAGTGTCGACAGCCCAATCTGGCCAATCAAAAGCAGCTGGAATCATCATATCGAAAGGCGCATAGACAATGGCATGTGCTTTTGACTGCACCATCGGCTGATTGCAATGACTGCTTGCCTCTAATTGCATAAGGCTTGCGTCCACATGCAAATCCATAAGATTTAGTTCTACATTTTCATACAAATCAAAAGTAGCACTTAACCTTGGATTAATTTCCAGCACGTAAGCAATGTCGCGTTGCACAATCGCATCTAAGCTATTTAAGCCAAATAAACCAAAGGTTACAGTCAATTTGCTTGCAGCATCTATCAGTTGCTGCTGTATTAGTTGCGGCAAGACTATATGACTTACTGCACCGCCATAACGAAAAGGCATTTCTTCGCTTGGACTCAACCACTGCTCATTAAAGCCGACGACATCTGCTTGCTCTCCATTCGCCAGGAACAATAAAGAAACCGAGTATCCATCGACATACTGCTGGTAATAATGATTTGCAGCTAACTCGTCATTTTTACCAGCTAACTTGATATGCATACCGCCGCAGCCACCCGCAAATTTACGCAAATAAACATCTGCATGATTACTAGTTGGGAATGAATCAAATACTGGCGGGTAAGTAATATTGCTTTGCTTCAGCGCAGCAAAGAAACTTGAGGCCGTCTTTACCGCTTTTACACTTGCAGCACTATTGCCAATGAGAGGAATAACACTGGCAATTTTTTCCAATTGTTCTGGCTGCGCATCTAAGCCGCTACCATAAACAAAACCAAGGTACTGACTTGCATCTAACTTTTGGATTGCACTCAATAAAGCATCAGCCTCAAAACCATTACTGTCAAAATCTACAACAATGGTTTTATCTGCGAGTTCAACAGTTTGTTTGTCTGCAAATCCATCAATTGCTGTAACGGCGTACCCTGCCCGCTTGGCAGCTTCAACATAAGGTCTAGCAGATAAGGCAATGACCAGAAGCGACGCCTGACCTCGCATGCTATTTCTCAATGTGGCTTATTTTAAGCAGCGCGTAATAGCTGACGTGCCAGACTAAACGCCGCCATAAACTCAAGTGCCTGTGGCTTCTCTGCTGACAACATAAGCTTGAGTAGCTGATGCTGTGTTGCGTATTTCAACTGGCCAATCGCCAAAGCACCAATGCCATAAGTTTGTCTATCGGAAATCTGTACACCGTCATCGCCCACTGCGACGCCTTGTACACCTAATGGTGCTACTGCGTTCACATCAGCCACAATCTTTAACTGTTTCGCACTGGCTAATTGCGCTTCACTAATTACCTGCACACCTGCCGCTGCTGCACAAATTGCAATTTCAGTTTGCGCCAACACCTTTTGCTTGGCTGCTTCTGTTCCACCATCTACCACTTGTAAATTGACTTGATATTGCGCGTTCCAAGTAGCCGCTTTTTGCTCGGCATCTGCGATAGATTTATGCGAAACCAACTGTACAACTGCTCCGTGCTGAGCCGCAATAATGGCTGCACAACCACCTACCGGCCCAGTCGCACCGAACACGCTAAGTTTTTTCCCAGTCAATTCTTCACCGAATTGTTTTTTCAAATGAAACTCAACCTTGGCAATCATCGCAGCTGCCGTGGTAAAAGCCCCGGATGGATCCGCAAAAACAGAGCATGCAAAGGGTGCAAACATGGCTTTATGAGAGCTTTCCAGCATCTGCATCGCAAGGTCGATGTCTCGCCCGCCGATAAAAATACCTTCTCGCTTTACACCTGAAGGACTACGCGAAAATATCGCATCTTGCGTAAGCCCTACAACCTCTGCCAGCGTGACATTGGTATAAGGAACAATTTTATCAAACCCAGCGTCATACGCCATGTTGACGTCAAACGGGCTGGCATTTTTAGCCGCCGTAATGAGATGCAGAATACTGACTTTTTCCATTTTGATTCCTCTATGATTTAGAGTTGTTTGTCATTGTTACAATCATTAAGCAATGTTACGTCAGCGCCATGATTACGGGCTTCGCATATCATCCATGTTAGAGCATCATTGGTAAACTTTAGTTTGAGCTGTTGCAAATGTTGCTCTGCCGCACCTGCACTCTCAAACACTGCAAAACCGGTTGGGCCCCACGAGCTTTGCCCAAAGCAAGCTATGCCTATATTTTCCAAATACTGCAATACTGCACCTACTTGCTTGCTGGCATAACGGCCACCTTGCGCTGGTGCAAAATAATCTCCAACATGTGCCTGCAGCTCTTGAATACTACGCCCGAACGCGCTTAAATCCTGCTCAACCAATGCTGGCATCGCTTGCATGAGCACGTGCCGGCATAAATGCGCTGCTAGATTTTCAGAGAACACCGGTAGCTGGCTAAATGCTGCCAACTCATCTTCACCATGGATACCAGGTTGCGTCGTGTCGAATATCAACAAGATACGCCACTGCTCTGGAAAGTTATAGCGCGCCAACAAAGGCGGTACTTTTGTGTTTTCTTTACGTGAAGAGGCTGAATTCATACCGGAACTACGTCCGCCATCAATCAGTAATCCACCATGATTAAAAGCCGCAATACCAATACCAGAGCGACCACCACGCCCTGTTAATTCGGCAATTTTTTCCGTACTTAAGTTTAAGTTATATAACTGGTTAATTGCTGCGCCGATTGCCAAAGCCAGCTGTGTACCCGAACCCAAACCAGCATGTTCAGGTATATGCTGTTGGATATGTAAATTAACACTGCCGCTAAGCTGTAATTTGGAAATGAGTTGTGTCGAGATTGCTACTGCGCGTTCTGATGCAACACCGATGACATTTAATTTGTCAGCAGCTACCGCGCTCAACTCAACAGAGGGGGCTGTCAGGGCCAAGCCTATGCTGCCGAACTTTCGCCCTAAGCCGCCATGCAAATCAAAAAAACCCATGTGCAGGCGTGCGGAGCTATTCACTAAAACTTCAGATTTTGTCACACTGACCATTAATTTTTTGTCTCGGTATTGTTCATTTTCATCGGATCTTATGCAACGGTGATTTCTACATTGTAATTTCTAGGTTGTAATTAAAAATCTAGACCTTACATTTTAGCTGACGACCCTTACTTTTCAAATCTCGGCATAGAAACTAACATCATTTTTAGTGCAAAGTGTAGAGTTTTAAGGTGACAGCACACCTATATTTAGGCAAAATAGCACCTAGAAGAACAATCATGCATTTAATCATCCATCTAGCATCCATCTGATCATTAATCATTAAGCCAAATGATTAAATCAATCATGCGGTAGCTTACAGCGTTGAATAAAAGAAATGACTTAAAGAATTTTGGAAATTTAATCACTTGTTTGAACATCAAGGAACTATCATGTCAGCCCACGTTATTCCATTCGAAAAATTAAGAAACGTCGATGTGCCTTCAGTCGGCGGTAAAAATGCGTCTTTAGGTGAGATGATCTCCCAGCTATCAGCCAAAGGTGTGCGCGTCCCTACTGGTTTTGCGACTACGGCAGATGCTTATCGTGAATTTTTAGCGCAAGATGGTCTGGACGATAAAATCAACGCTGAACTTGATAAACTGAACGTAGATGACACGCAGGCATTAGCGATATGTGGCAAACAAGTACGTGAATGGATCATGGCGGCACCCTTCCCAGCCGCGTTAGAAAAAGCGATTGCAGAGAACTATGCGACCCTGACTGCAAAATCAGGTAACGGCGCAACGTTCGCGGTACGTTCATCTGCGACTGCAGAAGACTTACCTGACGCATCTTTCGCTGGTCAACAAGAGTCATTCCTGAATATTCAAGGCTTGGATAATATCCTGCACGCCATCAAAGAAGTATTCGCTTCTTTATACAATGACCGTGCTATTTCATACCGCGTACACAAAGGTTTTGTGCATGCTGACGTTGCCTTGTCAGCTGGTGTACAACAAATGGTACGCAGCGACATCGGCTGTGCCGGCGTGATGTTTACCATCGACACTGAATCAGGCTTTAAAGATGTGGTATTTATCACTTCATCATACGGTCTAGGTGAAACAGTGGTGCAAGGTGCGGTAAACCCGGACGAATTCTATGTGCACAAACCATTACTAGCACTGGGAAAACCAGCCATCGTGCGCCGTACCATGGGTTCAAAACTCATCAAAATGGTGTTCTCAGATGCTACACAAGCTGGCAAAAGTACGCATACAATCGATGTAGACCCGGCTGATAGCGACCGCTACTCACTCTCTAATGAAGACATTTTAGAGTTAGCTACTTACGCAATGACCATTGAAGCGCATTACGGCTGCCCAATGGATATCGAATGGGGTAAAAACGGCGTTGATAACAAGCTGTACATTTTGCAAGCACGTCCAGAGACTGTGAAATCACAAGAATCTGCTAACAACGTGACAGAAACTTTCAAGCTAAATAAACATAGTGCAAAACCATTGGTAGCTGGTCGTGCAGTCACGCAAAAAGTAGGCGTGGGCCCAGTGCGTATCGTGCTAGACCCAGCTAACATGCATGAAGTACAACCTGGTGATGTATTGGTTGCCGACATGACTGACCCAAACTGGGAACCAGTGATGAAACGCGCGAGTGCGTTAGTGACTAACCGTGGTGGCCGT
>DATHWQ010000024.1:0-11872 GCA_035460465.1 Methylotenera sp. | reverse complement strand
CAAATTTGTCTCCACAGGCGTTAAATCATTGGGAGCCAACCGTTTTGAGGTGCAGGGCAAGCTCACCATCAAAGGTAAAACATTGCCTGTTTCAGCGCCATTCACATTTAAGCCAAATGCCGCAGTTGCCTTATTTGACGGAAATTTAACCATCAAACGCCTGGATTATGCAATTGGTGAAGGTGAGTGGGCTGATGTCGACACAGTTGCCAATGAAATCCAGATCAAATTTCACATTATGGGCGCTAGCGCACCTGCCAAAAAGTAGCCATAGATTTAAAGCCCAGAATTTAAACCCCAGCATATTGAGCTAAGCTTAAGGCAAATTACCATGAAAAAACTAGCGCTAGCCACACTTGTTGCAGCCTCACTATCATCAGCAGTGGCGTTTGCAGCTACAGATAGTTACATCATTGATGGCAACCACTGCATGCCTCGTTTTGAATATAGACTTTTTGGCTATTTCACCCAGTTAAGCCAATTTGATAAGGCTACCGGCAAAATCACTCTAGATCGTGTCGCCAAAACCGGTAGCGTTGATGTGGTGATAGATGCAACTTCTGTCAATACAGGCTACCCCTTGCTTAACACAAACATTCAGGACGTAGATTTTTTTGATACTGCCAAATACCCAACCATCACTTTCAAATCCAGCAGCGTGATATTCGATGGTGATAAGATCGTAGCAGTTGACGGAGATCTGACAGTGAAAGGCGTTACTAAACCAGTCACATTGACTGTCGGTTCCTTCCTTTGCATGCCACATCCTTTGCTGAAGAAAGAGGCTTGTGGAGCAACTGCGACAACTAAGATCAAGCGCACAGAATTTAACGCAGGTAAATATGCACCTTATGTTAGTGATGATGTGACGCTGATTATTCCTATAGAAGCTGTTAAAGAATAAGTAAGGTTTAGTTTATTGGGTTGCAAATCACTATAAGCGACCCTGAATCAACTTAACAATCTCTACATTAAGTAAACCGCATGTAAATGCGGTTTACTTATTTGATAATACTAATGAGCTGGTTTACTAATGAGTCGGTTCACTCACAAAACCTAACTTGGTAACACCTGAGTTTTGCGCATCTGCCATCACTTCAGCCAAGATTTGATAACGTGTTTCTCTATCCGCACGAATATGTAACTCAGGTTGTGGCTCTTGTTTCGCAATCTGCTGTAACTTAGTCTTCAGCTCACCTTGCACCATAGGCACGTCGTTCCAGTACATCTTGCCTGTGCCATCGATTGATACTGAAATCACTTCTGGCTTCTCAGGCGAAGGTTGGCTAGTCGCTTGTGGTAAATCAATCTTCACCGCATGCGTTAACAATGGTGCCGTGATAATAAAAATCACCAATAACACCAACATCACATCCACTAACGGCGTAGTGTTGATTTCTGACATTGGTGCCGTATGATTAGCGGAGCCTATACCGCGACCTGAACCTATCATGCTGGCACCTCAACAATATGCACACTATCTTTTACTGAAGGGCGCGTCTTAGATGCAGCTTCAGTAACTTGATCACCAGTATTAATGACGGCACCAGTCGTCAACAAAGTATGCAGCTCATCAGAAAAATGCTCGATTTGACTAACTGACATACGATTGCTGCGCACTAGCATGTTGTAAGCAAGCACAGCAGGAATCGCCACTGCTAAACCAAACGCCGTCATGATCAATGCTTCACCCACCGGGCCAGCCACTTTATCTAAAGTTGCCTGACCACTTTGGCTGATGCTGGCAAGCGCATGATAAATACCCCACACCGTACCAAATAAACCTACGAACGGTGAAACGCTACCGACAGAAGCCAACACGGTGAGACCCTTTTCCATTTCTGCGTTTTCTTCAGCAATGCTGCGATTCATGGCACGTGCAATAAATTCATCACGGCTCACAGCGCCTTCGTTATTGGCATGTAGCTGATGATGCTCTGCTGCTGCGATTGCACGCACTGCTAATCGTGACACTGCGCTTTTACTGTCTTGCTTGATGGCTGCTGCCAGATTAGGTGCACTCCAGAACTGCTTGATATAGGCCTTGAATACATTGCGTGCACGCCAAGCTTGCACGCTCTTCGTCACCATTAAGTACCAACTTGCAACTGACATCACTAGCAAGATAACTGCGACAGCAATCGACACTGGCCCGCCTGCAGTAATAAATTCCAAACTGTTAAATTCATAGCCGTTTTGCATTTCCATCGTTCCTCTAATATTTCAGTACGTACTTTTAACTCGGTCTAGCTTTCCAGCGAGAACTTCACAGGCACTAACACATATGCACTGATAGGCTGATTACTGCGTTTTGCTGGAATAAAGCGCCATTTTTTCACAGCTTGTATTGCGGCTTCGTCTAATTTACTAAAGCCACTACTATTTTCGAGAGCCACCGTATCTGCATCGCCATTGCTAGAGACCAGCACACGCAGCAATACACGGCCTTGCTCGCCCAAACGTCTTGCTAATGGCGGATAATTCGGTGCGGGATTATGTAAGTACGCGGCGCCAAATTTCGGCGGTTCAATCACTGGTTCGGACTCAGGTTTAGCTTGTGCGACTTCAGTAACTACCGGTGCTTTTGCCTCTACTGTCGGCGTAGCTGGCGTTGGTGGCGCTTCAGAGACCGCAACAGGTTGTGCTACCGGTTCAGATGCTACTGGTTCTGGCACTACCGGCTTCTCTTTGACGATTGATTTTTGTTTTTTAATGACAGGTTGTGGTTGCGGCGGAGTAGGTACCAAAGGCACCACTTCCGGCTCAGGTGCTGGGCTACTTATCAAACTCACCATCATTGGCGGCAATGATGGCTTCAGAGCTGGCGGCGTAGTTTGTGCATTTGCCAACCATACCATGCCGAATATATGTGCTAGCAATACCGCAGCTAACCACATATGAGATGATTTCTGCCTAACTGTAACCTCGGAAACCTGATGGCGACTTGGCACCAAATCACGTATTTTGACCTCAGTTTTTTTATTAATGACCTTGGTATCTACTTGGGTATCTAAGTCAAACTCTTCACGCTTGCTTACTACTAACTTTAGATTAGCCTTCATGGTTTGCTCCAATACAGTATTGATTGCATACACATCATATTTACTTGGTTAAGATCAACTTGCCTTGGTTGGTCAGGCGTAAGCGATACTCATCCCCTGCGTGCGCAATGACTAGCTCCCTGGCTCCTGCAAACAACACCTCACTGGTGGTAAATTTATTTGCAACAACGCGCTTAACATCTTCATCTGGCAGACGTGATGCCGCCAAATTCGGTGTTTTTGTATCGCGATGGTTTGCAGGATTATTCATTTGTGTAAATGATAACAATTATCATTCATAAAGTCAATCGCATCCAATAATGTGAATATTTTGAAGTAATCGCCGTTATTTACTTGAGGCAAAGCTCATGATTAGCACTACGCATCATTCATGAAAGGTGATAGGGGTAGTACTTAACTTGGGGCACATAATGCAGTCATACAAACAACAAGGTAATAATTCAGAAGTAAGTTGTTTGTAGCAATTTAATTATTAACGAATAGGAGATTTATCATGTGGACAACACCATCAGCGACTGAAATGCGTTTTGGTTTTGAAGTTACCATGTACGTGATGAACAAATAAGCTGAAGCAATTCAGTCATAAAATAAAAAAGGGCGCTCTGCGCCCTTTTTTATTAACCTTTAATATAACAGCTAACTTTATTCACCAATAATCTTAACCAGTACGCGCTTTTTGCGTCTACCATCGAACTCACCGTAAAATATCTGTTCCCAAGGCCCAAAGTCTAGTCTGCCTTCAGTAATCGCTACTACTACTTCACGCCCCATCACTTGGCGTTTCATGTGTGCATCGGCATTGTCTTCACCAGTATCGTTATGACGATAGCTGCTTACAGGCTCATGCGGCGCTAAGCGCTCCAACCATTGCGTATAGTCATGATGCAGGCCACGCTCATCATCGTTAATGAAGACACTGGCGGTAATATGCATGGCATTCACCAGAACAAAACCTTCTTTCACACCACTTTCACGCAGACATTCATTCACTTGCTCGGTAATACGGATAAATGCAACGCGGGTAGGTGGGTTAAACCATAATTCTTTACGATAACTTTTCATTGATTCCTCCTCACTTGGTGGCAGCCATTTTAGCATCACCTAAAATAAAGCCAATAAAAAAGCCTCCAAGAGGAGGCCTCTCATAACAACGCTAATATTAGCTTTTAACTTCGACTTCCTGTGTAAAGGTTTTACCTTCATTGTCAGTGGCCAGTACTTCTAGCTTGCCTGCTGCATCAGGAATGAAGTTAAATTTCATATATGGGTCTTCACTTGTACCCACGCCCACATCCACCGTCATCACAGTTTTACCGTTGTAAGTAAATGTCGCTTTATTGATATAGAAAGCAGGTACGAAGCCTTGCGACACTAAATCGCGTTGCAACCCCGTGCGCATTGGGTGTCTGATGTTGAATACAGTAGCTGTAACGCTACCGATTTTCACTGGCTCTTCTACTTTTAATTTGATTTTACCGGCTGCTGAGCGAATTGCAGCATCATCGCCATCTACCGTCCCGCCGCAACCACCAGCCGCACGAATCTCACGTTTCACCATATACAGTTTGCCATCAGCAGATTCGCCCACTAAACGTATAAATGAATCAGTTTCAAAACGGACACGTGTTGCTAACTGAAAGTCACCCAACATGTCAGTCAGATGATAAGTAGAAGCCAATTGAATCGGGTTTGCATCGATCAACACATAGATTTTTTTAATATCTACGCCATTGGCAGCAGCTTTATCGTAACTAAAGGTCACCGGCACTTGGGCACCGCTTTCTGCACGGCGCGGCGCATCTATTTTCAGGAACTCTACTTCTTGAATATCACGTTTCGCAAAGAACGCTTCTTTGACCACAGGCCAAAGTTTAGGATCAGCTTCAGCCTGCGCGGTAAAAGATATACTCATCAGCAAACTTACTGCTAACAAGCGATTGATTAGACCGTACTTAAGATAATGCTTTGTATTCATCACGCCCCCGACTGCAATATTCATTATGATAATTAGATAACGCTTTAAGTTTCAAACAGACTACTGGCGCTATTTTAGCCTCTACCGGAAGCGTGTATGTGATGTGAGTCACACAAGGAATTATGTATTTCTAAATTCCTCGAAATTCAACTCAATACCATTACCCGCAGGGTCTTTAAAATTGATTTGCTTTACGCCATTCATTAAGGTGCGTGTGGTGTAAGGAATTTGGTGCTTCGTGAGATGCGCTTCCATCGCCGGCATATCGGTACAGGTAAACGATACATGGTCATAGGTGCCATTCACATGTAAGTCCGGTGCGCCTACACCCTTGTTGTATTCAGCGATATGCACCACATCGTTATCACCAATGTATAGCCAAAAACCATAGCTGGTAGTTGCTGTACGTGGCCCGACTTTTAAACCCACGATATCGCAATAGAAGTCACGCAACACATGCATCATGTCGCGATTTGCTCGGAGGTTAATATGGTTGATTTCGGTGACTGGCATGATGTTAATTGATATTGTCGATCGAGAATTTAGCTTAGCATATTCTTAAACGTTAATCGCCTTCAAATTCACAAAGTGCAAACATCTTGTGACCCTTGGCTTCCAGGCGCTGACGACCACCCAGGCTGATCAAGTCGATAATAAAGGCACATTCCACTAGCTCGCCGCCCAGTTTTTCGATGAGCGCAGCAGCCGCTAGTGCAGTACCACCAGTGGCGATGAGGTCATCCACCAGCAGAATACGCTCGCCCTTCTCGATGGCGTCGATATGGATCTCAACGCGGTCGCTGCCATATTCCAACTCATAATCGTGACCCAAAGTCTCGGCAGGCAGCTTGCCGCCTTTACGCACCGGTACAAAACCTACACCCAGTTTATAAGCCAGCGGTGTCCCGACCATAAAACCGCGTGATTCGATTCCCACCACTTTGTCGATGCGCTGGTTCTCGTAACGCTTGAACAACTCATCCACCGTCACTTTAAGACCTAGCGGGTCTTTCAATAATGTAGTGATATCGCGAAACTGCACACCCTGTTTAGGGTAGTGTGGAATCGTTCGAATTAAGGATTTGATTGTCATCACTTAATCATCTAAGAAATAATCGGAGTCTATCTTTTTAACCGCATAGGTAGCCGCTACCGAAACCCCAACATTATTTTCAATCATCAAACGAGCTAAAGAGAACCCATTAATCAGAACTACTTTATTATTGATATTTTTAACATAATCCTGAGCTTCCCGCGTGAAATCAGAAGTCGTTATGAAGACACCTTTATGTGCTCTTTGACCTTGTAAGGCGCCAACAAATTTTTGAATTTCAGGGCGCCCAACACCACCCTCCCAACGCTTAGCCTGAATATAAATAGAGTCCAGTCCCAACCGATCTTCATCAATAATGCCGTCTATCCCACCATCTCCACTTTGGCCAATTGCTCGTCCAGCTTCTGCACGGGTACCACCATAACCCATAGCTAACAATAGCTCTACTACCAAACGCTCAAAAAAAGCAGGCGAACAACCTTTAACCAACTGAATGATTTCATTTGCTAGCCCATCAACAAGTATTTTATAAGCTGTTTCTAGCTCTTCATCTGGGGTAAGTTTAGTAGACTGTGGTGGCGACAACTCTAAAACAACCTCTCGTGAATCATCTTTACGAATGCTCACAAATTCCAGAAATTCTGGAAATTGCTGCAAAAACTTAACGTCAATTTGTTCTGGTTTAGAATCCAAAACACTCTGACCTCGAGAGGTTAATTTAATATTCCCTCTAGAAGGCTGTTCTAATAAACCAGCCTTTTTTAAGTATGTCCTCGCCCATCCTGCTCGGCTTTTAATTGTTAGCATTCCGCCACTGGGTAGTAGCTGTTTTTTCTCTTCTTCTGACAAATGAAATTGGTTAGCTAAAACATCAACCAATGGGCTAAATAGATGCTCTTCCCCATCATCGATTAATCTAAGCAAGGGCAACATTAAAGTCTGATAATCGGGAATAGCCATTATTCCTCCAAAATGAAATTCGCGCCGCGCTGACAAGGCGCAAGCTCGTAGACAGTACGTTCTGGTACGGCAAGAGCTTGCAACACAGTCAGCGCAAGCGAGTTCATTTTAAGCTACTGGATTAGGCGTACGAACTCTAATATGCAGTTCACGTAACTGCTTCTCATCCACTCCGTTCGGCGCATTAGTCATTAAGCACTGTGCACGTTGCGTTTTTGGGAAAGCAATCACATCACGAATCGACTCAGCACCTGCCATCAATGTCACTAAACGGTCTAAACCGAACGCCAGGCCGCCATGCGGTGGTGCGCCGTATTGCAAGGCATCGAGCAAGAAGCCGAATTTCTCTTGCGCTTCTTCTTTGCTGATTTTCAATGCATCGAATACTTTAGACTGCACGTCTTGTTTATGGATACGCACAGAACCTCCGCCCACTTCCCAGCCGTTTAACACCATGTCATAGGCTTTTGATAAGCATGCACCCGGATTAGAAACCAGCATTTCTTCATGGCCATCTTTTGGCGCAGTGAACGGATGGTGTAACGCTGCCCAACGGTCATTCTCTTCATCATGTTCAAACATTGGGAAATCTACCACCCACAATGGCGCCCAAGCACGGCCATCTACATGGCCTTTGTCGTGACCGACTCTCAAGCGCAATGCGCCTAGAGCCTCGTTCACCACTTTTAATTTATCTGCACCGAAGAACACGATGTCGCCGTTTTGCGCACCGGTACGGTCGATAATCGCTTGCAAAGCTGTTACATGAATGTTTTTAACGATTGGGCTTTGCAGGCCTTCTTCATTCAATTTAGTGATGTCGTTAATCTTGATGTACGCCAAACCTTTAGCGCCGTAGATCTTAACGAACTCGGTGTAAGCATCAATCTCGCTACGTGAAATCGCTGCGCCATTCGGCACGCGCAACGCAGCCACGCGGCCGCCCGCCATATTCGCCGCACCGGCGAACACTTTGAAATCTACGTCTTTCATCACATCAGAAAGCTCAGTGATTTCCAAGGTCACGCGCATATCCGGTTTGTCTGAGCCGTAGCGATTCATCGCCTCGGCAAAACTCATGCGTGGGAACGCAGCTGGCAAATCTACGTTTTGAACAGACTTCAACATTTGTCGAATCATCTCTTCAACAATGTCCATGATTTGGTTTTCAGTCATGAATGATGTTTCGATATCCACTTGCGTGAATTCTGGCTGACGGTCAGCGCGCAAATCTTCATCACGGAAACATTTGGTGATTTGGAAATAGCGGTCGAAACCTGACACCATCAATAACTGTTTAAATAATTGCGGTGATTGCGGCAATGCGAAGAATTGACCGGCATGCACACGGCTAGGTACCAAGTAGTCACGAGCACCTTCAGGTGTTGAACGTGTCAGCATCGGCGTCTCAACTTCGATGAAGCCGTTAGTATCCAAATAATCACGCAAGGTTTTAGCCACGCGATAACGCAACATGAGGTTTTTCTGCATCGCTGGACGACGTAAGTCGATGTAGCGATGTTGTAGACGCACAGTTTCAGTCAGGTTTTCATCATCTAACATGAACGGTGGCGTGAGTGATGGATTCAAAATCTCAATCTCAGTCGCTAACATCTCAACTTCACCAGTTGGAATATTCGCGTTTACCGTACCTTCAGGACGGGCGCGCACTTTACACACCACTTTCAACACAAATTCATTACGCACAGTTTCCGCATTGGCAAATGCTTCAGGTGTATCCGGGTCAATCACGATTTGCGCCATGCCTTCGCGGTCACGCAAATCAATAAAAATCACGCCACCATGGTCGCGACGACGATGTGCCCAACCGCATAAAGTAACTGTTTGGCCGATATGTTCACGGTTTAAATGACCGCAGTAATGTGTACGCATAATGTAAAAGTCTTGTTATATAGTCAGTAAAAATTGGTTATTGTTATGTTGCTTAATGCTTAGTACATGTGTGGCAGTTTTTCTTTTGTTGATACTTTCGATTTATCCACAGGTGCTACCACACCCATCGAAATAATATATTTCAATGCTTCATCCACGCTCATATCAAGCGCAATCACTTCCTCACGCGGTAGCATCAAAAAGTAACCGCCCGTTGGATTCGGCGTGGTGGGTACATACACACTCACATAATCGCCCAGCAAATGATTAGCTACATCACCGCCCGGCGTGCCTGTGATAAAAGCAATCGTCCAAGCACCTTCACGCGGAAACTGTACCAACACCGCTTGACGAAATGCGTTACCTGAATCGGAAAACAGCGTATCAGACACTTGCTTGACGCTAGAGTAAATTGACTTCACAACCGGCACACGGGCAAGCAAAGCCTCCCACAATAAAATCACTTGCATACCGAAGAAGTTAGTTGCAATCAAACCTGTTACAAAGATGATGAGCAGGGTAAGCAGCGCACCAACACCTGGGATTTCTAGCCCCAGCTGCGCTTTTGGGCGCCAACTCTCGGGCAACAAGAGTAAGCTTTGATCCATCATGCCGATAAGACTACTCAGTACCCATAGCGTAATAAACAAGGGTACTAGAACAAGCAAACCGGTAATAAAATATTTTTTCATCTAAATTTTAGTTTAGCTGCGAGCGTTCAACATAAGGTGGTTCTAGTGACAAGCGCAGCCAGTGTTACAGGCCGCCGCTGGCTCAGGCTTTTTTTCTGAGGTACTTTCGATTTTGCCTGACGTGGGTTTACCAGTCGCCTCTTTATCAGACGGTTTACTTCCGCCATTTTTAAAGTCCGTAGCGTACCAGCCGCTACCATTTAGCTGAAAACTAGGCGCTGATAATTGTTTGCTAAACGTTTCCGCAGCACATTGTGGGCAAGGCTCTACATTCGCCGCGCTGATTTTGCGCATGACCTCGGCTTTATAACCGCAACTGCTACATTGATAATCATAAATTGGCATGTGTAAATTACCGCTAAAAATCTAAAAACGAGATTATACCTCACACTGAAAGCCAATGAATTATAAGAATAAAACTCTTAAAAAAATTTAAACCACTTAGATTCTACTTGGATTTAACCACTGGAGTTTTAACCCTTAAGTTTATAAAGTGAGTTTATCTACTCAAGCTCATATTTTAAGCAGCTGACTTTCCCAACGACGAGTTATATAAAATTTAATACTGTGTGATTAACCAGTTGTAATTCAACAGCTTATGTATTAATCTTTTACACGAATAAGAAACCTGAAAATTTGCCGCTATCGATAAATAGAAAAATGATTTTATTCGCTGGTTGGATGACTATTTCGTAGGGTTCAGAACAGGTAAAGCAGTCATGCGGGCTGCACCTTTTCTCCGCCTAATAATAAGTTACAAGAAGCATGTCTTGCCATAAGACCTTCATGTATTTAATTGGCAAGACCTCTTTAAATAAGAAGAGGAGCTGAAATGGACGAACAACCGCACGCCCCAGCTATCAAGCAAAATATTGTTAGCAGATTCTTTGTTACTCATGCCGTACTGTTATTAACAATACTCGTTGTCGCAACGACAGCAGCAGCATACTGGCATTTAAACCAACTACAACAAAAGTTAGTCTCTGCAATGGCGGTGCAAGGCACACGCCTGCAAGCTGAAACAATAGAGGAACTCCGCTCAGTCTACACTGCAGAGGTAGTCGAGAAAATTCGCGGGCATGGCATCGATGTGAGCCACGACTATCATGGAATAAGCAAAACGATACCGCTACCGGCCAGCCTGACCATGGAGCTAGGCAGGCGCATGACTGAGCGTGGTTCAGGCCTACGCTGGCGGCTCTATAGCGAATACCCCTTCCCCTGGCGCAAGGATGGCGGCCCTCATGACGCCTTCGAGCGCGAGGCTCTTAAAGTACTCAAAAGCAATCCTAAGCAACCATTTTATCGTTTGGAGAAATTTCAAGGGCAGACCGTACTTCGCTACGCGGTGGCCGACATTATGCGCCCCCAGTGCATTGCCTGTCATAACACCAACCCAACAAGTCCGAAGACCGACTGGAAGGTAGGCGACATGCGCGGCGTACTGGTACTCACCCGCTCCCTTAATCCCACAGTGGTTTTGGCACAGTCAGGTTTACAAGGGGCGCTTGGTTTAATGGCTCTCATCGCGGTATTGGCCTTGACTGGCGTTGGTGTGGTATTAGGCAAACAGCGTCACCACGCTAAAGGCTTGGCTGCTGAAGTCGCAGAGCGCAGAAAAGTCGAAAAAGAACTCATAGCGAGCATCGCACACGCCAATGCGATGGACGAAGCCTCCCCCTTGGGCACTTTTGTCACCGATATAGATGGGCGTTGCCAACACGTTAACCAAATGTACCAAAAGATCACAGGCTATTCGGCCGAAACCATGACTGGAGCAATCTGGAGCACCGGCATCCATCCCGAAGACTTGGATGAGGCGATGATCAAGTGGCAGGATGCGATAGAACACGACCGCACCTTTGTTGCCGAATGCCAGTTCGTACGCAGCGATGGATCAACAACCTGGGTGAGCTATAAGGCCGCCGCCATGCAGAATGATGGTCATTTACTCGGCTATGTAGGTACCCTTGAGGACATTAGTGCACGTAAGAACGTAGAACAGATGAAGAATGAATTTGTCTCTACCGTAAGTCACGAGCTACGCACCCCTTTAACCTCTATCATGGGCTCACTAGGCTTGCTTGCTGGCGGGGTAAGCGGCGAAATCTCCAGTCAAGCCAAGACATTGATAGACATCGCCCGCAAAAACAGTGAGCGGTTGGTACGCCTTATCAACGATATTCTAGATATTGAAAAGATCGAATCCGGCCGCATGCGCTTTGACCTGCAGCCA
>DATHWQ010000023.1:0-12567 GCA_035460465.1 Methylotenera sp. | reverse complement strand
GGAGGTAAGCGGGATCGAACCGCTGACCTCTTGCATGCCATGCAAGCGCTCTCCCAGCTGAGCTATACCCCCGTACCTACATCATTCTCGCTGTGAATTTGTGTCATCCGTCAGCGAGGCGCAATATTAAAGATGGGCAGTAGGATTGTCAATCACTTTTAGCTGATTTATTGCTAGATTCATCAAATAACCAGCGCTATGAATAATTTTTAGCCGCGTGTATTCGATTGACTTTCAAATTGCAATAAATCGACGCGGGGCAATGATTGCCAACCTTGTTTGCGATGTTCAGCCACAACGTTTGTAAAAATACCGCCACGTACGTAAAACTTGGCAGTAACGCGCATGAATCTAGGTTGTGTGGCTGCAACTAAGTCATCTAGGATGCGATTAGTCACGGCTTCGTGGAAACAGCCTTCATCACGGAATGACCACATGTAGAGTTTCAGACTCTTTAATTCAACACAAAGCTGATCTGGAATATAGTCTAAATAGATAACACCAAAATCAGGCTGGCCAGTTTTTGGGCACAGGCAAGTAAACTCGGGGATCTCCATATGTATGTGGAAATCTCGCGCTTGATTAGGGTTGTCAAACGTTTCTAGCGTTTTGGTAGGTTGGGCGGTTGGTTTTCCGCCAATTGATTCTGTAGACATAAGGTATTTTTGCTAAAAAAAAGCTATTATACAATTTAATAAAACTCTATAAAAATTTAGCTCGTATTTCTTAATTTAATTTGCGCTTAACCCACTTAAAACTAGCCGGCTTTAAATCATTCGTTGATCCAACAACCTTGCACATTCACGGCCAACGCGTTGGTGTGGTTGGGCCTAATGGTTGTGGTAAGTCCAATGTCATGGAATCTGTGCGTTGGGTATTGGGCGAATCTTCTGCTAAAGAGATGCGTGGCGATAGCATGGATGCTGTCATCTTTAACGGTTCCGGTGGACGTAAGCCTATCTCTCGAGCCAGTGTCGAGTTGGTGTTTGATAACAGCTTGGGTGGTGCGTCTGGTGAATGGTCGCAGTACGCGGAAATCTCGGTTAAACGTGTCATCGAGCGCGACAAGGGTTCTACCTATTACATCAACAATACAGTCGTACGTCGACGTGACGTAGCCGATTTGTTTTTAGGTACGGGCTTGGGCGGCCGCGCTTATGCCATTATTGGTCAAAATACCATTAGTCGTATCGTTGAAGCAAAGCCTGAAGAGTTGCGGATATTCTTGGAAGAGGCTGCAGGAATCAGTAAGTATAAAGAGCGCCGTCGTGAAACCGAGTTACGTTTACGAGACACACGCGAAAATTTGAATAGAGTCGAAGATATTTTACGCGAGCTGGATAAGCAGATCGCGCGTTTGCAATCACAAGCGGTAATTGCTGAGCAATACCATCGCCTGCAAGAAGTGTTGAATATCACTAAGGGTCAGGTTTGGCTGCTTAAAAAACGTGATGCGAGTGCAAGTTGGGAAAAAGCCCAGCGTCTAGTTGAGAAGCTGGTGAATGAACTGGAAGCGCAAATGGCGGGTTTGCGTCATAGTGAAAGTGCGGTAGAAACCGCCCGGCAAGCGCATTTTAACGCAACAGAAACAGTGAACCAGGCACAGGCTAAGTACTATGAAGCCAATGCGGAAGTCTCCAATTTAGAGAATCAAGTCAAAAATACTGCTGATGCACGTGAACGCATGCAATTGCAATTGCAGCAATTACACGCTCAGCTAGATAAAAATACCGCACAGCATGCGAACTTTGAAGCTGCATTATCAGTTGCGCAAACTGAGTTACAAGCAGCTACAACAGATTTCAATGCCACCGAGTTAGCCATTCAGGCAGCTAGAGTAGCAGTGCCCATTCAGTCTGAGCAGTATCAGGCGGCACTTAGCGCCTTCAATGCCAGTCAGGTGTCATTAATCCATGCGGAACAGCGATTAAGTCTAGAGCAGGCCAACGTAAGGCATATCGCTAGAACCGAGGCTGAAACAACAGAGCAGCTAAACCGCTTTCAACATAGCTTAGCTGGTATGCAGGTAATCTCTGACGAAGTACTCAGTGAAAAGCAGGTGCTGGTGTCCACGGCAGAGGCTGATATTGCAGACCTAGAGCAACAGGTTGCAGAGGGCTTACAGAAAGAGCAGTTGTTGGGTACTGAGCTTAAGGATACTAGAGAGGCTTATGTTGCCAGGCAGCGTGAGTTAAGTGAGTTGGATGCGGAAATCAACTCATTAATCAAAATTCAACAGTCTATAAGTCATGGCAACAATGAAGCCACATTGATGGCTTGGCTAAAAAATACAGGCTTAGATAATAGTGCACGTATTTGGCAGGCAATTAGCATTCAAACGGGCTGGGAAACTGCTTTAGAGGCCTTGCTTGGCGCTAGGCTCAATGCAATTGCACATCATCAGTTCACAGATACAGGCAGACCTCCTAGTGCATTGACGTTAGCGATTGCGGGTGACAAAGTAAGTGTGAAAGATTCAAGCGGCGAACATAAAAAATCGTTGTATTCCGTTATCGAGAGAATCGAGCCAAGTTACGAGGCTGTTTTGCATGATTGGCTGGCAAGTGCTTATTTACTGGAAGATGGTGCAGACATAGCCCCGGCCACTAAAGGGTTGGCGCAAGGTGAGTGTTTGGTGAACAAGCATGGTGACATTTACACACGTCATAGCGTTACGTATTTTGGCGCACAGTCACTCTTGCATGGTGTGTTAGAAAGACAAACGCAGCTGAAAAATTTGCAGAAACTGCAGCCTGATTTACAAAGTAAATTAGCAGCAGCAAGTGAAAAAGTAGCGCAACTAGAGCAAAGCCTGCAAGCCTTGCGCGCCGAGCAACACGCACGTAGTCTTCAGCTCAAAACGCTAACACTGCAAGCGCATCAACATAACCTTGCCTTACAACAACTCAAACAGCAGCAATTAAATACAATTCAGCGTCAAAAGACTTTACAGGCAGATTGTGCGCTGGCAGAGGAAAAACTTCTAAAACTTAAGGCAGAAAGTGCGCTTAAAGAAAAGCTTGTAGTTGAAATCTCCGAGACTCTGAATCAGTTACGCGCTGAAAAAGTAAGGGCAGAGAATACCAAGCAGATAGCTGAGTTAGCCTTTAATGAAGCGCGCACGCAGCTACAATCCATTGAGCGCACTCATCAGGAAAAAAGCTTTAACATAAAATTAAATAACAATAATATCAATGAGTTAAAAAATAAAATTAATCATTTACTTGAGGAAAATTCAGCGCTTAAGTTGCGGTGCAATGAAGTCGAAACAACATTGTCTGCCACCAAGATGGAGGCACTAAAAGCTAATTTAGAGACAGCGCTTAATCACAAACAAGTTCAAGAAAAAGCATTAGTAGATGCGCGTAATCAAATGAGCGAATGTGAAACTGCATTGCAGCAACAAGAGCGCACACGTATGCAGAATGAGCAATTGCTGCATCCGCTACGAGACAAACTCGAGGCAAGCAGGCTAGGCGAGCAAGAGGCGCGTATCTATTTTGAGCAGTGTCAGGCTGAATTAGCTGCTTCAGGCATAAAAGAAGCGCTGTTGACCGAGAATTTAGAAGCGCTGCAAGCCGCCAAGCCAAGCGATTCATTTAAAGTGACTGATTTAGAAAGAAAAAGAAATAAGCTGGAACTTGATATACAGGAGCTCGGCGCTGTTAATTTGGCAGCGATACAAGAGTTAGATTCTGAGCAGACGCGAAAACTTTATCTGGATAGTCAGTGTCTTGACTTACGTGAGGCAAGTGAGACGCTTGAAGATGCGATTCGCAAGATAGACCGCGAAACAAGAGGGCGCTTGCAAGCCACGTTTGACGAAGCTAACAAGCACTTTAATGAATTGTTTACTACCTTATTTGGTGGCGGTCAGGCTAAGCTGGAACTGCTAGGCGAGGAGATTCTTGATACTGGCATGCAGGTTTTTGCACAGCCGCCGGGCAAGAAAAACAGCACGATCCATTTGTTGTCAGGCGGTGAAAAGGCTTTAACAGCGCTGGCCTTGGTGTTTGCTTTATTTAGATTGAACCCTGCGCCATTCTGTCTTATGGATGAAGTGGATGCGCCATTGGATGACAGCAATACCGAGCGTTTTTGTGCGATGGTGAAAAAAATGTCTGAAAAAACACAGTTTTTATATGTAAGTCATAATAAAATCACAATGGAAATGGCGCAGCAATTGATAGGTGTTACTATGCAAGAATCTGGCGTTTCACGTATCGTAGATGTGGATATGGAAGCCGCTGTGAGAATGGTTGAGGAGTTCGCTACGCAGTAGCGGAAAAGCTAAAATGGTTGAAAGCAAAGCGTAAATGAGTGATTTGCAAATAATATTGATCGTTATCGGGGCCCTGATTATATTTGCTGTAATCATCGTCAACTGGTGGCAAGAAAGACGTTTTCATCAGCAAGTAGAAAATAGTTTTTCTACCTTAAAAAGTGATGCATTATTAGATGACCCGGCATTAGACACAACAGATTTATACGATGCTAAAGAAGAGCCTACCTTCGATGAGCTTGCTTATGAAAATGCATTGTCAGAAGAAAAGTTCTCAGTAGAAGCATTAACAGACGATACAACACCTGAAGAGCAATTCATTAGCGCAACGCAAAACTATACTTTTGGTGATGATGTGTCTAAGGATGTGGCGATTGATGATACCTATTCACAGCTTATAGATGAAAAAAACAATCCGCGCTATCAGCCTCAAATTGACAATGATTTAGATCCAGTCGTCGAACCAAGATCAGCGCAACATGATGATATTAAAGCGATATTTAATGAAGCTTTTAATCATAAGAGCCTATCTATCTCTAATGGTCAAGACGATGGTGAAGTTGCAAGTGGTTCAGTAGATGAGGCGCCAGCCCATGAAGCTGCAAAGGATGTGATTGCGGCCTTGCACGAGCCTGAAGCCAGCTTACCTGCCATGTTAGATGGGCAAATGGATTTAACGGCATTGCTGTACTTGGCAAATGAAACTAAAGTGAGTCAGTTAGCTGGTGCATTAGTTGGTCTGCTGGATGGGTACGACAAGCCAGTATTTGTGCATATCCTGGATACAAACCAAAAATGGCACTTGCTGAAAGAGGTGACTCCTAGCCAATTGGCTACAAGAGTTGCTTGCAGCATGCAACTGGCAGACCGTGCTGGCCCAGTCTCGCGCAATGCGCTGAATCGCTTTCAATTGGCGGTTGAAACTGCAGGTCTGGATATTAATGCGCACGTCGAGTGGCAAAGTAATGACGATGCCATGACAGCGGCTACAGCGCTAGATACGTTCTGTATTGAAGTAGATAAAACCATTGGTTTTCATCTCACCCATGGTGAAAATGGTGCATTTACAGGCACCAAACTGCGTGGTCTTGCAGAGTCGCAAGGGCTGACGCTGACCTCTGATGGCGTTTTCAAAAGTTTTGATGAAGCTACTGATAAGCCAAAACCACAAGCTGCTTTTGTGATGTTCAATCGTGATGACCACCCATTCAGCCCAGATATGTTAAGAACTTCAGTAGTTAAAGGCGTCACGTTCCAATTAGACATTCCTCATGTTAAACATTGCGCAGAAGCTTTCAGTCAAATGGTGCAGGTCGCGCGACAAATGGAAATTGGTTTAAATGCCGTGTTGGTCGATGACAATAACAAAGTGTTGGGAGATATGCAGATTGAAAAAATCCGCCAACAGCTCAAAGTTATTCATGCCACCATGTTAGTGCGCGGTATCGTGCCAGGTACTGACAGCGCACACAGGCTATTCTCTTAAATGGTAAGTGGTACCGAACAACGCAGCTTTGAATTGCGTTACCGGGAGTTGCGCAGCTTACTAGCACGCTACGACCATGAGTATTACGTGCTAGATGCGCCTTCAGTGCCTGATAGCGAATACGACAGAGTCTATCGCGAGCTGCAAACCCTAGAAACGTTACATCCCGCTCTTATCACCGCCGATTCACCTACACAGCGTGTCAGTGGCTCTGCAACCAATGCTTTCAATAGCATTAAGCACCGTCAAGCCATGCTGTCATTGAATAATGCCTTTGAAGATAGCGAACTAGAAGCTTTTGATAAGCGTATTCGTGAAGCATTAGGGCAGGCGCATATTGAATATGCCGTTGAGCCTAAGTTTGATGGGCTCGCCATCACGCTTACCTACGAGAATGGCGTATTTACACAAGGGGCTACGCGTGGTGATGGCTATACCGGTGAAGATGTTACGCACAACTTACGTACCTTACGCGCTATTCCTCTACGTCTGACATGTGAGAACCCACCAAAACTACTGGAAGTGCGTGGTGAAGTGTTGATGTTGAAGCGTGACTTTGAAAAACTCAACCAGTCACAGTTGAACAAAGGTAAGCAGCTATTCGCTAATCCACGTAACGCAGCGGCAGGTAGCTTGCGCCAGCTTGATGCCAAAATCACCGCAACACGTCCTTTAACTTTCTTTGCGTATGGCCTAGGCGCTGCAGAAGGTATTCCCGCGCTTGGCAGCCATAGTGCGGCGATGGCGTATTTACAAGACTTATACTTACCCGTGAGTAATGAGCGAGCCGTAGTGCAAGGCTTGGCGGGATTAAAAGACTATTACCAGAAAATTGGCCAGTTACGCGATAAGCTGCCGTTTGATATCGATGGTGTGGTCTATAAAGTCAATGCATTCAATCTACAAAATGAATTAGGTTTTGTGTCACGCGCACCGCGCTGGGCAATTGCTCACAAATTTCCTGCACAAGAAGCCCTGACGGTAGTTGAAGATATTACGGTACAGGTAGGGCGCACTGGTGCGATTACCCCGGTGGCAAGATTGAAACCAGTGTTTGTGGGTGGCGTGACGGTGACCAACGCTACCTTGCATAATGAAGATGAAGTGCGTCGTAAAGATGTGCATATCGGTGATACCGTCAGCGTACGTAGGGCAGGGGATGTGATTCCTGAAGTAGTGGGCGTATTGGCAGATAGAAGGCCGGTGAATGCACGCCGCTTTGAGATGCCCACCGTTTGCCCGGAGTGCGGCTCACATATCTTGCGGCAAGCAGATGAAGCTGTAGCACGCTGTACTGGTGGATTATTTTGTCCCGCGCAACGAAAACAAGCCATTACTCACTTTGCATCGCGCCGCGCAATGGATATCGAAGGCTTAGGCGAAAAACTGGTCGATCAGCTAGTTGAAGCCAATTTAGTACATACACTCGCAGATATCTATAAGCTTGATTTAGCCACGTTGAGCAACCTTGAGCGCATGGCACAAAAGTCTGCACAAAATATATTAGATGCTCTTAGTCAGAGCAAGACAACAACGCTGGCGCGCTTTATTTATGCACTTGGCATGCGCAATGTCGGTGAAGCGACAGCAAAAGATTTAGCCAAGCATTTTGGCAATCTGCCTGCTTTAATGCTGGCTAGTCTGCAAGAACTGTTGAATGTGAATGATGTCGGCCCAGTGGTGGCTGAGTCTATTATCAACTTCCTATCTGAAGACCATAATAAAGAAGTCATCACAGAGTTGCTGGCGGCTGGTATTACTTGGCCTGAAACGGAAGGTAAGCAAGCTGCAACTGGGCATTTAGTAGGCAAGACTTTTGTACTCACGGGTACGTTGCCAAACTTATCACGTGATGCAGCAAAAGAGCTGGTTGAAGCTGCTGGAGGCAAGGTCAGTGGCAGTGTGTCTAAAAAAACGGACTATGTAGTTGCCGGTGCTGATGCTGGAAGCAAGCTTGATAAAGCGCAAGAACTTGGGATCACCATTTTGGATGAAGCCGATTTATTGGCGTTGCTGGCCTAAATCAAATATATCTACTTTAATGCTTATTTATGCATAGCCAACAATACCTACAAGAAGTCATCGCAATTGCTAAGGCAGCCGGCAAAGCAATCATGCAGGTTTATTCGACTGAATTCAGCGTAGTTAGAAAAGAAGACAATTCTCCGCTGACACAGGCTGATTTAGCTGCGCACCATACGATTGTTGAGGCTTTAAGAAAGCTTACCCCTAATATTCCGATTATTTCTGAGGAGTCAGTGGCTACTGCATATGATATTCGTAAGCAATGGCAGCAATATTGGCTGATTGACCCTTTGGATGGCACGCGTGAGTTTGTGAAGCGAAATGGTGAGTTCACCGTCAATATTGCTTTAGTTGACGAACACAAACCGGTATTAGGTGTGGTCTACGCGCCTGTAACTGAAGCACTGTACTTTGCAGCTCAAGGTAACGGCGCTTACAAGCAAATTCAAACTAATCCACCACAGCCTGTCCATTGCAAACAGTTGGATCTTCAACAACCAGTCGTGGCGGTCAGCCGCTCTCATTCAGATCATAAAATGCAGAGTTTCATAAGCAATCTTGAAAGTCGCCTAGGGGCGGCACCTGAACTTATCAGTATGGGTAGCTCTCTAAAAATTTGCTTGGTAGCAGAAGGCTTGGCAGATGTTTACCCGAGGCTAGGACCTACTTCAGAATGGGACACCGCCGCCGCACATTGTATTTTGCAAGAAGCGGGTGGTGATATCGTTGATGAGGCAGATTCAACTTTGCTTTACAACACAAAAGAGTCTTTGCTGAATCCTTTTTTCTTTGCTACTAGCGGTAGCCCGCACCATTGGGCAGATTACCTATAAAGAATTACTTTACGAAACAATACGGAACATAATGAAATCATTTATTACTTTAACTTTTATTTCTACTACATTGTTTTTTAACAATGTTAATGCTATGGATTCTGCGATTTCTGCATGTAATCAGGCAGTTGAGAAAGGTGACGCAACTGCAGCATTATCACTATCTAGCAAGGTGTTAAGTAAAAATAAGAACGATAAAGATGCGCTTATCTGCCAAGGTCGTGCATTAAGTGCTCAAGGTGATTTAAACGGTGCGGTGACTTCATTTAAAGCTGCTACCGAACAATCAAACGATGTTTTTGATAAAACTATCGCAAGTATATTGATGGGCAACGCTTACAAAACCGCTAAACAATATGACCAAGCGATTGCAAGTTACCAGCAGAGCCTTGCTTTTGCACAGTCAGACAAGAATCAAAAGTTCGAACGTATCAGTCAAAACCTGATTGGCGATGCCTATTTTAGTGATAAAAAACTTGAGCAAGCCTTGGCTGCTTATGTTTCAGCAAACAAGCTATCAGCCAATGATAATGAGCGTGGTGAGAGTTTTGAGAATATTGCATTGATGCATCACCACTTGAATCAGCACGACTTAGCGCTTGAGTATCAAATTAAAGCCTATTTGACGCATGAAAAGGTGGGTACTTTAGATCAATATGCCCACTCAAGCATTGAGTTAGGGCGTTATTACACCTTCACGAAAAATTATCTTAGTGCTGAAAGTACGCTCAATAAGATCATTAAGTTTGCAAAAGAGCAGGGCGGCGCCTATTACGAAGCACAAGGTAGCTATTTATTAGCGAAGGTTAAAGTCGCTACTGGCGATGTGGAATCTGCAAAAACGTTGGTTCAGAACGCAAAGTTAATTGCTAAAAACACTAATGACAGCGCTCTGGAGCAAGAGATTAACCAAGAGACGCAAAGCATGTTTTAAATGGTGAGATAGTACTCAACCATTTTGTACGAATAATCTACAGATATAGTTAAAAAGTTTGTAAGGAAGCACCACATAATCCGACCAATGGCTAGCAATACACTTTATTAGAAATATCTATTTAGGCGCTACCATGATTATTCAAACTAAATCAGACATTATTCCTTCCGAGATCACACCTAAAGAGGTGTTTGAAAACCGGAGGGAATTTATTCAAAAAGCAGGCTTTGGCTTGCTGGCCGGTGCGGCAACAATCCTAAGCAATCCTCTGCATGCTGCAGTCGTGACTTCAGGTGCTACAGAAGGCGCTGGTAGATTGATTGGGCGTGCAAACGCGCCAGCGATGTTCAAGCCAGGCGGCGCGCGTCAAAAAATATCAAATTACACCAAAACTCAATATGGCGCAGGTGAAAAGCTCACGCCTTATGACGATGTAACGACTTACAATAATTACTATGAGTTCGGCACAGATAAAAGTGAGCCAGCAGTACATTCAAGACTCTTCAAGACTAACCCATGGACTGTAAGTATCGAAGGTGAAGTCAAAAAGAATAAAACCATCAGCATTCAAGACATCTACAAGCTTGCACCATTAGAAGAGCGCATCTATCGCATGCGCTGCGTTGAGGGCTGGTCTATGGTGATTCCTTGGGTTGGTTTTCCACTTGCAGACCTGATCAAATGGGCAGAACCTAATGCAAATGCCAAGTATGTTGAATTTATATCAAGGGCAGACCCACAACAGATGCCAGGTGTAAATATCCCGGTGCTTGATTGGCCATATATAGAAGCGCTTCGTATGGATGAGGCAATGAATCCACTCACTATCATGGCGGTTGGCTTATACGGTGAGCAGTTGCCTAATCAGAATGGTGCGCCAATGCGTTTGGTTGTGCCTTGGAAATACGGGTTTAAAGGCGCAAAAGCTATCGTTAAGATTCGTTTTACGGAAAAAATGCCGTTAACTAGCTGGATGAAAGCAGGGCCAACAGAGTATGGCTTCTATGCTAATGTGAACCCACAAGTTGAACATCCACGCTGGACGCAGTCTTCAGAAAAACGCATAGGCGCAGGCTTGTTTGCAGGGCGCATCAAAACACAAATGTTTAATGGCTATACCGAGCAAGTAGGGCAGATGTATGCCGGTATGGATTTACGTAAGAATTTTTAAGGTTATTACGTATGTTGGATTTTTTAAAAAGGGCACCGAATAAAACACAAATGCAGTGGATAAAGGCATTTGTGTTTGCACTATGTCTAGTGCCGCTTGTGCGACTGTTTTGGCTAGGGTTCCATGATGATTTATCAGCCAACCCTATCGAGTTCGTTGAGCGCTCTACTGGGTTTTGGGCGTTATTCATATTGTTAGCAACGTTGGCATTAACGCCTGTCAGGCTCATTACTGGGCGAGTTTGGCAGATACAAATGCGTCGTATGTTGGGTCTATTTATGTTTTTCTATGCCTGCCTGCATATCTCTACCTATCTGTGGCTGGACTTTTCTTTTGATTGGACTGACATCACCAAAGACATCGCCAAACACCCACGCATACTTGTAGGTTTTGCTGCATTTGTCTTGACGATACCATTAGCCATAACGTCTAACAACGCAATGGTAAGACTGTTACGCGAGCGTTGGAAAAAGCTACACCGGTTAGTCTATCTAGTCGCAATATTGGCTGTTATTCACTTTTTGTGGCTGGTTAAAAAAGACATCACCGAGCCCTTGCTATATGCCATGATTTTATTCGTATTGTTAGGCATTAGAATTTACTATAAAAGTCTTGTAAATCGTGGCAAGACTAAAGATACAACAAGTCTTTTTCGGCAGACAACCTAAGCCAATTAATTTATCACATAGCCCCTAATTCGTTGTAAGTATTAATAAATTACAACGACTAAGAACCATAACCTAATCTATTTTCTAGTTATAGTTCTAAATCTAAGGGGATTTCAATGCAGGTATCTACAGCTTATTCTTATGCGGTTCTTCAATATAAAAGAACCGTCTGTCATCTTAACTTTTTCGCAGATAGCATCCCACCATTACTGTTACGTTTGATTCTCGCCTGGGAGTTCGGTAAAGCAGGGCTAGAAAAGCTGCATGGAACCAATTGGTTCGCAGAGATCAGCTTTCCGTTTCCGTTCAATCTATTATCGCCTGATATAAGCTGGCATATAGCCACTTACTTTGAGATATTTGGTGCTGTAGCCTTGGTGTTAGGCTTAGCGACGCGTTTCTTTTCAATATCACTGATTGTATTAACGGCTGTAGCCATTGCCGCGGTACATTGGCCAACTGAATGGAACACATTAAGTGACTTATTGATGGGTTTCCGTATCGTTGATGTATCAGAAGATGGATTTGGTAATTACGAGCTTCCGTTATTATTTATTGTGATGTTTCTACCATTGTTATTTGGCGGTGCGGGTAAATTAAGTTTGGATTATCTAGTTAAAAGAAAATACGACTAACAGAGGCTTTTTTTATTTGAATGATTGATATCGGAGTATCAACCATTCAAAAATAATCGGTCTGAGAGAGGGCTTGTTTTTCTAATTTCACAGGTTTCCTAAATCTTGTTATTAGCAGTATCTTTGTTATTACTTAATTTTACATAATATACATTATGCGAAGTGAAGTACTTGGTGTGTGACCAAGGAGTCAAGAATGTCACACCTAGCAATAACCAGTACCGAAGCCCTCCACAGCTTCAAACTCACACATGAGCAAGTCAATCATATCGCGGTATCACTCGCATCAGACATCGGCGCTGCCGAAAGTCTGATGCCACGTGAATTCCTAGAGTGTCACCTTGCATTATTAGAAATGTTTTTAGGTTTGCTCAACACCAAAGAGCAATCGAGAATTATGGGTGCAGTTAAGTCAGTGAGGTCACCACAATGACTACTCACTCAAGAAAATCCATAAACACGTTAAAAACCACCAAATCAGGCTCGTTAAAATCGCCTAGGATATACATTGACCCCAGTGACTTCCATTTAAT